>NZ_FSRG01000005.1:0-600000 GCF_900129975.1 Halodesulfovibrio marinisediminis DSM 17456
AAAATCATTCTTTTCCTCCCTTAAGATTATATTTCAGGGTTAGCCCTTTGATGTGGCAGCAAGGTAAATATTGCTCGCCTTTCCAAAGAACTGACTGACCCGACATATTTTTCTTGGTGGCCATGGAGGTTGGGGTACACCCGATCCCATTCCGAACTCGGAAGTTAAGCCGACCATCGCCGATGATACTGCAGGGGAGCCTGTGGGAAAGTAGGTCGCTGCCAAGATTTATTTCTAAGACCGCGTTTCAAGCGAAACGCGGTCTTTTTTTTGGTTGGTCGATAGTACGCAGTGACGTTGTGAGCGCCCGTTGGCTTTGAAGCTAGTGGGCGTTTTTTGTTTTCATTTTTTCACATCGTGAAAATGACAATCTTGTATCTATTGAGTTGCGGAAACCAATTGAAAATATTGATGGTTATAGAAAGAGATTGACTCAATTTAACCGCGCTCGTAAGCAAATGTCCGCATTTAGTATTCACTATTGCATTGTCTGCTGACTGTGGCGTTGTTGTATGAACATAGGTTGCGAATGTTCTAGAGATAAAATGTATTAGCTTAATTAGATAATTAAGAAAGAGAATATCTCAGCCACTCTTGTGTCATTGACTTAATCCCCATTAGTTTACTGGAGGAGTGATCATGTCGTTTTTTAAACGATTTGGAGAGTTCGGTTTAATTTTGCAATTGCTGCTTGGTATTGCTGCGGGTGTTGCGGTCGGTCTTACTGCAAACACTGGTGTGATGGAAGTAGTTGTAAGTTTAAAGTATGTTCTCGGTCAGTTCATTTTTTACACTGTACCACTCGTTATTATTGCTTTTATTGCACCAGCAATTGTTCGTCTTGGACGGAATGCTAGTTCAATGCTGTTTACTGGCGTAGGCTTTGCGTACCTTTCTGCAGTTGGTGCTGCCTCTATGGCTGCTATTGCAGGTTACGTCTTTATTCCGCATCTTTCTATTGCGACTAAAGTAGATGCGCTGCATGAGTTACCGGAAGTGCTTTTTAAATTAAATATTCCACCGGTAATGTCGGTAATGACTGCACTTATTACCGCACTTGTTTTCGGTCTGGCGACTGTTTGGACTAAAGCTGAAACTTTTGAGCATATCTTTAACGACTTCGAAAGAATTATGATGCAGGTTGTAAGCCGTATTATTATTCCAATTCTTCCATTCTTTATTGCTACTACCTTTGCTGGCCTTGCTTACGAAGGAACACTTACCAAGCAGCTCCCAGTGTTCTTGAAAGTTGTACTTATTGTAATTCTTGGCCACCTTATTTGGCTTACAGTGCTGTACACTATCGCCGGTCTTATTTCTAAGCGTAACCCGCTCGAAGTTCTTCGTCATTACTCGCCAGCGTACCTAACTGCTGTGGGTACCATGTCTAGTGCTGCAACTCTTCCTGTGTCTCTTGAATGTGCTGCACGATCCAAAGTTCTTTCAAAGAGTGTCGTAGAGTTTATGGTTCCACTCGGCGCTACAGTGCACCTGTGTGGCTCTGTTTTGACAGAAACATTTTTTGCGATGACTATTTCCATGATGCTGTATGGAACACTGCCTTCTGTGGGCACAATGTGCCTTTTCATCGCTTTATTCGGCATCTTCGCTATTGGTGCTCCAGGTGTTCCTGGAGGTACTGTAATGGCTTCTCTGGGTATTGTTGTGGGTGTGCTGCAATTTGATCCAGCTGGTGTTGCTTTGTTGTTGGCAATTTTTGCGTTGCAGGACAGTTTTGGTACTGCTTGTAACGTAACTGGTGACGGCGCATTGGCACTGATGTTGGAAGGTATTTTTAACAAAGATAAAAAAATGCATTAACAAAAAGGGTGGAGCTATAAACTCCACCCTTTTTTTTAGAGGTCAGTATTACGTATTATTGCATCGATATTCTATTTGCTTGATCGCGTCTTGGGCAAGTTGGGCGACGCAAGTACAATGAGTTTTTCGATCATCAAAAAGTTCTACGGGACAGGTGTCTTCAAGCAGGCACTTTAGTGCTGGGATGTTGGCTTCTGAGCCCAAAAATCCAAGTGCCCATGCCGCAAGTCCTCGACCTACCCCATCTTCGTCTTGTAGCCCCCACGATAAAGCTCTCACGGATGGAAGCATAAGTTCTGGAAATTTCATCGCCATCCTGCCAAGTCCCCAATAAACGCCTCTGCGAAGCGGAGGATGATCAAGATAGTTGTCATCATCTGTGGTTTCCAAGATATATGAATGCAACATCCTGTGGTATTCATTTGCTAAAGTCGCATTGTTGAACATTGCTTCTGCCATTGCTTCTGCAATGCCCCACCCGATGTTTCCGGACTCTTCATTCATGTGCCAGAGCAATCGGCGCATAACGATTCGTGCCTGTTCAATATCTTCTTTAGCAAGTTGGCCCATAACTAATCCAAACGCTGTAACTGCTCGCCATTTCATTTCTCCGCCGAATAAAAAAAACGACATGAGCGGACCGATGGTTTGCGTGGCTGGCATAGAAACTATTTGTGGTAAGGAAGCTTCCCAGTCTGGTTGTTCTAGCATGGAACGTAGTTCAGTTTTTAGTGCACGAAATCTTGCCATATGCGCCTCCAATTGACTTCTTTTCTTAACAATAATTCTTACTGATAAGAAATCAAGCTTTTTATGCATGTTAGAGTCTATTTCTTTGTCTATCTTTTATTAAGATATAGAATTTGCAGCGGAAAAACAGGATAAGTGTACTAGTGCATGCTCGACTCTCTAACTTGTTAGTGGTATACGGCTTATTGAGAAAAAGGGAGTGGCTTAGCAGGTTTCTTCCTTTTTACCCCGCCCGGTTTTTATCTATGTAGGTTGAAACCATTCCCCCACGGGCGGGGGTTTTTCATCATGCATATGCTGCAGGAGTGCCCTGCAGTAACTAGAGGTGAAATATGGATAAGGCAAAAAAAGAAGCAATACAGGTAACTAAGGA
The DNA here is from genome assembly GCF_900129975.1 of Halodesulfovibrio marinisediminis DSM 17456. Lineage (NCBI taxonomy): Bacteria > Pseudomonadati > Thermodesulfobacteriota > Desulfovibrionia > Desulfovibrionales > Desulfovibrionaceae > Halodesulfovibrio > Halodesulfovibrio marinisediminis. The sequence continues at coordinate 2,945 of NZ_FSRG01000005.1, forward strand.
AATAGTGGTAAAGTTCATTGAAACAGGCCGCGTTTCACCTTCTAATATCAGCGAAGTGTTTCCTGCGGTATTTGAAGTTGTTTCTTCTACTGTATGTGAAGACGAAACAGAAAACGAAGAGTAGGCTTTGTAGCACATGCAATGTTCACCAAACGAACATGCCCGTGAAGTTTCCGGCATGTTTAGCCGTATTGCCCGCTGGTATGACTTTTTGAATCATCTGCTTAGCGGCGGAATGGATTTTTACTGGCGCCAGCAGCTTGTTAAGGCAACTGTTCCGGGAGAAACCGGTCTGATGCTTGATCTTGCTGCTGGGACTATGGATGTTTCTTTAGAAATTGTCCGCCAGCATCCGCAGACTAAAGTAGCAGCACTGGATTATTGTCGTCCTATGCTGACCACTGGCCGCAAGAAGCTGACAAAGGGACGCGATCGACGCATCTTTCCAGTACATGCGGATGGCAGAACGCTTCCGTTACCGGACAATAGTGTAGATTGCGCAACAATATCTTTCGGAATCCGCAATATTATTCCGCGTGAAGACGCATTTAAAGAACTTCATCGAGTACTTGTGCCGGGCGGAAGATTGTGTATTCTTGAATTTGGTACTGGTAAGCACCCTGTATGGAAGGGCTTTTACAATCTGTACCTTAACAAAATTCTTCCTATGATTGGTAAAGTCTTTTCTGGAGATTCCGGTGCATACCAGTATCTTGCCGATACCATCATGGCGTTTCCGACAGCCTCTGAGTTGAGTACGGAAATGATGAAATCCGGTTTTGACCGTGTGTATTACAAGCCGATGACATCAGGCATTGTATACTTGCACGTGGCACAGAAGAAGGCTGAGTAGTCGACTGGAAGGCATAAGGAAGCCTGTCGCATTTTGTGCAACAGGAAACGCCCCGTTATTTCTAACGGGGTAGGCGTATTGTAGAAATGCGGTGCGCTTAATGGCGCATAAGCCAAACAAGCAGAACACCGACAGACATGGCGGTTAACCCCATGTAGCGCAATGCGTTAGGGCCGCGTTCTGCAATCTCACGTAAGTATTTAGGGAGTTTGTCCGCAAAAAGGACGTAAGGAAGACCTTCGAGAACAAATGCAAGCCCCAGCGCTGTAAGTAGTAAATTCCAATCGATCTGCATGGAGCCTGTTTTTTCATACACAGGCAGTTAAGTCCAGCAGGTAACGAGGAGTAGACATGGTATCTTTTGAACGGATTGTGTCTGGAGATGTTCCTGTTGCCGTTATTGGCCTTGGATATGTCGGTTTACCTCTTGCTATTTCTTTGGCGAAACATTTTTCTGTGATCGGGTACGATCAACATGCACAGCGCATAGAGGAATTGCGCCGTGGAGAAGATCGAACCGGTGGGGTCTCTTCTGAAGCTCTCAGTAACAGTACTGCGTATTTTACTGCTGACCCGCAGCTTTTGGGAAAAGCGGGTGTGCACATAATAGCGGTGCCGACGCCTATTGATGCACACCATACACCGGATTTAATTCCGTTACTCATGGCGACACGAACTGTTGCTTCTTTTATGCAGCCTGATTCGGTTATAGTGTTTGAGTCAACGGTATGGCCGGGAGCCACGGAAGAAAAGTGTGTTCCTGTGCTGGAGAATGTATCCGGAATGCGGTTTGGCAGGGATTTTACTGTCGGCTACTCGCCGGAGCGTATCAATCCCGGAGACAAGGTGCATACCCTTGAGAATGTCGTTAAAATAGTTGCCGGTTCAGACGACATGACTACAGCGTTGTTGGCAGGGCTGTATGGCAGGATAATTCCTGTCGGTGTGCATGCTACCAGCTCCATAATGGTTGCCGAAGCAGCGAAAGTCATTGAAAATACACAGCGTGACTTGAATATTGCTTTAATGAACGAACTGGCAATCATCTTTGACAGATTAGGGATTGATACAGGCGAAGTGCTTGAAGCAGCTGGAACAAAATGGAATTTTCTGCCGTTTGAACCGGGGCTTGTAGGTGGGCATTGCATAGGGGTAGACCCGTATTACCTGACTTTTAAAGCTGAATCACTTGGGTACCATCCGCAGGTTATTCTTGCCGGTCGACGTATTAACGACTCCATGGGCAAGTTTGTCGCTGAATCTTGCGTGAAGGAACTTATCCGGAGAGGTGTTTCAGTACGTGATGCAAAAGTTGGCATCTTAGGGTTTACCTATAAGGAAAATGTACCAGACATACGCAATACCCGCGTGATAGATATCATCAGAGAATTGAAAGAATACGGCATTGAAGCACTCGTGCATGATCCTATTGCTGATAACGAGCAGGCTATTCGCGAATATGAAATTTCGTTGAATCACCTTAAAGACTTTCAGCAGTTGGATGCTGTTATTGTCGCAGTACCGCACGAGGAGTATTCTTTTATCCAGCCAAAACAGCTGCTCAAGTGGTTCCGGGATACCGGAAATACTTTAGTGTTAGATGTGAAAGGATTTTTCGAGCCTGCTGTAATGGAGGCAGCAGGGTTAGAACTTTGGAGAATGTGACGATGGCTGGACCTTTGCGCGTAGATTGTAGAAAAGATTGCTGAACTGGGTATTTCGAAGCGAGTTCGCTTCTGAAAAAGATGGAAAAAGGCACACAGCTCATTGTTGCTGCCACAGAAGATGATCGTAGACGCATTGAGCGTATTGCAAGACTGCGTGATGCCCACATAGTCGGTGAGCTTTCGCTGGGTGGCACTCTTGTTAACTTTACTTTGGAAAAAATTAAATGACACTGGTTATCGCAACAGCTACTCAAACTGAAATGAAAGCTGTCTTGCTGGGGTTTAACAGGCGTGGGCGGATTGGTTGCAAATTCCCTAGCATGGGGGAATGTTGCGAAACGCCTGTTAATAATCACCAATGTCTGCTTGTTGTCACCGGGGTCGGGCCTGTTAATGCTGCATTGAGCATTGGCAGAATTCTCGGTGAGCGTAAGGACATTACTGGTGTTTTAAACCTTGGGGTTGCAGGAAGTTTTGATTTAGAGCAAGCTCCGTTAGGCAGTTTAGTAGTTGCTGATTCCGAAATTTGGCCGGAGTACGGGCTGCATACGGCAGACGGTATTGACCCTGAAGGTATTAAATTTCCCTTATGGGAGTATAATGGAGTTGATGGTCCGTATACCGTGTGGGATAGAATGGAGCTTGAGCCGGAAAAAGCGTTCAGACTACTTGATTTATCCCCCCCTAGGGAGTTACTCAAAGGCGCGAGCATGACCGTGTCCGGTGTTACCGGAACAGAAGAGCGTGCCCGTATGCTGACAGAGCGGTACAATCCGCTTACAGAAAATATGGAAGGGTTCTCTATTGCGCTTGCTTGTCTTCAAGCCGGGATTCCTTTTCTTGAGCTTCGCACCGTGTCAAATCTAGTAGGTTCCCGTAAGGCAGAACACTGGAAGTTGGACGATGCACTACAAGCTCTTGGTAGATTTGCCAGAGAGCTTTTTGTTTAGAAGGTATTGTAAAACAGGGTGCCGCTTGAATCGGCACTTTTTTTACAATGGTTTCTAAGATGTTAGATTCACGTTTTTTCGATGGAAGCTTTTCTATGCAAGAACTCTTAGAGTACCTTACGTCAAAACAACCGCAAATTAATGCGACGTTGGCAGCTGAAACTGCTCATCTTAACGCATTAGTTCAGCCAGTTGTTTCCCATGTGCTTACTGCCGGAGGCAAAAGGCTGCGTCCTTTGCTTACTCTGCTTACTGCTGCAACTCTCGGGTACACTGATGATGATATTTACCCGCTTGCCTGTTCTGTAGAGCTGCTCCATTCTGCAACGTTACTGCATGATGATATTATTGATGATGCAGAACTGCGCCGAGGTAAACCGGCTGCACACACACAATTTGGTAACACCAAAACTGTGCTTGCTGGTGATGTGCTTCTTGCGCAGGCAAACCTTGTGGTTGCTCGTTATAATGATGCGCGTCTTACACAGTGCATTGCAGAGGCAATCGTAAAAACTGCGACTGGAGAGATCGAAGAGATCGAATTCCTGCGATCAACCGATCATCCTCAGCAAACTTACATCGATATTATCAAAGGAAAAACAGCATTTCTGTTACAGGCATCATGTATCTTAGGTGCAGTTAAAGCAGGTGGTACAGAGGAGCAGATTGCAGCAGCATCTGACTTCGGTATGAACCTTGGTATTGCTTTTCAGATTGTTGATGATGCTCTCGATTTTGCTATTTCAACTAAATCAATTGGCAAACCGGTGGCAGGCGACCTGCGTGAAGGTAAGCTGACTCCACCTTTGCATATGTACCTTGCAACTCTTGAAGGTGCAGAACGAACAGACTTTGTAACCAAGTTTGAAGCAGGCACCTTCTCTGAAGAAGAAATTTGTTCTGTTGCAGCGCAGATTCGTGAGCTTGGTCTTGATAATGCAACTCGCGAACTTGCTGATTCTTATTTGGAAAAGGCACAGCAGGCGCTTGAAATTTTGCCAGCGTGTCCTGAACGAAAGATACTGTTGCAGACTTTAGAATACGTGAAATCACGTAGCGCATAAACAATAAGGCCGTAGAGGAGACTCTGCGGCCTTTTACTTTTGTGGTAGAATGTTTTTGTCTCTGGTGGGCAGGTGGGTTTTGCCCACGGTATCCCCACAAGGGATACTGTCCTTAGCCGCCAGCGGCAGACGTTTTTTGTGTTAGAACTGTCTTGGGTTGTACCGACCTGTCTCAAGCGGACAGTTTTGGGTTTTGTGTATAAATGGGGTATACCCCCCGCCATCACAGCCGGAAGGATTCTGTGTTGGTGTGTTTACTCTTTCAAAACACAGCGGGAAGGCATGGAGTCTGCCCGTTAATTTCAGCAAGCATCAGGAGAAAATACATGCTGCGGCGCATTGAAGCTGGTCTTAGAGAAGGTGTTGTTGATACTCAGGGTATCAAAACTGCTAACAAGATCAGGGAAGCTCTCGGATTTGACGCAAAAGAGGTTCGTCAGGTCAAGGTGTTTACTGTGGATGGTCTTACAGAAGAACAGCTTGAAACTGTTGTGCGTGAGGCTGCTCTGCATGATCCCGTACTTCAGGACGCGGCACTTTCTCCGGTATCCAGTCAGGCAGACTGGGTACTCGAAGTAGGGTTCCGTCCGGGTGTAACAGACAACGAAGGCCGCACAGCGCGGGAAACAATTGCTATTGTTCTGGAACTTGCAGATCGCGAAACTGTATCTGTATATGTTGCAGATCAGTACCACATTTACGGCGATTTCACAGAAGAGCAGATTGCATCTATCGGCCGTGATGTGCTGGCAAACGAACTGATTCAGCGTTTTGAATACAAAAGTAAAGCAGACTGGCAGAAAGAGCCGGGCTTTGCTGCTGTAGCTGCCCGTGTTTCCGGTCAGGCAAACGATGAAGTTGTAACCCTGCCATTTTCTACCATGTCGGACGAAGAGCTGATGGCATTTTCCCGTGAAAATACTCTTGCTCTCTCCTTGGAAGAATTACATACCATCCGCGATTACTACACCAGCCCTGAAGTTGTGGCTGAACGTGAAAAGGCTGGATTAAGTGCAGAACCAAGTGATGCTGAAGTAGAAGTACTTGCACAGACTTGGTCTGAGCACTGCAAACATAAAATTTTTGCTTCCAAGATTGACTACACCGATACAGAAACCGGTGAGCAGGAGACTATCGACAGTCTCTACAAAACATACGTAATGGGCTCCACCAAAACTATCCGTCAGAACAAGGGTGAAGAAGACTTCTGTCGTTCTGTATTTAAGGATAATGCTGGTGTTATCGACTTCAACGAAACCCATGACGTGTGCATCAAGGTAGAAACTCATAACTCTCCTTCCGCGCTTGACCCATACGGTGGAGCACTTACCGGTATTGTGGGTGTAAACCGTGACCCTATGGGAACAGGTATTGGTGCAGACCTCGTTTGTAACACCAACGTGTTCTGTTTTGCTTCTCCGTTCCATGAAGGTGAATTGCCTCCTCGTCTTCTCCATCCTCGTCGTGTTCTTGAAGGTGTACGTGAAGGTGTTGAACACGGTGGTAACAAATCCGGTGTTCCTACTGTAAACGGCTCAATCGTTTTTGAAGAGCGCTACCTTGGTAAGCCTCTTGTATACTGTGGTACCGTGGGTATGATCCCTAAAGTTGTTGCTGGTCGTCCTGGTTACGAAAAAGCTGCTCAGGTTGGCGATGTTATCGTTATGGTTGGCGGCCGAATCGGTAAAGACGGCATTCACGGCGCAACCTTCTCTTCTGAAGAACTGCACGAAGAATCTCCAGCGACCGCTGTACAGATCGGTGACCCAATCACCCAGCGTAAAGCATACGATTTTATCATGCGTGCCCGTAACATGGGCTTATACAACGCTATCACTGATAACGGTGCTGGTGGTCTTTCTTCTTCTGTAGGTGAAATGGCTGAGGATACCAACGGTTGTCGTCTGGATCTTTCCAAAGCACCACTGAAGTATGACGGTCTGCGTCCGTGGGAAATTCTTCTTTCTGAAGCACAGGAGCGCATGACTCTTGCTGTTCCTGTTGAGAAGCTTGACGAATTCATGGCGCTTGCTGAGCGCATGGATGTGGAAGCTAGCGCTATGGGTGAATTTACCGACAGTGGTTACTTCCATGTAACTTACGGTGATAAGCCGGTTGCATATCTCAGCATGGAATTCCTGCATGATGGTGTTCCACAGATGGAACTTAAAGCCGTTTGGGAACGTCCTGCATACAAAGATGAAGACGTGAGTGTTGCAGACGCAGAGCAGGGTAACCTGCTTAAGTCCATGCTCGCACGTTTGAATATTTGTTCTAAAGAGTATGTTGTTCGCCAGTATGACCACGAGGTTAAAGGTGGCAGCGTAATTAAGCCGATGGTTGGCGTTAAGTGTGACGGTCCTTCCGATGCCGGTGTTGTGCGTCCTATTCTCGACTCCGAAAGCGGTATTGTGCTCTCACACGGTATTAACCCTACCTTGAGCGATTATGATGCATACTGGATGATGGCAAACGTTATCGACGAAGCTGTGCGTAACGCAGTTGCAGTCGGCGGTGACGTAGACTTTATGTCTGGTGTAGATAACTTCTGCTGGTGTGACCCAGTACAGTCTGAAAAGACTCCGGATGGTCACTACAAGCTTGCACAGCTTGTTCGTGCTAACAAAGCTCTTGCAGATTTCTGTACCGCATATGGTGTACCATGTATCTCCGGTAAAGACTCCATGAAGAACGACTACACCGGCGGTGGTGTAAAGATTTCTATCCCGCCGACAGTACTCTTCTCTGTCATGGGTGTTATTAAAGACGTGAACAAAACAACCACGTCTGACTTTAAAAATGACGGTGACAAAATCTACGTTCTCGGTGCAACAGCACGCGAATTAGCTGGTTCTGAAGTTGCTGAGGAACTGGGCATCAGCGCTGCTGCGTTCCCTAAAGTAGATGCTGAATCCGCACTGGCACGTTACCGTGCTGTTTATAAAGCAATCGGTGAAGGCGTTATCAACGCTTGTCACGACTGTTCTGATGGTGGCCTTGGTGTTGCTCTTGCAGAGATGGCACTTGCAGGCCGTACCGGTGCACTGATCAATCTTGATGCTGTGCCGGTAATTGAAGAAATGAATTCAACAGAAGTTCTCTACTCTGAGTCAGCTTCCCGTCTGGTTGTATCTGTACCGGAAGACAAAGTAGAAGCTTTTGAAAAGATCTTTGCTGGACAGACTTATGGTTGTCTGGGTGAAGTTACAGGTGATGAGCAGTTTATTATCGCTTCCGGCGCAAACGTTTTGGTTGCAGATAACTGCGAATCACTTGCTCAGTCCTTCAAGGGCACACTTAAGTTTTAATGTGAAGAGGCTCATGTGAGCTTCATAGCTGCGGCTTAAGTTCTGTCGCTGCAAGATTATTCGGGACTTGCAGCTAACAGATGGTTTTGGTGAGAAGAGCGGGCGAACATGTGTTCTCCCGCTCTTCTCTTTTTGTTGGATAGAATAAAGAATGCTTTTTCAATAATTCTATATAATTCAAGTTTATATGGTTTTAGGGTGGTGGTGCGCTGCAATATTTTACAATGCAGGAGTGACACTATCTTGCATACTCCAGTTCCTAATTTATCTATTAGAGAATCATGAGGAGCCCCCTACATGTCTACATATAATACTGCGTTCACCAGCGATAATTTGGCCGGTGTTTCCCCACAAGTTTTAGAAGCAATGGCTCGTTGCAACGAGGGACAGGCAGACCCGTACGGACGGGATAAATGCTCAAGACAAGCTGAAAAGATGTTGTCCGATGTATTTGAAAAAGACGTGCGTGTTTTTTTTGTATCTACAGGTACAGCTGCAAACTGTTTATCCTTGAGTTCGATAACCCCACCATGGGGAGCAGTATTATGCCATCATGATGGACACATTAATCATGATGAGTGCGGAGCACCGGAGTTTTTTAACCCGGGAGCACGTGTCCTTACGCTCGATGGTGTCGATTCAAAGATTGATCCTGAAGCGTTGAAGTGGGGGGTGAAGCACAGAGTCGGTGATATGCACTCTTCCCAGCCTGCCACCGTGAGCCTTACACAGGCCACAGAATCCGGATCAATTTATACTCTTGATGAAATATGCAGACTTGGGGCAATTACCAAAAATTCTGGACTACGCATGCATATGGACGGTGCTCGTTTTGCTAATGCGTTGGTTGCCCTTAATTGTTCTCCAGCGGATATGACTTGGAAATGCGGTGTTGATGTCCTTTCTTTTGGGGCAACAAAAAACGGTACCATGTCTGCTGAAGCAATAGTTGTGTTTGATAAGACTATTGCGCAGGAAATGTCTTTCCGCGTTAAGCGTTCCGGTCAGCTTGGTTCAAAGATGCGCTTCATGGCTGCTCAGATGTTGGGATATCTTGAAAACGACCTCTGGATACAGAATGCACGTCAGGCAAACGCAATGGCTGCACTGCTGAAAAGCGGATTAGAGAAATTACCGGAAATTTCTGTGGTCGGTTCTCCGCAGGCAAACATTATATTCTGTAAGATTCCGAAGTACTGTGCTGACAGGCTGTTGGCTCAGGGTTTTCACTTTTACCACAGCAAGTGGGAAAAAGATGTTGTACGATTTGTGACGTCATTTTCCACGACTGAACAGGATGTTCAGCACTTCTTATCAGCAATATATGAGGCAGTTAGCTACCAGAAGGCCGTGTAGTGTAACTCTTGTTATAGCGCTTGATTTCTGTTTTGACAGTGGCTCGAAGTTATGAGTAGGTAGGCAGACGTTATGCAGGATACCGTTCAATATTTTCGCGCACCCGATGTGCCGGGGCTTGTATTAAGCGACGGGCACTTTTCTACGTTCTGTTTTGATCGCCATTTTCACTTGAGCTATCATATCAGTCTGGTGGTTGATGGTGTGCAGCGACAGAGCGCTTCTGGAAAGACCTTCCTTGTAGGACCTGGTCGACTGTCTGTTATTCCTCCGGATGAAATGCATGACGGATCCGGATACGAGAAGTGTGAGTATACGCTGAAGACATTCAGAGTTCCGCCTGATGTGTTTACGGAAGAAATGGCGGATGCAATGGATTCTGCACATCGTATCGAGTTTGGCAGTAACGTATTGGATGATAAACCGTTATGGCAGCACGCATGTCTGTTGCATTCTGTTCTACAACGCGGTGATGCAACTTCATTGTTTGTAGAAGAACAGTGGATGGGGTTAGTAAACCGTCTGTTGCGTCATTCAAAGCTGCATTCAGCAGACGAGACCGTAGGCCAGCTTGCGAAGCCTCACTGGAAAGAAGTTCGCGATTATTGCCACGAGAATCTTTCAGAAAAAATTACCTTAGAGCAGCTCGCTGCCTTGTGTAATTTAAGCCGTTATCAGTTCTTGCGCCGGTTCAAGTCTACTGTGGGGGTGACTCCATATAACTGGCTTAAGCAGTTACGACTTGAATCAGCTTGTGCTCTGTTAAGTAAAGGTGAGCGCGTCTCAAGCGTAGCGGCAAGTGTCGGCTTTTTTGATCAGAGTCACTTTGTTCATGCGTTTCGTAAAGCCTACGGGGTTCCGCCTTCGAAGTATTAAGCGAGCGGTGTGCTAAGACTATTGTTTGTGAGAACAGTGCACTATACCATCATTGATAGAGTAATAAAAAGGGCTGTCCTGATTAACTAGGATAGCCCTTTTTCTATTTCTGTTGTTTTTTTGTCCAAGTAAGTGGAAAGGTAACCTTCGCGCGGCTGCCAACGTTTTAAGTAATAGGATGTCTTCGCCCTTAAAAGTTTTTGCAAAAGGTCCTTTGGCCGCCGGAGGCACAATCGTGGACTTATTTCCAGCGCTCCATAAACGGAACTGCTGAACCTTTTTCTTCGATATCTTTAATTAAAGCACTACCGAAAACGACTGCGTCGATGGCGTCACCAAACGGCTCAAGCTGTTGCGGCTCTTTAATGCCGAAGCCGAGAGCCAAAGGAATGTCGAACACCTCGCGCGCGTCAGCCAGAGTTTTCTTCAGTTCAGGCGGGAACGCAACTGCTGCGCCTGTGGTGCCCATGTAAGAAACCACGTAAACGTAGCCTTCAGCCTCCCGTGCATACGTTTGCATACGCTCTTTCGGGGTGTTCAATCCGATGAGAGAGATAAGCGCAATGCCCTGTTCCTTAAGAATTGCCTTGAACTCTGAGTGCTCATCAAAAGGAAGATCCGGTATGATTAGGCCGGAGACTCCAGCTTTGGTGGCATCTTCAGCGAACTTTTTGAATCCGTACTGGAAGAATGGGTTGATATAGCCCATGAGCACTAGTTCTGCCTGATATTGTCCCTTACGTTTGATAAGTTCATCCATAATCCAGCGCAGGGTAACGCCCTGCTCCAGTGCTTTGATGGATGCAGCTTCGACTACGGGACCGTCAGCTGCAGGGTCGGAGAACGGAACGCCGATTTCGATGATGTCCGCGCCATTGGAATCCAGTTCTTCCAGATGGGTAAAGAAATCTTTCTTAGTTGGAAATCCGGCTGTGAGAAACGGTATGATTGCCTTGCGGCCTGCCTTAGTAGCGGCGTTAATACGTTGTGTAAGTGATGTCATGACTGCCCCCTTAATCAAACAGCTCGGTGCATTGTTCTACGATATCCATGTCTTTGTCGCCGCGTCCGGAAAGGTTCACAATTACATTGCAATCTTTCGGGAATTTTTCCTTGTTCTCAAGCACGTATGCAACCGCGTGGGAACTTTCCAGTGCAGGCATAATGCCTTCAGCACGGGTGAGAGTCTTGAACGCATTAAGCGCTTCGCAGTCGTTTACTTTTACGTACTTGGCGCGGCCGCAGTCCTGAAGGTGGGCGTGTTCAGGTCCTACCCCCGGGTAGTCCAATCCACCGGCAATGGAGTGTGATGGCAGAATTTGGCCATCATCGTCCTGCAGGAGCATGGTTCTTTGGCCATGTAATATACCGTCAGTTCCAAGGCAAAGCGGGGCAGAGTTTGTGCAGCCTTCTTCGCCGGTACCTGCAGCTTCAACACCGATGAGTTGAACTTCTGGGTCATCGATGAAGCCAGAGAAGATGCCTATAGCATTGGAACCACCGCCTACGCAGGCAATAACTGAATGAGGCAGTGCTCCAGTACGTTCAAGAATCTGTTTGCGGGCTTCCTTGCCGACAACGGACTGGAATTCACGAACGAGAGTCGGGAACGGGTGGGGGCCTGCAGCTGTGCCGAAACAGTAGTGGTAGTCGGCTTGTTCTTTAATCCAGAAGCGCAGCGCTTCGTTAATGGCGTCTTTCAGAGTCTTGGAGCCAGCTTCAACAGGGATAACGGTTGCCCCGAGCAACTTCATGCGGCGTACGTTGTGTGATTGTCGTTCCACATCAACAGCACCCATAAAGACAACGCAGTCCATATCAAGAGCACGAGCGGCGGTTGCAGTTGCAACGCCGTTCATACCTGCGCCGGTCTCTGTAAGTAGGGCTTTTTTGCCCATATACTTAGCAAGCAATGCCTGACCAAGCACGTTGTTGATCTTGTGGGAACCTGTGTGGTTTAAGTCTTCACGCTTAAGGTACAGGTTGAAGCCTAGATTTTTTGAAATGGTAGGACAAAGCGTGAGGGGGCTTTCGCGTCCTACATAGTTTTTGAGATAATCAGATAATTCTGTCTGGAACGCTTCGGAAGGCACAATGTGCTCCAAAGCGTGTTCCAGTTCTTTAAGGGGCGGAATAAGAAGTTCCGCTACAAATTGACCACCGAACTTGCCGAAGTATCCTTTAGTCATGATATTCTCTCTTCTTGCAGCCTTACGCCAAAGGCTGCTGAAATTTATGGTAATATGGGGGCGGTGAGTGCCTCCATAACGGCTTTTAATTTCTCAGGATCTTTTTTACCCGGTTCAGATTCTACACCTGAATTGATGTCGATGCCACAGGGGGCGCACCCTTGAAGCACTTCACTTACGTTGTCGGGGCTGATTCCGCCTGCGACAAACCAGGTTTTGTATCCACGTAATCCGTTAAGGAAGCTCCAGTTTTGTGTCTTGCCATGGCCGCCGCCGGATGTTCCGGCATCCATAAGGAAAAAGCGGGAGCAATCTACAAACTTTTTCATTTCTGCCTCAAGTTCTTCCCGTGTTTCGTAACGGGCAGGCCAGAACACTTTCATCACTTTTTGTTTGCCAACTCTGGCTGCGAACTCTGTGTCCTGATCTCCATGAAGCTGAGCAAGATGCAGTTTCGCACGCTGCATTATTAGACGCACTTCGTCTGCGGTATGGTGCGTAAATACGCCAACACGCATAACGTTTTCTGTCTCAATGGCTTTGACTTTTTCCACGGTCATGGCTCTAGGGCTTTTTTCATCGAAGATAAATCCGATTAAATCCGCGCCTAGTTCCATGCATAAATCAGCATCTTGCTGTGTGGTAATGCCACATACTTTCACAAAGGATTCTTTGTGCGCCATTAATGCTCTCCTTGAGGTTATTCGAGTAGCCGGGTTAGCGCCTTTTGCGGGTCTCCACCTTGCATAAGGGCTGTGCCGACCAGCATTGCATCGTATCCCGCCGCTTCAACTTGGCGTCGTTGGGTAGGCGTCGAGATACCGCTGGCCGCTATCCATACTTCGGCAGTTCTGCGGTGAGGAATCATCCGCTCGCATATTGCAAGGTCAGTTTCCAATGTAGCTAGATTTCTGTTGTTTACCTGAATTATTGTAGCATTAGCAAGCCTCGCCAGAACAAGGTCGGCGTGGTTAAACACTTCTACAACGCTTTCAAGTCCAAATGATGTACCAAGTTCAATTAACTCCCTGAGTTCTTCTGGTGAATTGAACATGCGTGCAATAAGCAGCTGAGCGGATGCAGGGGTGGAGGCAGTCTCAATAACTTGCAAAGGGTGAACAATAAAATCTTTGCGCAGCATTGGTAATCCTACAAACTGCATTCGCTCTAAATATTCAAGTTTACCCTTAAAGTATTTTTCCTCAGTAAGCACGGAAAGCGCTGTTGCTCCCGCTTTTGCATATTGTTCTGCTACATCTTCAGGAGAAAGGTGTGGTGCAATATCGCCACGCGAAGGAGAAGCGCGTTTGTATTCTGCAATGCAGGCCAGTTTGTTTGCACGAAGTGTTGCTGCAAACGGAATGCGTTCGCCGTTGTACACAGTAGGTAACGCATCTTTCTTTTTTAATTGAACAAGTCGAGCAATTTCAGCATGTTTTGCTGCAAGGAATTTATTAAGCATGGAGGACTTTCCTTCCAATCCCTGCTGCAACGGCTTCACGTGCACGTTCCATACAGGTCTTCAGTGGTTCATTAGTAATAAGGTGTAATGCCATACCAGTGTTTAATGCCAACATATCCTGCATTGCTTTTGAGCCTTTTCCTTCAAGCAGTTCACGTAGGACGCGTAAGCCTTCCTCTTTACCGTGAACAGTCAGGTCTTCTTCAGCACACGGTTTGAATCCAAATTCTGCCGGATTCAGCTCTGCATGGCGAATAGTTTCGTTTTCAACATAAATAACTTTAGCAATACCGTTGGTGGTCAGCTCATCGTAACCACCTGCACCATGTACAACTGCAGCACGTTCAATGCCTGATTGTGCCAGTACTTCTGCCATAATTTCCATAAATTCCGGCTTAGCAACACCGAGCAGCATATGAGTTGGGCGCGCAGGGTTGAGCAGTGGTCCCAGTAAATTGAACAAAGTTCTGTATCCAAGCTCCTTACGTACAGGCATTACGTACTTGAAAGCAGGGTGATAATCTGGTGCGAACAAAAAAGCGAAGTTGCGTTTTGCGAGCTCGGCAGGGACTTCCTCCGGAAGCAAACGCAGCGGTAAGCCGAGTCCTTCAACAGCATCAGCGCTGCCGCAGGAAGAAGATACTGCGCGGTTGCCGTGTTTTGTTACCGTGTAGCCCATGCCTGCAAGCGTAAGGGCAGTAGCAGTAGAGCAGTTGAATGAGTTTTTACCGTCACCGCCAGTGCCTACTAGATCAATAGTTGCCCCTTCGATTGCATTAACCGGCTTTGCACGCTCCAAACAAACACGCACGGCAGCGTGTATCTCTTCAGCTGTTTCGCCTTTCTGGCGAAGTCCCATCAGCAAAGAGCCTGCTTGACCGGAAGTCATTTGACCGTCCATCAGCTTGGTAAAAACGCAGTGAGCAACCTCTGCGGTTAAGTGGCGGCCGTCCGCCAACTGCTCTAAAATTTGTGCCGTATTCATCTCATTGTTCCTTTTGGTCATTGTGTTGTGCCTCCTTTGTGCGGCTTGGGCGTTTATTGTTGCCTCTGAAGGCGCTTGCCAGCGGGGCTTTAAGAACCTGTTACACTGTCGCTATCTGTAATCTCTCGTACCTTGAGAACAGCTACCGCTTTGCAAAAGGTTCTTAAAAATCTCCAAAAACCTTTATTAGGCGAGAACAGCCGGTTTTTTCTGTTCTCACGCGGCTTGACGAAGCTGATTTGCGTGAGATCATTGGGCGCTCTCTTTGGAGTTTTTGCGAGGGACTCTTGTGTTGGAAAGAATCCCTCGCCGTTTGCGTTACAAACCGCTTTTTAGGGAGAGAAGATTATGAGTTTGTTACTAAGATTTTCTCTGGGAAATTCTTCAGCATCGCCTCGCCCTGTGGTGTCAAAATTGATTCGGGATGAAATTGAACACCAACCCAAGGACGGTCGGCATACTTAATGCTCATAATCTCCTCTTCTCCGTCCGGCGTCTTTGTGGAGGACGTTGGAACAATTAAATTTTTTTTGTTTTCTGTAATAATCAGTGAGTGGTAGCGAGCTACCTGCATAGGGGACTTAATCCCGTCAAAAAGCCCTTCGCCTGTATGCTCAATGTTTGAGTGTTTGCCGTGCATAATTCGTGGTGCAACATCTACAGTGGCACCCGCAAAGTGGGCTAGAACCTGATGTCCTAAGCACACACCCAGAACAGGAACTTCTTTAGGGAGCCGAGCCAAAAATTCTAAGCACAGCCCTGCATTTTCAGGTTTTCCCGGTCCGGGTGAGATGCATACCATTTCAAGTTTTTCGCTTGTTGCCAGTTCCAGCAATTCCGGATCGTCATTCCGGACAACATGTGGATATCGCCCTGTTTTCTGGAAAGCCTGCACCAAGTTAAAGGTAAAGGAATCGTAGTTATCGATAAGAAGAAACATGGTATCTCCGTAGAAGAAATATTTTTAATCAAACTATGCCCACAGGGCAGTTGAATTCGCGGTTAAGGGGGTGTCCTCCTTGCGGGTGCAGGGCAGAGCCCTTGCTCCTCGGAGAGCCGCCGGAGACCTAGCGGCCAGTAAATACGTCCGCTTCGCCTGTGGCGTTCAGGGTCACTTTAAGTACGCGGCCTTTGTTCTGGCACTCTTCCCATTCTTTTTCCGGAACGGAGTCGTGCACGATACCTGCGCCGCACTGCCATTGGACAGTATTGTCTTTGACCCACATGGTTCGGATAAGAATACCGGTATCGAGGTTCACGGAATCCTTATCCAGACCCAGCCATCCGATGGTTCCCGCGTACGCGCCTCGGGATACGGCTTCAGTTTCTCCAATAATTTCGATAGCGCGAATTTTCGGTGCGCCGCTTACGGTTCCTGCGGGGAAGGTTGCGCCGAGTACGTCGAGTGCATCATGTCCCTTCATAAGCTGTGCTTTTACGTATGAGGTCAGGTGCATAACGTGGCTGAACTTTTCCACCTGCATAAATTTTTCTACGGACACTGTGCCTGCTTCGGCGATGCGTCCTACGTCGTTTCTTCCAAGGTCTACGAGCATTACGTGCTCTGCACGCTCTTTCGGATCAGCGAGTAGATCTTCTGCAAGCTCTGCGTCTTCAGCATCGGATGCACCGCGTGGACGCGTTCCGGCGATTGGGCAGACTTCCACCACGTTGTTTTGGCAGCGCACCATTGTTTCCGGTGAGGAGCCGATGAGTGTGATGTGGGATAGACGCATGAAGAACATGTACGGTGACGGGTTAATCTGTCGCAACCTGCGATAGAGAATGAACGGGTCACCTTCGAATGAAGCCTGAAAACGGGTAGAAAGCACTACCTGAATAGCTTCGCCTTGTCTGAGCTGTTCCTGTACCTTCTGCACGTTGCGTATGTAAGATGTTTTGTCCGGTATGGTTGTTACTTCGCCGATGCTTGGTGCTTCCGGTGTGCGTTCTACTGCGGCTCTATCCATTTTTACGGGCAGATTGTCCGCAAGGTTGAGCATACAGAGCTTGTTGTAGAGGTGGTCGAAGAGAACAATTGTACCCGGCAACATAAGACATGCGTCGCTGTTTTCCGGTGGAAGCACTTCTTCCAGTTTTTTCTCGAACATACCGATAGTGGTGTAGCCGAAGTACCCGAACATGCCGCGGGCAATGGCAGGAAGCTCCTTCATGTCGCCTTGCGGCTCAATGTGGATGGCGTCCATGACCTTTCGTGCACCTTCGATAAAGTCCATACCTTCATATTCTTTGAGCTGGTTGAGCCTGTTGTCACGGGAGGCTACTTCCAGCTTGCCGTTTTTGCAGCCGAGACGCAGAAGCAGGTTGAAGCCGATAACGCTGTATCTGCCGCGTCTGCCGTCTACTTCGGCACTTTCAAGAAGAAATCCCTGACCGGTTCCGACGAGTCCTAAGAAGAGGCTTATGGGGGTCTGAATGTCTGCTGCCAACCATTGGCCTGTCTGCTGTAACGTGATTTTCATGGCATTCGTTCTCTCGTTTAGTGTGTTTATAGGGTCATAAAAAAAGCCGCACTTCTGTGAGAAGTGCGGCTTAGGTACTTGTGTAAGTATCTCAGTATAATACTGGTCTATTGATGCACTTCTCCTGAGGTATCATTAAATCGCCACCACCAAAGAGCGCGCTCAACGATAACGTTGATGTCGCCACCAGCTGCAATGTTCAGGATAGAACGATAGGAGCGCACAGCATCCTGAGAGCTTGGGTTGGCTTCGAATAAGCCCTCAAATAGTTCAGCATCTTTGGTGATCATTTTTTCAGCTGCCTTCAGGCGGCGTTCAAAAGATGGCGTCAGATACGGCATCACATTTTCCTTATCTGCGAGAAGGGCAAGATAAGAAACAGAGGTAACAAAATTAAGACCTTGAATGAGTGCGGTAGCTTTGTCGTGCTCTTCTGCAGAAGAACAGAACGGCTCGCAGCCGAGGCGTGTGAAAAGCTCTTCAACCATGCGTGCAGAGTCCGCATCGCAGCCTTCGGAAGGCGTAATTGCAACGCGCACGTCATCAGCCTTCGGCTCTGGGCCAAAGAGAGGATGTGTCCCCACAACGGGACCTGTGTATGCTTTCTGCATTTGCATCATGGGTTGAACCTTTACGGAGGTAATGTCCGCCAGAATCTGTGGCGGCTTCATATGCGCGGTAACGCGCTTTATTACATCGTTAAATACGGCTGCGGGAACACATACCAGCACAATCTGTGCATCTGTAATTCCTGCTTTAAGCACTTCATCTGTTAGCGGCTGGTCAATTTCGGCTACTTCCAGACCAGCCTTGGAAAAGCGGGAGCAGAGCATGGCGCCCATTTTTCCTGTAGCTCCTACAACGGCAACTTTGTTGAGTGTAAAGTCTATCTCCTGCATGGTGAAACTTTCTCCCACTCTTCCCAGAAGGTCGGGAAGGACTTAGCAACACATGCTTTGTTGTCGAATTCAATATCACCGAGAGCAAATTGGAGCAGGGAAAGGCTCATTGCCATACGGTGGTCGTTGTAGGTGTTAAACACAGTGCCCTCAGGCGCTGCAATAGCTTCTCTGTCTGGACGGATAATAATTCCGTCTTCGGTGACTTCGGTGTCGACACCAGCTTTGCGTAGTTCTGCAGCCGGTGCTGCGAGTCGGTCACATTCTTTAATTCTCAGGTGTGCAACATTGCGGATGATGGTTTTACCTTCTGCGTATGCTGCCAGTGCGGCTACTGTCGGGACGAGGTCAGGACAATTGCCCATATCTACATCAACACCCTTCAGTTTGGATGGATGTACGGTAACACCGTCGTCTTTGAGCTCTAACGTAGCACCCATTTGTTGCAGAATTGTGAACATCGCTTTGTCTCCCTGCAAAGAATTTGCGCGAAGGTTGGCAATGTGCAGTGGCTCTGTACCAAGGGTACCTGCAGCGAGGAAGTAAGATGCGTTCGACCAGTCTCCCTCAACAGTGTAAGAGCCGTTGCGGTACATGCTTGGCTTTACAATGAAACGGGTCTTGTTCGGGACAGCGGTTTTGAATGTGCGCCAGTCTTTTTCGACCCATTCCGAGCCTTCCAGTGTCTCTACGTGGAAGGTGATGCCGAATTGTTCCATTGCATCCAGAGTAAGACCTACGTACGGCCAGCTTACAGCTTTGTTGCCTACAAGATTAATGGTCAGCCCGCGGGTGGACGGTGCTGCCAAAAGCAGGCCGGAAAGGTACTGGCTGGATTCTTCCAAAGAAATGGAAACCTCGCTTCCTTTCAGTCCGTCTGTGTCTAATACCAGCGGTGGACAACCTTCGGCGCCTTCGTATGTAACATCTACTGTAAGGCTTGAAAGCGCATCGGCAAGCTCTTTTATTGGTCTTTCATGCATGCGCGGCGCGCCGTGGATGCGGAATTTACCTAAACCTGCTGCAAGTACGGCAGTTAGGAGACGGCATGTTGTTCCGGATTCATGCACGTCACAGGAAACAGGTTCGTCCATGCCGCCCGCCGGTGTGCCACAGCACCCGGAGACGGTATATTCGCCCGCAGCCTGCCGATAGATTTTTGCGCCGCAGTCGTTAAAGATACCGATGGTGCGGGCTAAATCTTCGCTTTCAAGTACGCCGGATACTGTAGATTCACCTGCTGACATAGCGGCGCCGATGATCATACGATGGGATACTGATTTAGAAGCTGGTGCGGTGATGGCGATCATGGGTCTGTCTCCAATTAACTATTAACTATGAATTATTTATTTTGCTCATCCGGTGTTGTGGCGATATCGCTGCCTTTAGTGAAGTCCATATACTGTCCGGCTGGATAGCTGCCGAGGATGCGCAGTGACTGACATTCTGCATGTAACTCGGTTATAAGCTGCTCGTATTCTTCGGTAGAAAGGTCGCTTTCGATGTCGACAAAGAAGACGTAACGCCATTTTTCTCCGCGCATCGGACGCGATTCGAGCTTTTTCATGTTCAATCCTTCGCGTGCCATGATGTTGAGCACTTTTGCGAGGGCACCCGGTTTATCCGGTACAGTGAAGAGCAGGGAGGTTTTGTCTTGTCCTTCCCCGTCACTCGGTTTGGAGCCGACGATGACGAAGCGGGTCCAGTTGTCCTGCATGTCTTCAATGTGTTCAGCCAGAATGTTCAGTTTGAGCAAATCTGCAAGGCTGCCGTGTCCGATAGCTGCTGCGCCTTCTTCTTCCTGAACTCTGCGTGCTGCTGCTGCTGTGCTCTCAGTCGGGATGATGCGTGCGTTTGGTAATGTTGCACGCAGCCAGTGTGAGCATTGTCCCAGCGGTTGTGGGTGCGAGTACACGGTGTGAATATCTGCAAGCAGTTTTTCACGGGTGAGCAGACTGTGGCTGATACGGCAGTAAAGTTCTGCCTCTATATAGAGGTCATGCTCCATAAAGAGATCAAGGCTTTGACCGACTGAGCCGTGCAGGGAGTTTTCAAGCGGGATCACACCCAGTTCACACTCTTTGTTAGCTACAGCGCGGAACACAGCGTTGAGGTCTTTTTGCGGTATGTAATCAACGGCGCTACCTAAAAATTCGACTCCTGCAAAGTAGGAGAAAGTTCCTTCCGGCCCGAGGTAAGCAACTCGTTGAGGACGTTGCAGGGCGCGGGAGGAAGAGAAAATTTCACGGTAGATAAAGCGCAGGTGCTCGATAGGAATAGGGCCTTCGTTGTTGGTGCGAAGGTTGTCGAGCACTTCCTTTTCGCGGAACGGCTTAAATACCACATCCTGCTTGCCACGTTTAAGTTTTCCTACTTCAAGGGAAAGAGAAGCACGGCGGTTAAGGAGCTCAAGGAGTTCTAAGTCAGTTGCGTCGATTTCTTTACGGACCTCTTTGAGGCGCGGCAGATTATCTACGCTGTTGTCATCGGCACCTGCTGTTACAGGTGTGTCTGTTTTCTTCTCTTCAGACATATTAGCCTTCCTTGATCTCTTCTTTGATGCGCATGCCGAAGTGGCGACCTGCTACATCGGTGCGAACGAGGATTTCGTCGCCTTTCTTTAAGTTAACAACACTGATTGGGTTACCTTTTGTGTCGACTACGCGGATGGTTTCTGCATTTTGCAGGAACACTGCGCCTTCAACACCATTAACTTCAGCTTTAATCAGCAGCATAGGACGGATTTCAGTTTTGCAGCGTCCTACAACAGCGATAGAAGTAGAGCCATCGTGGTTAACGATGAGTACTTCGTCACCGGAAGCAAGTTCTTCAAGGTATGTTGTTTTATCGTGTGGTAACTGAGTGTATGCGTGCACTGCACCTGCGTTAACGCGGAACGGGCGGGCTGCCACATACTCGTTATTTTCAGTTTCAGCATGGACGAGGAAGGTAAATGCAGAAGAATTACCCACGAGCATACCCTGACCTCGCTTGAGAACGGAAAGGGTATCAACACAAACTCGATGGCCTAAGCCCGATGAGCGAACCTCGGTAACGGTTGCCGGAACAAGGTCAATTGTGCCCATGGAGAGTTTGCACTGTGCTACAATCTGCTTCAATTCAGTAATTCCATTTGCGGTTACAACCACGCCTTCTACGCCTCTTTCAAGAATGCCGAAAGCAAGGTGCGCTTCTTCTGTGGTGTTGGCTTCAACCAGCACATTGTCAGACTGCGCCAATAAATTTTCAATCGGGATAATTTCCCATCCGTGACCGATAATGACCTGCTCGCCTTTTTTCAGACGTTCTGCTGCCTCTTCTTCATCACTTTTTTCAGTAAGCGTAATGACATGCATAGACTCTGCTGCGAGCACGGTGCAGCGGGACAGACTGGCTACTCCGGCCATTTCTTTTTCAGGTACGATAACGCCGTCAACGCCTGATTCCAGAGCGAGGGTGACGTGATCTTTATTGAACGGTACGCTTGCGAAGAGAACTTTTTTCATTTTTCTAGTCCGGATAACTACGGGTTAATCGTTTCCTACGAGTTCCATGGCCTGTTCGACATCCCAGTCTTCATGCACTACGCCGCGAAGCGCTTTAACGAGCATGGCACTGTTTTTGTGCTGGAAGACGTTACGGCCAACGGAAAGACCGGCACCACCAGCGCGGACAGAGTCGTGAACCATGGTGATGAATTCGCGGGTGGAGTTCATTTTTTCGCCACCGGCAATAACAACAGGTACACAGCACGCTTCAACTACGCGTGAGAATGAATCAATGTCACCAGGGTAGGAAACTTTTACGATGTCTGCCCCTAATTCTACAGCAACACGGGCACAGTGGGCTACGTTTTTAGCGTCGAATGGATTGTGGATGTGCTGGCCGCGTGCGTACATCATAGCGAGAAGCGGGATACCCCAGTCGCTTGCTATAGCGGAAACTTTGCCAAGGTCAGCAAGCATTTGGCTTTCTGTTTCGTCACCAAGGTTAACGTGAACAGATACGCCGTCGGCGCCGTGTTTAATTGCATCTTCTACCGTAGCAGTAAGAGTTTTTGCGTTAGGGGAGGGAGAAAGAGAAGTAGAGCTTGAAAGGTGAACTACAAGTCCTACGTCGCGTCCGCCAGCGCGGTGGCCACAGCGAACGAGACCTTTGTGCATCAGTACTGCATCCGCGCCGCCTTCTGCAACGTTACTGACAGCTTTACGCATGTCTACAAGTCCATCAATCGGCCCTACAGAAACACCGTGATCCATAGGAACAATGATTGTTCGTCCGGTGACTCTGTTGATGATGCGCTCCATGCGGATCTTCTTGCCAATTTCCATCGTATTCTCCTTAGCGTGTTCTCAGTAAAGCAATCACCCGTAAGTTCGAATGCATTGTTGTTAGCATTATGCAGCAAAAAACTGTTCTTGTTTTGCTTGCCCGATCTTTTATCAATCTTTGGGCGTTTGGCATAGTTGCTAATTGAGCATTTTCTTAACAGGCATCAGGTGTTGTTTTGGGTTTGGCCGCCACAGCTTGCGCATAAAAAAAAGAGCCGCAGGCTGTGTGCCCGCGGCTCTTGAGTTTTCTAGTTGGTGATGAATTCGCTTACAAGAAGGCACCAGAAAACCGGCCACGGGCTTTGCCATAGCTAAAGAAAAACCAAAAATAAAAGTTGGTTTCGAAAGAAGCTGGTTTGGCAAAGATTGCGTTCATGGTGTTTCTGATTTCCTTTACAAGTTTGTTAAATTCGATACGGAAGAATAGGTACGAGAGGCGATTTCTGTCAATACGAAATTTTAATTTTGTGATGATTGTGTTAAGTTTTGCACCTAATATTTTGAATTAAAAAGATATAAAATCGCTTAAGTATTAAGGGAGGCTCTTTGGGAACGGAATTCGGATAAGAAATGTCTTTTTTGCTTCCAAAGTGCTTCTTACATTATCTGGTAAGAGCGTGCGCTCTTACCAGATATTTTTGTGGATACGGGACGTATCGAATCTGTTCTGAGCTTTGAGATCCTGGTCTGGATATCCAAGTACGATAACTGCCAAAGGCACAGTTGATTCAGGGGCTTTAACAAGGATACGTGCTGCTTCAACACGATTTTCTTCAGGCCAGAGACCACACCAGACAGCACCCAGGCCTTCACTGTGTGCGGCAAGAAGTAGGTTTTGGATAGCTGCAGAGCAGTCGAGCATCCAGTTGCCCGGATATTTTTCAACACTACGATCGCCGAGTACCATGATGGACAACGGAGCCTTGGCAGCCATTCCGATGTATGGGCTGAGCTTAGCTGTTTTTTCA
The DNA here is from genome assembly GCF_900129975.1 of Halodesulfovibrio marinisediminis DSM 17456. NCBI lineage: Bacteria > Pseudomonadati > Thermodesulfobacteriota > Desulfovibrionia > Desulfovibrionales > Desulfovibrionaceae > Halodesulfovibrio > Halodesulfovibrio marinisediminis. The sequence goes on from NZ_FSRG01000005.1 coordinate 26,336, forward strand.
AGTTGAGCTTTGTCGTCAATGACAACGAACTGCCAAGGTTGTTCGTTGCCAGCACTTGGAGCAGCCATAGCAGCTTTGAGCATAGTGTTGATTTTTTCTTCGCTGACAGCTTCATCGGTGAATTTGCGGATAGAGCGACGGGTTGCAATGGCTTCTAATACGTTCATGTTTTCTCCTGAAGAGTGATTGTAGTTAACGTTGCTTCTTGGAGTATACCATAGGAAGGCAAGAGACTTCCCAGTACTTTTGTATAAAATTTAGCTTCCACTGCGTCGTACTTTATGCTGAGCCGACTATGCCTTGATGAGGGGGGCAATCTAAGATGCGGAGAGTATTCAAAAAGAAACTGGTATTTTTAAGGGACGCTTTAGGGTGTTGGATGTTATGTAACGAATTATTATTGCAGGAATAGTGCAGATAGTAACTTATTGGTGAAATGGCCATAAGTGATTCAAGTCTGTTTTCCGAAGCGGGAGTATTTATTTTTATCGTTCGCAGCTTCTAACGTTAGGGCAGGGAGAAACTATGACGCAGGGAGTCCGGATAGAATCTGATTCAATGGGTAATATTGAGGTGCCTGAGGATTGTTACTGGGGTGCGCAGACGCAGCGTTCGTTGCAGCACTTTGCTATTGGAGCAGAACGGATTCCGCTGGAGGTTATTATTGCTCTGGCGCATATTAAAAAAGCTGCTGCACATGCCAATGTAGAGCTTGGAGTCCTTTCGGAAGATATTGGGCACCTCATTATCGAAGTGGCTGATGAAATCTGCAACGGCGGGCATGACGGGCAGTTTCCGCTTCATGTATGGCAGACAGGCAGCGGCACCCAGACAAATATGAACGTGAACGAGGTTATTGCTAACCGCGCCAATGAAATAGCGGGCAGTCCATTGGGGAGTAAGGCTCCTGTGCATCCCAATGATCATGTGAATCGTTCACAGTCTTCCAACGATGTTTTTCCAACTGCAATGAATGTGGCGGCAGCCATTGCTATTGAATATTATTTGGTGCCTGCCATTGAAGAACTTGTTCGGACGCTTGAGGAAAAAGCAGAGCAGTGGGCGAATGTTCCTAAGTTAGGACGTACTCATAGACAGGATGCAGTTCCAATGACTGTGGGGCAAGAGTTTTCAGCGTATGCACATCAGCTTGAGGCTGGGCTTGATCGGCTGGGACAGGCGCTGCCGCAGTTACATTCTTTACCGCTTGGCGGCACGGCTGTTGGAACTGGGTTGAATGCGCCCAAAGGATTTGCAGAACGTGCCATTGGGCATCTTGCTGAATACATCGGGATTCCATTTATTCCGATGGAAAATGCATTTGCAGGGCTGTCATCAAGTGATGACATTGTTGCTGCATCTGGTGCAGTTCGCACTCTTGCATGCAGTTTGCTCAAAATTGCAAATGACATTGCCATGCTTTCTTCGGGTCCTCGTGCAGGCATAGGTGAATATGTCCTCCCTGCAAATGAACCTGGTTCGTCCATTATGCCGGGTAAAGTGAATCCTACCCAGTGTGAGGCTCTGTCCATGGTTTGTGTACAGGTTATGGGGTTGGATTCTGCATTGTCCTTTGCTGGATCACAAGGTGTTATGCAGCTTAATGTGTACCGTCCGTTAATGATCCACAATCTTCTTACATCAATCCGTTTGATTACTGACTCTACTCGTATGTTTACACGATACGCTGTGGAAGGACTTGAATTGAATTATCGAAATATTGAAGACTATCTGTCTTCATCTCTTATGCTTGTGACAGCGCTGACACCGGTAATTGGGTATGACAAAGCTGCTCAGATGGCTAAGAAAGCCTACGAGCAGGATAGGACGCTCAAAGAGGTTGTTCTTGAAGATGGGCTGCTTGATGAAAAAGAATTTGATGATGCTATGAACTATATGCGGATGGCGAAGCCGCATAGCGAGTAATAGGAAGTAGCTTAGATATTCAAAGGGGAGCGCACTTTCTGTAGGTGAGTGCAGTTTCCCTTTTTTTATGCAGGTGGTTGATAGAATGTGAATTAAAGCTGTGCAGAGAGCGCTTGTCGAAATGTGTCGTGTTGGGCAGCGGATAGTTACGGCGTATGGGAGGTGGGGCTCTTGCGCTAGAGATGTGGCTGAAACTGTAACTGGCGAGCGTTATAAAAAAAAGAGCAAAAAAAAAGACCCGCTAAAAAGCGGGTCATTAATTTCAAGTGGTGCCGCGACACAGAATTGAACTGCGGACACGGGGATTTTCAATCCCCTGCTCTACCAACTGAGCTATCGCGGCACGACGAGGAATGTATCTACAGGAAGGCGGACATTGTTGCAAGTAAAAATTTGCGACCATCTTCATGAAGATGGTGCCGCGACACAGAATTGAACTGCGGACACGGGGATTTTCAATCCCCTGCTCTACCAACTGAGCTATCGCGGCACAGGTGGAAGGTTTAGAGAAAGTCCGGCTCGTTGGCAAGCACTTTTTTAAAAAAAGTGCATTTTTTTTATAAAAAGCCAAAAAACACAGGCGGAACGCTCGGTCGCAGTAGTGTAGACGGTTGCAGGTTACAGTGCGACTGTCTGCTGTGGTGCGCTCACTCCTTCAATAAAGTCTTCACCGAATCGAGTTGTAAGCAGCCGTTCGAGTGCTGCGATCATTTCTGGATCGTAGAAGTTCTCCATCTCTTTCAAGATGTCGAGAGACTTGGCAACGGATAATGCAGGACGGTACGCCCGAGGTCTAATAAGTGCACAAAATGTGTTTGTAAGCCCGAGTAACTTAGCTGGAGGGATAATATCGTTCCCTTTCAGATGTTCTGGGTATCCGGAACCGTCCATTTTTTCGTTCATCTGCGTTACTGTTTCTACAACAGGTAGACCGAAGTCGATATTGCCGAGAACTTCTTTTGCATGCAAAGCATGTTTTTCCATTTCTATTTTTTCTTCAGGAGTGAGTGCACCCGGCTTAAGCAGAATTTCACGTGGCACAAAGAGCTTACCAATCTGAGAAAGGTTTGCTGCTGCCTCAATAGTGGAAACTTCTGCATCGCTCATGTTTAAGCTGCGGGCAAGTTCAATAGAAAGGGATTCGAGCATGCGGGTATGACCGCCAAGGTATGGGTCAATATGCTCAATGGTGCTTGCCAGCGCTGTAATGGTTTGCTGTTCTGCCAGTTTGCGTTGTTCTTCAGCTTCAACTGCGGAGGTGATGTCGCGGAATACGGATACGATACCGTTCAGTTTCCCTTCACCGTCAAAGAACGGTGCCTTGGATATCTGCATGATGTAACGCTGTGATTGAAGGAATATTTTTTCTGTAATGGTAATAGGCTGTTCGGACATGTTTACAAGCTGGTCGGAAGAGGCGAGGCGGTTTGCAGTTGCGTAGCCGAAGATAGCGGTGTCATCTAACCCGTTCATATCTTCAACATTACGTCCTACCGCTTTAGCAAATGCAGGGTTCACATACTGATAGATGCCATTATTGTCTTTAAGGGCAATGTAGTCCGGAATGGTATCGTTAATGGAATCAAGAAACATTTTCTGTTCTTTGATTGTCATTGCCAGTTCTCTGAAGTTATTGGCAATTTTTTTGTTATCCTGAGATACCAGCAGCCACCAAAACAGGAACAGGAACAGGGTAAACGCACCGATGGTAAGCAGCGCAATAACAATAGTGGTCTGAATTGTGTCAGTTAGTTCAGCACGCGCTACGTTGTAATCAATTTCTTCAATAACCCACCAGTCGATGTTTGGAACTTTGATCCCGTATGAATATCCTTTTGCAGTAGTATTCAGGGTTGCACGCAAAGAGAATGGCAGGATGTCTGCATCAATTTTACCGAATGAAGGTGGAACGGCTGCAATTCCTTCAGGTTTCCACGGGAGAATATCCTGCAGGGTTCCGTTCTGTTTTTGAATAAGGTGTGTTGTGTTCCCTTGTGTTGCAAGAGGGGAGCTGGAAATTATCTCTGTAATCTTACCAGAGGCAAGTTTTGAAAGCATGAGAACAGAGATAGGTTTCGTGTATTCTCCTTCAAATTCCGGCGGGAAAATAGGGAGGAACATGTCAAATACAAGGCCGTTACTGCTGTTACGAACGGTAGAGAAGTGTACTGTAGGGTTTTTCAGTACATCATTTACCATGTTGAGCTGTTCTTGCGTCAGTGCAGTAACGTTGGCATTGGTGGCAATGTAGGTCTGACCGAAGCGGTTGATGATTCGACCGTCGGAAAATCCTGCATAGCTTGAAAATTCTTCAAGCAGGTTGCGCATCATAGGTAGCTGCTGCGCTAGGGAAGAGTCATCTGCCTGTGTGGCTTCTTCTGCGTAAAGGCTTCCGATATTTTCACCCAGCAAGTCAACTTCTGAAGCAAATAAGCGGAACAGGTCGGCATTAATGAGTCTGTCGCCTTGTTCTACCATTGCTTGCAGCCAGTTGTTTATGCTTTCCAGACGTGCTGATGCCAGCAAGGTCTGCTGTTTTTCAAGGCGCTTTGTAAGCCCTACTTCTTCATTTTTGATATGGATAAAGGATATGAAGGCAGAGATCACAACAATAGCGGAAAGCACAGCGATGCCGAACCATTTTAGACGAGAGCGTTTATCCTGCGTAACGGGAAGCTCATAGTCATTCTTTTTAGTAGGCATTTTCAGCTCCGGGATCATTTTTTCGGCTTGGAAGCCGGTTGATTTTTCTTCACCGGGATGTGTGCCCAGCGATTAGTTTCATTTACAGAAAACTGCGGTACATAATGTGAGAACTTGGAATGCGAGAGCACCAGTTTGGTTTGGTTGTCGAGCACCCATGCATCTCCATCGTGGTATACAACGAGCACTGCATGTCCAAGACGTCGGATATTGTCCATAAGGGCGACAATTCGCATTGAGCTTGCCGGTATCCCTAGTTCTCGTAAGGCATAGTACTTGGCGATAGCGTAATCCTCACAGTCTCCCGATCGCGTTACGAATTCGGGGGGTGATGCCCAGTACTCCCTTTTTCCCCAGTTTTCTTTATCAAGGCGATATGGCCACTTGTTAAAATAGGCGTTGACCTTGCGTAGTTGCTGCATACGTGGCGCGGAATTTATTGTAGATTTAAATTCCTTCCAGCGTTTCCGCTGGTTTTTTCCTGACGTAGGTAGTGAATTTGAAAGAAATAACTGCTTATGGGCAGCCATCTTGTCTACGATTCGCTGCCACCGTGCCAGCGTTTTATTTTTCCCCCTCAATTCCATCGTACGAAAGAGGCGGATTTTTCCGTTTTTATCTTTAAGTGGACCTGTACTAGGTGCAGCCTTCTTTTGTCGCTTGGGCCTAGTTTTTTTTACAGGAGGGGGCTTAAACAGCATACGGAATGCTGACTTTTTCTTTCCCTTGGAAAGTGATGCCCCCTTTGTGCTGATTTTGGGTCTGGATTTATTCGTCTTCGATTCTGCGGACGCTTGTAAACACTGTGTTGCAAGAAAAAAGCAACAGACTATGCAGACAAGCGTTACACAACAAATTGTCGAATGTTTCCAGTGACGCAATTACCGTTCTCTCAAAGCGTTTTGTTTTGCCTTTAAAATTGGCTTCAGCAGATAGTCGAGAACAGACTTCTTGCCTGTTAAAATATCAACGGAAGTTGTCATACCGGGAATAATAGGCAAGTTTTCTCCCCGATACACAATAGTATTGGTTTTTGTACGTAGTTTTACAAGATAAAAACTTTCTCCGCGCTTATCTTCGATTGTATCAGCACTGATTTGTTCTACGGAACCTTCAAGTCCGCCGTAAATAGAAAAGTCATATGCTGTAATTTTAATCATCGCTTTTTGTCCGGGATGCAAAAACGCAATGTCAGCAGGTCGTACTCGTGCTTCAACAAGCAAGGTGTCATCAAGCGGAACAATTTCAAGAATAGTGTCACCCGGTCTGATAACACCGCCCAATGTGTTTCTTGCAATCTGTTTAACTGTACCACGTACAGGGGCACGTAAGTCAGTACGCGTTACACGGTCATGACCGGCAGCCATTGCTTCTTTAAGAGAACGCATTTCAACGCGACGCTGGTTGATTTCGCGGTGTGCTTCATTTTTGAACTCTGCAACGCGTTGCTTTGTCCGTTCTCCTGCCTCTTCTGCTGCTTTGCGGATTCGTGGAATAGCAAGCGACAGTGCTTCAATATCACCTTGAAGCTGGATTAGTTGTTCTTCAAGCTGGAGGTAGTCGATTTTAGGATATACGTTTTTTTCCATGAGCGGACGGGCGATGTCGCGGCGCTGCTTAGCAATTTGACGGCTGGACATAAGCTGCTTGCGTTTACTGATCATCTCCTGAATTTCTTGATCTCGTTGGAATTTTTGCGATTCAAGCACACTAAGCTCTGTTTCTAGCTGCATTTTGCGAGCTTTATAAATGGCAATCTGGTCAGCAACCATCTGTGGAGCTTCTTGTGTTAATTCTTCAGGGTAAACAAGCGGTGTATCATTTGCCTCAGCCATGAGGCGGATAATAGCGACCTTATGCTCAAGGGATTTTGTTTCTGCATCACGAACAACACTTTCAGCTTGCTTGTTGTCGATACGTGCGAGAATTTGATTTTTATCTACAATCTGTCCTTCAGTAACAAGTAGTTCACTCAGAATTCCGCCTTCAAGGTTCTGCAGTTCCTGAATTTTTCTTGAAGGCACAACGACACCTGTGCCACGTGTTACTTCGTCAAGAATTGCAAAATGTGCCCACACTAAGAATGCGGCAAAGACAAGGACAATAAATACGGAAAGAAGGTATGCTTTCGGATGACCGCGGTGACGCAGGGCAGCATCAACTTCGCTCATGAATTCAATATCTTCATTCTTATAATGATCTTTCTTCATGATGCCTGACTCCCTACGCTGCCCTCGTCGGCGCTCTTTTGATCTGGTCTTTTTTCAACGCCTCAAGGACTGCAGCTTTAGGTCCGTCAGCCACTATTTTTCCGTTATCCATAACAATAAGTCTATCTACAACGTCAAGCATGCTGAGACGGTGTGTAATAAGAAGTAGGGTTTTACCTGGGACAATATGCGCCAGTTTTTGTTTGAATGCGTGTTCGGAACCGTTATCCATGTTGGAGCTTGGTTCGTCCAGAATAATGATATCTGGATCAGTCAGTAAAGCGCGGGCTAGTGCGATGGATTGTCGTTGCCCACCGGATAGTGCCATACCGCGTTCACCAACCTGTAAGCCGAAACCGGCTGGGTTGGATTGAACAAATTCCGTTACACCGGCAATAGAAGCGGCTCGAAGAATGGCGTTTTCATCCGCTTGCGGGTTACCGATAGCAATATTGTCACGTACGCTACCGTAGAAGAGATAGTTGTCCTGAGATACATAACCAGTTCGAGAGCGTAGGTCTGCAATATCCATTTGGCGGATATCAACCCCACCAAGTTTTACAGCGCCTTCAGTAGGGCGGTATAAGCCGACACAGAGTTTGCCTAGAGTGCTTTTGCCGGAGCCCATCCTGCCAATGATACCTACCCGTTCGCCCTTGCGGATTTTTAAATGAACATCTTCAAGTGCAAAGCGTTCCGCGTTGGGATATTTGAAGGAAAGTGAGTCAAATGTGAGTGATGCATCAAGTTTTTCATAGCTGATGCCTGTGTACTCGTTTTGTGCTTCTGTAGGGAGCTGCATGATAAGGTCAAGGGACTTTAGTGCCATGCGTGACTGCTGCATACGTGAGAGCATTCCCGCAATCTGGCTGAGTGGCGCCATGGCGCGGCCTGCAAGAATGTTACAGGCAATTAGTCCCCCCATAGTCAATTCTCCATCGCTGATGCGGTACACACCATATACGATAATGAAGACTGAAACAGCCTGTGCTGCAAACATGGTGAAGGTCATAGAGAAGTTTGCAAGGCGTTTTGCCTGGTTGCTTGACTTCGCGCTCATGCCTACAACTTTTTCCCATAGCTGTTGCATGTGGCCTTCTGCCATACTGGTTTTTACTGTTTCGATACCGTTGATTATCTCAATAAGTAGAGCATGTTTCTGTGCGCCCTCTTTATAGCCTGATTCAACAGCCCGTTGAAATGGGTACTGCAACAGTATGCCAACAAGAATAACTATCGGGACAGCAACGGCTGGAATAAGTGCCATTGGCCCACCGATGAAGTGGATGAGTCCAATAAACAGAAATAGAAATGGTAAATCTATGATCGCCAGCAAGGTTGTTGAGCTAAAAAATTCTCGTAGCGATTCAAATTCACGCAGGTTGTTTGCCATTGTGCCTGTGGAATCCGGCTTGTCATCAAGACGTAGTGCCATAATATGTTGCATCAGTCGTGAGGCAAGAATTACATCTGCGTTTTTTCCTGCAACGTCACAGAAGTAGCTACGCAGGTTACGGAGCATAAAATCGAAAAAAAGAGCAATGCCGATACCGCTGGCAAGTACCCATAACGTATCTACTGCGTTGTTCGGGACTACCCTGTCATACACGTTCATAAAGAACAGCGGGGAAGCAATGGCAAGTAGGTTGATGATGATGCTTGCGAACCCTACGTGTCTGTAGATTGGGAAGAAGTAAAGTACGGTGTCCCAGAACCAGCGTTTTGTTTTTAAGAGCTTGAGTTCGCTGGCTCGTTTATCGAGACGTCCTTTTATTTGACCGAAAATGACGTAGCCTGCGAATTCTTCCTCAAGCTTGTCACGCAGAACAGAAATTGGCGCATTGTTCATTTCTGGAAAAATAACTTTCGCATGTGTTTCTGTAAGCGATGTGAGTACTCCTGCTCCCTTATTTTTGAGAAGAATAATACATGGCAGGGTCAGGGTAGAAATTTCGGCAAGGGTATTACGACGTACAGCTTTGGCGTGCATACCAGCCTGCATTGCTGCACGTAGGCATGCTGATGTGTGTGATGACTGTGTGCCATGCTCAGGAAGTCCCGCTTTTAGTTGCTCAATTGTGAGCGGCTTACCAAGCAGGGAAAAGAGATGCACAAGGGATCGTAAAAGAGGTGACTCGTAATCAACATCAGATGGTAACGGAGCGTCAACTTGTGTTTTGCGGTCTGTTGGAGGCTGCTGAGTCATTTTTTCTGGGGTGGGCTTTCTTTTTGAAATAGTTTGTTCAACTTTTTCTGGAGCAGAAGCTTGAATTGGGTTTTGCGGAGGCTGCGCCTTATTGTCTGGTTTGGACTTCGCGGTAGCCTTTGATACAGGCTGGTTGAGATTAGAATCGCTCATGAGCACTCCCTATATTCATACTTCCAAGTTTGGTTACAAGGAAATACTAATAACGTATGGTAATGAATCTTTATATTCTCCCATAAAATCTTATAGAAGTATAGACAATACAATAGTGCACCCCGTGCTCATGATGAAAGTTTCAACATGGAAAGAATAGTTAGGATGATGTGGTAAAACGTGTAAGATAATCATATGGTAACAAAAGAAATCTCGCTATTAATTAGCTGTTTTTTATTCAGATTATTATAATGTGTATAAACCGCTTTTTTAGTATGGGAGGAGCGTCCTCAGCAGTTTCTTTTCGTAAAAATTTGTATGAGCTTTCGTGGGCTAGAGTAAGTCTGGTAAGACGTTGTGACTTTAAGTCTTTACCTAAAAAACTGTGTTTTTGCGGGATGATGAGTTTTTGATAGGATTGAATATAGTGCAAAAGCTGTTTTTTCTTGAGAAGTTATGTCTAACCGCGTATACGCAGGAAGTTATAAGCACGACTTTGGGGGGAACATACAATTTCGTGCTTGTTTACTAGGGGGCTTGCTTGATTACGAGCAAGTGAGTGTGTGAATGAATTAGGAGTGGTTTAATGAAAAAAATTTACGCGCTGTTAGCAATGACCGCTGTACTGTTTGGATGTGCAAGTGTTGCTTCAGCTGAAATTTCACTGAAGGATTCTGTTCTTGCGACATTAAAAACTTATCCGCGAATTGCTGCGCTGGAAAGTCAAAGTAAGGCTGCAAAGCAGGATAGTAGATCTGCATGGGGGGGATATCTTCCAGACGTTGATGCAACAGGTTCCTATGGACCGACACAACATAGCAGCGTTTCAACTCGTAATAATGGAACAGAGTACATGTGGCGTGGGGCCTTCGAGGGTGCTGTTTCTATTACTCAGCTCATTTATGATGGTCGTTTTACTCAGAGCCGTGTTGAACGCACCGAAGCTGCATATCAATCTTCTCAAAGCCAGATTTTAGATGCTGCCGAACGGTTCGGCCTTGATGCGGTTATTGCTCACCTTACAGTTATTCGTGATAAGGCTCTTGTTGAGCTTGCAGAAGATAATGCACAGCAGTACCGCGATATCCTTGCTTCTATGCAGGAGCTTGTAGATGCAGGTGGTGGTAGCGTTGCTGACCTTACTCTTACTCAGGGCCGTCTTGCTCGTGCGCTTGCAACACTTGCGACACAACGTAGTGAGTTAGAAATTGCTATTGCTCAGTATAAGCGTTTGACAGGTGTTGAGCCTGAAGGTCTTATGGATGTTGAAATTTCCGATGCTGCACCAGTAGATATTGAAACTGCTTTGATGCGTATGCGATCTGAAAACCCGCGTCTTGATACTCGAAAATACGAGATAGATGTGGCGCAGGGTCTTATCGATGAGCGTGAATCATACTACTATCCACGAATTAGCGGTAAAGGTTCCTATAACTATACTGAAGATATGCAGGGTGTAGATGACTACGCAACTGATTTTCGTTTCGCTGTAGTCGGGTCATGGAATTTGTTTAATGGTGGCAGTGACCTTGCTGATACTCGTGCTGCAGTTGCACGTAAAGAGAGTGCACGTGAAGATTATCGTGATACCATTGATGATCTTTACCGTCAGGTTGCTTCAACATGGAGTGAACAACAGGCTGCATATGATCAGGTAGAACAGTACAACAAGGCTGTTGGGTTTAACGTTGAAACACGCGATGTTTATGCACAGCAGTTTACCGTTGGCCAGCGCACTTTGCTGGATGTTCTTGATGCAGAGAACGAGTTATTTATTACTCGTGGACGCCTTGTGACCTCAAAGATTAATGTGCTTATTGCATCATACCGTTTGCTAGCCCTTGGTGGCGGTCTTGTTTCCTCATTTGATATTGAGGCAACTGACTACATTTCTATGGCAGAATAATACTAAATAACCAGAGTGTCCAAGAGAGGGGGGAGAGTAAATCTCTCCCCTCTTTTTTTTGTATACGTTGCAAGGAGAGTGTATGGAGTTGTGTAACGGAAAAGATGTTGAAGTCTATGCAGGAGCTTCAGCACTTAGTTTTGATTCATATTTTTCCGGAGCAGAAAGACGTATCCTTCTGCATGCTGCAATTTACAACCGTTTTGCAGATAATCCTGCGGTGAGTAGTGCGCTGGAGACGGCGTTAAGCCGTGGTGTGCAGGTTGAGGTGGTTATCTTGCCTGTCTGGCGTGATATTGTGTGGATGGATGCTGCTTGCCATTTGGTGCGCCCTGAGGGAGAGCGTTCTGATATGTTGATTAAGGCGAACGTTTCACGAGAATTATTCGGTTGCCTTGCGAAAAAGTATCCACAGCAACTTACAATGTACGAAGCCCTAACATTCCCGGCGCTTCCTTTGGTAGTTGTTGATAATGTTATTTTATACGGACAGTACGCGCACTCACAAGTACTTGCACCGGAAGGCTTTTGGACAAAGGTACATGCGCCAGTAGAGTTGCTGTTGTCGCTAAGTGAATTTGTAAAAGCTCGCACAGAAGGCAATGCTTATCATTCTGAATTTGAAGGGGAGCGAGAAAGAAAATGCTTTTGTGAACTGACCCTACAGGAGCGTGCATCGTTCCGGCTTCTTCAGGAATGGACAGCAGCAAAAGGTGATGTGATCACCTTTTAGGTTTTTCTTGTTCAGCAAGCGCTCTTGGGAGTGTTAAGCGAAACAGAATGCCGTCTGAGCGGTTTTTTGCTGTAACTGTTCCTTGATGTTGGTCGGTAACTTTAGAAACAAGCGCAAGCCCTAACCCTGTTCCGGGGATATTTTCGCCTTCAGCGCGGGAGAAGGGTTCGAATATTGAAATAAGTTCAGAGGGGGTAAGTGTTCGATAGAATGAGTTAAATATTTCAACACTGACTGTCTCTACGTTTGAGAATGTGGTAATTCTGATAGTTCCATTCTCAGGTGAGAATTTAAGTGCATTTGCCATAAGGTTACTCAATGCGAGTTTTACCATTGGGTAGTTGCAGGTAATGACGCAGTCGTGCGAATAGGTTGCCTGCACTGAAATGTTTTTTCGTTCAATAATCGGAGAATTTCTTCGCAGTAGACGTTGCATTGTGTCTGTAAGGTCACATGCTCCTATTTCGCCGATTTGGCTATTCACGTCCATCTTGGAAAGTTTTAGAATTTCTTCAACCAGTCTATCCAACTCTTCCACTTCATTTCGAATAGAATTTAAGTGCGTAATGACATTGTCATAGTTGTGTTGTTTACAGCTTAGATGTGCCAGCTCTTCAGACATTTGGATTCGAGTGAGCGGGCTGCGCAATTCGTGTGAGATGTTGGCCGTAAGTTCGTGCCGGAAGCGTGTCATCTGCTCGAGGTTGTCAGCCATTATATTGAATGTGCGTGAAAGGCGTCCTACTTCATCGTCATGTACAGGGGTTATGCGTTCGGAAAGATCACCAGTAGCAAAGTTGATGACTTTTGTTTCAAGCTCCTTAAGTGGACGTAACGTGCGTTTGATTAAGGGAAGGACAATGATTCCAATCAGAAGACCAGTTATTACTGTTGGGAAAAGGCAGTCGATAAGTATTTTGTGCAAAGACCAGCTTGGTTGTTGGACAATGACAATTTTCCCCTTACCGTTCCATAGTGAAATTGGAAAGATAAGAGCTTGTAGTTCCTCAGTTTCCTGAGAGTAGAAATGCCCAGCTTGGATATTTTCTTTAACTCTTTTTAACGCGAAAAGCGTATGTTTTGGAATGACGGTTTTCGGACTGGTTATGATAGCATCATTAGGCGTAATGACCCACAAGTAGTCAGCTTGCAGTATCTTTTGTAAGTCTTTGAGGACGCTGGAGATATCTTTTTGGTTTTCTGCATGTTCAGCGTGCGGAACAACATTTAGACGAGCAAATTTGGTTTCGAGCAGCGTCGAGATCATCGGGATAGAGCGGAGGATAAACCGCTCTGTGTCCCGATGCACTGTTACGAAGAGGATTACGTAAGTTGTTAAGCTGAGCGTAAGAATTAAAATAAAGGTGGTTGCCAGCTTAGCAGAAATAGACTTAACTTCCATTAATCACTCAGGAACATGTAGCCTTTGCCCCACACTGTTCGGATGCGATGAGCATGCTCGTTGTATGGTTTTAAGATGTTGCGTAATTTAGAAATATGCACATCAATGCTACGGTCGTATGCATTGAATTCACGTCCCCAGACCTTTGTCATCAAGTCATCACGGGAAAATTCGTGGTTTGGGCTGCGCATAAGTTCTGCCATGAGCTTTGTTTCAGTTGGAGACAAAGTTATCTGTTCATTTCCGATAATAAGGATTTGTCTGCTTGCTTCAAGTGCAAGGCCTGCACATTCAATTTGATGAGAATTAACTTTAGCTGTGCTGTTGTCGAAACGGCGTAAAATAGCTTTAATACGAGCTAGCAGTTCACGAGGGTTGAATGGCTTTGAAAGATAGTCGTCTGCACCCAGTTCAAGACCGACAATTCTGTCAGCGTCGTCGCCGCGAGCAGTGAGCATGATGATCGGAACCGTAGATTCGGTGCGGATATCACGAAGGACTTCAAGACCGTCTTTACCAGGCAGCATGACGTCGAGAATAATGAGGGACGGGGCAAGGTTACGGATAGTAGAAAGTGCATCGTGCCCATTGAGAAGGGAAACGACGTTAAAGCCTGAATTTTCTAGATATTCAGTTAAAAGATCTTGCAACTTCGCATCGTCATCGATGATCAGGATTGTTTGTTCCATGGATAGTGCACTTGTTTATGTTGTTTCGTGTAGTTAACACGCGTTCTTTAAGGAAACACCAATGTTGGGGTAGGGAACCGACTGCTAAATTTACTTTTGTAAAACAGGCGTTAGCGAATGTCGGAGGACAACATTAGTTAGCAAGTGTAAATTTACGTTATTAAACGTCTTCTGATAACAAAAAAAGAGTGCGATATGCGCTCTCATGTGATGATTGAAAGTAGTCGGTTATCAGGTAAATTGTTTTTGGGTTATATAAGAAAAAAGTATAGAAATAAATACACAAGCTGCAATTGTATTAAAAACGTTGTAACGTAAGAATATAATTATATCTTATGAGTTAATAAAAAAATGTGCTGCGTAATTGTCTTACCTTTATGTCATAACTCTTTTTGTTTCAATGGGATACAGTTATAGTTGTAAGTTCAAGGTAAGGATTGGTCGATATATAGCATTTATGGAGGATACATGAGTATTGCATCAAAGCGCATTGGATGGATTGGAACAGGTGTAATGGGTAAATCCATGTGCAAACATTTGATTACATCTGGTTGCACTGCCTTTGTGTACAATCGTAGCGCAGAAAAAACCAAGGAACTTACCGACATGGGGGCAACGCTCTGCAGTTCACCTGCTGAGGTTGCTGCCAACAGTGATGTTGTTTTTACAATTGTAGGTTTTCCTCAAGATGTTGAAGAAGTAATTCTTGGAGAAAACGGCGTTCTGGCAAATGCAAAAGAAGGTACAATAGTAGTAGATATGACAACATCAACACCTTCTCTGGCAAAACGCATTGCTGAAGTTGCTGCATCAAAAAATATGGCGGCTCTGGATGCTCCAGTGTCTGGTGGCGATTTAGGTGCCCGTGAAGGAACGCTAGCCATTATGGTTGGTGGTGATTCAGCAACGTATGAGGCTATGCTTCCATTTTTTGAGGTAATGGGCAAGAACATTCAGCGTATGGGTGAATCGGGCGCAGGTCAACACTGCAAAATGGCAAATCAAATTCTTATTGCCGGAACAATGATCGGAACCGTTGAATCTTTGCTTTATGCAGCAAAAACAGGCATGGATCTAGAGCAGGTAATCGACGTTATCGGCAGTGGCGCCGCAGGTTCATGGTCTATTAACAACCTCGGCAGACGGATTGCAAAAAGTGATTTTGATCCCGGTTTCTTTATTAAGCACTTCGTAAAAGACATGGGCATCGCTCTTGAAGAGTCCGCAAGAATGAATTTGTCCCTTCCGGGACTCGCAATGGCTAATCAATTTTATGTGGCTGCAAAAGCACAGGGGCTGGAAAATCTTGGTACGCAGGGGCTCTATAAAGTCTTTGAAGCTATGAATCAGGCGTAAGTCTTTTTCGTTTCAGGTAGAGATTGTCAGAATGTGTTTAACAGTTTTATTTTGTAGCTCTTTTTTTGCAATTTCTTTTTTCAAGAGTGGATAAGGTGTTGTTAGAAGGGAAAGACTATACGAAGACTATCAGTAGTGAGGCTTGCAGGATTTTGATGTAGCTGAGCTACCAAGCAAAAAAACAAAAGGGCTGTCCTGTATCACGAGGACAGCCCTTTCTTTTTGTATTCAAGTCAGGGATGAAAGCTGGAGGCAAAAGACATTAACATCCAATTCTAATTGTAGGTTATCTGGCAGCTTCTTCTTTGAGTTCGTAAATGATCTCCTGAAGATTGCGTGCTTCGTTGTGAAGCGCAGAGACGCTCTGTTCGGCATTACCAGCCATTGAGCGAGATTCGTTCGCGATAGCATTAACTTCTTCAATAGATCTTGTAATTTCTTCAGATGCTGCGGACTGTTCTTCTGCAGCTGTTGCGATAGACTGAACTTGCGCTGCGGCAGCATCAGTCATTTCAACAATTGATTCAAGCATTTCGCCTGATACTTTAGAACGCTGCTCAGTGGACAGCATTGCTTCAGCAGATTCTTCCATGCCCTTAATGTTCTTTTGGGCAAGCTGCTGGATTGTGTTGATGCTGTTGCCGACTTCGCTTGTGGCACCCATGGTTTTTTCTGCAAGCTTTCGAACTTCATCTGCAACTACAGCGAAGCCGCGTCCTGCATCACCAGCGCGTGCTGCTTCGATTGCCGCGTTGAGTGCGAGCAGGTTGGTTTGATCTGCGATATCGTTAATTATAGTCATTACTTGGCCAATCGCATCAGACTCTCTACCAAGCTGGTCCATGTTTTCTTGCAAGGTTGTTGTAATTTTGCGCAACTCATTAATGGAGTTGATGGTGTCGTTTACAACGGACTGGCCTTCTGCAGCCTGACGTCGAGACCGTTCTGTTCGTTCTGCAGCGTCACTAGCATTACGTGCAACTTCCAGCACTGTGGCGTTCATTTCTTCCATTGCTGTTGCAGTTTCACTAATGCGGGTGAGCTGGATTTCAGAGCCTTTTTCCAGCTGACGGCTTGTTGCTGCTAAATCGGATGAGCTGGAATTGATGCTGGTTACAAGTCCAGTAAGGCGTTCGGCTGCCGTGTTGATACCTTTGCTAGTGGCTACAGCTGCCTGCTGCATAGCTTCTTCTGCTTTAGCTGCTGCTTCACGTGCAATAGTAGCCTGTTTTTGTGCTTCTTTCTCTTTTGCGGCCATGTCTTGAACGTTGTTACGTAATGTTTCTGCCATGACGCTAAGTGAGGATTGAAGGTCGGCTATTTCGTCGTTTCCTTCAACTTTAATGGTTACGTTGAGATTTCCACCTGCGATTTGCTGTGCAACTTCGTTTGCTTCCATAACAGGAGTGGTAATAGAGCGAACAAGGAAAAGACAGAATGGTGCGAAGCCGAGTAGGAGGATTACACCGATGATTGCAAGCTGAGTGGTCATGCTTTCTTTCATTCGGCTATCGAATTCGTCTTGAAGCATGTTTTTATGCTTCTCAACGTTATCGATATAAACACCTGTACCTATCCAGTATTGCGTTCCTGGAATCATTTCAGCATAGGCTAGTTTTGGTTGATTACCCTGCCCTGGCTTTTTGTAAACGTATTGCACGAATGCCCCGCCGGAAGCTGCTGCTTTTTTCAATTCGCGAACATACATTGTGCCGTTTTGGTCTGTCTGATGTCCTCTGTCTTGACCAATTATGTTTTTAAAAATTGGGTGGGCAACGCTTGTGGTGTTTTCGTAGACAAAGAAATAGCCAGATTTGTCTTCTTTAAAACGAATGTTCTCAATTGCATTTTGAATAATGTGTAGTTGCTCCTCGTGATCACTGATTCCATTCAGTTTGGAGCTGATAGAGAGTGCCAATGAGTGGGTGGCAATATGGAGCGCTTCTTTTTCTCCATCAAGCATCATGTTTTGCAAGTGAAGAACTGCTTCGTCGTTTGACTGCATTGTTGAGCGTGCATTGAACAGAAGAATTCCTAAGATGAACAGTAAAAAGACTGCAAGTAAAAGAAATACTCTTACGCGTATAGTTGTTTTTCTAAACATGTGTGCCCCTTGGATGTGAGTTGATGTACTGTGGCGATACTTTTCTTATCGGCGGGGAGAGGACTGAGTTAATTTCTTCTTTGCAAAAAAATGTAAATAAAACAACGTGTTGACTGTGTTGTTTTGAATGTATAACTATTTGTAATTATAAGTAGAAAAGAGATTTTGTGTGTTTTTGCCTGATTTCATTATGTGCATTTTACCTAAGAAAATCAGGCAGAGGAGTATTTATAACTGGATGTAAATTTATATTTACATTTTTTATAGAGAGGAGTCTTTATTGTTGTGGAGGTTGTATAGCTAATTAGATAAAAAAAGAAGGGCGCATATGCGCCCTTCTTACTATATCACTTTAGGAAGTGTTGCAGACTATTTGAGATTTTCTGCAAGGAGTTCCGCAATGTGGGTAACTTTCATACCGTTGTTACGAACATTGGAACCGCCGCCGAGGTGCAGGAGACAGCCTGGGCAGTCTGCAACGAGGCGTTTTGCGCCGGTTGCTTCAATGTTGGTAAGTTTTTTGTCCAGAAGGGTAGAAGAAAGTTCTGGGAATTTAACGGTGAAGGTACCGCCAAAGCCACAACATACATCTTCTTCTGCAGATGGTGCGTAATCGCCAGCCATTTCGATGAGGTTACGAGGCTGTTCAACAACTTTGAGCTCACGGCAGAGGTGACAAGATGCGTGGTATGCAACTTTTTCACTGGATTTGTTGAAGTCATCAGCGGACACGCCAAGTACGTCATGAACATAAGAGGAGAAGTCGATAACCTTAGCAGAGAAACGTTCTACTTTTTCTTTGTAGCCAGGTTCTTTTTCGAGAAGTTCTGCGTAGCCTTCTTTAAGGTGTGAAGCACAGGATGCACAAAGGGTTACGATGTAATCGCAGTTAGCACCTTCAAATGCGTCAACGTTCTGTTTAGCAACGTCGATGGTAGCCTGTTTTTCACCCATCATCTGTACTGGGAGACCACAACAGCTCTGATCCATTGGGAAGTCGATAGCAACGTTATGGCGAGCCATAACTTTTACTGCTGCTTCCATCTGCTCTGGGTACACGAAGTCCTGAACACAGCCGGAGAAGAGTGCAACGCGGTGTTTTGGGTTGTGTACCATTGGCTTGATTTCGCTGAAGCGATCGCGGAACGGCTTATCTGCGATAGCTGGGAAAGAACGGAAACCCTGATCTTTCATGAACATGAGCGGCAGGTGACGCAGGTATGGCCCTTTTTTCATTGGAGCCTGTGCCCATTTACCGAAGCGAAGCAGGGAGTGGAACAGTTTGCGGTTCTTGAGAACTTTACCGAGGAGGTTGGTCTCAATAGGCATACCGTTGTCCTGGTTGATTCGAGCGCGGAGTTCTTTAATGAGACCTGGGAGGTCGATACCGCCTGCGCAAATGCTCTTACATGCACCACAGTTGATACAGTTGTGAACGAGGTTCTTAGCTTTTTCTTCACCGTGGAAGAAGTAAGTAAGAATGAGGCCGATTGCACCAATGTAGATGTGACCCATTTTGTGGCCGCCAACGAGACGGTAAACAGGACAAACGTTCGCACAAGCACCACAGCGTACGCAGCGGAAAATCTGAGAGAACATTTCATCTTCAGCGATCTTAGAACGACCGTTATCGAGGAAAACAATGTGCATTTCTTTTTTGTTGTCTTCGCCGATAGCACATTCGTTTGCACCGCCAATCCAGGTTACGTAAGAGGTCAGAGCCTGACCGGTAGCGTTACGAGGAAGAGCTTTAAGAGCAGTAAGAGCGTCAGTAAGTTTAGGAACGAGTTTGTCGATACCTGCAATCGCAACGTGGATGCGTGGTGAAGTGGTGGTAAGACGTGCGTTACCTTCGTTAGTTGCGATACCAATGTGGCCGTTTTCAGCAACACAGAAGTTAGCACCGGAAACGCCCATATCTGCATCTGCAAAGTCACGACGAAGCTCACGACGAGCAACTTTAGTGAGTTTTACAGGGTCGGAATCGAGTTTTTCACCGGTACGCTTGGAGAAGAGATCCTGAACCTGGTAACGGGAAAGGTGAATCGCAGGCATAACCATGTGGGAAGGACCCTCATGGCGCATCTGGATGATCCATTCACCGAGATCTGTTTCAACTACGTTGAGGTTCTCGTCTTCGAGGTAGTGGTTAAGAAGAGTTTCTTCAGAAGTCATAGACTTAGATTTGATGATCTTCTTAACGTTGTTCTTCTTGGCAATGTCAGCGATGATGCGGTTAGCTTCTTCAGCGTCTTTTGCAACGTGAACGTGTACACCACGTTTTTCAGCTTGCTCTGTGAACTGCTTCAACAGTGCTGCGTTGTTTTTTACAGCGTAGTCTTTGCAGTCAGCAATTTTCTTGATGAGAGCTTTTTCATCAATATTAGCAAATGCTTTTGCACGGTTTTCACGGTAACCAACAGCAAATGCGTCCATGGATTTACGCAGAAACTCGTTATCAAGAGCTTCCTGCATGTCTTCGCGGTATTCTTTGAGATTTTCAGCGTTATGCATGATTAGTCCTCCAGGAGAAGAATGTGCAGTTCGAGTGGGCCATGTGCACCGATAGCAAGTGTGCGCTCGATATCAGCGGTACGGCTTGGGCCAGTGATGAATGCGGTGTAAGCAACGCCGCTCATCAGTTCGAGCAGAAGCTGTTCTGCTGCGATGGAGTCCTCGTAGATTTTGGAAGCTGGGAGCACTGCAATGTGTGCTTCAGAAACCATGGTAGCGAGGCGCAGTTCTTCTCCGTTGGACTGCTGAACAATAGAGCCGGTTTCAATAAGACCAGCGTCAGCAAAGGTGAAACCAGCATCGATGCCGGCCATGTAGTTACGCATACCGTCTTTGATAAGTTTTACGCCTTTAGCTTCACATTCTTTTGCGAGAGCTGCGTACTGCTCATCAGAAAGTTCTGGTGCAGCCATAATTTTTTCTTTTGCAAATTCTGGCTGTGGTGCGTCAGGGCTGGAAGGAATAAGAAGTTCGCATGGATTTTTTTCGGCAACGTAGTTTGCAGCGTATGCATACGCTTCATCCATGGATTTAATGCTGGTAACTTTAGCTGCTACCAGTTCTGCTTTTTCGCGAAAAAGCTCTTTCAGGTCGCTCATGTGACACTCCTGAGACTATGGCATTCAAATGGAATACCGCTGGGCATACCCCTTTACCGCTGCATCCTGAGGTCCTCAGGCGGGTCGGGTGCATGCAGAACAGCAACCGTAATGGTTGTAGAATCTCCTCATCGGATGAATGTCGTACAGAACTTGGTCTTCCGGACAAGTTTAGCAAAGCGGCAACTAAAAAGCTTTGCCTGTACGGTACACTCAACTTTTCTGCTAGGATCTAGAATGGCAGCAGAAAAGAAATGCATATGCAGTAATGCAATCCGTACTTGTCATGTGGCAACTGAATTAGGCGGGTCAGGCGTAATGCTATTCAGATTTCCAAGACAGTTTTTGACACAGTTTATTGTAATCAAACGCGTTATCAACAAGTTCAGCGCCGCGTTTAATTTTGACCAGTTCACGAAGTTTCTGGCTGTTCAGAATGAGTTCCATACGCTTGGCAACCGTATAGGTATCTTCTGAAACCTGAATGACAGGCACACCCAGTTGTTCGGAACGGGCACGTACAATTTCGTTAGGAGTGATGTTGCCTGTCACGATAAGACAAGGGCAGCCACCTTCCATAGCAACGAGCTGTAAGTCTGTTCTGTCGCCACCTACAATGGTGGCAAGATTGGCTGACTGGCGGAAGTACGTCATGAAGTTTTCCACCTGCATTGTACCAATCAGGAAGTTCTGAATAATACGCTGGGACTGAGAATTACCTGAGATGATTTTTCCTTTAAGGCGCCAAGCGAGCTCAGATGCTTTAATGGCGTTAAGCATCGGGTCGCGAGGAACCATACCGAATACATCAACATCATTCTTTTCTAAGAAAGGAATGAGGATATCTTCTGCATCGCGTGAAAAATCTTCCGGTACGTCGTTGAACAGGACACCAAGCATGTCATCGCCGAGTGTGTTCTTGATATTGAGAATAGCATCGTAATTGAGCCTGTTCCGACGGTAGCGGTCAACGAGTAAAGTCTTTAATCCAAGCTGCTTTGACAGTGTAATGCCATCCACACCCCTATGGGTGCCGGTATACTGGATGGAACCACAGCCGCCGACGAGCATTACGTCTTTGTCTTTGGATATTGTGTCGTAGGCACTCTGGATGGCGGCCAGAGCGTCTGTTTCATCTGAGAGGGTAGTGGCTCTCAGGTTATCTGGAATAATTACCGGTGTAAGTATATCCGGAGAAGTCTCTAGGCCGAGAAGTTCCTGGATGACTATGGCGTCTTCATCCCCAAAAACATCATCAACTCGTTTGGGAATAGAACCCACAGGCTTCATATAACCAACACGCATACCGCGTCGTTGCATTTCAAGCCCTAAGGCCATCAATACAATATTTTTACCCGCAAATGCGTCTGTAGAGCCTATGTAAATTCCGATCATGTATTCCCTCTCAAAGAAGATGCTTTGGAATATACCTCTTTCGGTAAAATGGCAAATGCCGGAGCAGAAACCGGCACGTTTCTGCTCCGGATTATCTTCGCAAATTAACTGAAATACTAAGCGAGTACTTTTACAGTAGCCTGAGCGATTTCAAGTTCTTCGTTGGTTGGGATAATAAGAACTTCAGTCTTGCCACCGTCGTTCAGGGAACGCTCAATGCCGCGACGAGTTGCGTTTTCTTCGGTATCAATTTTGATGCCGAAGAGTTCCATGTCAGCACAAACCATTTCACGAACGATGTCGTCGTTTTCACCGATACCAGCGGTAAATACGATAGCGTCAACATTGCCGAGTGCAGCAATGTAAGAACCAACGTATTTTTTGATGCGGTAAACGAACATGTCCAGAGCGGTTTTTGCTTTTGTGTCGCCTTTTTCTACTGCAGCGTGGATGTCACGCATGTCGCTCATGCCGCAGATACCGTAGAGGCCGGACTGCTTGTTCATGAGGGTGTCAACTTCTGCACCGGTGAGACCTTTACGATCCATGATGAAAGGAACGAGTGCAGGGTCGATATCACCACAACGGGTACCCATCATGAGGCCTTCGAGAGGGGTGATGCCCATGGTTGTGTCTACACACTTGCCTGCTTTTACAGCAGACATGGAGCAGCCGTTACCGAGGTGACAGATAACGAGGTTGAGATCTTCAGGTGCCTTACCGAGGAATTTAGCTGCTCTTTTAGCAACGAAACGGTGGGAAGTACCGTGGAAGCCGTAACGACGGATGCGGAGTTCTTCGTAAAGTTCGTAAGGGAGCGGGTAGAGGAATGCTTTCTCAGGCATGGTCTGGTGGAATTCGGTATCGAATACACCAACGTTAGGAACGCCTGGGAAAAGGTGTTCACAAACTTCAATACCAGCAAGGTTTGCAGGGTTGTGCAGAGGACCAAGCGGAATGTATTTGCGAATGATGTCTTTTACTTCGTCAGTTACTTTTACGGATTCTTTGATCTCTTCGCCACCGAGGAGTACGCGGTGACCGATTGCGTTGATCTCAGACTTGTCTTTGATCACGCCGTCTTTTTCGTCGGTAAGCAGTTCAACAACACGCTTCATAGCGGTTTCATGGTCTGCAAAAGGTTCGTCGATAACAACTTTGCGCTCGTCGTCTGTGTCTGGAGCGAGTTTGTTAACGAGTTTACCCATTTCCTGACCGATACGTTCTACGAGACCGGAACAAAGAGCGGTTTCGCTTTCCATATTGATCAGCTGAAATTTAAGGGAAGAAGAGCCGGAGTTAATTACGAGTACGTTCATCTATTTTTATCCTTTAAATGAGCTTGGCTAGATAAGCCCTTTTTCTGCCTGTGCCTGAATTGCTGTAATGGCAACAGTGTTTACAATATCTGGTACGGTACAACCGCGAGACAAGTCGTTAACAGGCTTATTGAGTCCCTGCAAGACTGGCCCAATTGCTACTGCATTTGCAGCACGCTGTACAGCTTTGTAGGTGTTGTTACCAGTGTTGAGGTCAGGGAAGATGAATACAGTGGCCTGACCGGCAACATCAGAATCAGGAAGCTTAGTAGCAGCAACGTCTGCATCAATAGCGGCATCATACTGGAGTGGGCCTTCCAGTTTGAGCTGAGGCGCGCGTTCTTTTGCAATTTTAGTTGCTTCAATAACTTTTTCTACATCCGCACCTTTACCGGAAGAACCAGTAGAGTAGGAAAGCATTGCAATGCGTGGGTCAACATTGAAAATGCGTGCAGTCTCTGCAGAGCCGATTGCGATTTCAGCAAGCTGATCAGAATTAGGGTTCGGGTTAACTGCGCAGTCACCGAATACGAGAACACGGTCTTTGAGGCACATGAGGAAAACGGAAGAAACGATAGATGCTTCCGGTTTGGTTTTGATAAACTCAAACGCAGGGCGAATTGTGTGGGCAGTGGTGTTAACCGCACCGGATACCATGCCGTCTGCATCGCCTTTTTTAACCATCATGGTACCGTAGTAGGTAGGATCACACATGGTGTCACGTGCGTGTTCCATGCTGATACCTTTTTTCTTACGTGCTTCGAAGTAGGTTTCTACGTAGTCTTCAAAGTTAGGAGCAAGTTCCGGCTGGATAATCGCTACATTAGGAAGATGGAGACCTAAGTCAGAAATTTTCTGTTTAACAACGTCGATGTTGCCAAGGAGAATGATTTCTGCAACGCCGCGACGGTTGAGCATTTCTGCTGCACGCAGAATGCGCTCTTCCTGACCTTCAGGGAGAACAATGCGCATTTTGTTCGCTTTAGCCTTTTCAATAAGGTTAAACTCAAACATCTTTGGCGTAATTTTTTCAGATTTACGGGAGATAATGCGGCTAGCAATTTCTCTTGTATCTACGTTGTCTTCGAAAATACCCAGAGCAGTCGCAACACGACGGGTATCTTCAGGATCAATTCGACCGTAAAGCTGGTTAAGTGCCTGAATAGCAAGGTAAGTGTGCTGCTTTACGCTGACTACTGGAATCGGTGCTGCAGACCAACCTTCTACCAGGCGACGAACATTGGCAGACATTTCAAGGCCACCGGTAAGTACGATACCGGAGATATCCGGGTATGCGGAAGACATACGGGAGGCGAGAGTGGAAATGATGATGTCAGAACGGTCACCAGGGGTGATAACAAGGCTAGCTTCTTTTACGTAATCGAGGAAGTTGCCAATCTGCATTGCAGCAACGCACAGGTCGTCTACACGGGTGTCGAGGCGGTCTTCGCCGTAGATAACTTCACCGTCGAGCCATTCAGCCACGTCTTTCATGGTTGGTTTGCTCAGGGTTGGTTCTTCAGGAATAATGTAAACGGCAAGTGCATGGTCAGCATCTTCTTTGGTGCCGAGCTGAGATATGATGTCAGCGCAGTGCTCGGAAGTTACTTCAGCACGGTTGATGATGGAAGCAACAATGTCGAGACCTTTGTCTTCAAGGGAATCGAGAATGAGCTTAGTAGAGCTGATGATTTCTTCACAGTCCTGTTTTTGTCCGTTGATAACAACAAGAACAGGAGAGCCTAAGTTAGCGGCGATGTCTGCGTTGAGATCGAATTCGAAAGCAGGATCTTTACCAAGGAAGTCAGTACCTTCGCAAAGAACGAAATCGTATTTGCTGGCGAGCTGAGTGTACTTGTTAAGAATGTTTTCGAGCAGCATGGAACGCTGACCGTTATTGATCAACTCACGTGCCTGGTTGAGGGTGTATGCGTAGGTATCCTCGTACGGGATTTCGATGCCGAAATATTCAAGAATCAGATTAATATCGTGGTCTTTTTTACCGTGTTCATCTTCGTTGATGATCGGACGGAAGAAAGCAACTTTTCTGATGTCTTTGGTGAGCAGTTGCATCATACCAAGAACAACAGCAGATTTACCTGTTCTTGCTTCGGTAGCAGTAATGTAAAGGTTTTGGGACACTATGGACTCCTTGCATATCCATTGATACTAGCCAATTTTTTGAACCTGCATCTCCAGAACCGCTTCCTGGAGGATACTTCTGCAGACTGATGACAAACCCGTACAAAGCGCTTTTACAGTATAAATTTCAAGCCATTACGCAGTTTGTTTATGCGTAGGGTCAAGAAACTTATCCGAGGTCGGCAATGTACGGATTTGTTTCAGTCTGTAAAGTTCAGGACTACGTCACCGAACCATAAATCGCTAAGCGATTACAGGGTGTCAGCGTAGAGTTCGATGCTGTGTTTCACTTCTACGTCGTCGTAGTTCTGTGAAAGCATGTCATTCATTTGCATCATACAAGCAGGACAGCCTGTAGATACAACTTGCGCACCGGAATCAATGATGTTGTTACGCTTACGACCCCCGATCTTCTTAGAAAGATCGTAGTGGTACAATGTGAAGGTACCGCCACATCCACAGCAACGGTCTGCTTCATTCATTTCTACCAGTTCGTAGTTGTTGTTCATGCGGATAAGGTCACGTGGCTGTTCAGCTACGCCAAGGCCCTTCTTCAAGTGACAAGAGTCATGGAAGGTTACCTTTTTTCCGCCCTTAGGAGCTTCGCCTTCAGGCTTCACACCAAGAACATCTACGAGGAATTCGTTGATATCCATTGCTTTAGCAGCAATTTTTTCAATTTTCTTCTGTACGTCAGCCGGGTACTCTTTACCGTACTTAGGCCAGTATTTCATGATGGTAGAAATACAGGAACCACATGGGGCAACAATATAATCGTATTCGCCCTCTGCAAAGATTTCTGCATTGTATTTTACCATCTTATCATAGGCTGTTTTATCACCTGCGGAAAGAGCAGGAATACCACAACATGCCTGAGTTGCCGGCATCCACACACCAACACCGTGGTGTTTGAATACCTTGAGGCATGCTTCGCCCATGTTTGTGTACATCTTATCAGCTACACAGCCAGGGAAGAAGAGAACTCGAATACCGGATTTTCCGGCTGGAGTATCTATAGTACCATATTTTGCGTGTAATGACTGTTTAGCAACCGGATTAAAATGACGGTTGCCGATAAATGGCTCGAGCAAAGGTGCTTTACGGGTACCTTGTGTTTCAGATGCCTTTGAAGTCATCAGGTTCTGGAACTTAGAACCGAAATCAAGAAGCATGTTGAACAGTTTAGGGTTACCAACCATGCCGCGCAGAATAGCTTTCTTCACTGGGGAAAGGCCCATGTAATCGTTAACGATGGTACGAGCCTTAATGAAGATATCACTGATCTGTACGCCGGATGGGCAGTTAGCACCGCAGGAACCACAGAGCAGACAACGGTTCAGAGCTTCCTGAACACCTTCTGCATCGTTGATAAGTTCTGCTGCAAGACGTTCGAGCAGGGCAATTTTACCACGGGTTACGTCAGACTCCTTCATTGTTTCGGAGAAAACTGGACATACAGCCTGACACATGCCGCACTTCATGCAGGCAACCATCTGATCGTCCAGCTCCTGAAGGAGCTTCGCAAGTTTAGTAAGATCTGCTGACATAGTACTAACCTGCGATGATTTTACCAGGGTTGAGGATGTTATTAGGGTCGATCGCACGCTTCATATTGAGGGAGTAATCAATAGTAGCGCGGGATGTTTCTTTTTCCATCCACTTGGATTTTGCCATACCGATGCCGTGTTCGCCGGAAAGAGTACCTTTGAGAGAGAGAGCTACGTCGAATATGTTGTCAACAGCTTCCTCTACACGGTGGAATTCTTTCTGATCACGACGGTCGCAAAGAATAGTAGGGTGCAGGTTACCATCGCCAGCGTGGCCGAAGGTACCGATTGCGAGGTCGTATTTCTTCGCGATGTCGTTGATTGCTGCAACCATTGCAGGAATCTGGGAACGAGGCACAGTAGCATCTTCAAGAACAGTGGTCGGCTTAGCACGAGCAAGAGCTGGCAGCGCGTTACGACGAGCTTCCCACAGCTTGAATTTTTCTTCGGCGTCTTTTGCAACGTGAACTGCAGTCGCACCAGCTTTGGTGAGACATTTTTCAACAACAGCAGCTTCGTCAGCAACCTGTCCTGGGTGACCGTCTACTTCAATAAGAAGGATCGCAGCAGCTTCTACTGGAAGACCAGCTTTGGTGTATGCTTCAACGTGCTTGAGAGCAGCCTGGTCCATGAACTCGAGAGTACAAGGAACAACGTGAGCAGCGATGATAGCCGCAACAGCTTCAGAAGCTTTGTTAACATCGTCAAATACTGCCATCATAGCTTTGGAAGCTGCTGGTGGCGGAGTAAGCTTGAGGATGATTTCGTTGAAGATACCAAGAGTACCTTCGGATGCAGCCATAAGACCAGCGAGGTTGTAGCCGGTTACGCACTTAACAGTACGGGAGCCGGTTTTTACGAGCTGACCGTTAACGTCGAAGAAGTCCAGACCCATAACGTAGTCTTTAGTTACACCGTATTTAAGGCCACGGAGACCACCGGCGTTTTCTGCTACGTTACCACCGATGGTGGAAACAGCCTGAGAACCCGGATCTGGTGGGTAGAACAGGCCGCGTTTTGCAACTTCCTGTGCGAACTGAGCGGTAACAACACCAGGCTGAACTACGGCGTAGAGATCTTCTTCGTTGATTTCGAGGATCTTGTTCAGACCGTTGGTGAGAATAACAATGCCGTTACGCTTGTCAGGGATGGTGCCACCGGAGAGGTTTGTGCCAGCACCACGGACAGTGATAGGACAGTTGTTTTCGTTACAAAGGGCGATAACTTTGCCCAGTTCTTCGGAGTTGGTCGGGCGAACAACCAATGAAGGAGTTACAGGTTCGAGCACAGCTGAGTCGTAAGAGTATGCCTGACGCTCTGGCTCTGAAGTAAATACGTTTTCTTTGCCTACAACGGCTTCAAATTCTTTAGTTAAGGACGCACTAATCACGGAGTTCTCCTCAATAATTATGTTGTCTACATTTGGTCTTAATCTGTTCACATAAACCGGCAACGAACAGACCGACCGTACCTTTTAAAAAACGGGGCACCTTCCGCAGTAGCCCCGTTCTTCAATACACTTAGTAAGATAAGCAGGAGACAGCCCGCAGGGCTGACTCCTGCAAAGTATACTTTAGAAGAGGGTTGGGAACATTACGATGCATACAGATGCAACGATACCAACCACGATGCCGTACAGAATGAATGGCCATACGGTACGACGAAGGATGGCGCCTTCCATACCAGAGAGACCTACAACTGCACATGCTGCTACGATGTTATGGATACAAACCATGTTACCCATACCACCACCAACTGCCTGAGCAGCTACGATGAGCTGACGAGGCAAGTCGAGCTGAGCCGCCATACCCCACTGGAATTCAGCGAAGAGGAGGTCAGATACGGTGTTAGAACCAGTGATGAATGCACCCAGACCACCAACGTAGGATGCGAACATTGGCCATGCACCGCCAAAGATGTTTGCTGCAACTTCTGCCAGTGCCAGAGGCATGGAAGGAAGACCAGCTGGGTTGTTAGCGGAAAGACGGAAGATAGATACCAGCGCTACTGCGAAGAAGAGAGCGATGGATGGGTTCTTCATCTTTACGATAGCTTCACCCCATGCTTTTTTAGCGTTTTCACCGCTCATGCCGTGGAGGCCGATGGTGAGGATAGCTACGAGCATGAATGGAATAGTACCTGGGAGGTAGAGGTACTTAATTGCGTTTTTAACTTCTGGGTGACCAAGGAAACCTGCATCGAAGCCGATAGATACGCCTGCGAGCATACCTTTGAGACCGAGTTCAGGAATACGGGTAACAACGAGGATAGCACCGATAAGGATGTATGGGAGCCAAGCACGGAACTGGGACATGTGAGCAGTAAAGTCCTGAGAACCGCCTTTGATTTCGCCAACCCATTCGTCATCCCAGTCTTCTGGGTTGCCGAAGTGGAATTCTTCCTCAGGAAGACAGAAGCCCTTTTTAGCACCGAGAATAATGATACCAAGACCTACGAGACCACCGATAAGGGATGGGAACTCAGGGCCGATCATCCAAGCAAAGATGAGGTAAGGTACGATAAACGCGGTAGAAGCAAATACACAGAATTTCCAAGCACCGAAACCATCTTTCCAGCTGCGGTTAGGACCGAAGAAACGGGTGATAAAACCGAGCATGAAGATAGGAAGGAGGTAAATCATTGGTGCGTTGAAAACAGTTGCCCACTGGCCGATTACTGCGTTGAACTGGTCAACGGAAGCAAAGTTAAGGCCTGGGATGCCAGCTGCAACAGCTTGATCTACAAGCGGACGTACGTATTTAAGACCAAGGATAACCGGGGTACCAACAGCACCGAAGGTTACAGGGAAGGAGTTAAATACGAGACAGAGAATTGCTGCTGCAAGCGGCGGAAAACCGAGAGAAAGAAGCAATGGAGCTGCGAGAGCAGCAGGAGTACCAAATCCTGCAGCGCCTTCAATAAATGCTGCAAACATGAAACCGATGATGATTGCCTGAATACGACGGTCACCGGAAATCTGCTGCATGCCGTACTGAATGGTTTCCATACCACCGCTGTACTGCAGTGTGTAGAGAATGAGCAGAGCACCGAATACGATGATCAGTACGGAAATAGCGGTGATAAAGCCGTGGAAAGACATAGCTGCTACATAGCTAACATCGAGTCCCCAACCAGCCATTGCACCAAGAACAGCACATGCCCAAGCAACAGGCATAGCTTTAGTTGCAGGCCAGCGAAGGCCTACCATCAAGATGAGAGCTGCCAAAATAGGCAGAACAGCAAACATTGCCAACATAATAAAACGCTCCTCATTTAGTTTGTTAGCAACCGTATCCGTTTATCCACCATTAAAACGGATACGATTGAGTAAAAAGGTTCCCGGATTGGGCTTCCGCTCCCTCACCGGGAACCTTAATCAGCTTAGTGGGCTGCGATACTATTTAGCGTCGCGGCCGTCTTCGCAGGCTTCGCCAGAAGCTTTGCCAGCGTGTTCTGCTACTGTTGCAGATTCACAGCGTTCGCCGCTGCCACCTTTAGCTGCAACAGGTGCACCAGGAGCTGCTACTTCGATACCTGGCAGTTCGCTCAGGGATTTGAAGTACTCGTAGCGCTTCATGTAGTCCTGCTCGATCTGAGCACGGAGGCGCTTGGATTCTTCTGGTGCAATCTTCTCGAGCAGAGCGTAACGGTTTTCGCCAGAGAGGAATTCCTGGATCTGACCGTTAGGTGCTTTGGACTCGTAGGTGAATGGGTTTTTGCCTTCGTCAGCGAGAACTGGGTTGTAGCGGTAGAGTGGCCAGTAACCAGTTTCAACTGCGATTTTTTCTTCTTCGATGGATTTGCCCATACCTTTACGGATACCCTGGTTGATACAAGGTGCGTAACAGATAACGATGGACGGACCGTCGAATTCTTCAGCTTCTTTGAATGCCTTGAGAACCTGGTTCATGTTTGCACCCATGGATACGGATGCAACGTAAACGTAGCCGTAAGACATTGCGATAAGGCCGAGGTCTTTCTTACCTACTTTTTTACCGGAAGCTGCCATTTTCGCGATGGAGCCGAGTGGGGTAGCTTTAGAAGACTGACCACCGGTGTTGGAGTACACTTCGGTATCCATTACGAGAATGTTGATGTCTTCACCGGAAGCGAGAACGTGGTCAACACCACCGAAGCCGATGTCGTATGCCCAACCGTCACCACCGAATACCCATACGGATTTCTTGGTGAAGAGGTCAGCCATGGAGTAGAGTTCGTGAGTCATTTCGCTGTGCTCTACGCCTGCTTCGATGAGTGCGAGTACTTCTTCGCCTGCTGCTGCAGATGCTTCACCCTGGTCTTTAACTTCGAGCCAAGCCTGGAGTGCATCTTTGAGCTGTGCGTTTTCAACGGTGTCGATAGCGGTTTTTACAACTGCTTCGAGTTTGTTGCGACGCTGGGTGTAAGCCATGCCCATACCGTAACCAAATTCAGCAGCGTCCTCGAAGAGGGAGTTACCCCAAGCTGGACCGTGACCGTTTTTGTTTACAGTGTATGGAGTGGTAGGTGCAGATGCACCCCAAATGGAAGAACAACCAGTTGCGTTGGAGATGATCATACGCTCACCGAACATCTGGGTGAGGAGTTTAACGTATGGAGTTTCACCACAACCCGCACATGCACCGGAGAATTCCATCAGAGGCTGCTGGAACTGAGAGCCTTTGAGGGAGTCGCGGGACATGAGGTTGTCTTTGAGTTCGATTGCTTCTTCTGCGAATGCAAGGTTAGCAGCCTGCTCTTCAATCTGAGTTTCGATAGGCTTCATAACGAGTGCACTTTCTTTCGCAGGGCAAACGTTCGCACAAGAACCACAGCCGAGGCAGTCTTCTGCGTATACCTGCATGCGGTACTTCAGACCTTTTACTTCTTTGCCTTTAGCATCGATAGTAGTGAAGGTAGCTGGAGCATCAGCAAGCTCTTCTTCAGTAGCAAGTACTGGACGAATTGCAGCGTGAGGACAAACGTAGGAACAGCGGTTACACTGGATGCAGTTGTCCTGTACCCATTCTGGTACGAGGATAGCTACGCCACGTTTTTCAAACGCTGCGGTACCAACAGGGAAGAGTCCGTCCGGTTCGAAAGCGGAAACTGGAAGTTTGTCACCTTTCTGTGCAAGGATAGGACGAACAACGTTGGTGATGAATTCTGGAGCATCGCCGGTGCAAGCGCCTTCTTCAGAAGCAGTTGCCCAGTCAGCAGGAATTTTAACTTCAACGAGAGCGTCAACAGCTTTATCAACAGCGTCAACGTTCATCTTAACAATGTGGTCACCTTTCTTACCGTATGCTTTCTGAATGGAGTCTTTCAGGAGAGCTACAGCCTGTTCGAAAGGCATTACGTTAGCAAGCTTAAAGAATGCAGTCTGCATTACCATGTTGATGCGACCGCCAAGGCCTACTTCAGATGCGATCTTAACAGCATCTACGTTGTAGAACTTGATGTTCTTTTCAGCGAGAGTGCGCTTCATGGAAGCTGGGAGGTGTTCGTTCATTTCCTCTGGAGACCAGTTGGAGTTCAGAACGAAGGTGCCGCCCTCTTTGATGCCATCAAGAAGGTCGTACTGGTTAACGTATGCAGACTTGTGACAAGCAACGTAGTCAGCTGCGTTAACAAGGTAAGTAGACTGAATTTTTTCGTTACCGAAACGCAGGTGGGATACGGTGAAGCCGCCGGACTTTTTGGAGTCGTAAGCGAAGTAACCCTGTGCGTACATGTCGGTGTTGTCACCGATGATTTTGATAGCCTGCTTGTTAGCACCAACAGTACCGTCAGCACCGAGACCGAAGAACTTACACTGAACAGTGCCAGCTGGAACGGTGTCGAGTACGCTACCAACAGTAAGGGAAGAACGGGTAACGTCGTCGTTGATACCAACAGTGAAGTGGTTCTTAGGACCGGTTACTTTCATGTTCTCGTATACTGCGAGTACGTCAGCAGGGGTGAATTCTTTGGAACCGAGACCGTAGCGACCGGAAAGAATCACTGGCATTTCGCCGTGTTCTTTGAATGCTGCACAAACGTCAAGGTAGAGAGGGTCGCCAATAGCGCCTGGTTCTTTAGTACGATCAAGAACGGTGAAGATTTCTGCGGTAGCAGGAATAACTTCGAGCATGTGCTTGATGGAGAACGGACGGTAAAGACGAACTTTAAGAAGACCTACTTTTTCGCCTTTTTCGGTGAGGTAGTTAACTACTTCTTCGATGGTTTCGTTACCGGAGCCCATACATACGATTACGCGCTCGGCTTCTTCGTGACCAACGAATTCGAAAGGCTTGTAGGAACGGCCGGTGATGCTTTCAACTTTAGCCATTGCATCGATAACTGCTGAAGGAACAGCATCGTAGAATGGGTTACAAGCTTCACGTGCCTGGAAGTAAATATCTGGGTTCTGAGCGGTACCACGGAGGTGTGGGTGCTCAGGATTCATTGCGTTCTGACGGAAAGCTTCAATTTTCTCGTAGTTAACTACTTTTTTGATGTCTTCGTAGTCGATAACTTCGATTTTCTGAAGTTCGTGAGAAGTACGGAAACCGTCGAAGAAGTGACAGAAAGGAACGCTGGTTTCGATTGCTGCAAGGTGAGCAACGAGAGCCATGTCCATAGCTTCCTGTACGGAGTTGGAACACAGGAATGCAAAGCCGGTCTGACGACAAGCCATTACGTCCTGATGGTCACCGAAGATGGAAAGTGCATGTGATGCGAGAGCACGTGCAGAAACATGGAAAACGCCAGGGAGAAGTTCACCAGCGATTTTGTACATGTTAGGGATCATGAGCAGGAGGCCCTGAGACGCTGTAAAGGTAGAGGTCAGCGCACCTGCTGCGAGACAGCCGTGTACCGCGCCAGCCGCACCAGCTTCAGACTGAAGCTGACGGATGGAAACTGTCTGGTCGAAGATGTTTTTCTTGCCGGCAGCAGCCCAGTCGTCTGCAGCTTCTGCCATGTTGGATGATGGAGTGATCGGGTAGATCGCAGCTGTGTCACTCAATGCGTACGCAATATGCGCGGCAGCTGTGTTACCATCCATAGTTTTCATAGTCTTGGCCATTAGAGTAACTCCTTTATGTAGCCTGAAAGCATGTGGGTCATGCTGTCCTGCCTCTTCCAGTTCGTTGCAGTTTCTGAAGACTACCTGGAATGCGGGTTTATCCCCGCCCCACATTCCACGAATGAAAAAAACAGGGTGATCGGGTTAACCAATACAAAAGATATGCCACTTGTGTGATTTTTGATAAGTCCATTTAAAACAGGCTGTTATTTTTTAGCTTGCTGTGGTGGAATTTTCTTTAATCACAATTGTGTCTGAAAAATAAGACTCACCGAGGTTTACACACGCGGTATTACACGAGTAATCGTGGGTTCAAAATACGTTTGTTTGTAAAATTAGGTGGTTATCGTGTCTTAAATATCGGACAACTCTACTATCGTTGCTCCTTCTACAACAAAATGAATACACAAACAATGGTTGTTTACGGAAAGTTCACGCTTATTTTAGTTTGTTTTATCAATCTTGTTTTATAAGGATATATTATACTTTTTAAGCAGCGCATAGAAATGGGAACGGGATAAACCGGAAGTTTCCAGCATTTCATGAAGGTTAGATCCATGTTGCGCGATGAGCTGTAAAAGGTACTTCTTTTCCATATCCGATTTAAATTGCCGTAAGGTCGGCAGCGCATCAAAAGAGAACGAGAATGGAGCCGAACTTTGCTGGTCTGATTTTTCAGACACGGAAAGTGGTTCAACCTCTGTTGCCTGAATTTCCGGCTCACGGAGTAAATTCGCTTTTGCAATTTTGATACGTATATCAGCAGGAAGGTGTCTGGCGTATAGGACAGACTCTGATCCGGCTGCGACTAACGCCTGCTCAAGGGCGTTAAATAATTCACGCACGTTCCCAGGCCAGTCGTATTTTGCCAGCATTGGGAAAAAGTCCGCTGAAAAATTCTTTACAGGAATTCCATATTGTATGCAGAGCTGCTCAAGCCTGAATTTAGAGAGTAACTCAAGGTCATCATTACGTAAACGAAGAGCTGGAAGTTCAATATGGACGGTTTTGAGGCGGAAGAAAAGATCTTGACGGAATTCTCCCTTTTTAACCATGGCTTCCAGGTCACGGTTAGTCGCGGAAACAAGACGGAAGTTACTTTTTTCTTCTACGGTGCCCCCCACAGGACGAAACACGCGTTCCTGAAGGAAGCGGAGGAAAGATTTTTGGATGGTGAGAGGCATTTCACCTACTTCGTCAAGGAAGAGGGTGCCGTTATCTGCCAGCTTAACCAGTCCGTCTTTGTCTGTCTGGGCGTCGGTAAAGGCGCCTTTTTTGTGTCCGAACAAGGTGGACTCAAGAAGGGTTTCGGTAAGAGCAGCACAGTCTACGACGACAAAGTCACCTTGATTGCGCTTACTGTTCGCATGGATGGTACGTGCTGTAAGTTCCTTGCCTGTACCGGTTTCACCGGTGATAAGCACGTTGGCATCCGTAGAGGCCGCTTGAGCCATCAGGTTAAAACAGTTGCGGATAACAGAGCTTGTGCCCACCATGTGGGCAATTTCCAATGTTTTGGTATCGCTGCGTTTATCCAGTTTTTCCTGACGATATTTAAGGACGCGTTTAAGCGTCTGGGTGATTTCTTTAATGGATGCTGGTTTTACGAGGTAATCCCAAACTCCACGTTGGATAGCGGTTTCAGCACCGGCAGGGTCGCCGTCACCGGTGAGGATGATGACTTCCGGCGGATTATCAAAATGTGAGATGTCGGACAGGTAGTCCAGTCCGTTGCCGTCCGGCAGGCGGACGTCAAGAAAGAGCACGTCAAAGTCTTGCTCTCGGAGTCGATCAAAACCCTGCGCTATAGTTTGCGCAGTGGCACAATCGTATTGCAGACGTGAAAGAAGACTCTCAAATGTCTCACAAATGTTAACATCATCATCAATTATTAGAATGTTGGGCATGCTCAATTTTCCGAACGTTGAGGTGGTCAACGCCCTCAGGGGCGCTTAAGCGAGACGCAGTTGCTACGGGTGAAGCACAGACGTAATTGCTTTCGCAATTATTGAACTGTTGTATGGTTTGCTGACAAGAGTTTTAACCGACGGGATGTCTTCGGCGCCCTTGGCTGCAATGTTTCGACCGGAAACCATAATTACAGGAAGATCCGGTGCTACGTGGCTGATGTGTTTTGCCAGTTCAAGTCCGTTCAGTTCTGGCATGTCAAAATCAGTGATGACAAGATCCCACGCATCAGGACGCTCGCTAATCATATTAGCTGCTACCGCAGCATCACCCACTGGGTCAACCTCATACCCTAAGTTTCTGAGAACTCTAGGGATAGTTTCAAGCTGGTCCGAATCATCTTCTACAAAAAGAATTCGCCCTTCTCCTTGGAAGATATTCTCTGAGTGTTGGTCTTCTGCTTCCAGAGCAGGCTTATCAATGTGGGGCAGGTAAATAGTAAACGCAGTCCGCACAAACGGAATGCTGCTTACCTCAACTCCCCCGCCGTGACCTTTAATAATACCCAGTACAACAGAAAGCCCTAAACCGGTCCCTTCTGTTTTTCCTTTTGTGGTGAAGAACGGGTCGAAAATTTTGTCCTGAATGTCTGATGTGATGCCAGGACCGTTGTCTTCAATGACCAGTTTGAAGTATTCGCCTTCTGGAATATTAAACTGATTTGCTTTTTCTTTAGTCAGATATTCTTTGTTTACTTCCAGTCGCAGGCGGCCGCCATATTCGCGCAATGCCTGGAATGAGTTGGTGCACATGTTCATAATGACCTGATTCATCTGCGTCGGGTCACCGAATGTATGTGCATGGTCAACATAGTACGCGGTCTCAATACTAATGTTACGCGGCAGGGAAGCAGAAATAAGTCCTACTGATTCGTTCATGACTTCAAGAAGATCCGTAGTCCGGAATCCGGCAACTGATGGTTTGCTGAATGTCAGAATCTTTTTTACCAGACTGCTGCCATGCTGTGCAGCGCGTAATGCACGGCTAAGGTCGTTGTATTCGAGTGTTTCTTCATCAATATCGATTAGAGCCAGCTCAATGGAGTTGATAATTGATGTAAGAATGTTGTTGAAGTCATGCGCAATGCCACCTGCAAGTGTACCGATAGCTTCCATTTTCTGCGATTGCAGCAATTGGCGTTCAAGGTCGATACGCTGTGTAATGTCTTCCGCAGTAGTCAACATGCCGACAATTTCACCTTTATCGCCATGGAGTGGCAGGCGGTTGATTTCCAGCCATACAAGGTTACCATCTTTGTCGGTAATTCGCTCTTTTGATTTTAACTGCGGAATATTATGGGCAAGCACTGTGTTTTCAGCTTGCTGTATGGCTACGGCATCCTGCTTGTCGAATAAGAATTCGGAATCATTTTTGCCTATAAGGTCGCGGGCGTGTTTTACTCCGAAGAATATATCAAAGGAGCGGTTGCTACCCATGTAGCGAAGGTCTGTGCTTTTCCAAGAAACAAGCTGCGGGATGTTATCCATAACTGACTGCAGCATGCGCTCTGAATTACGTAATGCTTTTTCTGCACGTTTACGGGTAGTGATGTTTTCTGAGAAGCCTTCCAGAAGTTCAATGTTATTAAGGCGGTCTCGCACAACTCGTACAGACATGTTTGCAGCGATGGTTGTATTATCCGGACGCAGCAGTGTGCGTTCGAATGTCAAAATTTCGTTGGCGCGTGCTTTATGGAAGTCCACATCCTTAAGCAATTCTTCCAGTGCATTGTTTTCATGCGCTATAAATTCTTCAGGAGTGGAGTAGCCTATCATTCTTGCAAACGCAGGGTTTACGTCAACAAACGCACCGGAAGGACGCACACGGAAAATGCCGAGCGGAGAATTTTCGAATATGGAGCGGTACTTTTCTTCTGCAAAGCGTAAGCTATCTTCTGCTTTTTTACGGTCTGTGAAGTCGAAGATAACGCCTACCATGCCTGCGATTTCACCACGTGCGTTCACGTTGGTTGCCTTGTGCAGAAGGATGTTGTGCACACTGCCTTCACGGGAAGAAATAGTCTGCTCGTAGATGGATTCGCCTTGTTGCTGTAAAAGTTGATGGTCAACAGGATGTTGCAATTGGGAGAGGCCGAATTCCTGTAATTCCCATTCATTACAGTTCAGAATGTCATCACGTTGGATGCCGAAGAATTTCTCAAAGGCCAAGTTGCACTGTTGGTATCGTCCGTATTTATCCTTTGAGTAGATAGGGATAGGGATGGTGTCCATAAGCAGACGCAGGAATGACAGCTGATCCTTAATTTTCTGCTCTACGGATTTTTTTTCAAGAATATTCATCACCAACAACACAAGAGTGATGGTGAGCAAGATAAGGCTGACAATAATTGTCCAGAAAACCTGTTTGTTTAGTTCGTAGAAACGGCTAGGGGCGTTGATCATGATTGCCGGTGCCGGCAGTTCACGTTCACTTAAGTGGAGGCGTTTCAGTTCGTTGTAATCGAATGCCCACGGGGATTCTGTTTTTGAGATTACTGGAATGTCGCTGGCAGGGGTGCCGTCGAGAATCTGTAAGCCGAGTTCAGCAGCTTTCTGACCGTCAGTAAGGCCGGAAATGAGTCTGCCGCCAAGGATACCGTGCCCGAGCAGGAATCTCCAGTTGGAGTAAAGCGGCGCGGATGTGTTGTCGTGTACTTTTTGCAGCAGTTCCTGTGCGGAATAGAATTTACCGTCAATTTCCCGATACATCGGAATAAAGTAGAAAAAGGTATCAGGTGACACCTGTTTGACGCGGTGAATTATTTCCTTGTGAGGTAGGTCTGTCCAAAATTGAACTTTTAACCCTTTGTCAATTTTAGGAATGCCTTCAACAACTTGTTTGCGGATTGCTTTGCCGGTAACAGATTCATCGCCAATGACAATCATCTGCTTCAGGTTTGGGTGCATTTCTAAAGCAAGACGAATGTTTGAAGCGACGTCGAATGTTTCCATGACGCCTGTGATTTCTTTGCCTTCAATCTGTTCTGGCTTGAAGTCGTTAACCCCGACAAAAACAACAGGAACACCGGGGAATAGTTCCTCCCCGTATGTATTAATGAAGTTAAATGCGTCGTTGTCGGAAACTGTGATCAGGTCAAAAGAGGTGTGAGCGAATTTACGTCGGAACAGGTCCATGACGTGTTTTACCGCTTCACCGTATGGAAATTTTTTGGAGTCGAGATACTCCACTTGCAACATGATGGAGTACGGGCTGTCCTGAATCCGCTCTTTAAAGCCTTCGAGCAGATTGTCAGACCATGCATATCCGTTGTGGTAGGAGTTAAGATAGAGGATGTTTTTGCGTTGTTTCGCCGTAGAGGCAGGACTGGCAAAAGCGCTCGAAACCGTCAGTATGAAAGTTAGAAGCGCTAACAATATTAAGTGTAAAAAACGTGCACCCATAAAATAACCAATCCCTCAAATTGCGTACAAGAGCTTTAGAAGCAAATCTTGTAGCTCATATTTATAAGGTCGCAGCTATCTAATATTGCAGCTGACCCCTATTTCCATTTACCGTTTATTCGCTCAATTGTCATCTTTCGTAATATGGCGAAATTTTGACAAAAGTAAAAAAACATATTCAAAGTCAATGTGTTACAAAAATGGCAAGCTCCTTGCTATATGTCTTGGCAAAGACAATTTCGTGGCGTTCCGAATAGATAGGGTGCCCATTCAGGAGGACTACAATGTTATTTTTGCTTGGTGGAAATGATAAAAAGCCTACACAGGCTGAACAGGCTCGTACCGAGAATATGGAACGTGTTAAGGAATTATTTCTTGCCGGCCGGTTCCCTGTAGTAACCACTGAAGTGCTGGAAGGACGCGCTATCGGAAAAGTGCTCGGGTTAGTAGCATGTCGTGGATACGATTCAGACGATGCATTTTTTGGAATGGCTGCCCGTGCTGTAAATAAAGGCGCACAGGCCATTATTGGATATCAGGAAAACATCGCATTCCATCCGGATGGCAGTAAATATTTCTCTTGTTACGGTACTGCAGTGCAGTTTGATCGTACAAAACGAGTTTAAGGCATACGTATAGTCTAACTGGTTGCTTCACGTAGACTATGTTGCTTTTACCCATGTGATTTGCTGCGTCATTCCCCTCCCCCCCGAAAGACCTTTACCTAGGTATGGCGCAGCAAATTGCAGGAAAACAGGTTCCTCACCGTGCATTGAAGCGTGCTGAGGGAATAAAAAAAGCCCGAATCATTACGATTCGGGCTTTTTGTTTTTAAAATCAAAAGATTACTCACTGTCTTCTTCAAGGCTGCGGGTATAACGACAGGTTTTTTCCGGACAGGCGATGTGTTTGCCACGTGCTTTGGTTGTTTTGATGGTGAGCAGTTTTGAGTCACACTGCGGACATTCTTCTTCCACAGGGTAGTTCCATAATGCGTAGTCACACTGCGGATATCTGCTGCAGGAGTAGAAAATTTTACCGGAGCGTGAGGATTTTTCTACAATTTCACCTTCATTACAACGTGGACATTTTACGCCGGTTGAGAACGGCTTTGCGTGTTTGCATTCTGGATAACCGGTACACGCAATAAAGCGTCCTCCGGTTCGGGTGCGTTTGAGAACAAGGTCTTTTCCGCAGTCCGGACAGACACCCATTTTCTGTAATTCTTCTTTTGGACGTTCCACCAGCACAACTTTGCCGTTTTCATCACGGGTAAAGTTGGATGTGTTTTTACAGTCCGGATAGCCGGAGCAAGCAAGGAAGGTTCCAGCCTTACCGAACTTGATCATCATCGGCTTGCCGCATTCTGAACATTCAAGGTCAGTTTCAAGTCCCTGCTTTACAGACTCCATTTCTTTGGCAGCTTTTTCAAGCGTCGGGTTGAAGTCGTTCATGAAGTCAGTCATGAGCTGAGTCCAGTCCAGTTTACCTTCTGCAACGTTATCGAGCAGTGTTTCCATCTGCGCGGTAAAACGTACGTCCATAAGGGTGGAGAAGTGTTTTACAAGCTGCTGGCAGACTACTCGGCCAAGGTCGGTTGGAACAAAGTTCTTTTCTTCCAGCTGGGCATAACCGCGATCCAGCAGGGTAGAAATAATGGCTGCGTAGGTAGATGGACGGCCGATGCCGAGTTCTTCCATTTCGCGTACAAGTGACGCTTCGGAGAATCGGGCTGGCGGCTGGGTAAATTTCTGTTCTTTATCAAGCTTGAGAAGGCGGATGTCCTGACCTGCTTCAAGTTTAGGCAGCTCAACGGAGTCTTCTTTGGTTTTTTGCGGAGAAACAGCAAGGAAACCTGGGAAGAGCATGCGCTCACCTTTTACGCGCCATGTAGTAGCGAGCTTTTCAGTATTTTTAACTGTAGCTGCGTTCGGTGTAGCCGCAATAGTGACAGTAGTGTCATGGAATTGAGCTGCAGCCATCTGGGAAGCCATGAAGCGTGACCAGATGAGTGAGTACAGTGCGTGCTGTTCACGAGGGAGCAGGTTGCGAACAGAATCCGGAGTGATGGATGCATCAACCGGACGGATTGCTTCGTGAGCATCCTGCGCGCTGGACTTGGTTTTAAAGAAACGAGGTTTTGCCGGAACGTATTCTTCACCGTACATGGAAAGAATCAGTTCCTTAGCTGCATCGCGTGCATCATCGGCAATGCGGACGGAGTCAGTACGCATGTATGTGATAAGCGCTGTTGTGCCTTTGTCGCCAAGCTCAACACCCTCGTACAGGCGCTGGGCAATGGACATGGTACGCTTTGCAGAGTAGCCGTGCCGCTGGCTTGCTGCCTGCTGGAGTGTGGAAGTGATGAACGGCGGCAGCGGCTGACGGCTGCGTTTCTTTTCTTCAACTTTTTCCACAGTTATGTTGGAGGCAAGTACTGCTTCCTGAAGTTCGTTTGCGGCCTCTTCGTTAGGAACAACAGCTTTTTTACCGGCAATCTGGTGTAGGGCAGCTTTGAATGGTGGCGGGTTTTCGCCTTCCATCTCTGCTTTGAATACCCAGTACTCTTCTGGAGTAAATGCGTAGCGTTCTGCTTCGCGCTCTACAATAAGGCGGAGTGCTACAGACTGAACACGACCGGCAGAGATACCGCGCTTTACCTTGTT
This sequence comes from Halodesulfovibrio marinisediminis DSM 17456, assembly GCF_900129975.1. Classification (NCBI taxonomy): domain Bacteria; kingdom Pseudomonadati; phylum Thermodesulfobacteriota; class Desulfovibrionia; order Desulfovibrionales; family Desulfovibrionaceae; genus Halodesulfovibrio; species Halodesulfovibrio marinisediminis. The sequence continues at coordinate 68,323 of NZ_FSRG01000005.1, forward strand.
CCAGAGCAGTGGAGAGAGCTTGTAGCCCACAAGGCGGTCAAGAATACGACGTGCCTGCTGTGCGTCAAAAAGATCTTCGTTCAGATCCTTTGGGTGCTCAAGCGCTTCACGAACCGCACGGGCGGTAATTTCGTTAAATTGGATACGCTTAGGATTGGAATTTTCTTTTTTGATAATCTCAGCAATGTGCCACGCAATAGCCTCACCCTCGCGGTCGGGGTCGGGAGCAAGGTATACGTGATCAGCCTTTGCTGCCGCTTCTTTCAGTGTGGAAACAACCTTCTGCTTACCCTGAATGATCTGGTACTTTGGCTTGTAGTTTTTTTCTTCATCCACGCCGAGATCTTTCTTAGGCAAATCTCGCACGTGACCTACACTGGCGTGAACCATATAGTTACGGCCAAGGAACTTTTTAATAGTTTTCACCTTTGCGGGTGATTCCACGATTATCAGGTCTTTTCCCATTGAATGTCCTGTTTCCGATGTTGGTTAAGGAGTAACTGGTACCATGAAGTTCTCAATAGGTGTACCAGATGCTAAGCGTTTTTCCGTTAAGGGAAGATACGGCAAATGCTGCTAGCGTCAAGTGCCGATTTTCTAAAATATGATTACGACAGCATATCTTCCTGAACAATAATACAAAATTACAAGGTTGTTTATCGTCGCCTCTATATTACAAGATGGTTGCAGTATGGAAATGATACAGCTGAATGTGAAGATGTTATTGGGTTATCGTATGTATTATATATAAAGTGCGTTCAAAGAACTGACATTTTCCTTAAAAGTTACAGTGGGTGATTTACTCGATCTCGCTGGAACCCACGGATTATAACGAATCTAACGAGTTGGCATTCTAATTGCTCATTGTCAGACGTACGTTGTCGAGCTCGGGGGAGCTTTAGGAGGAATAAAATGTCTGTTACCCAAATCTCTATGACGCAGGTGCAGGGAGTCCTGCAGCAGTCAAAAAGACGCACTGGTGCGAAATTACTTAATGATGCTGCAAATAAAAACGGCGTTAGTCGTTTTGAAACCTTGCTTAGAGAACCGCAGCAGGTTGCAGATGCTATGGCATCTTCTCAATCTCTTAACCCAGCTGCCTTACAAATTAAAAATTCATATTTCGGATTATCGGAAGCTGAGCGTGCAGTACCTTCTGGAATGAACCTCAGGAATGTTTCTGCACTCGCAACACTTATTAATGTAGCATCAGTTGAACCAACTGTTTTAAGTGGTGCGCTCAAAACACTGACAGAAGCGGCTGAGAAGAATCAGCTGGAGACTGTTTCTGCATATGGTGTTGGTGTAAATTTGCAGGGTATGATGAGTCGTGAAGTTGAAAATGACTCTATGGATACCGTTGCTCAAGTTTCTGACAGTGCTATGGGTGATAGCACTGATGAAAATGAATCAAGAAGTGTAGAACATATTGTAACTAATGAGCTTCGTGGGGCATTAGCAACTATGTTTGAATCTGGTGCTGCCGGAAATATTGGTGCCATTGGTTATGATGAAACAGGTGGAACCTCGTATGGTAAGTACCAGTTCTCATCTGCTCGTGGAACAATGGACGATTTTTTGACGTATCTTGATACACATGCATCTGACATCTCATTACATCTTAGAGCGGCTGGTGCTGTGAACACGGGATCAAAAGAGGGAGAAATGCCTACTGCCTGGCAGGAAGTGGCAAATATTGACCCTGTACGTTTTGAGAAAATGCAGGATGCTTTTATGCAGTCCCGCTATTTTACTCCAGTAGCCCGAGTAATTCAGGATAAAATGGATGTTTCTCATTTGAGTACCGCTATGGAAGAAGTGTTGCTTTCTACTTCCTTGCAGCATGGTCCTCGTGGTGCTGTTAAAATTTTTGCAAAAGCATTTGGCGAAACAGGTGGTTTCTCTGAAGAAATGCAGGAAGCATTTATTAAAAATGTCTACGCATTGCGCAGAAATGAATTTGCAACTTCGACTCCGAAAATTCAGGAAAGTGTTCAGAACAGACTGGATACCGAGCTTAATGTCGCATTATCAATGCTTGCTTAGTGTTGGAATGTTGACGCACAATGCGTCGATAATAAGATGCTTAGTGGGCAGATGATCAAGCTGGCTCTGTTCTGTACGTCGAGAATCAGACGGAGGTTTTGCTATGATTATAGCGAATAAAAAGGACATCGTTACGATGTCCTTTTTTGTATTATTTAAGTGAGAGTTTGCTTGAAGAATTGTCTGCGTGCACTTGACCGACCAGCGCTTCTGATTTAGTTACATATGAATACATATTCATGCGTAATATTATTTTCAGAGGTATTTAATGGAAATTGCAATACAATATTTTAAAGAAGTATGGGAGATTCTGCTTGAAGCTTCCCCGTACGTTCTTTTTGGTTTTTTTGTTGCCGGACTTCTTAAAGGATTTTTGCCGGCTGACTTTGTAGCTCGGCATCTTGGTAACAACAAGAAAGGTGCAGTTGTCAAAGCTTCAATGTTTGGCGTTCCACTCCCACTTTGTTCATGTGGTGTTATCCCTGCTGCAGCGGGTCTTCGTCAGCAGGGGGCAAGCAAGGGCGCAACTACATCCTTCATGATTTCGACTCCAGAGACTGGAGTCGATTCTATCGCCATTACTTATGCGCTGCTTGATCCCATTATGACTATTGTTCGCCCAGTAGCTGCTTTCATATCTGCCCTTACCGCGGGTACTCTTGTTGATGCGTTCCCTGAAAAGCCAAAGCAGGGAAAAGTTGCATTTACTCCTCTTAACTTTGCACCGACCACATTGAAGAAAGAAGAGGCTTGCACCTCCGGCTGTTGTTCTTCCAAACCGGCAGGAAAAACGTTCAAAGATAAATTTACTGTCGGTATGCAGTTTGCCTTTGGCGAACTTGTGGCTGATATAGGCAAGTGGTTGCTTATTGGCATACTTATCGCTGCTGTTGTTTCCACATTTCTTCCAGTTACCTTCTTTCAGGATTATGTAGGTGACGGTCTCCTCAGCATGATCCTGATGGTGTTCATCGGGGTTCCAATGTATGTGTGCGCGACCGCATCTACCCCAATTGCGGCAGCGCTCGCACTTAAAGGACTTTCTCCGGGTGGTGCTCTAGTGTTCTTGCTCGCAGGACCGGCAACTAACGCTGCAACCATTACTGTAGTGGCACAGACTCTTGGTAAGCGCGTTGCGTTTATTTACGTGACATCCATCGCGGTAACATCAGTAATTCTCGGTCTTGCTGTGAACTGGGTGTACGCAAAGCTCGGTTTGTCCGTATTTGCTTGGATTAATGACGTTGAAACGCATCAGCATGGTTTTGTGGCATACGCTGCTACAATTATTTTACTTTTCCTCGTAGGTCGACAGTTTGTCGGTCGTTCTGGGCATCAACATAGTGAATCCTGCGGCTGTCATTAAGCCGCTGTTGAGTAAGACTCCTTAAAAAAGCCACGCTCTTGAGCGTGGCTTTTTTTGTTTTCTTTTCGTTCTTTTTGGGCCTGCGGTGTTTGAGTTTTTGTTCCTCCTTGACTGCGGGGGGCGACTATCCGTTAACGATTTCTGGTCAGTAAACAATGCTAGCTTGTTACTTATTCATTTTGAATGAATAATATTAAGCAACTAACCGTTAAGATTGAACAGCTATCATTAAATCGGGATTACAATCTCGCAGTCGAGAGGGCGTCCCTCTCGCGGGTGCAGGGCAGAGCCCGTCCGTCGGAGACCCGCCGGAGGCAGTAACAATTCAAAAAAAGAAAAATTATTCAGCAAAAGCTGTATCAAGTGCCATGTCGACGTGTGCCTGAACGGTATCGATGAATGGGATTTTGCAATCGGTATTTTTCATAAGTAGTCCGATTTCGGGACGCCCTAGAATAATCGCTTCAGCACCGTTATTTTTGAGTTCATGTATAATGCTGATGTATTTTTCACGAGTGCTGTCCAAGAATTTGCCGTTGCTGAATTCGTTAAAGATGCTGTCGTGGATAACACCGCGCGCTTCTTTATCTGGCACGATTACTTCGAGTCCGTACTTGTCTGCGAGTGGACGCGTAATGAAATCTTGTTCCATCGTAAAAGCTGTTCCGAGCAATCCGAGCTTATGAACGTTGAGTTCTGTCGCTTTAATGGCGATTGCGTCAGCAATGTGAAGCACGGGTATTTCGAGCGCGCCTTGTACGGTGTTAGCAACATGATGCATGGTATTTGCGCCAATGAGGAGCATGTCTGCACCACCAGCTTCAGTATTCAGTCCGGCTTGCGCTAGTTTGGTACCGACGGATGCCCAGTCGCCTTTGCTGACTAACTCTCTCAGTTCAGCAAAGTCGACACTGTCCATAAGGATTTTACAAGAATGAAATCCGCCAAGGCGGTTACGGGCACCTTCGTTTAACAGACGGTAGTAGGTTATTGTTGTTTCCCAAGACATGCCGCCCAATAATCCGATCTTTTTCATGAAAATATCCTTTGAACTTCTTTGAAAACGTGTTCTGTGAAATGATCAAATTTTTGCATATGGTGTGGGGAATGTAAAATATGTTTTATAAAATATAGGGTTAGTGGAGTGATTTGGTAGGAAAACGAGGTATGCCTGGGACGAATATATCAGGGAATGATGATGGCGAGTAACAGCTTCTGTGTCCAGTAGTTGCTGTTTTTATGCGGCGTTGCGCCTGCTCTTTCTGCAGTTAGGCTTGACATAATCAGAAGAGGCAATCAATCTCCCTGAATCTATATGTTTGGAGTGCAAAATATGAAAAAGGTAGTTGTATCATTTCTCGGCAAAGATAGTCCGGGAGTCGTACATGCGGTTGCCAGCCTGCTTACAGGGCTGGATTGCAACATTAATGAAGTAAGTCAAACTATCCTGCATAGTGAATTTGCTGCAATCGTAATTGCTGAAATGCCTGACGGTTGTACTGTTGAAGTTTTGCAGGATGCACTGGAGAAGGGACTTGCTGAACGACAGGTTGATCTTAGTGTTACAGCACGCCTTTATGACGGTAGGAGCTGGACTGCTGAAAACCCTCAACCATTTGTAGTAACAGTAGATGGTCCTGATCAAAAGGGGCTCGTTGCTGCAATTTCAGGTATTCTTGGCGAGCACAATGTGAATATTGCCAACCTGAAAGCTATTGTTCCTGAAGACCAGCCAGACGGGTATGCTCTCATTGTTTTTGAGGTAATTGTCCCTGGTTCTGTAGAGCTTTCTGCTCTGCGTGGTGTGTTGAACACAAAAGCCGAAGAACTTTCGGTGCGGGTAAGTGTTCAGCATAGGGATATTTTTGAAGCTGTGCACAGGGTTCAGCCTGTGTAGCTTTTGATGGGTGACATTTTTTTGAAACGTGTCACCGTCTACTTAAATGAGATTTTTAGCCTGTCATTATAGAAGGATAAAAAATGCTTTCAGATCGCGAAGTGCTCAGTACTTTAGCAATGCTCCGAAATGAGCATTTGGACGTTCGTACCGTAACACTTGGTGTGAGTCTTTTTGATTGTGCAAGCCATGATTTTGATGTGTTTGCCGATCGTGTTCGTACCAAGATCAGACATTATTCAAAAAAACTTGTGGCTACCTGTGATGAGGTAGGCGACAAGTACGGTATTCCTATTGTAAACAAGCGCATTAGCGTAAGCCCTATGGGTGTTGTGTGTGCTTCTTATACGCCGGAACAGATGGTGAAAGCGTGTAAGATTCTTGATGAAGCAGCACAGGAAGCTGGCGTAGATTTTCTTGGCGGCTTCGGTGCGCTGGTTGAGAAAGGCATGACTAAAGGTGACCGTGCCCTTATCGATTCTCTTCCGGAAGCATTGGCTGTGACGCAGCGTGTCTGTTCCTCAATTAACGTTGCGTCTTCCAGAACCGGTATCAACATGGACGCTGTTGCTCTTATGGGACAGCGTATTAAGGATATTGCAGCGCGCACTGCGGATAAGGACGGTCTTGGCTGTGCTAAGCTTGTTGTGTTTGCTAATATTCCTCAGGATGTACCTTTTATGGCAGGTGCTTATCTTGGTGTGGGCGAGCCTGAAGCTGTTATCAACGTAGGTGTTTCCGGTCCGGGTGTTGTTAAAAAAGCAATCGACCGTGCCGTGCAGGATGGTAGCGCTAAAAGCCTTGGCGACGTCGCAGAAGTTATTAAGCGTACTGCGTTTAAAGTAACCCGCGTAGGTGAAATCATTGGTAAGGAAGTAGCTGAGCGTCTCGGACTTCCGTTCGGTGTGGCTGACCTTTCCTTGGCTCCGACTCCGGAAGTTGGTGACTCTGTAGGTGAAATTTTTGAAGCCGTTGGTCTCTCTTCCATCGGTGCTCCGGGATCAACTGCTGTACTGGCAATGTTGAACGATGCTGTTAAAAAAGGCGGCGCATTCGCATCTTCCCATGTGGGCGGTCTTTCCGGTGCGTTTATCCCAGTGTCTGAAGATTCCAGTATTGCAGCTGCAGCTGCGTCCGGTGCGCTGACTATGGAAAAGCTCGAGGCTATGACAAGCGTTTGTTCTGTAGGGCTCGATATGGTTGCAGTGCCGGGTGATACTTCCGCTTCAACACTTTCCGGTATTATTGCTGACGAAATGGCAATTGGTATGATCAACAGCAAAACAACTGCTGTGCGCATTATTCCTGTTCCGGGAAAAGGTGTTGGCGATAGCGTATCCTTTGGCGGTCTTCTCGGTGAAGCCCAGATCATGGCTGTACCGGGCGGTAATGCAGAGTCGTTCATTAAGCTTGGTGGCCGTATTCCAGCGCCAATCCATAGTTTGAAAAACTAGGTCTGTTTTTTTACTAAATAAAAAGCCGTTCTGCATATGCAGAACGGCTTTTTTTATACTTGGGTTATGGTGGACAGGCTAGCAGCCGCAGTCGGTAAGTGCGGTGAGAGCGTATTCCTGACGCTGACGGTATTCTTCCTGTTTACCTTTGTTCCAGCGTTTTACTGGGCGGTAGTAGCCAACAACGCGGGTGTATACTTCTGCTTCGCTGCCGCAAGTTGGGCAGTTGAAGTGTTCACCGTTGATGTAGCCGTGTTCCTTACAAATGGAGAAGGTCGGAGTTACGGAGATGTAAGGAATTTTGGTATTGCTCATAGCTTTGATGAGGTAATTCTTTACGCTTTCCGGTTCCGGTACAGCTTCACCGAGGAAGGAGTGGAATACGGTACCACCATTGTAGAGGGTCTGCAGTTCGTTCTGGTGCTCAAGAGCGTAGAATACGTCGCTGGTAAGACCTACTGGAAGCAGGGTGGAGTTAGTGTAGTATGGTACTTCGTTACCGGCAGAGATAATGTCTGCGTAGAGTTCTTTGTCTGTTTTAGCCAGACGGTAACAAGTGCCTTCACCCGGAGTTGCTTCAAGGTTGTACAGGTTGCCGGTCTCTTCCTGGAAACGCACGGTAAGAGCGCGCAGGTGGTTGAGAACACGGCGCATAAGGCGCAGACCACTTTCAGATTCGATACCTTTACCGAGCAGGTTGAGGCAAGCTTCGTGACCACCGATGAGACCGATGGTGGAGAAGTGACCTTTGTAGCCGTTTTTGAGGTAGCGACGAGAGAATGGGAACATGCCTGCTTCGAGGTTCTGCTGGCAAAGTTTGCGTTTGAACTCGAGAGATTCTTTTGCCATTTCTGCGTATTCTTCAACGAGGTCGAGGAAGTCTTCTTCGTTGTGTGCAAGGTATGCAAGTTTAGGCAGGTTCAGGGTAACAACACCGATAGAACCGGTGAGGTCGCCAGCGCCAAAGAGGCCACCGGTTTTTTTGCGGATTTCACGAAGATCCATCTGCAGACGGCAGCACATAGAACGAACATCTTCCGGATTAAGGTCGGAGTTGATGAAGTTCTGGAAGTACGGAACACCGTACTTGGCAGTCAGTTCCATAAGAAGCTGAGCTGGTTTAGAATCCCAGTCAAAGTCTTTGGTAACGTTGTAAGTCGGGATAGGGAATGAGAAGATACGACCGTCTGCGTCACCTTCGAGCATAACCTCAAGGAACGCACGGTTAATCATATCCATTTCTTTCTGGTACTCGCCGTAGGTTGTATCCTGGAACGCACCACCGATGATGATTGGTTCGTTTGCAATGTGTGCAGGAACAACCATATCGAAAGTAAAGTTGGTGAACGGGCTCTGGCCACCCCAACGGGAAGTAGTGTTCAGGTTGTAAACCAGTTTTTGGATCTGCTGACGAACAGTCGGGTAATCAAGATTATCGAGACGAATAAATGGCGCAAGGTAAGTATCAACGTTGTTGAATGCCTGTGCACCGGACCATTCGTTCTGCAGTGTGCCAAGGAAGTTTACAATCTGACCGCAAGCGGAATCGAAGTGTTTTGCAGGAGCAGAACAACAACGTCCTTCAAGGTTAAATCCTTCAAGGAGCAGGTCGCGAAGGCTCCAGCCGGAGCAGTAGCCTGCAAGACCAAAGGAAAGATCGTGAATGTGGAAGTAACCGTGAGTGTGTGCCTGACGGATTTCTTCCGGATATTTTTCGAGCACGTAGCGAGCCTGAACAGAGCCAGCCATATGCAGGATGAGACCCTGGAATGAATGCCCCATGTTGGAGTTTTCGTTAACGCGCCAGTCGCTACGGTCAAGGTAGCTTTCGATCATGCTGGATACATCGAAGTAAGCCTGATCCTGAGTACGCATTTCACGGCGTTTTTCACGGTAAATGATGTAACGTTCTGCTACAGCGTACAAGCGAGCTTCCATGAGCACTTGCTGAACAGTATCTTGAACTTGTTCTTGCTCAGGGGTTTCGACATTTGCAAGTTTTTCTTCGACCTTACGTGCAAGTCTTTTTGAAAGAAGTGGGTCTTTAATACCACTGCTTTTGAGTGCTTTAAGAATAGCTTGGGCAATTCGTTCGAGGGACCAAGTTTCGATGCAACCGTCTCGCTTCAGAATCTGTTTGGGCATTACAACTCCGGACGTCATAAAAAGTGCATGGCAAAAGAAAAGCATGCGAACAAAACGCATGCATTGCGTCAGCAATTCGACATCTTGCAGCCTGGGATGTGTACGTAGCGACAGAACCCCAACGTACGCAGGCACAGGTTATGAATTATTTTGATTGAATACCGGTAGTACGCTCTGTACCGGTAGAACTTCAGGAAGGGAGCTGGCTTTCTTACTCTCATAGTTGCGTGTATCTGCCTCAGAGGAGAGGAGTAAGATTACAGCGGCAGGACCGCACCGGATTTTTACCGGATTTCCTTTGCGCCTTTCGGCTCCTGAAGGAGTATTTTTTGGGTGCCCAAGAGCTAACAAAAACCCACTTCAGCATCAAGTATCGAGTTGTGAAATAAGGCTAAATTAACAAGTTATCCACAAGGTAATTTGTCGAACTTTATGAAAATTTTTTTTTACGCACAAATTAAATTTGTTCCTTGAAGTGGCACAGCGATAAACGTGATTGTTCACTCACAAAAGGTTTCTTACAGTGACATGAAAATTGCTCGAAAAGCCCTGCAAACTGTGACTTGAGTTACGTAAAATGAGAAGAAAAGCGGTTACAGTTGGGTGTTGTGTTATTCTAATTAGTTGTGCTTTGGCTTTTAAAAGATGAGTAAAGTGTGTAAGAAGTGGTGTATTCACTTTTTTAACACATGGAGGACGGTCTGGTAAGAATCATGTTGTTACCGTTTCCCATGAATGATTGAGTGGGTGGCATTCCATAATCACGATAGAAAACAGGGAGAGAACATGAGAGCATTGGTTATGGCGTTAAGCCTCATGCTTGTTGCGCAGGTTGCTGTAGCGGCTTCTAAGAAGAGCGAAATAACAGTTAATGGTAATTACAAGAATAAAATCCAGTGCGGATATCTTGCTCTTGAAATGCGCAAAAATGAGGCTGCCAAGACATACTTCATTGAAGGTGAAGCAATGTTCAAAGAGCAGAATCCTGAAGCAACTGAACTGGATATGGCGAAGGTCTTCGCTTATGAACGTGGTTTTATGCATGGTTACCTTGCCGGTCAGATGGGATCTATTTCCTCAATGGAGGAAGTGAACAAGATGTTTGCTCATGCATATGAAGAGATGTGTACAAACTCTGCTGGCAAATCAAAGTCGAAAGGTAAGAAGAAGTAGTGCGATATTTAATAACTAACATGTGCTGATTATGAAAACGCCCTGTACAGCGTATGTACTGGGCGTTCTTTTTTATTCAGCTTTCTTCCAACTTCGCCCACGATGGCGTTCAGGAATATTCCTCATCCCCTGAATGATCTGGCAAGGGGCCAGACGTTGATTTTTTAGCAACCTGTTGTCCAGAACCACTACGAGTCCGGAATCAGTCTCACGTCTGATGAGCCTGCCTACCCCTTGTCTGAACTTTATCGCTGTTTCGTATCGATAGCGTTCCCAGAAAACTCCGTCAGGAAGGAATCTCTTTCGGGCATCCATAAGCGGAGAGTTAGGTGCAGGAAATGGCAGCCGTGTAATGACAACCTGAGTGAGTGTATTGCCCGGGAAATCTACACCATGCCAGAACGTTTCTACACCGAATAAAACGCTTTCTCGCGTTGTTCTGAATTCTTCAATAAGCGCGGTTGCTGGCTCACCTTTTCTTTGGAAAAGAAGTGGGTAGCTGCCATCATACGTAGCTTCCAGATTTTTTCGAAGGGCTTCCAAGTCCTCATAGCTGGCGCAGAGTACAAGAGTCGCTCCGTCGTTGTATTCAATAAGCTTTGGCAGCACGCTGAGAGTGTATTCTAGCCAGATTTTTTTGTGCTCGTAGAGAGCACTTGGAGCATCTGAAGGAACAACAAGTGAATAATCCGGTGTAAAAGGTGGGGCTACGCGGGCAACAAAGCATGGTTTTGGTGGTGCTTCTTTATCTGAAAATTGGAGAAGATCACTTTTACCCAGTCCTAAGGTCCGTCTGTACGGGGTGAAGCTGGACTGGTGGGTGAGGGTGGCAGATGTAAGAATTATGGTGTCGCGTTCTTTGATTATGGATTCGCGGATAAAGGCTCCCATGTATACTTGTCCGCCGCAGAGAATCCAGTTGCGTGGAAAAACATGTACAGAATTCCATGTGCCGTCTTCGTGCAGTCCTTTACGAATCATCATAAGGTTCACGCTGACTTCTTGGAGCAGCGTGCGCATTGTGCGGCAACGCGAGATGGTTTTGTATCCTAAAGGAAGGTCTTTCGCTTTTTTTCCGGTAAAGAACGCAGAAAGTTCGTGGATGCGCTCCAGATGTTTGTTGAGAATCTTCAGGTCGTTTACCACATCGCCTTGTGTAAAGGCCTTGTGCGCAGGCGTAACAGGTACGGCTCCGTAAGCTGCTGCCTGATTCATTTGTTTGAACTGGTCACGCAGGGCGTTGATTTTGGTGATGGTGTAGGCAATTTCGCTAACTACTGCTTCTGCCTTAAGTTCTACTGGTTCAGGTGTGGATGGAGCCAGAATAAGCTTTCGGCATTGCTCACGAAGGTAGCGGCAGTAGAATGAAATATCCGAAGTGGAGACTTCCGGACTCAAGGTTGTGCGAACGGCATCTTCAAAGTGGTTTGCTTCGTCGATAATGCAATGCTTGAACAAATCACTCAACTGCGGGTCGCTTTCCATCAACACCAGCTTGTTGTGGTTTGTGATGACAAGACGTGATTGCGCTGCCTCAGCAGTAACAATGTTACCCGGACATTGCTTGTGGGTACTGAAGCAGCCGCTTCCTGCTGAAACTTCCTGTGCAAAATTACTTAAGATACGTCCTTCGTCGAAGTAGGCACGCATACGCGGCGAAATATCGTCTAAGTCTGTAATGCGATAACGGTAGCAGATGTTCGCAAAATAAAGCCACGCGAGCAGTTCTACGCCGTTCAGCAGTGGAGAAAGAATGTCGTTGAGCTTGTGAGCACAGACGTAGTTTGATTTTCCTTTGATAAGGGCAACAGGTATATCGTTGTACTGCCCAAACAGTTCTCGGCAGGAATCCAGCTCGTTTCCGTACAGCTGTTTCTGTAAGCTCTTTGTGTAGGTGGCGATGGCAATACGCTGCGAAGGATTGCGCTTCAAAAATTCCATGACAGGAAGCAGATAGCCAAGAGTTTTACCTGTTCCAGTGCCTGCCTCGATACAGGCAACGGCGTTTGTGTTGATAGCGCGTGCAACATGGGAAGCGTAGTCAACTTGCGGTTTACGGACAGAGTATCCCTTACGTTTGTGGGCAAGCTGCTCGTAAAGTTGTTGAATTTCGTCTTCGGGCAGTTCCCGATATGCTTCCGTTTGAGAATCTATTTTTTCTTTTTTGGGAGCTTTTTCCAGAAACTGCTCCCAATCTGCTGTTTCCGATTTTGATGCCGGAGTAATGAGCGAAGTACCAAAATAGTCTCCATAGTGCTCAAGCATGTGACAGCAGAATGTACCGAAAAGCGTGCTGCTTGTGCCAAGGTAGTAACGCAGGGCACTGGCTGCAGGGAACGATGTGTCATTCAGGACAGTGCTAAAGAGATGTTTGAGCAAATCGACGCAGAGTTCTGCTCCTTCCAGCGCAGAAAAGCTGATTTTTTGACGCTCCTGCTTATGGATATATTCCCATAGGGACTTTGCTGTGGCTGCACCAGTCCATGGCATAAAGTAGTCTGCCAGCAGGGCGGCATCAATGATGCGCTCGTTGTTGCAAAGCGGTTCCAGTGAGATGATGTGTCCGTTTGGAACGTAACCTACGATATGATCAACACCTTCCAGAAAATCCTGAAGATGGCCGGAAACAGTGATCTCGTCCGGTGCTTTTTTTAATTTTGCTTCTCCAAGTTGCGAATGGGCAAACTCTCGCGCACGGAGTTTTTCGGAGCGGATATGGGAGGTGAACTCGCTTACAGTAGCATCTTTGGAGATGCGTAACGCAGCAACGGAGTAGATTCGCTTCTCACCGTTGCTAAGGCTGCGTTCATGCCCGAAGACAATGGCAATATCTTCGATAGGAGTAGTAAAAGGACGAAACATTCCTCTGGCATATCAGAAGCAAACAAGGCTGTCAGTTGTGATTTATTACGAGCAGTTTTATTACGTTAACCCCTAATGTTGTCTAGCATAATGACAGCCGAGATGTTGTCTTTTTCGTGTGGGGAGAGAGCCCCATGTTCGCCAAAGGCAATAAAAAGGCAGCGTTAATGCTGCCTAAAAAATTATCCTAACGCCTTACTAAGAGCGGTTTGGCTAGACTCTTAAAGTGTGTTCCATGTTCATCAGGTGGGTTGCGCCATTGATGTCCATTTCGAAGTAGTAGGTCGTCCGATGCTTTTGGCCCCCATGAGCCTGCCTTGTATGTTTGCAGCGGAGATTTTTCTGGATAATTGCGCCAGAAGTTGAGGATAGGGTCGATAATAGTCCACGCAGCTTCAACGCCTTCACTGGAAAGGAAGAGTGTTCTGTCGCCAAGCATGCAGTCGAGCAGCAGCCGTTCGTAGGCATCCTGTGGAGCGACGTCGAACACTTCTGAATACTTGAATGAGAGCGACAAGCTCGCCATGCAGGATTTCGGTCCCGGCTGTTTAGTATGTATTGTGAGATCTACACCTTCATTTGGCTGGATCTTCATGACCAGGATGTTTGCCGGCATCTCGTGTTGTGATTCAAATCCGAACAGGGAATATGGAACCCGTTTGAATGTGACTGCAATTTCTGATTCACGCATATGCATCCGCTTGCCGGAGCGAAGATAAATGGGCACTCCCTGCCAGCGCCAGTTGTCGATGTATAGTTTCATGGCCACAAAGGATTCAGTGATGGAATCAGGATCAATATTGGCTTCCTGACGATAATCTTGAACGGCTTCGTGGTTAATTTCTCCCGCTGTGTACTGAGCGCGGACAATGTTGTCCTTCAACGTACGTTCTGACCATGGACGTATTGCTTTTAACAGTTTTACGCGCTCATTCTGTACGTATTCAGCTTCAAAACGTGTTGGTGGTTCCATAGTGACGAGCGAAAGCATCTGTAACATGTGGTTTTGGAACATGTCGCGCAAACATCCTGCCTGTTCATAATAGCCCCCTCTGTGTCCGACGCCTACGGATTCTGCTACGGTGATCTGGATGTTATCAATGAATTTTTCGTTCCAGAGAGGTTCGAACATGATGTTTGCAAAGCGGAGCATTAAAATGGATTGTACTGTTTCTTTGCCGAGATAGTGGTCAATGCGGAATATTTGTGACGGGTTGAGCATGGAGCAAAGATGGTTATCCAGATCAAGTGCTGACTGCAGGTCATGACCGAATGGCTTCTCGAACACGACCCGTGCCCACGGATTACCTTTGTCTCCTTCCACAGTTAGTCCCGATTGTGACAAGCGACTTACAACAGTAGAATGTAGTTGTGGAGGAAGAGCGAGGTAAAATAGTTTGTTTTCTTTTTTTGTGTAGTCGCATTCACAAATGGAAGCTTTCTTTTGCAATTGTCTGTAGGCTTCTATGTTGTTGTAGTCTCCAGATGTATATCTGCAGTGAGACAGAAATGAATCAATGATGTGCGCTTCGCTATTTTTATGCGCATCAGTGAGCGCTTTACGTGCTCGCTCGCGGAAGTCATCATCACTCATTTCAGTACGTGCAAAACCCAGTATGTAGAATTTCTCAGGCATGAGTTGACGTACGTAGAGATTAAAAAGTGCAGGCATGAGTTTTCTGTAAACAAGATCACCCGAGGCACCGAAAATGATTATCCCACAGCCGTCCGGTTTCAATTCTTCGCACGGCGTGTGGGATGGAGTCATTGTTGCTTGAATGTTAGGCATGGGCATATCTATTTTGTTTTTACAGGATGTCCGCCAAACTCTTTGCGTAACGCTGCAAGAACTTTATTTGAATATACGTCACCCTGACGCGATTCAAAACGTTTGAAGAGCGATTGAGCAAGCACAGGGGTGGAAACCCCGTATTCAATACTGTTGAGTACAGTCCAGCGTCCTTCGCCGGAATCATCAACGTAGCCTTTAATTGAGGAGAGGTCAGGATCTCGTTTGTAGGCTGTTGTGAGTAGCTCAAGTAACCAGGAACGGATAACGCTACCTTGTCCCCACAAGTCGGCAATGCCACCTAGGTCAAGCTTGTCGAAGGGGCCATTGTGCATCAGGTCAAAACCTTCGCCTATAGCTTCCATCATTGCGTACTCAATACCGTTGTGCACCATTTTGACAAAATGACCTGAGCCGACAGGACCAACGTGTTTCCAGCCACGTGGTGGAGCCAGTGTGTCAAAAAGTGGTTTTGCACGACGCACGTGACGATCTTTTCCGCCTACCATGGTGCAATATCCTACTTTTAATCCCCATACTCCTCCGGAAACGCCGGCATCTATGTAACCGCAGCCTTTTTGGTAAAATGCTTTTGCATGTTCCAAGTCGTCTTTCCAGTAGGAGTTGCCGCCTTCGATAACCATATCATCAGGAACAAGCGTATCTAAAATTTCTTTTAAGGCCATGTCGGTGACGTTTCCCGCGGGCAGCATGCACCATACAACACGCGGACATGTAAGTTTTTGTATTGCTTCTTTAATTGATTCTGCTCCGATGGCACCTTCGTTGACCATGGCGGTAACTTTATCAGGAGAGCGATTCCAAACTACAACTTTATGGCCACCTTGAAGAAGACGGCGGGCCATATTCATTCCCATTCGACCAAGACCTATCATTGCTACTTGCATATGATTACCTCTGAAAAAGTAATGTGGTTTCTGGTAAAAGGAAGAATCCATATTTGAGTATATGTCTCTGATGTGCTTCTGAGGGTAACAGGCTAGGTTCTAATAATTTTTCTATGTTCTGTTATGTTTTGAAAAAATACAGAAGTAATGAAGTAATAATGTCGGGCATACAGAAGAAACACACTCTTCACCGTACGTGAGCTGGGCTGTTAGTGCAATTTGCTGCGGTTATAAGTAACGTTGATATGTGTGGGAACGTTGCTTTTTAGATTTGTTTTTTGTGATTTGTACAAATTACAAAGAGTGATTTTTTGTATTTGATTGGCGAGATTAATAGAGGTGGAAACGGCGGTATTACACTTTGTCAGCAAAAACAGTTCCTGATATGCTTTTCAAATGCGAATCGTAATTCTGTCAGATATTCACGCAAATTATGAAGCCCTTATCAGTGTGCTGCATGATATTGCACGGACTTTTCCGGATGTTTCTGAAATAATTTCCCTTGGGGATATTGTGGGGTATGGGCCTGACCCTGAACTGTGCGTAAAAACTGTTCAGGAGCACGGTATACTTTCTGTTGCTGGAAACCATGAATTAGGTGTTGGGCGCAAGAAATACCGTTCCTGTTTTAATAAGCAAGCTGCTGAGGTAGTTGATAAGACAGCGCAAATGTTATCTGAAGCGTCACTTGAGTATCTGCGTTCGCTTCCTCTTGTGCTTTCTCGCCATGGCTCGTTGTTTGTCCATGGCCTGCCACCGCGTTCTGCATTCCAGTATGTTTGGGAATTGAATAAAGAAAGAGTTCTTCTAAAATTTTCGCGTTTTTCTGAACAGATTGCTTTTATGGGACACACGCATGAGCTTGGACTTATTCGTTGTTCGGATGGCGAAGTTGAGTGGAGTGATCTTAAAGAGGGAAAATATTCTCTAGATTTTATCAGTCGGTATATGGTGAACGCAGGTGCGGTGGGACAACCGCGAGATCGTGATCCACGTGCAAAGTATCTTGTGTGGGATACTGAGACCCACGAGCTTATTGTTCGGTGCGTTGCGTATGACCCCACAGAGACTATTGCCAAAATGAAAGAACGCGGACTGCCGGAACGATACGCCATGCGTTTGCTGTCATAGAGTTACAGGAAGAGATACATGAAAATTGGACGTTATACTGTGTGCGGCCTGCTTGGCAGAGGCGGAATGGGGGCTGTGTTCAAAGCCCGTCAGCCGATAACTGGGCGCATTGTTGCTTTGAAAGTACTTAAGCCATCAGAGATGATGGAGTTTCTTGTTGATCAGGAAGAACTTGTTGAGCGTTTTGAAGCAGAAGCCCGCATTATGGGAAAACTCGATCATCCTAATATCGCTGCTATATGGGATTATGATGTAGCCGACGGCACGCCGTTTTTTGTTATGGAATATTTTTGCCGTAATCTTGGTATGGTAATCGGTGAAAGTTATCGAGTGGAGGCGCCAACGCGTAAACTTCCGCTTACCACCGCTGTGTCCTATGCGTCACAGACTCTTGATGCGCTCTACCGGATGCATCAGGCAGGGATTGTGCACAGGGATGTGAAGCCGTTTAACCTGATGATTACAGGACTTGATGAAATCAAGCTTATTGATTTTGGTCTGTCGCGGCTTCGCGGCGAGATGAAGCCTACGTCTGCCGCAAAGGGAGAACGTGTAGGCTCCCCGTACTATGCCGCTCCGGAGCAGGAGGCAGCGCCGGACAGTGTAGATGGAAGATCAGATATTTTTTCTGTAGGAGTTATGCTGTACCGAATGCTTACAGGGGTGTTGCCTACAGACGAAGCACTGTATACAAACAATATGGCTCCGCGTGCCAGCCAGTATTCTCTTGATTTGAATAGCGAGTGGGATGCTTTTTTTGATACAGCTATGGCGGTTGACCCGGAACAGCGTTTTTCTACTGCTAAAGAAATGCGTATTGCGCTTGATGTGTTGGTGGAAAAATGGCGTGAACGGGTTGATAATGAATGCCGGTTTATTGATGAGTTTGCGGAAATACCGCCGTGCCCGACAGATACCCCTGTTATGCGTACAGAGGGTGTTAAAGTACGTCTTGCTAATGCGCAGCAGGCCTTCGGGCTAGACTCATTATGGCGTCCTGATTGCGTAGGAATGGCAGACCTTGTTGATAATGAGGATGGAACCGTTACGGATGCTGCAACTGGAAAAATGTGGCAGCAGTCCGGTAGTGAATTTGCGTGTACATGGGATGAAGCCCATGCGTACATTGCATCATTGAATGAGAAAAAATTTGCTGGCTTCAATAATTGGCGGTTGCCGACTGTTGATGAGCTTTCGTCACTAGTGCAGGAACCACCGGAGCTTGGAGCGTTTTGTGTGCCGCAGCTTCTTGACAGTGCCCAGGATACACTCTGGACGTGCGACACAAAGTCGTATATGGCGGCATGGTTTGTGAGTGCATCAATGGGCTTTGTAGGCTGGCAGGATATGACGTGTCAGTTTGCTGTCAGAGCGGTGCGCGGGTAGACGAACTATCCATACAGATTAAAAAAGGAGACCTCAAATGGGTCAGGAAATACAGAAAGAATGTACCCGTTGCGGTACATGTTGTGCCAAGGGCGGCCCTGCTCTGCACAAAGCTGATCTGGAGCTTTACGAAAAAGGGGTTTTTCAGCGTAAGGACCTCATGACGTTCCGTCGTGGTGAGTTGGTACGTGACAACGTTACTGGTCAGCTTGTGCCGCTTCAGCAGGAACTCGTTAAAATTACCCGCCGTAACGAAAGCACATGGACTTGCTGCTTTTTTAACGTGGTAGACCGTCTTTGTTTCATCTATAACGACCGTCCGGAAGAATGTAGAACTCTGGACTGTTGGAATCCTGATGCACTTCAGGAAATGTACGAAGAAAACCGCGTTACTCGTTTCGATATTCTCGGCGATAATAACGGCTATGCTGAACTTGTTCGTACACATGAAGAAAAATGTGGCTACGAATACCTTGGAACAATTTACGAGCGTATGAAAGAAGATCCTTCTGCAAAAGAAGATTTTTTGGAAGCTGTACGTTTCGACATGGCGTTCCGTAAGGTCGTTCAGGAAAAAGCGGGGATTCCGGCAGCAGAAATGGAATTTCTTTTTGGCCGTACCCTTGGGGAAACCGTGCATATGTTTGGTCTGCGTATTGTGGAAACCGAGCACGGTCCTGAGCTTGAGACTATTACCGAGAAAAAAGCTAGCTAGCTCCTATTAGGAGGACAGTATGTACATTGTTACTGGTGGCGCCGGAATGATTGGCAGCGCTATGGTCTGGAAGCTCAACGAAATGGGCATCACAGATATTATCGTAGTGGACAACCTCGGTTGTACCGAGAAGTGGAAGAACCTTGTTAACCGTACTTATGAAGAATATATCCATCGTGATACTTTTCTTGAAATGGTGATGACTGATCAGATTCCTTGGGAAATTGATGCAATCATCCATATGGGTGCGTGTTCTTCTACCACAGAAAAAGATGCAGATTTCCTTATGGAAAACAACCTGCAGTACACTAAAGCAATGTGTGAACTTGCGCTTATGAATGACGCACGTTTCATTAACGCTAGTTCTGCTGCAACTTACGGTGACGGTCAGTTTGGTTTTGAGGATTCTCTTGAAACCATGCATAAGCTGAAGCCACTGAACATGTACGGATACTCCAAACAGCTTTTTGATCTCTGGGCAGAACGTACCGGACGCCTCGATAAAATTGCGTCCCTTAAATTCTTCAACGTGTACGGTCCGAACGAATACCATAAAGGCAACATGATGAGTGTTGTTTGTAAGGCATTCTCCCAGATTGGTGAGACACAGGAGATGAAGCTCTTTAAGTCTTATCATCCAGATTACCCGCACGGCGGTCAAAAGCGTGACTTTGTGTACGTAAAAGACTGTGTAGAAGCTATGTGGTGGCTCCTTGAGAACCCGCAGGCAAACGGCCTCTTCAACATCGGTACCGGCACAGCACGTACTTGGAATGCTCTCGCACGATCAGTATTTGCTGCAATGGATATTGAGCCAGAGATCAGCTACATTGAAATGCCGGAAATTTTGCGTGGTAAATACCAGTACTTTACAGAAGCACCAATGAAACGTCTTCAGGATGCCGGTTGTCCTGTGAAATTCCGTTCTCTTGAAGAGGGTGCGAAAGATTACGTGCAGAACTACCTTGCTCAGGACGATCCATACCTTTAATCGTTCAATCTGTGTTTCCCGATATTACGGAAGGGATCACTCTTGTTCTGTATAGAAAGCAATAAAAAAAGGGTGGAGCATTGGCTCCACCCTTTTTTATTGCTGAGTATTAGAGAATATCGTCACCACAGCGAATGTGGCACATTGCTACTGGTTCGCGGACAATGATGCCCTGTTGAATCATGTCGCAAAGTGTTTCTGAAAAAGTATCGAGCTTTTCTTTTTCGTCAATCATCTGGATAGTTACCGGAACATCAGAACTTCTGCCCATCGGGCGTTCCCGACGCAGTCTCTTTGCTGCGCCGAATCCCATAATTCCTTTAGTTACAGTCGCGCCGGCAATACCGCTTTCCTGGGCTTTTTCAACAATTGCGCGGTATAATGGTTCGCCATTGTGGGTTTTATCTTCATCAACGATGCATGTAATACGTTCAACATTTGTGCATTCTGTCATTTCGGCCTCCGTCGGAGCTGCTCTCAGCGTTGCGGTGTATTGGAAAATTGTGTGCGTATTCTTTTTTTAAGAAAAAATTCAATGAATACCGTAACAGAATACAGTTTCCATGCAGTTGTATCTGCTATTTTAAAGAGAGCGGTAGATAGTTCTTTGTATATAAACAGAAAATTGTTGGAACTGGCATCAGAGGTTTTTTGTAAAAGTCTGTAATGTTGAAATTAATGATGTTCTAAGTATTGATGTTTGCCTTATGATTTTTTTCAACCTGTTGTATTAGGTAATAAAAAACGGTCAGCATAATAATTATGCTGACCGTTGGATGCTTTTTACAGTGAGTAAAGCCTGCTAACTTACCCTTTACGTTTGAACATCTTCTCGAGATCATCAATGGTGAACTGCAATACAGCAGGACGACCATGCGGGCAGTAGGTTCTGTCCGGTGTGGTAAGCCATTGGGCAATAAGGCCGGCTGCTTCGTCTGAGGTGAGCTTTTGTCCGGCTTTGATAGCACTTTTGCAGGACATCATAGCCCACATGTCTTCCATTGAGCTTATTTGACCTGAGAGAATTTCCCGTAGAAATTCTTTTGCTTCCGCTGTTTCAAGTGCATTTGGAATACCCTTCACACGGACTTCAGTTTCTCCGGATGTTGCCAGAGAGAAGCCGATTTTCTCCAGATCACCCCACATTTCCTGTAGCCTGTGTGTTTCAGAAGGATGAAGCGTAAGGCTGATAGGCAATGCTAATAGTTGGGAGTATCCTTGCGATGCATCGCGTTTGATGCGTTCAAATAAAATTCGTTCGTGCACCGCATGCTGATCCAGTAGTACGAGTTTTTGATTTTGTTGACGGATAATCAGATAAGTATCTGCCAGTTGCCCCAGATAGGTTAGGTCACCGATAGTGACACTCTGATTATCCATTTTTGGTTCGGAATATTCCTGTGATTCGTAGTAGTCTGCTGTCGAAGTGGCTGCCACCCCTGCGGACTGTACTTCTTCTGCATATGCCTGAGTTGGAGGTACAATGGAAAGGTCTGCTTGTTTAGTAATAGCAGCTGGTGGCTCTTCAAGTTCGAGAACAGGAGAAAATGCTTCTGCCGGATGCGTTGTGGATGGAGTGAATTCAATGGTCACATCATCGGT
The DNA here is from genome assembly GCF_900129975.1 of Halodesulfovibrio marinisediminis DSM 17456. NCBI lineage: Bacteria > Pseudomonadati > Thermodesulfobacteriota > Desulfovibrionia > Desulfovibrionales > Desulfovibrionaceae > Halodesulfovibrio > Halodesulfovibrio marinisediminis. The sequence goes on from NZ_FSRG01000005.1 coordinate 89,788, forward strand.
GTTTTCTACCGTGGCTAAGGTTTCAGCAGTGGTGTTGTGCGTTGTGCGTACAATTTCTGTTTCGTGTCCAGCAGGTTCAGTACTTGGCTTGCTGTTTATCACACTGTGATCATCTGCTGCACCCCAGAAGCCAGCTGGCTTTGGTGGCGGTGAAGTGAAATCTAAGGATGCCTGTGTAGCAGCTGGAGCCTGTTTGGAAGGCGAAAAAGGATCGGTTCCTGCTTCAACCTGTTCAAGTACGGTGAGTTCATCCAGAGCGTTTTCAACACCTTTACGTACAGCAAGATAGACACTGTTTTCATCCTGAAAGCGGACTTCGTTTTTAGCAGGGTGCACGTTGGCATCTACGAGTTCCGGTTGCATTTCAAGAAACAACGCAATCTGCGGATATTCTTTGCTGAGCAGACGTCCTTTGTATCCGTCGCGCACTGCACGCATGAGGAGTCTGTCATTCACTGAGCGGCCGTTTACCCAGAAAAGCATACGGTCTGCACGTGGCTGTGCTTTTTGCGGGTGACCTGTAAGGCCTCGCACGGTATAGCTTTCGCGGTTGTATTCCAGAGGAATCAGTGATTCCGTAATAGCTGGAGGCCAAAGGGTAGCGAGTCGGTCTCGAAGAGTTTGGTTTTTAGGAAAACGCCACACTTCTCGTCCGTTATTGGTAAATGTGAATCCGACATCAGGGCGTGCAAGTGCAAGGCGCGAAAGCATATCCTGACATCGCTTAGTTTCTGTATTTTTGGTTTTTAAAAATTTGAGTCGTGCCGGAATGTTAGCAAACAGGTCACGAATTTCAACAACCGTTCCTTGATGCAGCGCCGCAGGTCCCTGACTGACAATATTGCCGTGTTCTACTTTAATGAAAAAGGCGTCTGACGGACTATTAGGAACTTCAGGTACTGGTGCAGAGGTTATGGTAAATGTAGAGACAGAGGCGATTGACGGTAGTGCCTCACCACGGAAACCGTAGCTGCCAATGCTCATCAATTCTTCCAGACTTGAGACCTTGCTTGTGGCATGGCGTGTGACGGCCATTTCCAGTTCATTCTGAGGAATGCCGTGGCCATTATCGCGCACCAGAATAAGAGTCTGTCCACCTTCCTCTATTGTTATGTCTACGTGTGTGGCTCCAGCATCAATGCTGTTTTCAACGAGTTCTTTCACAACAGAAGCTGGGCGTTCTACCACTTCACCAGCAGCGATCTGGTTACGAAGGTCGGATGGCAGTACTTGGATATGGCGTCTGGTTTCAGTTTTTTGTGTCATACAAATTCCACTCTACGGGGCGGTTGATGTTAGAACTGACGGTTCTATTATTCGTGTACTTAATTAGTTCTGCTTTGGCAATTTGCAACACTAAAGTTGACTTTTGCGATGACAGCTTTGGGCGGGTGCGTACGGATGGCGCTGGATTGGGAGTTTTAGCGATAAGTTATAACATGAGTAAATGTAAAAGAAGTTTACAAGAACCCTCTGGCTCGTTACCTATTTAATAGAAGGTTGTGAAACTGTAAGGTTTAGGCGGTTTCACATTATTTTGCTGTAAGTCAGAGGCGTGGTTGCAGCAAAGTACGAAAATAAAGGGACTCAATGGTGAGTCCCCTTATTTTTTGCCTAGTTGCTAAGATCTACGTCCATAAATTTCACAAGCTCAAAAAGTTTTTTCTGCTGTGTTGAGATGATGTGAAACAGCGAGTTTTGTGGAACCAGTATATAAGGGACGTCTTCCTGTCTTCTAAACAGGAAGTGGGATAGAATCATGCGGTTAATTGCCTGATGTCCCACAATAAGGACACGCTCCGCGTTCCCAGAAAGGAAGAGTGCTTTTTTCAACCCTCTGTCTACACGTTCTTTTAAGGTGATGTATCCTTCGCCCTTTGGATAAACATAACCGTACTTATCTTCTGAACGTTCCAAGGCGATATCCGGGTATTGTTCTTTTATCTCAGCGTATCGTAAATTTTCACATACCCCTGCGTCGATTTCATCGAATTCCAGAAGCGGAATGACTGTGCAGTTTGGCATATTGTCTACCACGTACTGTGCGGTCTGTCTGGAGCGTCGCTTCATGCTGGTGAATACGTAGTTAATTTCTTGTCCCTTGAAATATTCACCAAGTGCTTTGGCTTGCTTGTGTCCAAGCTCTGTCAGCGAGGAGTCGCCCCCAATTCTGTCCATCACGTTGTATTCTGTCTGTCCATGGCGTGCGAGATAGAGGTTACGTACCCAGTCTGAAACAAGAATATCTCGAATGTTCGGATAGAACGGCACCCCGCTTGGTACGTTTTCATTCAGAATACGATTGTGAAGGGAATCAATTGCTACCCACATTTTTTCATCTACTAACGGGGAGTAGATATGCTCGTAGTACTGGATGCGCTCTTTAAAGCTCATGCAGGCTTCTTCTTCTGTAAGTTTCGAGAATTCTGGTAGCTTTGTTTTGCGCAGGATAGATGCTTCGACCAGCTCTTCATCGTTATTGATGCATTCAATCCAGAGGATTGGATAGACTGCCATGCGTTCAATTGTGAGACGGCGATGACGGCTGACGTTGGTTGCATCCAGAATGGCGACGTTGCCGTCGCCCTGCAAAAATTCCGTAGCACGGTTCATATTGAGAACGGCAATCTCTTCACGCGCAGCTTTACCTGTCTGATTTGTAGGGCTGTAAAATTGTGGTTCTGAAGATTTGGCACCTAGAATTTCACGACGCAGGTCTCCGTTATTGAAAATCTGTGTTCGAATACCTTCTTTTGAGAGGCCATCAAGAATTTTTGCGGCAACCGTTGTTTTACCGCGAGCTGGTAGACCTACCATACCAATATAAAGCTTATGCATTGTTCCTCCGGCATGTGCAAAACCGTCGTCAACGTTCATTGGGCACAGATTGAGACCACAGTGTGAAGTGCACGCGTGAGAAAAAGTCCGGCGTGAACCCGAGTTAACCTGATGTGGGAGTATGATTTTTTAGCAGATCACAATGATGTGCGGAGTTGGCATCAATCTGGTCGGTAGTGTCTCTCTTCCTTGTGGTTATGTCCAGCGTCCAAATAGCCCTGTAAGCTCTGCGAGCCGTTGGAACATAGGATGATGCAGTTGTTCTTTGGTCATGCGCCATTCCCAGTTGCCTTCTGCAGTGGATGGGGTGTTCATCCTGCCGGAGTTGTCCAGCCCGATGATGTCCTGCACCGGAAAGATTACGGTGTTTGCAACACTCTGCATGGCAAGACGCATAAACGTTATGTGCACATTATCAAGGTCGGTACATTGGCCTACAAATTCATGCAGGTTACTTCGTCCTTGATCTCCAGCTTCAGTAACATACCAGCCTTTCACCGTGGAGTTGTCATGCGTGCCGGTGTAGAGAACGCAGTGCGGTTCATGGTGGAACGGAGTATCCGGATTTCGGGTTAGGTCACCTCCGAAGCCGAATTGAAGAATTTTCATTCCAGGTAGGTAGAACTGCTGTTTCAATTCTCGCACGTCCGCTGTGATGACTCCAAGGTCTTCTGCGATAAATGGGAGTATTCCAAGGCGTAGGCTGAAGGTTCTGAACAGTTCCATGCCTGGAACTTCCACCCATTTCCCGTTTATTGCAGTCTGCTCTTCTGATGGTATTTCCCAATAACCAGCAAACCCTCTGAAGTGGTCGAGCCGGATTTTATCTACCAGTTTGATGTTGTGTTGCATGCGCTGCACCCACCATGCAAAATTTTCATTTCGCATAGCGTCCCAGTTAAATACAGGGTTCCCCCAGCGCTGGCCTGTTTCGCTGAAATAGTCCGGTGGAACACCGCCCACATGTGTCGGGTTGCCGTTATGATCAAGTTTAAACAGATGTGGAGACGTCCAGACATCGGCGCTGTGATGCGTGACATAAATAGGTACATCACCAATGAGGTTCAGCCCGTTCCGGTTACAGTACGCACGTAGCCTGCGCCACTGGGAAAAGAAAATGAACTGCACAAATTCTTCAAACTCAATGGCATCCTTATGATCGGCATCCCATTGTAGCAGTGCTTCTTCTTCCCTGTACTTTAAAGGCTCTGGCCATTCACTCCATATCTTACCAGGATGTTCATCCATGATGGTTACAAAGCGTGCATAATCCCGCAGCCAATCCGCATTGTTTTCTTTAAATTTCGCAAAGCGGTCTGAAGAGCTAAGGGAATCTTTCTTACGTTCATAGGCGAGTCGAAGCAGATGAGCCTTGTAGATGCCGGTGGCTCCATAATGTACAAATGCTGCATGCCCTGTAGGAGCGTCGCGAACTTCTTCAAAAGTGATGATACCGTCTTCGACCATTAGTTCTGGGCTGATGAGCAGCGGATTGCCTGCAAAGGCAGACCAGCTAGCATAGGGGGAGTTGCCCATAATTTCAGTTGTGGGAGTTGTTGGCAAAAATTGCCAATACAGTTGTCCGTGCGATCGGAGGAAATCGGCAAAGTCGTACGCAGCTGGACCTAAATCGCCGATACCGAATCGCGATGGAAGAGAAGTAATATGTAAAAGTACTCCGCTGGAGCGAATATTCATAAGAGCCTCCAAAAATAACGTTGCCTCTACTTGTATATCATGGAGGCAGCATTGGAGACTAGGGTGGAAACTTAATTATACAGGAGTTGAATAGAGTTCTGTTCTCGTACGGTGTTAACCGGTGCAAGATCCAGAACGGAGGTGAGAAGGTCCTTAAGGAAGTTTTGCTCTTTCTTAGGTCCTTCTTCAAGAGGTAGCGGAGCGTCAAGCTTACAGAGCTTTGTCAGTTCCATATAGGCGGTTTCTCTGTCACCGAGTATGTCCACAAAACCTGCTGCAAGAGCTTGCTGACCAGTCATGACACGACCGTCTGCATATGGGAGAATCTGTTCCCGCTTCATGTGGCGGCCTTCAACAATGACATCAATGAACTGGTTGTACATGTCCATGATAATAGCTTGGAAATATTCACGTTCTTCCGGTGTCATTGTCTGGAAAGGACTACCTGCAGCCTTGAGCTTGCCGCTTGTGAGAGAAAGATAGGAAACGCCAATTTTTTGCATCAGCCCCTTGAAGTTAGGGAGTTCCATTTTAACGCCGATAGAGCCGGTGAGCGTTGCGGGGTTTGCAACAATTTTGTGTCCGGCTGCTGCAATGTAGTATCCGCCGGAAGCGGCTACTGTACCCATTGAGATAACAACAGGCTTAACTTCGGCAAGGCGCTTGATAGCGTAGTACATCTCTTGTGATGCTGCTACACCGCCGCCCGGAGAATTGATGCGAACAATGACGCCCTTGATGGAGTCGTTATTGCGTAGTTTGTATGCCCATTCGGAGACCTTACGAGAGTCACCGATAAAGCCTTCAACGTTGATTACGCCGAATTTATCTTGCGTAAAATAAGGCATTGAGTTGCCTTTTGAAACGCGTAAAGCCGCAGTAGCGCCTGCGAACAGGGCTACTGCGGCAATAATTAGCATTATGCCAAACAGAAGCGGATGCTTCTGCGAGAAGTTGGGCTTATTCGCCTGCATCCTCAAGCTGCTTGAAGATATCGCCGAGGGTCTGCTGACCAGCATCGGAACCGCCGGAACGGAATTCACGAGGCTTTTTGCGATCTTCTTCGTCTTTAAGCTGTTTGATGGAAAGTCCAAGACGACGTTCTTCAGCGCTAACGTGGATAACTTTAGCTTTGATGGTTACGCCTTCTTTGAACATTTCAGAAGGAGACTTCACTTTTTTCTGGGAAATTTCAGAAACGTGAACGAGACCTTCGATGCCTTCTTCTACTTCAACGAAGAGACCAAAGTCAGTGATGTTGGTTACAACACCTTCAACGATGGTACCGTTAGGGTAGTTGGAAGGAACTTTAGACCATGGATCTTCGGAAAGCTGTTTAACACCAAGGGTGAATTTCTCGCTGTCCTGATCAACTGTAAGAACTTTTGCCTGTACAGTGTCACCAACCTGGAAGAGTTCGTTAGGGTGGCGGATCTTTTTGGTCCAAGAGATGTCAGAAACGTGAATCAGGCCGTCAATGCCATCTTCGATACCGATGAACATACCGAATTCGGTGATGTTTTTGATAACACCTTCGAGGATGGTACCTTCAGGGTATTTTTCAGCAACGATTTCCCATGGGTTTGGCTTAACCTGTTTCATGCCAAGGGAGATGCGTTTTTTATCTTCGTCTACGCCGAGGATAACAACTTCAACTTCGTCGCCTACGCGTACCATCTGGGATGGGTGACGGAGTTTACGGGTCCAGGACATTTCGGAAATGTGCACGAGACCTTCAACGCCTGGCTCGAGTTCCACGAATGCACCGTAATCAACGAGGTTGGTAACCTTACCGCTGAGACGCTGACCTTCAGGGAATTTAGCAGTGATGTCCTGCCATGGATCTTCAACAAGCTGTTTGAGACCGAGAGATACTTTCTGGTTCTCTTTGTCGAAGCTGAGGATTTTAAGCTCGAGTTCCTGACCAAGCTGTACGAGCTCTTTAGGATGGCGGATACGTTTCCAAGACATATCAGTGATATGCAAGAGACCGTCGAGGCCGCCGAGGTCAACGAATACACCGTATTCGGTGATGTTTTTCGCTTTACCTTTAACGATCTGGCCTTCGTCGAGAGTAACGAGAAGGTCCTGACGTTTGGAATCGCGTTCTTCTTCGAGAAGTACACGACGAGAAACGATAACGTTGCTACGACGACGGTTGATCTTCAGTACACGGAATTCAAACTCTTCGTTCACGAGTGCGTCCATGTCTGGCACTGGGCGCAGATCAACGTGGGAGCCAGGAAGGAATGCTTCAATGCCACCGAGGTCTACTGTGTAGCCACCTTTGATACGACGAACGATGCGGCCAGTAACGACGGAGTTCTTTTCCTGAACTTCTTCGAGCTGGTCGAACATCTGCATGCGTTTTGCTTTTTCAAAGGACAGGGTGATGGTGCCTTCCATTTCGTTCTTACGAACAACGAAAACATCCACCTTGTCCCCTACGCCAACGCTTACTGCGCCGTCTGCATCTGCAAACTCGGAAGCAGGGATCTGACCTTCTGACTTAAAGTTTACGTCAACGAGAACGTAGTCATTGTCCACGCGAACGATTTCGCCCTTTACGATTGAACCTTCATCAAGCTCGCCAAAATCAGAGCTAAGGTAATCTTCAAGAGCAGCCTCAAAGCTCATTTCAGCTTCGAGTGAGTTATTTTCCATGGTTTCCATAAAGAATCCTCCAACCAACAAAAAAAATTTTTCCCACTTGGAAAGTGAGATGCGAACTGTTAGCAAATTACGGTTGTAAATTCAACATAAAATGCTGTGAATATCAGGATTTTAGTCGGTTAAGCTCGCTGTTTGTTCAGTTTTACGTATTTTTCTCATATGCTAGACTTAGTGATAAGAAAAAATCTGCAAAAAAAAAATACTGCTGCAAACTATGCGAGCGCGACTAAATCATAGTCACGTGTCTCCACGATTTCTGCTTCAACCATTTCACCTGGTTGTACGCCGGGACCACTCACATAGGTGATGCCGTCCACTTCTGGCGCTTGGAACCATGTACGACCAACATGCAGTCCAGGCCACTCGTCGTGTTCGCTGTCGACGAGCACCTTCATGCGCTGTCCTTCGTATTGCTCCAAAATATCTTCACTGATGTCACCCTGAATTTCCATAAGTGCATCACGGCGCCATTCTTTTTCAACATCATCGATTTGGTTCTCCATGGCTGCGGCTGGTGTGCCTTCTTCTGCTTCATATGCGAAGATGCCAAGGTGATGGAATCGTGTCTCGATGATGAAGTCGCGCAGGTATTCCCACTGTTCTTCTGTTTCACCCGGGTAGCCGACAATAAGGCTGGTGCGGATGGCAGCTTCAGGGAACACATCGCGGATACGGTCAATTACTTCGCGCGGGTTACGTGCAAACGGACGCCCCATGCGGGAGAGTACATCCGGATGTGCGTGCTGGATAGGCACGTCAAAGTACGGCACGAACGGTTCGCCGGCCTCACGTAAGTATTTGAGGAATTCAGTACTTAAGCCGGCAGGGTACAGGTACATGAGACGTAAGCGCTCAAGACCTTCAAGAGGCAGAATTTTATCTAAGAGCTCACGCAGGCCGTGTTTCAAACCTAACTCGCGACCATATGCTGTTACATCCTGAGCGACAAATATAAGTTCTTTCACGCCCTGCGCAAGGGCATGTTTAGCGTCACGTACAACAGTTTCAGCAGGAGTGGTGCGTAAGTCACCGCGGATAGAAGGGATGGTGCAGAACGCACATTTGTGGTTACAGCCATCGCTGATTTTTAAGTACGCGTATGAAGGGCCTGTGGAAATAAGACGGAGCGGGTCCTTGATGAGTGGAAGCTTCATCGCTTTTGCAATCATTTCAGGCCATTCTTCCATCTGGGTGTTTGTCAGCCACAGGTCAACTTCAGGAATTTCAGAAGAAAGATCTTTTTCACCGAAACGGCCAACAAGACAACCGACAACGGCAATAAGAGGACGCTTTCCTGCTGTCATACCCTCAATATCTGCAACAGCCTGCAGGATTGTTTGTACAGACTCTTCAATGGCAGGCTGAATAAAACCGCAGGTGTTAATGAGAACAAGATCAGCATCTTCCGGAGCTTCAACCGGTGTGATCTCTTCACTCACGGCACCTAAAAGCCATTCGGTATCAACCCTGTTCTTAGGGCAGCCAAGGCTTATGGAATAAATATTAATCATGGGGTGGTTTCCAGTATCTATATTATTTTGAATAATGAATCTTGTGTTTGCTGCACTGTCATAGGAGAGATTGTACGTGGAAAGTAAGCAACATTTCGAGAATGACAAGGGGAAAGTTACTACACTTAATATAGCAACTGTAGGCTATCGTCGTATGTTCCGTGAATTGTTAGTACACCTTTTCTCAGAGTTGCCGGAGGGGATGGTGAAAATTAAGGTGCGTGCAATAGCGTGCGCGCCTCAGGAGGAACTACCGGATTTGATATGTCTTGACGACGTCAATTTCTATGACAGTGTTGAGGAGCTATGCGAGAATATTGATGATGTCAATATAGTCTTAGATCTTTCAGAGAAAAGTGAGTATTTGGAGTATGTTAAGCTTTGTGCGCCAGCAGGTGTTTCCGTTGTCGGCGGAGATTCGTTGTGTGTTTTTAAAAAAACGCCTTTGACCCTTGATTTGTTGGAAGGCAAAGCCTGCAGTCTTGAGAGGGCGTTAGGATTTTTTGGTACGTTTGTTGATCAGTCAGAAGAGGAATTTTGGCTTCTGGATAGTAAAGGCGTTGTTCTGGATGCTAACAAGACTGTGTTAAACAGGCAGCGTGATGTCGATCTTGAAGGGGAAGAGGGGACGCTCATACATAATGTACTGCCGTACACGCTACAACCGGATAATGTGGTGGTCAAGGCTGTTGATACAGGAAAGCGAGCAGATCAGGTCATCACAAAAGTCACCAGCGACGGTGACCTTCAGTATTTTGGTTTGTCAGCATACCCGGCTGTGGCGTCTGACGGTACTATACAGTCTGTTATTCTTTCTCGAAGAGATATTACAGAGAATTATAGTATGGTGCGAAAGCTTCAGCAGACAGAGAAGCTCGCAGCCATTGGGGAAATGTCTGCCTTTGTGGCACATGAAATTCGCAATCCTTTGTTCGCCATTGGTGGTTTTGCCCGAGCTTTGTTAAGTCAGGAGACCTTGAATGAAACTGATACCAAAAAAGTGAAAATAATATTTAATGAATCACAACGTCTTGAGAAGATTTTAAAAATTATTCTCAATTTTGCTCGTCCTGCAGTTGGTGAAGGAGATGAAATCGACGTTAATGAGGTTATCTCTGAAGCACTTGGCTTGTTGCGTATGAGGTTTGAGTCGCAAGGGGGAATTGTTACAACTGATTTGGATTCTAACCTTGCTAAGGTGCATGGAAATCCTGACCAACTTAAGCAGTGTATAATTAACGGCATAAAAAATGGGTTTGAAGCCATGCCTGACGGGGGAACACTGCGCGTTGAAACAAAACTTAGTGCTGATAATTGGGTTATTATCCGTATAATGGATTCTGGTGAGGGTATTCCGGATGATATAATTGAGCACCTGTTTAATCCATTTTTTACCACCAAAGCCGGTGGTACAGGTCTCGGGCTGGCTATGACAAAGAAAATTATTGAGGATATGGGTGGTAAGGTAAAAATACGCAGTAAATTGAAAAAAGGGACTGTTCTCGCATTTTATTTACCGCCTGTTTCGCTCGGTCCTCCTGTTGTTGAAAAGCATGATGAGAAAACTGTTATGGAGAAACCTGGTAGTGTCAGTTTCTTAGGTGGATCTAATGATTTTATCCGCAAAACATAATAGCCAGTAGGGACTGCGTGGTTCTGTATCTGACAGTATGTACTATTTTCTGCTTGATGACTGGCGGCATGTGTTACTAGGGTGTGACGCAACATACTGATGGCAGGATGAAAAATATCCTGACACCCCTGTAACGAATAATAATGGTGCGTCTTCGATGACACGGCCTGTAGCTCAGTCATAGTTAGCGTGTGTTTCATACAAGGATAGAGTGATGGAAAAAATTATTGTGCTTGCTACCCGCAATGCAGGCAAGATTGCAGAACTAGAGAAAACCTTAAGCGAGTATGGCCTGTCTGTTCGAGGTCTTGATGCGTATCCTGAAATTGGTGAAATTGTGGAAGATGGCGACACCTTCGAAGAAAATTCCCTCATTAAAGCCCGTACTGTTGCAAAGCTGACAGGGCTGGTTGCTGTGGCTGATGATTCCGGTCTTGAAGTGGACGTATTGGATAAAGCTCCGGGGGTATACTCTGCACGTTACAGCGACGATACTCCAAATTTGAAAGGTGAAACCCGCGATAAACGCAATAATGAAAAATTGCTTATGGAATTGGTGGGGGTACCACATGAAAAACGGACAGCTCGTTTTCGTTGTGTGATGTCTGCATGTTCACCGTCCGGTAAATGTATTACCGCCTCAGGCTCATGGGAAGGCCTTATCGGTGCTGAGGAAGTAGGCGATAACGGTTTTGGATATGATCCATTGTTCGTTGACGCAAATGATGGTGCTGTTTCAGCTTTGCTCAGTCGAGAAGAGAAAAATAAACGCTCACATCGTGGTAATGCGCTTGCTGCACTTCTTGAACAGTGGGATGAATTCTGGAGCAGCTGCGAGTAATAGAGGCTCTTTCTATATTTTGCATAAAAAAGCGCCCGTTAAGCAACGGGCGCTTTTTTTATGTCGGTAGAAGCGGATGCTAGACGCAGGCGGCAATAATGATGAAGACGCCGCATGCTGAAGCCAAGGCAATGGTAAATTTACCGCCAGCAACTTCATATGGTGCTTCAGTTGCAGTTCTGTTGCGTTCATTGCGTAGTTTCCAGCTCATGATACATGGCAGACAAAGACAGAGCACTGCAAAGCCGATACCCGCATGAGCAAGAGCAGCGATAAAACTGCCCGGGCAAAGGTAGGAAGCCAAAATTGGTGGTGCAAATACAACGATAGTTGCAATGATGCGGTGTGCCTGAGAGGTACTAAGGTTCAGTGTTTCCGTGGCAAGGTCATATAAGGATAAGGAAACACCGAAGAAGGAGGTAACAAGTGCGAAGGAAGCAAAAACAGAAAGCACTGCTTTGATAAACACTGAGTTTTGAGAAATAGCCGCAATCAGTGAGTCTACGTTGCCGTTCATTTGGGTAATTTGAGCCATAGGCACACTGCCAAGTGTGAGGAAGAGCCATAAGACGTAGCACATCAATGGAGCAATGGTTCCACCGATAATTGACCAGTATAGGATGTCTTTGTTGCCATCAACTATCTTGCAGGTACTTGGGATACAGAAATGATAGCCGTATGCAGCGAACAGGATTGGCAGACTTGCTAAGAGGTGGTCGTAGTCAGGGGCAATAGCAAGTAGGTTGTCGAAATTAACAGTGGAGCTGAGTGAAAAGAAAGCGAAGGACATGGCACAGACCATGACAATAAAAAACAGGTTGTTGAATCGTACAATAGTCTTGGTGCCACAAAAAACGATGAAAGCCATGATAAGGGCAAAGATCGCTGAGCAAACCGGAGCTCCGTAGCCGCTGTCTGCAATGTGGAGCGTGTTCGCAAGGATACTGCCCATACCTGTAATGTAGGCAACAAGCAGTGCATAAAGAAGGAAGCCAAGGCTCAGAACTGCAACAACTTGCCCCGGCCAACCTAATACTTTTTTAACCATTTTATTGAAGTTTAATCCCGGCCCGACCTGCATATCAACCTCAACAAGCAGTAAGCCGGAATACAATGCCAGTGCCCACATGACGACGAGCAGTACACAACTCATTGTAAATCCGAGATAGCCCACGGCCATCGGCAAGCCGAGCATGCCCGCGCCAATAGTTGAGCCTGCTACAATACATCCAGCACTAAAAGCCTTAGTAGCCATAAAGAGAACCTCCCAGTTTGATGTGCCTGCTCCGGTGTGTAACCGGTTACTTTTTGAGCACAGGCACTAGTACAAAGTTGATGCTTCTGGGAAATACACTGGTTTTTTTGAACAGTAACCAGACGATGGATGGGTACGCTCAGAGCTCAGCTTATGAATTTTTATCAATTTTTTGCTGCCGTCATGCAAGGGGATGAGGCTAGAAGCGCTATTTTTTGCGCCAAGAGCTCTTTTGAGGCACGCTGAAAATGGACAGTATTTATTCGATAAGAAGAGAGAACATACACTCAAAATCAGTATTTCTATGTTGTGAAGCACGCAGTAGTGATTACAAGTTTTTCTATTGCTCTAATGTAAAAAAATAAAAAAAATTGCTCGTAATTTCAAAAGTTAGAGCTTTTTTAATGAAAACTGTACGTTTTACGAGTTGTTTGATGTGTAGCACGAAGAGTCTGATTTAATAGTAAAATTTTTCTTCCTATTAACGAGACACAACTATTTACAAGAACGTATTTAATTGGTGTGGTGTATAGAGTTTTATAGATATAGTGAGCCGAAAAGGCTCACAATTCTGTGTAATTAAGCGTCACGTATAGTTAAGGAGCAGTTGTGTTTATTTATAATTTGTCAGTGACGCTTCAATAAAGGTGATGAAAACAACATTTGTTTATCGTGGCGTTTCGCCGTATGAGATGTTGTCTTGTCCGGAAGGGACATGAGTTTGTGAAAAGAATGGAGGCTACGTGATTTTGAAGAAGCTGTTCTACACATTTATTATTTGGTGCGTTGTAATTGTGGATGCTTCTATGGTGTTTGCAGCAGAAAATGTTGTTTCGTTTCAGTATGGTGAGGCTAAGCATATTGAACAGGCAGAAGCAAGGTCAGAGGTTGTTGCTTCGGGAGTTGCAGAGCAGATAACAAACTATATGAACGCAAAATTTCAGTTTCCTGCTTCAGTTCAAATCCTCTTTACTGATACTGCACAAGAGGATCCCCACTATGATTCTGAGGCCAAAACTATTGTTATTCCCTATTCGTTTTGGACTGAGTGCCGTGAGCGTTTTAAAAAAGAATATAGCGCTGGGGACACTGGAAATATAGTGGATACGCTATGTGTTGGGGTGTTGGCGCACACTGTCTTTCATGAGTTAGGACATGCTGTTGTAGATATTTGTGAGCTTCCGATTACCGGTAACGAAGAGACTGTTGTCGACGAATTTGCTATATTGATGTTGCTGGACAGTTTTCATGATGGCAGGGAAATGGCTCTTATAGCAGGTGATTACTTTGCCCTTGAGGGAAAAAGTCTGCAAGAAGTGACAGATGGAGATTTGTTTGACGAGCATCCCTTGGATGATCAGAGATTTTTTTCCACCTTTTGTACTGCATACGGTGTAGCGCCTGATGTTGAGTTGGAAAAAGAGATGCTTGAGCTGGATATCTCAGAGGAGCGTCTTGATCTATGTGTTGCTGATGCGGAACGAAGAGTTAGGGCGTGGGGTACACTGCTTAAGCCATTTGAACGTCTGTAATTTATTTTGTAGTGCTCATAAAAAAGGGTGGAGTCAGAATGAGATTCCACCCTTTTTTTGTATGTTACTAGCTGTTACGGCATCAGCGGAGCGAGCTTGAGTCCTTCGTTAATATCGATGCCGCACATGAGATTTGCGTTTGCCAGCGCCTGACCGGATGCTCCACGACAAAGGTTGTCGATGGTGCTTACGATGATGAGGCGGTTGGTGCGTTTGTCTAAAGCAAGGCCGATGTCGCAGAACATAGTACCACGTACATGCTTTGTTTCAGGAAGCTTGCCCTTTGGCAGAACGCGAACCCACGGATGCGTACGGTAGGCTTCCTCATAAATGGCATGTACATCGTCCAGTGTCATTTCTTCAGACAAGGTTGTGTAGATTGTGGACAGGATACCGCGGTTAATTGGCAACAGATGGGTATTGAAGGAGACAGTGATGTCGTCCTTTGCAATAACGGAGAGTTCCTGTTCGATTTCCGGAGTATGGCGGTGTGTGGTAAGCCCGTATGCTTTGAAGCTGTCGGAAACTTCGCAGAACAGGGAGCCTACGTTAGCTTTACGACCTGCGCCAGTGGTGCCGGATTTGGAATCAACAACGATACCGTTCTTAAGGATGAATCCTTCTTTAAGCGCAGGGTAGAGCCCAAGAATTGCAGATGTCGGGTAGCAGCCCGGGTTTGCAACAAGCTGTGCCTGAGAGACAGCTTCTGAGTATAGCTCTGGAAGACCGTAGACAGCTTTGTCCAGCAAGCCTTCTTGTGTGTGTTCGCAAGCATACCAGTGCTCATATTCATCTTTGCTTCGCAGGCGGAAGTCTGCGGAGAGGTCTACAACTTTAAGACCTTTTTCCAGCAGAACAGCGGCAATTTCCATGGCAGTACGGTGTGGTACTGCAAGAAAAACGAGGTCACACGCCTGTGCAAGATCATCCGCATCCGGCTCCGTAATCGACAGTTCACCGTTGTCCATGCCTTGCATGAAAGGGTAAATGTCGCGTAGTTTTTTACCGGCTTCAGCACGTGAGGTAACACGTACCAGTTCGAAGTGATCGTGATTCTGCAAAAGGCGCATCAGTTCCATTCCGGTGTATCCGGTAACCCCTACTAAGCCTACTTTAGTCTGTGCCATTTGCATCGTATCCTGTTTTAGTTATTACTTTGTCTTCATTACGTATTTCATACGTAGATCGTAGAGCAGTGTATCAAGCAGCTGCTTTTCATCATTTTCAAGGCAGGTCTTTGTTTTTTCCTGCAGCATGGACAAAATGTCGATGGAGTGTTTTGCGGCGAGCAGGTTCTCCATCATCTGTCCGCTTTCCGGATCTGGCACTTCGCCGAGTTGTACCAGAGCAGAAGAGCCGATAGAAAGAATGAACGTGGAAAAAGTTACTTCCGGCATGCCGTTATGCTCGGTGTTTTGATCAGCCATGGTGCGCTCCTTTAAGATAAGTCAGAGGCATTCAAGGCGCTGTGATAAGCGGTTAGACCTTTTTCGAGATATCCGGACGCAATTTCGCCGCCGCATGCTTTACAGCCTTCAGCTAAAGCATGCAGACCAGCTGCAAGGTCTGCCCAGTCTACCCAGCCCATATGCCCGATGCGTATAAGACGTCCTTTCATGTGAGCCTGACCACCGGCGAGGATAACTCCGAAGTTCTTCTTGGCATACGCAAGCACTTCACTGGCATCCACGTTTTCAGGAACCAGAACGCTTGTAAGACCCCATGTGAAGTGATCTTTTGCAAGCAACTCCAGTCCCATTTCCGTAACGGCAGTGCGTGCCATCATGGTCAAAGCCCATTGCTTTTTGAAAACAACATCAAATCCAGTTTCTTCAAACATTGCAAGGCTCTCGTTAAGACCAACAATAAGACTCACAGGTGTTGTAAACAAGGTTTGATCTTGTAAAATTTTCTGTTTTTCTGCGCGCAGGTTGAAATAGAAACAGGAAGGAGTAACGGATTCAGCTTTCTGCCATGCTTTATCGCTGCATGCGATCAGACCGAGTCCCGGAGGAAGCATAAGTCCTTTCTGGGAGCCGGTAAGCAGGCAGTCGATGCCCCATTCATCCATATTACATGGTGAGATGGAAACAGCAGAGATGCCGTCCACAACAAGCAGAACATCGCGGTCTTTTGTAACTGCCGCAATTTCATCAACAGGATGTAGTACGCCGGTCGAGGTTTCAGAAAGCTGAACGAGTACACCCTTACAGTCCGGATGGAGATCCAGCATGTTTGCAACGGCTTCTGCGGAAACAGCCTGTCCCCAGTCGAGGACGATTTTTTCTACAGCTACGTTGCTAGATTCGCAGATTTCTGCCCAGCGTTCGCCGAATTTACCAGCTTCAATAACCAGAACCTTTTCACCGGCTGTAAATAAGTTAGTTACTGCCGCAGTCATAACACCAGTACCGGAACATGCCAGAGGCATAACTGGCTGGGAGGTGCCGAAAAGTTTCTGTAACCGCTGTTGAACCTGCGCCATGATGGCTTTGAACTCAGGCTTGCGGTGATGGATCATGTCTTGCGCTAATGCGAGACGGACACGTTCTGGAACCGGGGTCGGACCCGGTGCTAACAATCTATTTTTGTTAAGCATGATCTTCTCCGCAATTGGTAGTAAATGCTGAATTTGTTACTGGGGTTCGAATAGAGCCATCCTATTTGCGGTTGTGAACCGTAGTGTGTCTGGCAAACAGGAGTACACGTCCTGTATTCGACCTTACTATCATCCTGCAGACTTTACATTGGCAACGCAAAAAATAAAAGCAGGGATGTGCTGCAATTTTCCAGTTTTTTATGTTGGCAGTTGTGTTGTTGTTACATCCAGTAGTGTTGCTTTGCTATGCTAGATTGTACAACAGCCTTTCCTTTTATTTTTCATATAAAAGAAAACTGGCGGAACATATGTCCCGCCAGTTTTTTTATTGAGTAAAGGTAAAGTGGATAAGCTTAGCTTTTGAACACTCGTACTGTGTAGCTCTTGAGGTAGTGAGTTTCCGGCATTGCAGGGTGTACAGGATGGTCTGGACCCTGATGACCCTGAATAAGGGTCTGGATGCGGGTTTTGGACTTGGATGCTGCGTGCAGAAGTACGCGGTTCAAGTCATGTGCGCTTAAGTGCTGGGAACAGGAGCAGCTGGTTACGATGCCGCCATCTACAACAAGATCCATAGCGAGTTTGTTAACGCGCTGGTATGCGGAAAGACCTTCTTTGAATGCTTTCTTACGCTTGATGAATGCAGGCGGGTCAACACAGATTACGTCGAACTGTGCGCCGGAATCTTTAAGTTCCTGCAATGTGTCGAGCGCATCGCCGTATACAGTATCTACTTTGTCAGGAGAACCGTTGAGGCTTGCGTTGTGCACTGCTGCATCAAGAGCAATTTTAGATGCGTCCAGGAAGGTAACTTCTTTTGCTCCAGCTTTTACAGCGTTACAGCCGAAGCTGCCAGCGTAGCAGAATGCGTCAAGAACGCGTTTGCCGTTACAGAAGGAAGCGAAATCACGACGGTTGGTACGCTGATCGTAGAACCATCCGGTTTTCTGACCTTCAATCATAGGCACTTCAAATTTTACACCGTTTTCTTCAATAGCGATGTTAGCAGGAACAGTGCCTACAGCCTGCTCAACATAACGGTCGAGACCTTCGAGTGGGCGGTTTGCAGAGTCGTTGCGGTAAAGAATCGCTTTAGGATGCAGGATATCACAGAGAACAGATGTGATCTGATCTTTCATCTTTTCCATGCCCGCAGTAGTGAGCTGCGCTACGAGGAGATCGTCATAGCGATCAATTACCAGACCCGGAAGGAAATCGCCTTCTGCGAAAACCATGCGGTAGAATGGCTTGTCGAACATGGACTCACGCAGGGTAAGTGCCTGAGAAATGCGCTTGTCGAGTAGTGCTTCAGTCAGTCCTTCATGAGGACGGTTGCTGATCATACGTGCGCAGATGAGAGAGTTCGGGTTCACATACGCTGTACCAATTGGACGCCCTTGAGCGTTCACTACTACAGCGCTTTCGCCCGGTTCAAATTCCTTGAGTGGGCTTTTCTTGGTGTCTACTTCGTTGCTGAAAATCCAGAGGTGACCGAGGCGGATACGACGGTCTTCACCTTTTTTAAGAATTAATTGTTTCATCTGTTCTTTCGGTTTCCTGTAAACCGTACTGTTATGTTTGGGTTCGCTCTCGCGCCCCAGTTTGTGTGTCCGAGCCAGAAGCTGCAGCTCTGGCTGTCTTTTATTAAAAATGTCATGCTTTCGGTAGTGCTTAGAGGGAGACTCTGCATCCGCAAGGAGCTCTTTCCCACTAAAATGAGTACAGGTGGTGATGAACTCGTACTCCAATAAAAGTCTTTGGAAGGGGGTCTGGGGGAGAACCTTTCTACAGAAAGGTTTCACCCAGCCGTCGGAGACTCGCCGAAGGCATTAAAAAATTAATGGGCTTCGTTCCAACGATCGCCAATTCCTGCGTCAACCTTGAGCGGTACGTCCATCAGATTCTTACCATCTGGTGCGACGTTTGACATGATTTCCTGAAGACGACGTGCTGCAGCTTCAGCGTTCTCGGTAGGTACTTCAAGTACCAATTCATCGTGAATCTGAAGAATAAGCTGCGCACCCAGCTGCTTGAGCTGCTGGTCTTCCGCAGTCTTAATCATGGCGATCTTAATGATATCAGCTGCACTGCCCTGAATGACGGTGTTAATAGCCTGTCTGCGAGCCTGTGACTGCAGCATGTTGTTGCCGGAGTTGATTTCCGGCAGGTAGCGGCGTCTGCTTGCAAGCGTTGCTACGTAACCGAGCTTCTTGGTGTCTTCTTCTACGTTGTCGTAGAATTCTTTCAGATGCTGCAATTTTTCAAAGTAGCGTGCGATAAACTTTTTTGCTTCCTTAAGGGAGATTTTGAGTTCGCCAGCCAGCTTTTGAGGACCCATGCCGTAGATAAGGCCAAAGTTGATGGTCTTTGCATCGCGTCGCTGGTCTGCTGATACTTCTTCAACTGTTTTGTCAAAGAGTAATGCAGCAGTGCTGCTGTGAATATCTTTGTCCTGTTTGAATGCATCCAGCAGGGTCGGGTCTTGTGAACAATGGGCAAGTACGCGCAGCTCAACCTGAGAGTAGTCAGCGGAGACAAGTTTTTTGCCTTCAGCCGCCACGAAACAACTGCGCATGCGGGTACCAAACTCACCGCGTGCAGGGATGTTTTGCAGGTTCGGGTTGCTTGAAGATAAGCGACCTGTTGCTGTTGCAAGCTGGTTGAACGTAGTGTGGATACGGTCATTTTTATCAGCAAGCTTCGGTAACGGCTCAAGATAGGTAGAGCGCAGCTTTTCGAGTTTTCTGTATTCCAGAATCAGATCGATGATCTTGTGTTGTCCAGCTAATTTTTCAAGAACAGCCTGCGATGTGGAAGCTTGTCCACCGCTTGTTTTTGTTTTGGAAGCAAGACCTAAATCTTCGAATAGCACGTTACCGAGTTGCTGCGCAGAACGGATATTGAACGGCTTGCCAGCGATGTCGTAGATGGAACGGGTCAAATTGTTGAGGTCTGCCTGCACTTCTTTCAGGAATTCTTCAAATGCCACACGGTCAATGCGGATACCCGCTTCTTCCATATCGGCCAGTACGCCGACGAGCGGCAGTTCGATGTCGAGCATAAGCGGACGTAAGTGGCCGCCATCCAGACTGCGTTCAAGTTCTTCAGCAATGGCAAGAGCGAGAAGCCCACCGTTTTTACGGGAGATATCCAGCTCGTCTGCTTTTCGGGAAAGTTTTTTCCATGAGTAGTCGCGATCTTCTGGGTTTAGCAGGTATGCCATCAGCCCTAGGTCAAGCAGCTTGTTCGGATCAATGGAAGACCAGCCTGCATGCTGGCGGAAAAGCGCTTTTGCATCTGGTGTGATTATTTGCTTTGCAGCGGTGCAGAACTCTGCAAGTTCATCCATTTTCCCTGCGTAGAGGAATTCTGTCTGTTCAATTGCAACAAGTACAGAATTGTTTTCAGTCTGTTCTTTAAGCAGCACTGCCACGCGCTTGTCTTTGCAGGAAGTGAGACCTGTTACGTCACTAGCTGACATGGCAGGGCTAGCGTCCGGCTCGTCGGGAACGATTTTTTCTCCGCCGCCAAAAAGACCGAGCTGATCGGTTGCGACTTTTTTCTTCTTAGGTTCCGGCGCTGGCGCATCTGCATGAGATAGGGTGTTTACTTCACGGACAAGCGCACGAAGTTCGTATTCTTTAACAAAGTCGAGCAGCGTATCGCGATTAACAGGCTCCAGTTTAAAGTCTTCCAGCTTTTCTTGGTCACAGGTGTCTGTATTAAGTGTTGTAAGCTGGCGGAAGATGAACATGTTGTCGAGGTGGTCTGCAAATTTCTTTTGCAGGTTCGGCTTGAGTTCATCAAATCGGTCACGGATTTCTTCCAGACTTTTAAATTCAGCAAAAATTTTATCGGCAGTTTTTGGGCCGATTCCAGGAACGCCTGGAATGTTATCTGAAGAGTCACCGATGATTGCCTGATAGTCTGCCCATTGAGCAGGACTCAGGTTGGTCTCTTCCATGAAATCTTCAAGGCTGGTGAGTTTTTCTTGTTTTGCACCTGGATCCCAAAGAAACACATTTGCATCAAGGCACTGTTTTAAGTCTTTATCAGCGCCAACAATAACAACAGGGTTATCTTTTTTGAGTCGTTTTGCCAGTGCAGCAATGCAGTCATCTGCTTCACAACCGTTGGATACAATGAGATGAATGCCGAGATGCTTTACCATCTCTCTGATTGGTTCGAGCTGTAATACCAGATCTTCAGGAGTAGCAGAACGGTTGGCTTTATATTCACCATAGAGTTCGTGACGGAAGTTCTTACCACGTCCATCAAGAACAAAGGCGATGTGTTCCGGAGACTCATCCCGCAGCATTTTCATGAGGATACGAGAAACAATAAATAAGGCGTTGGTAGGGAAACCATCTGCACGTTTAAGGTGCTGCATGGCGTAAAATGCCCGAAAAATGAATGCGGAGCCGTCAATAAGGTAGACAGGCTTAGAAGTAAGACCAAGGCGTTCTTGTAAAGACATATATTATAGATAGGTGGTTGGGGTTGCTACCATAGCGGCATGGCTGCGTTGTCAGGAATAAGAAATGGAAAAATCGCTGCCGCTTCATCTGCAAATGCATTGTGCAAAAAGGGATGATACCTACTAACTTTGCTGCCTGCAAACACTAAAACTTTGGTGTGGAATGAGGGACAGAAAAAAAAGAAAAAGTGTATTTTTTAGTTAATTATTCGGTATTATTTGTAATTTGCTATGAAGGTCATATTGTTTGAGAAAAAAACTAAAAAAAAGATAAAAAACTGTTTGACAGGTGGCACTGATTTCCATAAATACCTTTTCGCACGTGAGGGAACTCACGAAGCACAAAAGAAGCGTCCCCATCGTCTAGCCTGGCCCAGGACACCTGCCTTTCACGCAGGCGACGGGGGTTCAAATCCCCCTGGGGACGCCAAAGTAAATCAAGCACTTGCATGTATATGTAGGTGCTTTTTTTGTATCTGGAGCACAAGAGGTGTAAACAAGCCGTGTAAATTTTTTTAGCCCAATTGGGTTGTATGACTGGATGGCGTAATAAATTAATGGGAAGGGGGTTAAAATTTCCATCCCACATTTATAGCAACATAGTGTATGTGATTGGGTGAATACTCTCCTTTCAAGGGGCCTGTAAGTGGACCTCCTTCTTTATTTATTTTGCCCTTCCCGGCATCAAGGAACTGATAAGCTAGTCCGATGGTTACATCGTCATCTATTTCGTATTGAACGCCTGTTGCGTAGCGTAGTTGTCTGTCCAGTGGCAGGGCAGGAGACCGGTTACTTTCTGAACATGGTGATGTGTCGTACGCTGCCCCTGTAGACCATATCCATTTTGGGGCGATTCTTCCCCGTATCCCTATCGCAAAATGCCATGTGTCGTTGTAATCTAGGTCAATCACAGCATCTGAAATGTTAGTGTTGGATATTGATACTTCCAGCTCTCCAAACTGACTCCAGTTTTGCCATCCAAAATTACCGAGTACAGCCCATTTTTTTGTAATATCGTATTCTACTCCTAGGCTTACTGCTTGGGGGATTGTAATAGTAACATCCAGTTCTTTGCCTAGTAATTGTGAAGCGGTAAGAGTTTTTTCAAGGATTGGACCAAGGTTAGAGATAGAGACTGCGTCATCAAAGTCTAGCTTAATGGGGGACCGGTAGGTAAGACCTGCACGCAGTGCAGGGGTAATGGTATAAAAAAATCCTAAATTAGCGCCTATGCCAGTGGTGGTGGCATCTACTTTCAGTTCTCCGTCATTTGCAGAATTGCGAAGAGGAAAATTGTTGATAGCTGTTTTTATTAAAAGCTTTGCTACTAGGACATCAATACCAGCACCTATTGAAAATGATTCAGTTATCTTGGTGCCAAGGCTTACACTGGCTCCCGCTGTAATCAAAGATGATTCTTGTACATAGTATCTTCCGCTCCAGTTATCATCATAATCTAGCCCTAATCCGAAGTAGGAACCAAAACCAACTCCAAGCCAAGTGTGCTCATTAACTGGGGCTGCATAGCTGAAACTGCCTGCTGGCATAATTCCACCAGCGTTTCCGCCATCCCCACCCTCATATCTGCTTAGATCTTTAGAGAATTCAGAATTAATAATGAGTGCTTGAAATCCCATCATGAGTTGTGGCCGGTCTAGGTAGGGCATTGCTGCCGGGTTGGTTATTGCGACTGAAGCATCTAATGCTGTGGCGCTTCTTCCGGCTGTGGCAGTACCAAGGTCAGGTGTGCCAATTTCGTAGAGCCATACCCCTCCGGCATAGCAGGGCACCGCAGCATATTTTCCAAGAAGTAGTATTATGGTGAATACAGCGGTTAGATAGCGTAACGTGCAACTGCGTGTAGATTTCATACGGTTTTTCCGAAATAAGCTCGGCTAGGTGTGTTATTGACTGGTTATTCTGGAAAGAGAAGTTGTATTTGAAACCGCGCTGAGTAGTCCCCGATTTCGTCCGGAGCAATGGCATTGTAAAATACTTGTACCTGTAAGTTGATGGGGACACCCCAGACTTTAACAACCTTTCCGATGCCGCCACCTACTGGCACAATAAATTTCTGACCAGATGCTTTGAATACGTGGCTTGCATATTGAGCTGTTATTTGATCGGTGCGTCTATTTTTAATTCGGAAGTATGTGTTTCCAGTCATGTTTCATATCTACGATGATCCAGTCATTTTCTGATGCAATGTCGAGTGCTTTATCTAATGTTCCTATGTGGCCTTTACGATCATAGGCATATTCACGCTTGGCGTCGTTGTGATGAAGAAAAAGTCCTAAGCTTTTACCGTTTCCTGCCTTGGTGTATTGAACCATCTGTATGTCTGCGTCTGAGTTACCAAAAGCAAGGATAGGGCGACGCCCAATATGTTGATATATGCCGACGGGTTTTCCGGCATTGTTATTGATGAAATTTACTTTTGGGAGCCGAATAATAGCTGGTTTGCCGTCGATCATCTTAAATTCGACGGCTACACTTGAGCCGACAACCTGTTCAGGGGGAATTCCATAGATTTTTTCGGTCCATGGTCGCATGAACTCCATTCCACTGCCGGAAATTATATAGGTTTTGAAACCGTTGGCTCGTAAATAAGCCAATAATTCAAGTTGGGGTTGATAGACCAGCTTTGTGTACAGCCGGTTAAAGCGTGGATGCTTGGCTTTGGAAATCCATTGGCTGACCTCGTTGGCGAACTCTGTGGCTGTCATGCCGGAGTGTGTGCCGATGATCATTTTAAGGAAGCCTTTTGTGCCAAACTTGCCGACAGTTTCCATGTCTCCTTCTAGAAGTGCCTTGAAAGGCTGTGTGGTCTTCCATTCTGGGTGATTCGGTACCAGCTTTTTTATTTGGTCGAAGATGAAAACATGTTGTGTGGATATCGGTTGTTCAACCCACAAGGTTCCATCGTTGTCGAAGACAGCTATGCGTTGCTCAGGTAGTACATAGTCCTTACTGGCTTTGTTTGTGATGTCTGAAACAAACTGTAGAATTTTAGTTTTTACGACTCCATTGTTCCATGAAGGAAGTGGGTCAGAGGCTTTTGCGATGGAAAACAGGCACAGAGTGAGAATCACGAATAGCCCAACAGCCAAAAGATAGCTTTGGGACTTAAGACGCTGGCGAATTGAAAACATGATATCTCCTGATATGTTTCTGCAGTATTTGCTTACAGTACTGTAAGAGTTAGTGCAGCAAGAGAAAAAGTATATTCATTGTAATATTATGAAAAATATACTTTTTTACCATGTTTGAGGGAGAGGGTGGGGCGCAATTGGTTTCTTTTGAAACAGTTTCGACATGAGGGAAGATAAGAGTGGGATTTAGGTCCGAGAACTCTTTGCGACTAATGCAGCTTTGATAATGAGATTACTTCAAGTGACATGTAGTGGTTTAAATTCAATTGAAAATTAGTCGAGATCGTCTTCTGCAGTTTGTGTCATCAGCCAATTGGGAACAGAGAGTTTCCAGTGGATAGCTGCAGAACGAATGCCAAAGATGATTGCAATGCAGACAGATGCCCAAGTCGCTCTGTATTCAGGAAGTACATACGATGCTATGGAAAAGAGTATGCAACCGAAGAGAACTGGAGTTGCATAAAGTTCTCTTGACATTATAAGGGTTTTTCGACCTGCAAGTACATCACGGGTCACTCCGCCGCCAATAGCAGTTGTTACACCCAGTAAGATGGGAGCGACTGGTAGTCCGAAATTTAATTCCCAGACTTTATCCATTGCTTGAATTGCAAAAAGAGATGCTCCAAATCCATCAATATACAATAAAAGCAGGTAAATAAATTTCCTTTTGAAAAAGGGGAGTGCAACAAATGTTGCAAGGCTTGAGATAAGTCCGACCCATATGTAGTTGAGATCAGTAGCCCAAAAAACAGGCACATCAAGGACAAGATCTCTGATTGTCCCCCCGCCGATTGCGGTGGTAATACCAAGTACGCATGCGCCAAAAAGGTCGATGCCTCGTTTAGAAACCGCAAGCACGGCTGTAACGGCAAAGGCAACAGTTCCTGCCATAGCTGTAAAGTAACTTAATGCTTCCATTCTGTTTGTCCTATTGCCGATGCCTATATAAGTTGCGAAAGTGGTTCTTCATGCTGCCTCACCTTCACTGTTTCTTTATGAAATAATGCTCAATAGCTATATGACCGCTGCACTCATAGTGGCTTCGTGCGGTGTCGTCAATCGGTCTTGAGTCTCTTTGAAAAGAATTTTTAACTGCTGAGTTAACTGATTGAATTTGTGAGGAATGTGTTTGGATGTAATGAAGTTGAATAAGATGTGGATGTTATGAATTGATATATGCTTTTTTTATCTTTTTTTGACTTTTGCGAATGCACAATTACGCTTTCATTCAGGTGCCGAAAAAATTCCTTAAGGGGGAGCCTGAAAAAGAAAAGGACTTACATTTTCGTATAAGTCCTTTTTTAAGATTAGCATTTAAATGTGTAACTGGCGTGTTGTTACGAATGACTATCGTATATTAGACAGCATCTTGCGGAGAATCATTTTTAAGGTCTTTATTTAGAAAGTGTTGAATCCAGATAAGAGCATCTTTCTCTGGGAGTGGCGGTGCATAATAGTAGCCTTGAATTTTGAAGCAATTATGTTTCATAAGAAATTCTTGTTGTTCTAAGGTTTCTACACCTTCCGCAACAACATCGAGACCAAGGTTAGTTGCTAGGCCAATTATGGATTTAACTAATGACGCAGCATCAGGGGTATTGGTTCCCAAGTCCTTGATGAAACTTCGATCAACTTTCAAAGTCTGGATTGGCAATGTTCTGAGATAACTGAGTGAAGAATACCCAGTACCAAAGTCATCCAGAGAAAAACTTATGCCATGTTCACGCAACGCTTTTATGGTGCGGAGCGAACGAGTTACGTCATGCATAAGAGTTGTTTCTGTAATTTCGATAGTTAAACGATCAGCAGAGAACCCGGTACGTTTAAGAATTTCCACCACGCGTTCAACAATATCGTTTTGGTGTAAAAGTCGAGTAGAGAAATTGACTGAAACACGAAGATCAAGCTGCAGGTCATGCCAAATTTTGCCTGCACGACATGAGGTTTCCAGAACCCACATATCCAGCTGAGAAATAAGTCCTGTTTCTTCCGCTACAGGAATGAACTGCGCTGGAGAAACGAGAGTGCCATCTGGTTTTTGCCATCGTACCAACGCTTCAACGCCAAAAGCTGTTCCTGTTTCGATGTCAATTTGAGGCTGATAATGCACGATAAACTGATTTAGCGCCAAAGCTTCACGTAGATCAGATTCAAGATGAAGTTTCTGATGCACACCGTTATTCATTTCGTCAGAGAAAACAGCGTACGTATTTTTGCCCATCTCTTTTGCACGATACATTGCAATGTCAGCATTTTTAATCAGTTCGTCAGGGGTTGTTCCGTCTATTGGGTACGTTGCTACCCCTACAGTTAACCCCAAATATAGTGAGTTTTCAAATAGTTGAATTGGTTTTTTAAAGCATGAAATAGCTTCTTGAGCTTTAAGCACAAGTTCTTCGATCTCTGAAATTTCATCAGCTACGATAACAAATTCATCGCCGCCGAAACGAGCAACCATGTCTTGCTCCCGTACGATGTCCTGCAGCCTATCGGCCACATGAGCTAACAACTGATCGCCAAGAGAGTGACCAAACGTATCGTTAATATATTTAAATCGATCCATGTCGAGCATTAACAGGCCCGTAAGCTTTCCTGATTGGTCTGACTTTTTAAATGACTGCAATAGCTTTTCTTCAAGAAAGGTTCTGTTTGGCAATTTGGTCAATGGGTCATGAAGAGCTTGAAATACCAGTTTTTTTTCAGCGGCTTTTTGTTCAGAAATGTCAATCATGGAAACAACATATTCGCTGCTCTCAGGAAGTAGCGCTACTGTGACCATGACATCTCTGGTTTCCCCGTCTTTTCTAACAGCTCGGCTTTCATACCTTTTAGGGGCACGGGAAGGATTAGTGCGTCGTTCCTGATGAGTTTTTTCTACAAAGGGAAGACATAATGGATCAACGAATTGTGTCCATGTCATTCCGGATTTTAACTCGCTAAGTTCATAGCCCAAAAGTTTAGCACACTCGTTATTTGCAAAAACTAAGGAGTAATCGTCTCCCAGAATGGCTGTAGCTGTTCCTGTATTCATAAACAGAGCTTGATAACGGTCTTTGGAAACACGTAATTCCCTTTGTGTTTTTTCAAGCTCGCTTAAGTCCATGAAAGACTCCAACAACATTGTTTTTCCGTCTTTTTCGAGTTTTCGTACTGACTTAAAGACAGGAATATGATTGCCGTTGGAGTCGGTAATTCCGCACGTTCTCAAATCACCATCTTTATGTTGATCCATGACTGGGCAATTTCCAGACTTATCGGGGCAAATGAATCTCTTACAGTGGCTACCGATGAGACCTTTCTTGTCCAGCTTCAACATATTAAGGGCAAAATGGTTTGCATCAACGATAGTACGAGTTTCAGGGTCAACCATGACAATCCCGACTCCTAAGCTATCTAATGCTTCAGTAAGAAACTTTTCTTGACGTCCAATTGCCTGCCGCATTTCGCTGATACCGTTTGCGAGGTCGGTGAGTTCGTCTTCGCCATCCAAAAAGATTTCTGCCTCATTTGAGTCGCTATCAATTTGAGTAACCTGTTCGCGCAGGCGCTTTAAACGTAAGAGAATATATTTTTCTAGAATATAGAAAATGAACGAGGCAAGAAGACCGCCTACAAACAGCATGAGCACAAGAGTCAAGGCTGTTGTCTTGTCTCCGAGTTTACTTACATTTCTTGGAGACCGTATTAAAAGCTCAAAAGCGTCATGCCCTTGGTAGTCTGAATAAAATAGTCCCGATAAAATGTGATCTTTTGAATATTCAAAGTTAAGTGGAGTATTGTTTTTATGGGAAGTTGGTTGCGTGGCTGGGTCAGCAATTTTCATAGAAAAATCTACGCCTGTAGTCGCCACCAAAGATTTTAGAAGGGATTCGTCAAAAGGTTGCCCCATTACCAATACTCCATTGATTGGACCGACAAATTCACTGGTAATAATAGGGTGCGTTACAATTAGAAATATTTTTCCAGAAAGATTGAGAAATCCTTTAGTGATAGTCCTGATTGTTGGAGTTAGCAAAAAAGGAGAATTTTGCGAAAAGTGCGCAAGTAGTTCTGGGGAAGCATCTACTAGTGCGTTACGTTGAGGGTCATAGCTACGGGTGTATACGGCTCTCCCTTTTTTATCAAAGTAGAGCATAAAGCTAACCCCAAGGTTTTCAAAAGTCTCTTTACTTAAATTTGATGAAATGAACTCTTGATTTCCATTACGAACAAAAGTGTGGCTGTCATCCCAGCATGCCCAGTCTACTGTAAACGATGTTAATTTTTCAAATTCGTTAGTAATGGATTCACGAACGCGTTCCATATCGTTTCTGGCTAGCCCATCTTCAATAGACTGAAATCCTTGCATTATTAGATAGTGTGAGGAGTATGCCGTCAGATATAGTGTAATTGTGAAAGCTATAAAAAGAAGCGTGAATATTTTTGTTCGTATTGTCGTAAAAAAAGGATGTCGCATATTGATCCTGCCACAATGTCGTGGCTTCTAACGTAACTTACTAGAGAGTAATGTTGATTGAGTCTTCATGGTTGGCAGGAGAAAGCCAGCGTTACTTGAATGACATTTTCTACGGCGATGTTATAGTTCTATTCGGTTTAAGAAGATAACATGTTCAATTTTAACGGTGCTATAATAGATGCATTAAGCATAAATAGGATGAAAAACTATTTTATAGTGTTTGTTAAAAAGCTGACATGTGTTTAGCAGCGTTTTAATAAAAAGTTAGTTAAGTAATGATGCTAACATTTACTTTAAACTGACTATCTTTCACAGTGCAGTGTTGTTTTGTAATTTTATTATACAGATAGCTAATAGCTAATCGGCAAAAAAATCTAAAAATAAATTTTATGAGACAAATGTAAAAAAGTGCACCACTCGTACTATAATGCAAAATAAAATTTTTCAATCTAAGTGAGAGATGTCAAAATGTAAAAGCTAGGTAGGAGCTTTGTTACAATGTATTTTTTTAATAGAAAAAAGAGTGTGTTGAGACGTGTGTTTTTTAACATATATTGCTAGACAAGTTTTAATCAACATTGTGTACAGTGTTTATCAGTATTGAAATATTAAGTTTTTTACTCAAGTTATGACTTTTGTAATGTGAAAAATGATAGGTTATATAGCCTGAGTGGTATCAATTTATTTAAGCTGCAGAGAGTTTGAGGGATTTTGGATAGAGACAACTTGGGATTTTATTGCGTTGTGGCTAATGATATGCGAGGCAGAAGGTACACTGCGACAAGCATTAACTCATTGTTTTTGTGTTGCTAACTGATAGAAAAACAGATTTTTTTGCCTGTTGTGTTTCTGTAACTGTTTGTTTTAATAAATGAATGTTGTGTCGCATGTGACTTGAGATACTCTGCGGTACTAACAATTACAAAAAGGACTCACTGGATGAAGCGTTTAGTTTTTGCTCTTTTCATATTTTCTATCCTTACTTTTCCCCTTTCGGTGTTAGCTCAAGGTGCGGAAGAGCAGGCGCGTACAGTTGATTCAGAGCGGCTTAAGGTTTTGGCTGTTCTTGAAGACGAGGAAAACGTTTTACGGGAGGCCGGTGATGCTCAGATTAAAAAGATTAAGTCAGAGTTACTCGCAAACTACTCCGCGTATCAGCAGATAGTTCTCAGCCAAGGGATAGCTGGAGCTACTCCGATGGGACTTCGGGAGTTGTATGCTCATCTTGCTGAACTTAATAATAAGTTGGGGGGGATTACTGAATCCTTGAAGGACCTTCAAAATCAGGTCGAGGCAAGAGTTGAAAGTCTAAATAATGCGACAGTAGAGCTTAATACAAAAGCGTTAAAGAAACTTTCTCCAGATGTTGTTGGTAATTTTGAAGGTTATCTTGGCAGGTTAGGAAAACTTCAGAAGTCACTGAACAAACAACTGGCACGAATCAAAAGAGAGTTAGCCTCTGCCGAAAAATTGGGGAAACGGACTGCTGCTCTTCTGGCGCGGATGGAGAAGGAGCTTCCTGATAGATGGAAAAATTATTTTCTAGCCGGAAAAATCCCACCTCTTTCTCAAGATTTTTGGCAACAGCATTTTTCTCCAGCAAATTGGTTCTCTTTAAGGCTCCCAATTTGGCAGGGACGTATTACGAATACAGTAACTGATTGGGGAAGTAAGGTATTCTTTTTCGCAACAATCTTTAGCTTACTTGCTGGGTTAGGTTTCTTTGCAGGAAAGCGTCTTTTTCTTGAACGAGAAGATAGAATTGAAATGCGTAAGCTTGGTGGGGCATGGGCTGTGATAAGTGCCGGGGTATCTATCCTGCTGACGGAATATTTCTTTTTTCCGCAAACCACAGGCGTTATCGCTATTCTTGGAGCAAGTGTTTGTAGTTTTGGGACAATGTGGGCAGGGAACATAATTCGTCGTACTTTTGGTGAATATGCAAAACCCTCTCGAACTCCTTTGGCATGGCTTTTTGCCGGAGGCGGCCTCATTCTCGTAATTGCTATCCCAGAGCAGCTTGCTATCCCACTTTGGATTCTTCTTGCGATAGCCGTTATTGGTGTGATGAGACGTCGTTTTCTCTCTTTTTCTGGAGGGTTAACTCGGCATCCATGGTTTTGGGGGCTTGTTTTTTCTATCTTTGTTGCTGCATTAGGCTATGGGCGTTTGGCCGTGTTAGGAGGAATGCTACTTTTTACCGGTTACTATGCCTACACTATCGGTATGGCAGGAACTTGCCTTGCTGTTTATGGAATCTCCCGTCTACCGGAAACAGGACTTTACCCATTTGTTCGCGCGTTAATGATAGGCATTTTGTCTCCACTAATCTGGACGGCATCAGTTGGTCTTGCTGGCCTTTGGCTTTATGATTTCTTTGGTGCTGGGGTATTCAAGGCAACAGCTGGTTTTAAGTTTGGCTGGCAAGGATTCTCCTTACAGCTCTTTAATATTATAATGGTTATTGCGCTGTTTTTTCTGACGCGTGCGGCTGTAGCTGTAATTCATACATACATAAAACGTACTGGTCAGGGATGGCCGAGAGCTAAGCGTGGGACCATGCATTCATTGCAGACGATTACTTCCTACACGTTGTGGGCTTTGTTCGGTATCTTGGCTATGAGTGTTCTAGGTGTGAATTTAACCAGTTTGACAGTTATTGCTGGTGGTCTCTCCGTGGGTATTGGTTTTGGTATGCAGACGATCTTTAATAACTTTGTCAGTGGGTTGATTTTGCTTTTTGGTCGCTCCATCCAACAAGAGGATATAATACAAGTTGGGGAGCTTTGGTGCACCGTAAAAAAAATCAACATTCGTACTACGGTCGTTGAAACCTTTGAAAATTCTACTATTATAATACCTAATTCCGATTTAATCTCTAATCAGGTAACAAACTGGACGAAGAATAACCCAACGTTACGTCGGGATCTGCTCATCGGGGTCGCGTATGGTTCTG
The DNA here is from genome assembly GCF_900129975.1 of Halodesulfovibrio marinisediminis DSM 17456. Taxonomy (NCBI): domain Bacteria; kingdom Pseudomonadati; phylum Thermodesulfobacteriota; class Desulfovibrionia; order Desulfovibrionales; family Desulfovibrionaceae; genus Halodesulfovibrio; species Halodesulfovibrio marinisediminis. Next base: position 121,409 of record NZ_FSRG01000005.1, read on the forward strand.
ATACGGAACTTGTAGAAAGCACGTTATTAGAATTAGCTGACGAGCAGCCGCATGTCTTGAAGAATCCAAAGCCTTGGGTTTTATTTAACGATTTTGGTGCAAGCAGTTTAGATTTTGTCCTGCGTGTATGGATCGATGACATCGATTATTCGTTGAGAACTATCTCAGAGTTGCGCTTTAAAATAGATAAAGCATTTCGAGAGAAGAACATCGAAATCGCATTTCCGCAGATGGACTTACATATTCGTTCTGCGGAAGGACTTAAAGAGACGAGTGGTTCAGTTTAGGTTTAGAAACATTTTTATATTGTTTCGTTATGCTAGTTAGATAGTCAAAAATGGGATAGCAGATTTAAAAAAGCTCTTACACGAAAGTGTAAGAGCTTTTTTGGGTCTAAATGCAATCGGATGCTTCATTGGTGTCACGTTATAAATTTCCTTTTTGGGATGCTTTGTTGTTATGCTTTACAAACAAGATTCAGCAAGTATTGTTTTTAAAAATAGGTATTTAATGTATAGGTGAGACGTGATGCGTTTGTGCTTTGCTGCCTTCATTTGAAGTATTGCTCTTCTGGCACTATGCTGTATGAAAAAGGTGGATATCAACACAGTCAATTTGGAGAGATAGATGAAAGAAAAGCTGCTTAATTTGATCGAGCCAGAGTCTGAAGATGTTTTCCAAGAATTGACTGATTTTATTGAGGATGTAGTTTTGTTTTGTGACGATCACGGGGTTGTAATTAAAAAAAGTATTGGGGCGCGCAATTTTTGGGGATTTGAAGTGACCAATAAGCCCTTGTGGTCATTGTTGGGAGTCTCTGTGGGGAATATAAACAAATTCCTCAGTAAGTATCCTGCGGGGAGAACTTGCCGTATTACCTTGAAGGATAAAGGGCCGTGTAATCTGTGGATTATGCCAATTCCGCAACTGTTAGCGCCTAATGGTGGTTTTGTCGCGACATTAACGCCTCTGACAGAACTATATGAACCATATGAAGAGTATTTGCAGGATAACATTGCTGCTCGAAAGGACTCGTTTAAGCTTTTTGCGGCATTATTTGACGCTGCTCCAGACGCAACGATTCTCGTAGATGAGTCTTTTGATATTCTGAGCGCAAACCCTAAGGCGGTAAGAGTATTTGCGCTTGATCAACTAGAGGAATCCTCGATTTCGTTTCTCGACATAATAAGTAAGCCATTGCGACAAATTGCTTCTTTAGGAATCGACAGGTTACGTTCTGGAAAAACGTGGTGTGCAGAGCTTGTTGCACAAGGAGTTTCCGGGGAAGAGGTTCCTGTAGCTATAAGAGCGAAACGGGTTCGCCTGTCTGATCAGCTTCTTTTTCAGATTATTTTGAAAGACTTAAGCCTTCGTACAGAACTGGAAGAAAACCTAAAGGATCGTGAAGAAGAACTGGAATCAATGGATAATACATTGCGCACAGTTATTCGTACAATTGAGGAGGAAAAACAGGAGTATCGTGACGAAGTGCTAGGGCAGGTTAAGCAGTACGTGCTTCCAACAATTGATAAAATTGCGGAAGTTCCTTCTCAGGATCTTAGGAAAAGTTATAGCGGCATCCTTAAATCACGTATTGAAGGTATTGTGGAAAGCGGTTCAGAAGTATCTGATGAACTGTTGTCGCTGTCTGCAAGACAACTTGAAATTTGCCAACTGATATGTGTGGGGATGAAAGGGAAAGAAATAGCTGAGTTATTAAACATTTCTTTTGAAACGCTGCAAAGCCATCGTAAAAATATTCGCAAAAAGTTGAAACTTTGCGGAACAAAAATCTCTCTCGCCGCCTATCTGGCAAATCGTACCGATCTCGAAAATGAATAATCGGGTATGGTGCCCCATATTTCATACCCGATATATACCCGCTTACCCCCCTTGTAACCATACCCGATGGTCGCTAGCCTCGTAGCTGTAATTTATAACTACGGGGTTTTAATGAGTTCTCAAAAAGAAAAAGTTGTTGTTAAAAATCTTTATAAGATCTTTGGATCCAAAAGTAATCGTGCATTACAGTTGTTGGAACAAGGACTTTCTAAAGATGAAATCTACCAGAAAACAGGTTTGACAGTTGGTGTGCAGGATGCCTCGTTTTCGGTGTACGAGGGAGAAATCTTTGTAATCATGGGGCTGTCCGGTTCGGGGAAATCAACACTTGTTCGAATGCTAAACAGGTTGATTGAACCAAATGCTGGAAGCGTTATCGTTGACGGAAAAGATGTTATTACAATGTCTCCTGATGAACTCGTGCAGTTTCGCCTTCACAATATGAGTATGGTCTTCCAATCTTTTGCTCTTATGCCGCATTTGACTGTGTTGGAGAATACAGCGTTTGGCCTCAAGCTTTCCGGTGTGCCTGAAGAACAAAGGAATGCTCGTGCAAAAGAGGCGTTGGAGCAAGTGGGACTTTCCGGATGGGAAGATGCATCTCCATCCCAGCTTAGTGGAGGTATGCAGCAACGTGTTGGCTTAGCCAGAGCTCTTGCCGTAGACCCTGAAATTATGCTTATGGATGAAGCATTTTCAGCTCTTGATCCATTGATAAGAGCTGAAATGCAGGATGAGTTGTTAACCCTGCAGCAGCAACATCAGCGCACCATTATCTTTATCTCACATGACCTTGATGAAGCCATACGAATAGGTGACCGCATTGCGATCATGCAGGACGGCGTCGTTGTTCAGGTCGGTTCTGCAGAAGAAATTTTGCGTTCACCGGCTAATGACTACGTTAAGTCCTTCTTTAAGGGTGTTGATCCTACAGGCATTCTTACCACACGTGATATTGTCCGTAATAATCACCCAACGCTGATCATTACAAAAGGTGGCAGTATTCCTACCACACAAGAATACCTGAGTAATAGTGATCGAGATTACTGCTATCTTTTGACACCAGACAAAAAGCTTATTGGCGTGGTCTCAACAGAAAGTTTGCGAGAAGTAGCCGAGCAGGAAAATTCTTCCTTAACATTGGCTGATGCGTATTTGCAGGATGTCCTGACGATAGGTCTGGATGATCTGCTTACGGATATTCAGCCGGTTGTTGCTGTCAGTCCTTGTCCAGTTCCTGTTTTAAACGATGAAGGTCGTTTTATGGGGGTTGTTTCTAAAAGCCGTTTCTTGCGAATGCTGCATAAGCCGGAGCAGATTCTTCATGCTGCAGAGGAGGTCGCAAATGCTTAGCGATATTATCCCATTAGACGAAAGTATTATCCCGCTTTCTGAGTGGATTTCTGAATGGATTGACTGGCTTGTATATAACTTTCGCGACGTGTTTCAGGTAGTGAAAATTCCAGTAGAAGTTACGTTGGACTGGCTGTCCGCGGGACTTAACTGGCTGCCGTTTTACATTCCAATTCTGGTTATTACGCTGTTGGCATGGAAGTTCTCTGGTAAACGCCTTGCGCTTTTTTCTCTACTTTCTTTTGTTCTGATCGCTTGCTTGGGATTGTGGGAAGCGACCATGACTACCCTTGCTATGGTGATGTCTTCTGTTCTTTTCTGTGCCCTTATCGGGATTCCGTTTGGTGTATTAGCAGGACGAAACAGGGTATTCGAATCAGTTATTCGGCCTGTTCTTGATGCTATGCAGACAACACCTGCCTTTGTTTACCTTGTACCAATCGTAATGTTGTTTTCCATCGGCAATACTGCTGGTGTGTTGGCAACAATCATTTTCGCTATTCCACCTATTATCAGACTGACATGCCTCGGGATACGTCAGGTTCATCCTGAGTTAGTTGAAGCAGCGCAAGCTTTTGGTGCGAGTGAATTCCAAGTGTTATTGCAAGTTCAGTTGCCATTAGCGATGCCAACCATTCTTGCAGGGTTGAACCAGACGATAATGATGGCTCTTTCCATGGTTGTGATTGCTGCGTTGATTGGAGCCGGAGGTCTTGGTTCGCCTGTAGTGCTTGGATTGAATACGCTTGATACCGGCCAAGCTGCCGTTGGTGGGCTTGCGATTGTTCTGCTTGCCGTGGTGCTGGATCGCATTACACAGTCCATAGCAAGTAAATAGGGCTAAGTTTTTTAAAGGAGAATACAATGGTTAAGCGTCTTACGCTGTTAGTAATAGTTATTTTTTTCTGTTCGACTCAGGCTTTTGCTGCTCCCCAGCTTCCTGGAAAAGGAGTGGTGGTTAAACCTGCTCGTGCTACTTGGAACACAGGGTTTTTTCATGCGGCGTTGGTTGAAAGAGGTCTCGAGGAACTCGGTTATACTGTCAAAAAAGCAAAGGATTTACCTAACGCATTAGCTTACAAGTCTATTGCCATGGGTGATGTCGATTACTGGCCAAACACTTGGCTCCCAAACCATAAGAGCTACATGGGCGGTGATTTTTTTGATAAGACATCTTTTTATGGGTATGTCGTAAAAGCGGGCGGGCTGCAGGGATACCTTGTAAGTAAGATTTCTGCAGAGAAGTTGAATATTACGAGCTTGGATGACTTCAAGCGTCCAGAGGTTATTGCTGAATTTGATAGAAATGGTGACGGGAAAGCAGATTTGACAGCATGCCCTCCGGGTTGGGGGTGCGAACGTGATATTGACCGTCACTTAAAAATTTACGGTCTCAAAAAATATGTGAAGCCAATAAAAGCAGCGTATGAAGCAAGCATGGCTGCTGCCTATGCTGCACAGCAAGCTGGAGAACCGATTTTCTTTTACACATGGACACCAAACTGGACGGTATTTAAGCTCAAGCCGGGTGAAGATGTAGTATGGATTAACGTTCCTGAGATTATCCCGTCTGAAGAAGAAAAAGATTTTGTGGATATTATGACAGTAGAGAACCTTTGTGGCGCAGTTTCCAGTCCGTTGAAAATGGGCTTTGCTGCATCTGATATCCGTATTGTTGCTAACAAGGCTTTTGCAGAGAAGAACCCAGCTGCACGTCGTTTCTTTGAGGTCTTTAAGATGCCATTGGAAGATATTAACAAGCAGAACAGCCTGTTAAACAGTGGTGAAAAGTCTAATAAAGATATCCAGCGTCATGTGAATGAATGGATTGCAGAGAATAAAGCTACATGGAATGGATGGCTTGAGGAAGCGCGTAAGGCTGCTGAGTAAATTTAATATGCTCCTTACGTTGCTTTTGAAATAGATCGGTAGAAAGCCAAAAGTAGACATAAGATAAAAAAGAAAAGCTCTTACATGAAAATGTAAGAGCTTTTTTGCATCGTAAGAATGAAGGCTAACTAGTAGGTGTATTTTGTGATGAGAGCTACTCTCCAAGAATCTCTAACATTCGAAATGCCCCAAGTGCTTTCATCAAGGTCTACGTGGATGTATGCAACAGAAGGAATAATGGTTAGTTGTTCGTATAGCTCAATGTTAGCTTCGTAATTTACTTCCAGTAGAAAATCTTTATCGGTTAGGTACTTGGCAATGTTGGACGTTGGGTCTTCTAAAAAACCGTTTTTAACGATGCTGGAGTCGTTTGTTCCCCACATTGCAATAACTTGAAGTTGTTGTGTCATCCAGTCAACAAACGTGATGTCTTCAAGTACAATTCCAGCACCGACCTTACCTGTTGCATCAGCAATGCGGTTGCCAGTTTCATTAGCGTGTGTGTTGTCAAATCCATATGAGCTGATGAGCCATCCTGCATTGACAAATGGCATACGCCCTGCGCCGTCCTCATATGCATTACTGTCATCACCGGATGCCCACCAAGCTGTAATACCTGGTGTAATATTATCAAAAGAATAGGTGAGCTTGGCTGCTGTGAACCAACCACTGCGCTCTGCGGCTTTATTTGCTGTAAGCTTACCGTAAATACCATCTAAGAACAGTTTGAAGTTTGAAAAGTCGGCAGTAACAGCTAAACCAGCCCAGAAAACATCAGCATTTTCAGTTCGCTCAACATTTATAAAGCTATTGTCTAATCCTAACGACGGGCCGATGTCGTATGTATAGTTAGGGCTACCGAACTTTACGTTTTCACCAAGAGTTGCATACGAAAAATACGGGTTGAAGCTTATATGCTTGGGTTGGAAATATAAGGAGAGCAGGAACATATCCATGTGGTTGTGAGATGTTACCGGTTGGTTGTCTGTTGTATCAATGTCAAATGGGCGGAGCCAGGCTAAAACACCACTAAGTTTTTCACTGTGACCGTATGTAGCTACAACACCAGCAATGTCATCATCAAAGATAACTGAACCGGCAACGGCTCCTGGATATGTGAGGCCTTGCAGCCCTGCATAGATAGCTAATTCAGTATATGGGATGTTGAGGTGTAAATAGAGACGCTTAGTCTGGACTCCAACACCATCTGTTCCTAAGTCGCCACCAGAACTCCGTCCGAATTTATTGCCGTTTGAATCTTGTCCCCATGTATGGTTGATTTCAAAGTAGGCAATTCCAGATAGCATTTCGTTGGCAATGACTTCAATTTGTGAACGAAATCGTTGTCGTACCGTGAAATTGTTTGTTCCATTATCAGCTTGAAAGCTATCGTGATCCAAAAATTGAGCAACGTTCCAGAATGTACCGGTTGCTTTTATTTCCACGGCAAATGCGGGGGGGAGTGCCATGGTGCAAACGAGTATGAGAGTAACGATGCAGATTACATTTTTCATTGCGGCTCCTGTGCTGATGATAGACCTTTGTCAGCACGGTAACCTACTGAGTATTTTGGATGAATTATATATGATATAGTGTTTGATGCTTTTATTGGATCTATTGCAAATTACGGAGGCTGAGAATTTGTTTGCACAGACGAAGTGATGAGCCTGCATTATGCAGTTTTTTGAGGATAAAAGGAAAGGCTGAAAGCCAGTATTGGAGTGACTTTCACTCAGGCAGGAACGTAGGGGCAGTTCAACGTTGTACTGTCTTACGAAATTTAAGTGGGATGATGAGTTAGCTGTCAGGTATGGTCGTTAAGGTTGTTCGAGGTATCGCTTTACGAAACATTCCTGGCAGTTGCCTTTGTTTTGCTTATGATGTCCAGACAGAACTGACGTATTAATTTGTGTCGTTCTTCCTGATTAATACGTTTATTTTCATACATGTGGGTGTCGGCATTTGACGTCAGTGTATCTAGTTCGTCAGGGAACATAGCTGTTGATAAACCAAAGGACACAAATGGTGAGTCACCTATAGCACTTTGCTCTTCAATTTTGTTTTTTAATCTAAGTAGAGCTTCGTTGGCGTTTTTACGTCCTGTGTTTGGAAGCAGGATGACAAATTCATCCCCGCCGATGCGGTAGATGCTGTCGTGGTTTCGAGTGTACCGCGCCAGCATAGAAGAAATTTTGCGTAAATATTCATCGCCGTATGTGTGGCCCAGAAGATCATTAACAATTTTTAGACCGTCAGCATCTACGTATATCAGGCTTACCGGATAGTCGGCAGTGGTGATGGTTTCGAGTCGTTGTTCGAAAGAATATCGGCTGTAAACAGCTGTCAGCGTATCTTTTTTCAGCGTCTTAATAAGATTTTCTTTGGCGTTTTGCAGCTCGTTAATATCTATATGTACTCCTGTGACTCGTCGTGCTTTTCCGTCTGCTTTTCTACTGGTCACAACGCCTTTTCCAAGAATCCATATCCAGTGTCCTTCCTTATGAAGAAAACGGTAGATGCATTCGAAACTGTCACCATGATCAGGACTGTTAATGATTTGAAGTTGCATGGCGACGGTACTTTCATAGTCATCTGGATGTACCCGTGATGCCCATGAATCTGCTGTCGGGGGAAATTCATCTTCGGTGTAGCCAGCCATGGCAATGTATTTTGGGCTATAGTATACTTCATTAGTTTCGGCGTTCCAATCCCATATACCGTCTTCAGCAGCTTGTAGCGCGAATTTCATTCGCTGTTCTTCATGGTCGATCGTAGCAAGGCGTTCACTGTTAATATGGAAGCCGCTGACCATAGTTGCTCGTTGCATGGAATCGCGATGAAGAATGTACCCGTGGACGACAATAGAAAAATAGTTACCGCTTCTTGCACGGACACGCAGTCGGTGTTCATACCGGTTTCCATCTTTGGCAGAATATATGTAGTTTTCCTGAATACGCTGAACTATCGTCAGATCTTCTGGATGAATAATATTGATCAGGTCAGCTGATGATGTTGGGGTTTCATCATCATTATACCCAAGTCGTGCAAGGTAGGATTCACTGAAGTAGAAAGTGTCTGCCAATGGCTCCCAATACCACATCCCAGTTTCATTTTCCTGAACTGTACTTGGGGCGACTTCAAAAGAGGATGGAGTAGGTTTTACATAGGGTGTGCGTTGCATAAGAAGCCTTGTATAACATAGCGTATTTTTTAGAAATATTTTACTACTTAACTCTTTTCTTACACTAGTATTCATGGAGAAACCTGAAAGTGCCTTAATGCAGTTTTTCCTGGAATCTCAAATAAAAACTGAAGAATAATAAAAGGACGTCAGATTCTGCTGTGCTCATGAAAAAGCGCAGGAGCATTGCTGAGTCTGACAAAGAATCAACTAGTGTTTATTCGTCTATTGCTTTTGTGTGGTGCAAGGTACTGATAGTGCGTATAGTTAATGGCGTAGTTTATACTTTATCAGCTATGGTTTGATGTATGCGAAACCTTTGCGCTGTAGGTCAATTATTTCCAGTAATCCGGCTGGAACAATTTGAGCAACAGGCAGTAGCCAGTCCGGTTGAATTTGGAAATGGTGCATAGCATTTTGACAGACTTTTATTTGCAGACCGAGGTTTGCAAGTTCAGTTAACATAGGCGCATGGGGATCTTCTTTTCCTAGGAATTTTATGCCCGGACCATTTATGACAAGGTAACTGTTGAATTTTTTTCCAGAAAGACTTTCATAATAATTTTCAATATTGCTGATGGTTATCTCTAATTCCGTTGTGCCCTTGTCAAAGTGGAAAACCGTATCGTAATGCATTGAAGCTCCTGTAGCATCAAGGTTGTTACGTTTTCTTGTATGATAAAATAAGCTGCTGGCTTCATGATTAACGTAAAGAATTTGGTTAATAAGAGCGTCATGAAAGCGCATTCGGGTGAATCCTCTGCGAATAAAGTAAATTCCTAATATTAGCATAACGACACTGCCTAATCCGAGCGCAATAAAAATTATCTGATTAAATGTTCCGTCTATTTTGGATGTCATAACTATAATGAATGAAATGATCGTCATGGAAAATGCGCTTAAGGCAATGCCTGAGCGAAGTGTGGTGTGTGCTGTGCGTTTTTCTGAAAGTAGCAGCATTAATTTTTGAAAATCTGTCTGGGATATTTTTTCGTCACTCATTGGATGTACTACCCCGTTGTGTTTGATTTGTGCGTATCAGGCAGTTTTGTTGAATGGTGCTGAAGGGTGAAAATTTCTCCATTATACTTAAGAAGATAATGGTCATTAGATGCATAAATATAAAAATATTTTTCAGACCGAAAAATGATATCTGTTGAGATCTGGTTGTTGAGCAAATACAGCATGGTACGGTTTGTTATTCAAAATAGATGCGCTGTTCCTGAGCGTAATGAGCGGAAATTTGGTGAGATATGTGTAAACAAAAAGCCCCTGCATTAGTTGCAGGGGCTTTTTGTTTGATTAGGATGGCAGACTGATTTTTGTAAGGAGTCTGGTGTCCTTGTTGTATTTTGTGTGGAAAAAAAACGTTTATAAGTAGTTAGCAGCAATGATAATAATACCGAATAAGAAGCTGGTAACAACAGCAGGATTGCCACCTATTGCTCTGAACTCCTGACTCTTACCGGCAGAACGTAGTTTCAATACCATGATGCACGGAAGGAAAATGGCAATGATGGCAAGGGCTGCACCAGCATGTGATAAAGCTGCGATGAATCCGTCCGGTGCGAGTACAGACGCGGCAAGCGGTGGAAGGAAAACCAATGCGCTGGTTCCGGCGCGACTGGTTTTATCGTTACCGCGTTTGAAGGTTTCTGCGACGAGGTCAAACAACCCAAGGGATACGCCGAAGAAAGATGTAACCAGTGCGAGCATGGCAAAGAAGGATAAGATGCTGGAAAGCCATGTTGCGTTGCCGCTTATGAGTGTAACAAGCGCATCAACGTTAGCCATGCTTGTGAGTTGTTCCGGTGTTGCGCTACCGAGCGAGAGCATAAGCCACGCAGCGTAACAGAGTCCCGGGATAGTACTGCCGATGACCAGAATACTTACAAGAGATTTCTTGTCTTCACCTACGAAGCTTACAACACTAGGTATAGATGCATGAAAACCGAAGGAAGTGAAAAGAACAGGGAGTGCTATAAGCAAGCCTTTTGGGGTTGGGTTGCCCTGTGTAAGATTATGTAGCTCAAGCTGACCACCGAGGCAGGCAAAACTGAGTATCATTGCACCGAGCATAATGGTGAATAATGTTTTGTTTGCGGAAACGAGTGCGTTTGTTCCGATGAAGAAAATGATACCGCTTACAATGGCAAATGCAGCGGAACCAATACGGGGATCAATGTCTACTATGGTGGAAATAAGACCACCCATACCCGTTATATAGGCGACGAGAAGACAGTAAGTGAGAAAAAAAACACTCCCCGTGGCTACTAGCTGACCGGGACGACCGAGGACTTCGTGTGTCATGTGGTTGAAGTTAACACCGGGCCCGAATTCAAGGTTGATTTCAATAAGCATCAGACCTGAGTAGACTGCCAGAGCCCACATGATGAGTAAGAGCAGACAGCCTGTGAAAAAGCCGAGGCTTCCAATTACCATAGGAAGACCAAGCATACCTGCACCAATTGCGGTACCGGCAACAATACTAATTGCACCAATATCTTTAGAGTTCATACCGTTCTCCATTTTTCAATGCTGAAAAATAATCAGCATTAAATAGTAAGCCACCACATGACTGCGGGGATTCTGTTGGCCTATAAGAGCTTTTGTTCATTTTGAATACTCAAGGCAGGTTGTTCTGACTGGCTGGTCAGCACGTGGTTATTATTTCATGGGCAGAAAAAAGAGTAATTTCATAGGTAGATAAAATAACATTAACACCTACATACAAGACGCCATGACTTGAACTTTGTGCGACCGGATAGAGGGACAAACGGCAACAAGAGTAACTTTTTGCTAACCCATTCGAGATAAATGGCTCAGAAGTGTTGATCGCATCGTCTTAATGTATCGACGGATAACATCGACGCAGCTGTTGCTACAGTGTTGGCTCTGTAGCTTGCCTTCCAAAGCAGTATCCATTTAAACTCAGTTGTGAACGTGGGATGCTCTACAATATACCACCATGTTTTCATATACTGCTGTGGCAACATGAAAGACTCTCCTACTAGTACAGTAATGCTTATGAGATTAGTTAATTAATTTTTATGAATTAACTTAGTAAGATATAGCAGTACTTTTTGTGAAGAGTAAGATTCAACTATAAGTAACTCTCCAGATTGTATGAGGTCTGAAATAGCTTTTCAAAGTTTTTTCTGTGTTTTCGTAAAATTTGTAATGTATATTACATGTTGTTTTGAAGGTGGTGCAGCAATATTCAGATTGTAAGCTATTGCAAGAAATGGTGCTGCATTGTTTTTGTTGGATAAGCTGGGGCAGTGCTTTTCGGTGTTAAAGTGTCTTTGTGTCTTTTGAGAGGGGTTTTCACGTTGGAGATAAGGTGCACTGACCTTTTGTATAATTTTTATTCGTCGATTACAGTGTTGTGGAATATTGGTGTACTAGTTGGTCATAATGAGTTTTGAAGTAAAAAAAGCCCTGCGATTTTTCGCAAGGGCTTTTGTTTTTTAAGACAGCATTCGATGCACAGAGTATTTCATCAAGATAAGAGCGTTGGTTCACATCAGAATTGTGGAGTGTTTAAGCTTCAATTACAGGGAGTCCTTTTCTATGCTCTTGGGTGTTACATTGCTCATTTGCAGGGTTACAGCGAAGAACGTGTCAGAATCATCAAAGGTGATGTCCCAACCCATTTTAGTTACGAGACGTTCAATAAGCATGATGCCGAGGCCGTAGCTTTCAGTATCTGATACAGTTCCTTCAGATGATTTACTGTTAAATACAACAAAGGTATCTGCTGTATTATGAATGCTAATTTCGCCTTCGTCGGTGTGTTGGAATGCGTTGCGGATAATGTTGCCCAGAATGATACGCAGCACATGTTTCGAAACAATAATCGTTTCGTTGGAAAGAGACGTGGATACCAGAACCTGTTTATTTTTTAGCAGATAGTTGTTTTCAGCAATCAGGTCTTCAATTAATGCTTCAAGATTTACTTTTGTGGCTACAGGCGGTGCGCTTTCGTTTCGGCTTGCCCATAACAGTGTTGTAGTCAAATGGTGCATGTTGTTTACAGCGTTAGACATACGTGAAAATGACGCTGCAAAACGCGGATCTTTACTGAGCCCTTTATATTCAAGCAGTTCAAGGTTGTTTTGTAGTATGGCTATCGGGGTACGTAGTTCATGGCTCGCGTGTTCCAAAAATCGCTGTTCACGTTTTACTCCAGCGGCAATACGCTTTGTATTATCATGAATTACGTCAGCAATTTCGTTTAGCTCTTGGTATCTAAAGACTTTTTTTTGTTGATCAAGCTTTTTTATTTGGAGGCTGTTTGCCCATGCTCGTAATTTGTTAATGGAGTGGGAGAGGTGATGTAAAGAGCCAAGCATGAGAATAACGATGATGGCAAGGACGGTGAGTCCTACCTGGCCAATAAATGAAAGCATGTGATCAAGATCAGCCATGATTCTTTCTGTACTGTCATTCAGATGCACAGTGAAAACGAAGTATACCCAGTTATCATCAGGGCGTTGCCATGGATAAATGAATTGCATGAGTTCCCCGTGGGGGGGGTCCCAAACTTCCAGCTGTTTTGAATAGAAAATTTTTTCAGGAATAGCGTCACGAATTTTTACGGGAAGCGTGTCATACCCTAGATAGGTTTTAAAGTTGGTATATTCTGGTAACGGTATTTCAGGGGTCAGGGCAAATTGTTTTGAATATGCTTCAAGTTCCATGTTTAGGCGCATTTCAACAGCCAAGTCTAGGCCACGGTCACCAAAGTCTATCAAAAGTACAGAGTAGCCAAGGATGAAAGCGAGTCCAAAGAATAGAACTCTGTTTATTATAATCCGTCGTAAGCTACGTACTTTTCTCATGGTCGTTTCTCAGTGCAAAACCGTGTCTGGGGAGTGTTGTGATTAGCGCATTCGGGAATGGCTTATCTACTTTTTGCCGTAATTTGTGCATGTGTACCTTTAGGGTGTTACTTTCTGGAGTGTCCTCTCCCCATACTGCCCGTATTAGCTGGTCACGTGTGACAACGTGTGGGCTGTTGCGGGTTAATTCTAAAAGGAGTTTCCATTCTGTTGGAGTGAGAAGCAGACTTTTTCCGTTTCGCGTTGCTGTTACAGCTCCGGTATCCAGTTCCAGATCAGCTACAGTATACTTGCGAGGTTGGCTGCTGCGTCTTTTGGCGAGAGCGCGGACACGGATAAGAAGTTCTTTAAGGGCAAATGGCTTTACCAGATAGTCATCTGTGCCGACTTCAAATCCGGCAACCTTATCATCAAGTGTGTCACGGGCTGTCAGCATAAGGACTGGGGTGTCAACGCCATCTTTGCGTAGGCTGTCACATAAAGAAAGTCCATCCATTTTAGGCATCATTACATCAAGGAGAAGGACATCGTACTTGTTTTGCGTGATAAGCTCCATGCCGTGCAGGCCATTTGCAGCATGGTCGCAGGTAATATGTTCCAGCTCAAGATACTCCACAAGCGAGGCAGCAAGATCGTAATCATCTTCAACAAGTAATACATTTAGATTCATCATAAATTCCTTTAGCGTTCGTAACGTGTGGAACAGGATACGTACTTAGTCTCCAGCAAAGAGCTGTCGTAGAGATGTACCGTATTGTTGGATCGTAATATTTATGTATGTACTTGCCCGCTAGTTGTGTCTTCGTCAAATTACATGACAAGATGATGTGCGATATATAAATTTAAAATATAATTTCTTAATGCATTATGAGTGTGGCTATCCATTCAAGCTATATGAAATAACAAGTTTTCTGTTAACAAGTGGTTAACATATGCTGGCCTTATGGGGAGTTGAGGCAGAATGTTATAGAGCAAGAAAGGGGGCCGGGGTACAGAGCCCTATTGCGTGGTAGGGGGGCGATATCCTGTTCGAACACGTTGTTTTGCGAGCTAGGTAGCGCAGGTTATGTAACTACTTTCAGGTTAACTTCTAACTGCAGTTGAAGACAGCCGTGTCTGTAACAGGGATCTTTTTAAGATATGATACGTTGCAACAATACGCTACGGAGGAGTTATGAGAAGAAAAGAGCAGGATGTCACCAGCCCGAAAATTGTTGAAGAATTGTTGAGTGATGTTTTAGTTTGCCGTTTGGGTATGTGTCTAGGCAATAAACCATATGTTGTTCCGGTGAACTTTGCGCATAAGGGAACGAAAGTCTTCATTCACGGATGCTGTGAGGGAAAAAAGATCGACATATTGCGTGAAAATCCGGCGGTCTTCTTTGAGGCAACTCGAGAAGGCGATCTTCTTCCGGCATCGGATAGTGAAAATATGTGTAAGAGTGATTTTTCGTTTCAATGCCTTATGGCAAGTGGTGTGGCTGAGCTTGTGGAAAATGCGGAAGAGAAGGCTGAGGTGCTGGATGCGCTTTGCACTAAGTATTATGGGAAATCTGGAATGATGCCTGAGACTGCCATTCGTGGAACATGTGTGTTTAAAATAAGTCTGGAAGATATAAGCGTGAAGCAATCTGGCGAGTGGCCGTAGTTGATTGATACTGACATACCTATTTCGAATAAAGCATCTGCTGTGGGATAAGAGTTTTTTTGTTTTTTGTGGCAAAAATATGTTGGGAAGAAAGGGACTTCTTTTCTATCGAGAGATGATTTGAAGTACCGTGAAGGGGATTGGATTGAAAAAGTAGATTGTTTGGTGCAGGGTGGGCCAATCTTTCTTTTAGCAATAAGGATTGTGTAATGATTTTAGATGTTCTGGAGCATGCTGAACGGTATGAGGCTTTATCTCCATATTTTGCAGAAGCGTTTGCGTTTTTACGTCGTAAGGATTTGTATGACTTACCGGACGGGCAGTATGAAATTCAGGGGCGCAAGCTGTACGCAACGGTGGTTCATCAAAAAGGAAGATCCATTGATGAAGCAAAATTAGAAGCTCATGATCAATATATTGATATTCAGTTTGTTTTGCAGGGTACTGAGCTGATGGGATGGAAATCTCGAAAAGATATTACGGTGCCAGCCGAACAGCCGGAAGAGTATCCGGACGTATATTTTTACGATGAAGCTCCAACAAGTTGGAATACCGTATTGTCCGGCTCATTTGCAATTTTTTTCCCTGAAGACGCTCACATGCCTCTTGTTGCCGATGGGGAACTGCATAAGGTTATTTTGAAAGTAGCAGTCGATTCAGAATAATAAAAAAGTGTGCGATGCTACCTTAGAGGTAGCGTCGCACACTATATATTCAGTGTTATGTGGTGGCGGATGCCGTTCTGCTGGTGTTAGTCTTGAATAGGAGACTTAGCTTCTGATGTCACTAGTTCTGGAATTTCTGAGGGAACATAGGTGTTGATTTCATCAATTGCTGTTTGTTGTCCTTGGCGTGCCGCCTCTTCTATCCAGAAGACATATTGTTCGTGATTTTGTTCTATGCCTTCGCCGTGTTTGTAGCACATTGCTATACGGTATTGTGCGTCCTTGTCTCCCTGCTTGGCAGATTCTAAATAGAGATATGCCGCTTCCGCTAAATTTTGTTTAATTGCGTTGCCGGTCCGGTAGCGTTCAGCAAGGTTGTATTGGGCAATGGCGTGCCCTTGCTTTGCGGCATGGTAGTACCAGAATGTAGCTTTATCTTCGTCTTGAACAACACCTGTACCGGTTGTGTAGTAATAGCCCATGTTGTTCTGAGCTACAGCGTCACCATGTTCTGCAGCTTTTGCATACCAGGAGATGGCTTTATTCAGGTCAGTATCAACACCTTCACCACGTGCATAGCTTGCTGCCACGTGTATGTATGCATCGGCAACCCCTTGATCTGCGGCACGTTTGAACCAGTAGAAAGCTGTAATGGGATCGAATTCTACCTCTGTTCCTTGTGTGTAGAAACAGGCTAAAGAGTACTGTGCCATGGCGTTTCCGCCTTCAGCTGCTTCAGCATATAATGTCAGAGCTTTGGATAGGCATCGTTCTGTACCGTCTCCGTATTCATAGCAGCGAGCTACTTCCGCTGTTGCATCGGCATTTCCTGTGGCTTGAGCGCGTTCATACCACTGAAGAGACGTTTTGCTGTCTGCAGTAACACCATGTCCGTGACGATAAATATAGCCAAGCTCTATTTGAGCCTGACAGTCACCTTGTTCCGCTGACGCTATAAAAAGGCGCAGTCCTTTTTCTTGATTCTTTTCTGTCCCAAGGCCCCAAAAATAGCATGTGCCAAGGCAGTAGAGAGCTTGAGGAGTACTATGACGTGACAAGGACTCAAAAAGAGAGATGGCAAGTTCATATTCTTCTTCTTCATACGCCTCTAAGGCTTGCTCAAGGGAAGAAGGCATAGATGCTTTGGTGAACAGTTTTTTTACAGAAGAAAACACAGGCGCTCCAGTCAGTCATGAATTGGGTAACGAGTCGGTGTGGTGAGTGTTGCATTACATTGCAACGAGTATGTGCACGAGGTTGAAAGGTATAGGCAACGGTGCATGCACATCTACCGTGTTCTTTTCTGTTTAAAAAATAAAAAGTAGCTAATCAAGAAGGGATGTTTTGTACGATTAATGTTTAAATTATGAACTACATCTTTATGCCTATTCACTCAAAAGTCTTTTGCCTTCCAGTACAGACCCTTATGATACATATAGCTTAGTGTAGTAAGAGTATGGCCTTCGTGTTTTTTTAATACTCTTAAGATAATTTTATGGATGTTGTGTGTGAGAAGTTTTTATTAGTTTTTTATAAAAGTCTTTAATATTAATTGCTTGTATTGGTCTTGATTAGTCCTATGTCAATAAAATTGTTTAGCGCTCTAGTACAAAATATGTATATTGCAATGGTTTTTGTTCTAAGTTTTTATTGATGCGAAAATGCAAGACACTGTATAAATCTAATCAGGAAATAAATTTTGTTTCTAGATAATTAGTTTTTCATTTGTACTGAAAAGATATTAGAGCTTCCATACGAGGTTCTATCTAGAACGGATTTTCAACAGAATGAACTGAGAGCTTAGCCACTCTCATTCAGATATGAAGTTCGCCGCAGAGGCATACAGTTTTCGTTAGCCGCGAATATCTAGTATGAAGCCACCTCAGCAACAAGAGCTTCAACATCGGCTGCTTATTTTTTTACCCTCGGGTACAAAAAATTGAACAGTCACTGACTTTGGACCTTAAGTGAATTTAAGAAGGAAATTTATTATGAAACGTATTATCGTTCTCGCACTTGCTGCTTGCATGGTGCTTGGTGCTGCTTTTGGCGCATCTGCTGCAGAATTTAAGGCTTCCGGTTACCTCTACGCAGGTTACGACTACTACAACGTAGATCAGCAGGACAACCGCAACAATTTCTCCCAGCGTTTCCGTTCCCAGATCGACATCATCGCATCTGAAGCTCTTTCCGGTACCGTATACTTTGAAATTAACCAGGATTGGGGTTACGCAGGTAAAACCGCTAAAGTTGGTGGTGGCTCCGGTGGTCAGCTTGGTGCTGACGGTGTGAACATTCAGACCAAACGTGCTTACATGACCTTCATGGTACCTAACACTGCTGTTAAAGTTCGTGCTGGTATCCAGGGCCTCGCTCTTCCAGGTGCTGTAGCTGGTTCCCCAATCATCGACGATGATGTTGCTGCTATCGTAGCAAGCACTTCTT
Organism: Halodesulfovibrio marinisediminis DSM 17456; assembly: GCF_900129975.1. Taxonomy (NCBI): domain Bacteria; kingdom Pseudomonadati; phylum Thermodesulfobacteriota; class Desulfovibrionia; order Desulfovibrionales; family Desulfovibrionaceae; genus Halodesulfovibrio; species Halodesulfovibrio marinisediminis. Next base: position 139,277 of record NZ_FSRG01000005.1, read on the forward strand.
TCGGTAAAGTTGGCGCAACTGCTTTCTTCGCACGTCCTTACGCTAACTACAAATCCACTGATGCTACTTACAACAAAACTAAAGGCACCTCTGATCTCTTTGGTGCAATCGTTACTGCTGATCTTGGTGTAGTAACTGTTTCTCCATACGCAATGGTAACTAATAACGGTTACAAAACTTTTAAAGATCAGAACTCTACTACTCCTCCAGTTAAGTTCCTCGATGGCAAAGAAGCACAGTGGTTCGGTGTTGCAGTTGAGTCTGCTCCAATCGAAAACCTTACTCTCGCTTTTGACGCTATCTACGGTAAAGTTGATTCCCGTGATGCTGGCTACTTCTTCGCTGGTAAAGCTGCTTACGCAACTGATTTCGCAGTTCCTGCAATTCTCGCTTGGTACGGCTCCGGTGCTGACAATGCTAAAGGCGACAACATCATGCCAGTAATTGGTGGTCTTGACTTCGTTCCTTCCACTCTCGTTGGCTTCGGTGCTGCTGCTAACTCTGCTGACGCACTCTTCGGTAGCGCTGTTGGCAAATGGGGTGTATCCCTTCAGGCTTCCGAAATTTCCTTCCTTGAGAAAGTATCTCACACTGTTCGTGTGACTTACGTTCAGGGTACCAACGACGACGATGCTTTCGACGCTACTAACCCACAGAGCTTTGATGAGTGGACCGGCGATGACAAAGCATACGAATTTGACTTCGTAACTACTTACGCAATGTACGAGAACCTCGATCTTATCGTTGACCTCGCATACGCAATCACCGACCTCGACGACGCAGCTCCAAAAACCGACGACGTTTTCAAAGCTGCTATCGGTGCAAAATACAACTTCTAATTTAGAAGTCATTTTGACAAAGTCAGTGTGCTAACAGCCACTTTAAGAGGTACCCTAACGGGTACCTCTTTTTTTACTCGATAAAAAAATCCCTGCTTTGCATATTGCAAAGCAGGGATTTTTCTTTTCTAGTTCTTTTTAGTTAAGGGAGGATAACCCTTTCCGGAGTGCGTAGAGTGTTGCTTGCACTCGGTTGCTGAGATGTAGTTTGGTAAGAATGTTATTCATATGTGTGCTGACGGTGGCTTCGCTTACTGTGAGTTCATCAGCAATTGTTTTATTGCCTTTTCCTTCTGCAACAAGTTGCAAAATTTCCACTTCACGAGGTGTGAGGGGGTGAGGTTCTGCATGCTTATGTTCTCCCGGTGAAGCAATAATAGAAAGCGCTTCTAAGGCGATGGATGGTGTAAATGCAGGTTCACCGCTGCAAACTTTGCGAATACTCTGTGAAAGGTCAGCTATGGATATGTTTTTGAGCAAGTAGCCCATGGCGCCTGACTTGATAGCGGAAAAAACAGTGTCGCCAGAAGTGTTGTGAGTAAGGATCACAATTTTACTGGAGAGGTTTCGTTTTTTCATTTCCAAGCTTGCTTGTACACCGTCCATTACAGGCATACCTATATTCATCAGAATAACATCAGGTGTTAAATGTACTGCCTGTGAAAGTGCTTCTTCTCCACTTGAAGCTTCGCCAACAATGGTCATATCTGAGTTCGAAGAAAGACCTTCGCGTAACCCAATCCGATAGATTTCGTGATTATCAACGAGGAGAATACGAATCGGTTTGTTAGGGCTGTTTTTCATAAGTAAGTTCCAACTGATTTAAAGAAAGAATAAAGTGTGTATCATCCACGGTAGGGCGGAAATGTATTCAAGGTCATTTAACGAATACAGTGTGAAGGAACTGCTAATTTAGTACCTTCAGCCCAGTTATAGGTTGGCAGTGCTTATGCTGCATTATGTGGTCAATCCTGAGTTAGCTATAGTGCAAGCCCGTGTAGATAGATGTTGAGTAGTTCACGGGCATCGTCTTCAGCAGAATCATCTACTTTAGTGAATATTCGTCGAGCCATTGCGCGGTCAATTGAGTCGATAAAAAAGATTGCTACTTTATCGCAGTCCATAGGACGCAGGAGTTTTTTCTTAACCCCATCTTCAAATGTGCGGGCAACAATATTGATCATTTCCCAGTAGGTTGAGTTTTTATCGTTAAAATCTTTCTCAACATGGGTCAGCAAAACTGCTTTCAGCTCGTAAAAAAGTGCTCTGTTTTGTTCAGTGTGAAGAAATGACGCAGAAAGATATTTTTTCAGTTTTTCCAATATACTTATTTCGCTGGAAAATATTTTCCGCATGTCTTCATTCAGTGGCTCAAAACAATGGTTTGCAACAGAAAGAAGGAGCTCGTTTTTATTTTTAAAATACAGGTACAGAGTACCTTTTGCGATTCCTGCCTGTTCAGCAACTTTATCCATGGTGAATTTTTTCAGGCCATACGTTTGAAGGATAGCAACGCTGCTGATCAAAATTGTGTGACGGGTATGTTGCTCAGCTCTCTGTTTTCTTGTTGTCTTATTGTTCACGGTCTGCGTATTTTTTATGAGTAAGAATTTTGTGAATATGGGTTCATAAAATGACCGGCGGTCATTAAGTGAGTATTACTCCTAAGAAGAGGTAAAATTAAAGTCAAGCTTACTTGTGAGGGAAATAGAAGTAATCTTCTATTAAGTAAGAGTGTACGGATGGTGGCTTAGAGTGATTTTCTATAGAAAACAGAATGTTGTTTTGTAGTGATGTATTTTTTTAGAACGTAAAAAAAGCCTTGCCAATTTTTTGGCAAGGCTTCTCATTGCGCGCATCTGTCTATGACAAGTAGATATAACTGTCGAGATATTACGAATGGGAAATCAAGGGTTATATATACATATCAATAACGATGGCATTGCAATGTCGCCGAAGGCGGACAAATAACACGTTGTTGAGGATGGCTATATAGCCAGAACGTAACGCCAAGCGGCAATAACGACCATTCCGGTAATAATGGTGCCGAAAAAACTTTTTGTACGGACTGCGACAATAAATACCGGCACTGCAGACCATAAGTACATATTGTCGAAAGAAAGTGAAAACTCACCATTATGGATGAATAATGATGGGGCAAGCAGGGCACTTAAAATAGCTGCCGGAACATAGCTTAGCCATTGTGTAATAACTTCCGGAAATTGTTTATTCGAAAGCAGAGCAATAGGGAGCAATCTAGGAATGTATGTTACAAGCATCATCCCGATGATTGTCAGTAAAATTATTTCCGGCGAATATTGCATAAAACAACTCCTGCTGTTGCGCCAATGATAGCGGCAATGATGACACATAACTGTTCTGCGCCAGCTATATATAGACCAATTGCTGTACTGGCTGAGATGAGTGCAACAATGGCATGCATGTTGGATTTAACCTGCCAAATCAGCAGGACAACAAACATGGCTGGCAGTGCATAGTCAAAGCCGAGCGGTTTAATGTCTGCAACCAGATGTGATCCGCAGACGCCGAGTAGTGTGCCCCCTGTCCAACAGAGATGGGCTATGCAGTTAAGTGTAATAGCTTGTACTTCTTTGAAATTATTCCTATCTATATTGGCCATGTGGATGGCAAAACTTTCATCAATGAGTTGAAAGCTGAACAGCAGTTTACGCATGAGTGGCATCTTGGAAAGATGAGGTGCTATGGCAGCAGACATAAGAAAGTGCCGTAGGTTGACTATAAATGTTGTAATGATAATTGTAATTGGCGACATAGACGCCGCAAAGAGGCTGACTGCAATAAATTGAGAGGAACCTGCTAACACCAGAAAAGACATGAGTACGGTGAGGTGTCCAGGGAGTCCATTTTTTGTAGCAAGCACGCCGAAGGTAAATCCTACGGGAATGAATCCCACAATGATCGGGATTGCCTGCTTAAAACCGTCTGCTATGCCAGCCCGAAGCGAGCCGTTTATGCAATCTGTAGATGTGGTCTTGTTTTCAATTATATCAGTTTGCATTTTCAATTCCTTCCTATGTGTTTCAATCTGCTTGTATTGAAACATGAAATCTGCCAACATAACAGATGCAGTTTTTACAAAAAACGATAAGTACAGATTGATGAAGGCAGGCAGGTGTACCTATGCAGGTGGTTTCAAAAGATTTTAAGTACCAGAATTTAGAACATTATTTATTGGATATGATCAACTCTGGTCGTTTTAATGTGGGGGAAAAGCTTCCATCGCTTCGAGATGTAAGTCAGAAGATGCATGTTTCCCTCGCTACAGTGACGCATGCGTATATGGAGCTTGAAAAGAAGGGTGTAATCGAAGCGCGACCTCGTTCAGGCTACTATGTGCGTCAGAAAGTGGCTCCCCTGCCTATTCCTGATTTACCGGAACACGATGTTCAGATCGGAAAGCTAAGTAGAACACAGCTTATTCAGACTGTTCTTGGTATCGTCGGAGAAAAAGGTATGCTGCCATTCGGTTGTATCTGTGCTGATAGCTCTGTACTCCCGCACAAGGCTCTGGCGCGAATAATGAATTCTGTTCTTCGTACGCACGGGCAAGACGTAATGAGTTATGAGTCTATTCAAGGTAATCCGCTGCTTCGTAAGCAAATTAGCTGGCGCATGCAGGAGGACGACTGCAGGGTTACCGGAAACGATGTTCTTATTACATTCGGTGCGATGGAAGCTTTGTATTTGGCGCTTCGCTCAACGACTCGCCCCGGGGACAATGTAGTTATCCAGTCTCCAACGTACTTCTGTTTCCTTCAGTTATTAGAAAACTTGGGGTTGCGAGCCATTGAGGTGGCATCATGCCCTACGAACGGAGTATCTCCGCGTGATCTGGATAGAGCATTTTCTCGTTTTGATGTTGCTGCCTGCATTCTCGCACCTAATTTCAATAATCCTGACGGGGCTCTTATTCCAGATGCCACAAAGCAAGAGATTGTTACTCTTTGTGAATCCAATAATATTCCGTTGATTGAGGATGATGTTTCCGGTGACTTGTATTGTGATCTGGAAGGACGTCCACGCCCGCTGAAATCATTTGATAAGATAGGAAATATTATTCACTGTTCTTCTTTTTCCAAAACCATTTCTCCCGGTTTTCGTGTCGGTTATATGATTCCGGGTAAGAAGATGGATAAGGCGCTTGAAATTAAGGCGACAACAAACGTTTCTTGTTCAACGCCAACGCAGCTGGCCATTGGGAAGTACCTCGAGGAAGGGTTGTACGATAGGCACTTACGTAAGTTACGTAGACGCATAAGCGATCAACGAACACATATGCAGCAGTACCTTCCGGAATATTTTCCACAGGGAACACGGGCGACGCAACCTAAGGGCGGAGGGGTTTTGTGGGTGGAGCTGCCGAAGCAGATTGACGGAACAAAGCTGTTCTTTGATGTGAAGAAGCATAATATCAGTATTGCTCCCGGTGCAATTTTTTCTACAAGCGAGAGCTTTACCAACTTTATCCGATTGTCGTGTGTAGGGTTCTGGAATGATGAAATGCGTGCAGGGCTTGAGACAATCGGACGTCTTGCAAAGGAACAGTTAGGATCAGAATATTAAGAAGATCGACTGATTTATTCTTGTTGTAATAAGAAAGCCCCTGCTTGCTAATGTGCAAACAGGGGTTTTCTTTTTGTCAGTTAGCCTTTTTGCAAGGAATGCATCATGTCTTTTAGAGAGTCAGAAACTCCTGAAAGAGTTTCTACGGACTGTTCTGCTTCCTGCATTTTTTCCGCGGTTACTCTTGAGATTTGGCTTATTTCGTCAATAGCCTGTGTGATCTCCTCACTAGCGGCAGACTGTTGTTCTGCGGCAGTTGCAATGGCTCGAACTTGATCTGTTGCCGGAGTTACTTTGGAGACAATTCGCTCGAAAGCATCACCAGATTCTGTCACCAGTTTCGTAGCTTCTTTTACAGCATTGGCAGTGTTGGTCATTGCATCAATATTTTGCTGCGTTCCGGACTGAATAGTCTGGATTGCATTGCCGACTCTGCTTGTTGCTTCCATAGTATTTTCTGCAAGCTTACGAACTTCATCTGCAACAACGGCGAAGCCGCGTCCGGCGTCTCCAGCACGTGCAGCTTCGATAGCTGCGTTCAGGGCAAGCAGGTTTGTCTGATCTGCAATGTCGCTGATTACGTTCAGAATATCACTAATGGATTCAACCTGTTCTCCAAGTTCGCCCATCTCTTGTTTAAGATGCTCGCTAAGAGAATACACGTTTTGAATTGTTGAAACAGATTCACCAACAACTTCAAGGCCTGATTGTGCTTCATGGTATACTGCTTCAACACTTGATGCAGCTTCTGAAGCGTTTCTGGCAACTTCCAGAATGGTGCTGTTCATTTCTTCCATGGCGGTTGCAGTTTCACTGTTGCGTGAATCCTGATGTTCTACGCCTTCAGAAGTAGTGTGAATCTGGGTTTCCAGATCAGAAGAAACGTTTGTCAGGTTGTGAACGAGCACTTCCAGTTGTCCTGCTGCGGCAAGCTGACCATTCCGGTGTGCTTGTGCTGCTTCTTCTTGTGCTTGTTCTGCACGGGCTGTAGCGCGTTCAGCTTCTTCAGATCGCAGCTCAACTTCCTTCATATTTAGATCTATCTCTTCCATATTTTTTTGAAGAGTTCCTGCCATGCTGTTAACAGCATTTTGCATTTCTGCAATTTCATCCTGTCCTTTAGGTGTACAACGGACAGTCAGGTCACCTTCTGCGATTTTTGAAATAACGGAAGAGGTGTCGATGATTGGGCGGGCGATAAGGCCGACCAAGTAGACGATACCTGCAAGAGCAATCAGAAGACCGGCTATTCCGGTTATGATAAGCGTTTTTGTGATCTCGTTAGCCTGTGCAAGAACAACATCCATTGGGACGGATAAAGACACAACCCAGTTCTTTTGGGCGTTACCCAATGTTACTGGTACTAACACACGTAGCTCTTTGTCTGTTTCGCTGACGGCAACTTGACCATTCATTGCTTTTTGAAGCAGCGGGGCTCCACCTTCAACTGCGGAAGAGTATGATTTTCCGAACAGGTCCGGCATCCCTGTTGCGGCCTGAATGTTGCCGTCAAAGGCAATGAGGCTCATGGTGCAGTTACCGTCAAATGCAGTAATGTTATTTACAATGTCTGTTAAGAAGCCAGCGGATAGGTCTACACCAACAACGCCGATGACGTTGTTGTCTACAACAACGGGAACAGAAAGGCTGGATACGCTGTATTTAGAACCAGCAGTGCTGACATATTCTGTTACAATGGTAGCTGCTTCTTTTCTGGTATCGCGACTGTAGGTATACCAAGCTCCGTTAAGGTCAGTACACGGTGCTAAGGCAAGTGCACCGTCGGACTTGCTCCAGTATGGGATAAAACGACCGTCAGCGGAACTGAATTTGCCATCATCTTCATAACGGCTGTCCTCACCGTCAAAAGCCATTGGTTCGGTCGCCATCCACACACCGTACAGTCTGCTCTGTTTCAGAGCGATTTGTTCCATGATGTGCGCAACGTGTTCACGATTTGGTTTTTTTGAAAACGACTTAACACCTTCAATGGTATTCGCCAGTGTGCGGGCAACAGCAAAACCTTCATCAAATTCCTGTTTAATGAGCAGAGCCTGCTTTTCTGCAGCCTCTTGCGTCATAACCCGAGCTGTTTCAATTGCTGCAGTCCTTGTAAAATTAATACTTACAGCTAACAGCGCTCCAATGAATACGATTGAGCATCCTGAAATGATAAAGAGAAGTTTCGTTTTAAGCGATTTGAACTGCATAGTTCCCTCCAGTATGATGAGGCTAGTGGGTATTCATTACAAGATTAAGGCGAATGTAGTGAATTAATATGAAAGGAACTTGATAGAATTGTGCATAAAGATTCTAGAGAGTTATCTCTTCCATATTATAGGTATAGCCTGTCACTTCTTCTCGGAGAACATAGTTTAAGCTTTAGTGAAAAGAGGATAATTTTACATTTTTTAGGAGAAAAATGTAGTGAAAAAAGAAGGTTATTTAGTAGAGATAAAATAGATACTTTAGACTGTATCTTTTCTGTATTGTGACCGTTTATGCTTACAGCTAATTGTAAAAAGAAAAAAATATGGTGCCATAAGAAGGAAGAAGAGGTGGACTATAGACTTAAATTTTTTTCTATGATGAATATTGTGTAAAGATTTTTGTATATTTTTTTATTTAGTAATAAATATCATGTTGCATAAAAAAATGACCCTGTTGTTACAGGGTCATTTTTGTGTGTGGCGCTTACAATAAAAGGGGTAAGTAAATTAGTTACATTATGGCATCGTTGCAAGGTGACAACAAGTTCTGCGCCCTGGTGCAATTTCAATGTCTATCGGTGCTTCTTTTTTACAGATGTCCATAGCGTGCGGGCAGCGTGGATGGAAATGACAGCCTGAAGGTGGATCAAGTGGAGAAGGAATTTCACCCTTAAGCGGGGTAAAGTCGACACCGCGGCGATCAAGTCTTGGAACTTCATCGAGCAACGCTTTAGTGTACGGGTGGAAAGGATTACTGAATATTTCGTCCACTGGTGCTACTTCAACAACACGGCCGAGATACATAACAGCAATTCTGTCAGAAATGTGCTCCACAACACCTAAGTCATGGCTGATGAACAGGCAGGTGAGGTTCAGTTCGTTGCGCAGCTCCATAAACAGGTTTAGAATCTGAGCTTGAATGGATACGTCCAGCGCCGCTACGGATTCATCACAGACCAGACATTCCGGTTGAACAGCCATAGCACGTGCAATGCCGATGCGCTGGCGCTGACCGCCAGAGAACTGGTGCGGGTAGCGGTGCGTGTATGACGGATCAAGACCACAACGCAGCATAACTTTAGCAAGATAGTCATCCAGTTCGGATGAGCTTGTCAGCTTATGGAAGAGCGGAGCTTCACCGATGATGTTGCGTACGCGTTTACGCGGGTTAAGTGATGCAAACGGGTCCTGAAAGATCATCTGTACGTTCATGTTGTATTCTTTCAGGTCTTGTCCCTTCAGTGTATCGATATCCTGACCTTTGTAGTAAATTTTACCTTCACTACGTGGGAGAATGCTGCAGAGCATACGTCCCAGCGTGGATTTACCACAGCCTGACTCGCCTACGAGACCAAGCACTTCGCCCGGCATAACAGAGAGATCTACGGAATCTACTGCCTGTACCCGTTCCTCACGCAGGTTGGAACCAAGGGAACGGGCAATACGGCCTGCCAAGTCGAGCTTTTTAACAAAAGCGCGGCTCAGTCCTTCACATTGAAGATATGGTGTATTGTTATCGCTCATAAGTGTTTCCGTGCATGGGTTACAGGTTTGGGTGGAAACAACAGACGCGACGTCCGTTGTCCAGTTCGGTTACAGGCGGTTCGTTTAGGCATTCATCTGTCGCTTTTGGACAGCGCATACGGAAGGAGCAGCCTTCAGGCAGGTTAATTAATGACGGAGTCATGCCAGGAATCTGGAAGAGCGGCTCACCACGATGGTTACGGCTAGGTACGGAGCCCACAAGTCCTTCAGTGTATGGGTGCAGTGGCTTATCGAGAACTGCCTCGACAGTGCCTTCTTCGATAATCTTGCCTGCATACATTACGGCTACGCGGTTCGCGAGACCAGCAATAACAGTAAGGTCGTGTGTTACCCACATGAGCGACATGCCAGTTTTTCGGCATAGCTGCTGCATTTCAGAAAGAATCTGGCTCTGGATGGTCACGTCCAGCGCGGTAGTCGGTTCGTCCGCAATGATCAGGTCAGGGCGGTTGAGCAGACCGGTTGCAATTGCTACGCGCTGACGCATGCCGCCAGAGAACTGGTGTGGGTATGCTTTTACACGCTCTTCTGGTGATGGAATACCCACCATTGCCAGCGCCTCAATAGCACGCTTGCGCGCTTCTGCTTTACTGACTTTTTCATGGGCGCGAACTGCTTCAATCATCTGAGTGTCGATGCGCAGAACAGGGTTCAGGGTCATCATTGGATCCTGAAAGATCATGGCAACTTCGTTTCCGCGGAAATTACGCCATTCTTCAGTAGTCTGCGTTAGCAGTTCACGGCCTTTGAATTTAATGGAGCCGTCAACTACACGACCCGGTTCGTCTACAAGCCCCATAATGGAGAAGCCTGTTACAGACTTACCACTGCCGGATTCACCAACAATGCCCACAACTTCACCTTTTTCAATGGTGAGGGAAATGCCGTTAACAGCCTTTGCCACACCTGCACGGGTGAAGAAGTGTGTTTTAAGATCTTTAACTTCAAGAAGTGGAGTGCTCATCGTTTCAACCTCGGGTTCAGAACGTCACGTAATCTGTCACCAACAAGGTTGATGCTCACGATAAGGATAAGCAGGGCAACGCCCGGATAGAAGCTGATCCAGTAGTAGCCGCTTTGTAGGTACTTAAAACCGTTAGAAATAAGCAGACCCAATGAAGGTTCGGTAATTGGCATGCCAAGGCCGAGGAAGGATAGGGTTGCTTCAAGCGCAATAGCGCTAGCTACTTTAACGGTTGAGATTACAATAAGTTCAGGAGTACAGTTCGGTAGTACATGTGAGAACATGATCCTACGCTGTGGCAAAGCAAGGCATTTGGCTGCTTCGACGTATTCCTTGCCGCGTTCAACCAATACGTTGGAGCGGATAGCACGTGCGTAGTACGCCCACTGGACAAGGATCAGTGCGAGAATGATTTTGTCTACACCCTTACCGAGAATTGCCAGTAGGATAAGAGCAACAAGGATTGCTGGAAAGCTTAGCTGCAAGTCAACAATACGCATGATGACAGCATCTGTTTTTCCACCAATATATGCTGCCCAGAGACCGATGATTGCACCGATGACGAGCGCAATCAGTGTGGAAACAACACCTACGCCAAGAGAAATACGCAGCCCGTAAAGGATGGCGCTGAACATATCACGGCCTTGCGTGTCAGTGCCGATCCAGTAGGTAATAGTTTCGTCAAACGATGAAGAGCCCGGTGCGAGCTTGCCGTCCATAATATCAATGGACATAAGGTCGTATGGGTTCTGTGGTGCAATGTACGGTGCGAACAAGGCGATGCCGATTATTACAAGAAGAACGATCAGACCGAGAGCCGCAACACGGTTTTCGAAAAATTCTTTTACTGCCAGCAAGATCAAGGATTCGTCATGAACCGCAGGAGCCTGAGCAATAGCTTCATTAGTATTTTCTGCCATATCAGAGTCCTTGCGGTTATCGTTCCTGACCAAGGCGTACGCGAGGGTCAAGGATGGAGTATAGGATGTCCACAATCAGGTTAATGATGATGAACATAGTTACGGTGATGAGCAGGTAGGCTACAATAATCGGACGATCAAGTACGCCGATGGAGTCGATAACCAGTTTGCCCATTCCCGGCCATGCAAAAATGGTTTCGGTAACTACTGCAAAAGCAATAAGGCTACCGAACTCCATACCGAGAACTGTAACAACAGGGATCATAATATTTTTCATAACATGCAGACCGATAACGCGGGTTTCTGACAACCCTTTTGCGCGGGCAAACTTAACGTAGTCCATCTGCATATTTTCCTGCACACCGGCGCGTGTAAGGCGGATAGCAAGCGAAGTTTTGAACAGGGCAAGGTTTGTAGCCGGAAGAATAAGGTGCGCAAGACCGTTAAGCGTCAGGAAGCTTACCGGTATGCCGAGAAGCATAGTGGTTTCACCTCGTCCACCTGAAGGCAGCCAGTTCAGATGTACAGAAAATATAATGATAAGCATAAGTCCTACCCAGAATGTAGGCAGGCTGAACCCGAGAATGGAGAAACGCATAATGTTTCGTCCAATCCAGTGGTTTGCTTTCATGCCGGCAACCATGCCGAGCGGAATACCAAAAATAACAGCGATAAACATAGCGGTAAACGCAAGTTCCATTGTAGCCGGAAGGCGATCAAGAATAACCTTGAGAGCCGGTTCGTTGTACACAAAGGAATTACCGAAATCACCGTGCAGAGCACCTTTCAGGAAGATGGTGTATTGCTCCCACAGTGGTTTATCGAGCCCCAGTTCGTGGACGGCGCGTGCGTATTCAGCCGGTGTTGCATCAGGTGCAATCAGGATATCGATAGGGTTACCGATGTAAAATACGCCTACGAAAACCAGTAGGGACATAACAAGCAGAACGACAGCGCTCTGCGAAATGCGACGTATGAGGAAAGCGAGCATAAAGGGATGACGCTCCAAAAAAGCCAAAAGGGGTAAAAACAGGCTGAAGGGACGTGATGGTCACGTCCCTTCAGATTTAAAACAATAAGAATAACTTGTAGAGAACGGCAGCAGTGCCGCGTTGCAAGTTAAACCAAAGTGCTATTTCGCAACACTCACAGCACGTGGAAGGGTGTAACCGTCAGTACGACCTTTGTAGTTCAGACCTTTTTTCATAGCCCAAACGTTCACCTGGTAGTGGATAGGTACGATACCAACTTCGCCCATACCAAGCTCAACAGCTTCTACGAGAAGTTCGTTATGCTTCTTAGGATCAACAGTAACGAGTGCTTCTTCAAGCAGTTGGTCAACCTTAGGGTTGGAGTAACGACCACGGTTAGAAGAACCGAAGCCTTTTTCTTTGTCGTAAGTGTGGAGCAGTGCACCGATGCAGTTGGAGTGCTCACCGGTATCAGTTGCCCAGCCAACGAGCATGAGGCTGAATTCAAGAGCAGAAGCTTTGCCGAAGTACACGCTCTTGGGCATAGTGTTTACTTCAGTTTTGATACCTACTTTAGTCAGCATCTGAGCAATTGCCTGTGCAATGTCACCGTCGTTTACGTAACGGTCGTTAGGGCCGTGGATGGTAATTTTGAAACCTTCAGGGTAGCCAGCTTCAGCGAGCAGAGCTTTAGCACCTTTAGGATCGTAAGCTTCAGGCTTGAGGGTTTTACTGGTGCCTTCGTAGCCTTCAGGAAGCATCTGAGCAGCAGGAACAGCGAGGCCATCCATGATGCGTGCAGCGATAGCTTTACGGTTGATAGCTTTAGAAATAGCTTTGCGTACCCGTACGTCTTTCATTGGGTTTTTGATTTTGTTACCGTTGTTGTCAGTCACCATCGGTGTGTCATCACGGTCAGAATCAAGGTGCAGGTAGATAAGACGGGTGGAAGGAGACTTTGAAAGAGCAATTTTAGCGTTTTTTGAAAGGTGTGCTACGTCTGCCGGTGGAACAAAGTTGATGAGATCAACATCACCGGATTTGAGTGCAGCAACACGGGTACCATCGTTAGTAATTGGCTTAGCAATGATGGTGTCCCAAGGCTGTTTTTCACCCCAGTAGTTATCGTTACGCTTGTAGATAATAGCGTCGCCGCGTTTCCATTCAACCAGTTTGTACGGGCCGGTGCCGATAGTAGCTTTACCGGAGTTGTAATCGGCAGTGGTCGCACCTTCACCGTACTTCTTGGAAATAACATTGAAGGTTGCCATGTTACGTGGAAGAAGTGGGGAAGGACCATCGGTATGGAAGCGGATGGTAAGCGGATCTACAATTTCAATCTTCTTAATGGCACTAACCATGCCTGTGTAAGAGGAAGGGCTGTTAGGAACAGTAGGGATACGTTCGATAGTAAATTTAACGTCTTCTGCAGTAAACGGGGAGCCGTCGTGGAAAGTAACGCCTTCACGGAGTTTAAATTCCCACACGTTGTCACTTACTGGAGTCCAGGAAACAGCGAGACCCGGCATAAGTTTCTGACGGGAATCCTGACGGATAAGCTTGTCAAAAACATAAATTGCCTGTTCGTTGTTTGCGTTAACGTTATGGAAGTGTGGGTCAAGAGATGTTGGTTCACCTTTCAGACCAATGGTCAGCGTCTCAGCGAATGCGCCGGAAGCGCATACGAGCAGCAACATGCAGACGGTGACGAGAGCCATAAATTTATTACGCATAATTCTCTCCTTGCTTGTTAGTCTCACTCAAAAATCGCGCGACTATACAAAAAATAACCTTGAGGATCAAGAGAATCTCCGAAAATATGCATAGGTCGCAACTATTTTTGTACTGTGATATCAAAGCCTTTCCGATTTTCCATACAATAAAATGTAAGTTCTGTCTTGTTGAAAGTTACAAAAAGGTAAGGAATTAGACGTGATTAAGAAAGTACAAGAGTTCATTGCAGCGCGTGAGCAGGACATGGTTTCGCTACTTAAAAAATTAGTTGAAATAAATAGTTATACCGGAAACAAGGCAGGGGTAGACGCAGTAGCATCGGTCATTCAGGGGGAGTGTGAATCCATGGGGCTGCATGTTCGCCGTGAGCCTCGTGAAAACGTCGGTGATAACCTCGTTATTGAGACGCAGCTTCACAAGGAAGGGAGAAAAGGCATCCTTATGTGTGGACATATGGATACTGTTTTTCCTTCTGAACTCGGGTTCAATACCTTCACCCAAGATGAAACTACCTATTATGGCCCTGGTGTAGCAGACATGAAATGTGGTCTTGTATTGGGTATCTATGTTCTTAAGGCTCTTGATTCTCTTGGTTTGTTGCAAGATATGTCTATAGCTATGATTTGCAACTCTGATGAAGAAACAGGCTCAAGTGATTCTTCTGAACTGATATTAAAAGAAACAGAAAACAGTTTCGTAGGGTTTGTTCTTGAATCTACCAAAGAGGGTGGTGAGTTTGTTATCGGCAGAAAAGGACGTATGACCTTTGAGCTGGAAGTTACTGGTAAAGCTGCTCACGCAGGGAATGTGGGGGCAGATAAAGCTAGCGCGATTCTCGAACTTGCTAAGCAGGTGCAGGCTTATGAAGAACTGAATAATCCTGAAGAAGGAACAAGTGTTAACGTTGGGAAAATTGAAGGTGGTGTAGGCGCTAATACCGTGGCGGAAAAAGCCCGAGCCATTGTCGAGTTTCGCTATACCCAAAAAAATAGTGGCGACAGGGTGTGGGAGACCATACAGAACCTTGCCGCAAATCCGTTTAACAACGCAACAACTTGTACCGTATCAACAATTACTGCACGCCCTTCCATGGTTACAAATGATGCGATACTTGGGCTCTACGACATGATTAAGGAAATAGGCGTGGAGCATGGGTTTGAGATTCAATGTGCCCAGTGTGGTGGCGGGTCAGACGCAAACTTCATGTCTCAGCTTGGTATTCCTGTTATTGACGGTCTCGGTCCAAGAGGTGGTAATTTGCATTCAGTTGATGAATATCTCGTTGCCAGTACAGTTCCAGAGCGTACTGTTCTCGCAACGCTTGTTGTTGCCGAAGCTTGGAAGCGTTATTGCTGTAAGTAATCAGGAAAAAGCTACAAATACAAAAAGGTGGAGTATTGCTACCCACCTTTTTTTTAGGCCTAAATTCCGGCTGAACGTTGCGACAGAACATATTGAATAAGAGTTGAATACTCTTACGCCAGAAACGGAATACTCTTTGCGTTTCGCTTACTTAGCGAGAGGCTCTGAGTAGAAAGTTTTTGAAACAATAATCCATTCACCGTTGTTTTTAATAAGAGAGAGGTAGTCGGTGAAGAGGCGATCAACAATTACGAGGTTAACTTTAACCATTGCGTAGTTTTCGTTGATAAAGTCGATAGCGAGGATGTTGTCTTCGCGTGGTACACCTGCTTCCTTGGAAGACTTACGGCTTGCGATGCGCTGTTTGAGCACGTCACGACCAGCGATGGTTACTTCGCCGTTGTCAACAAAAGAGATGTGCGCACCTTCATGGAAAACTTTTTCCATGGTTTCTGCGTCGCCTTCGTACAACATGATGAAGTAAGTTTCTAAAAATTCAATAATTTCTTTAATTTCAGCTTGCATGTCTTTTTCCTTGCAGAGGGAAACAGCAGATATCGTAAAGGGCGATATCCACTGCTATCGAAAAACACAGACCCTTCTATGCGCTAGCTGTGTTTTTCGGTAAAAAGTATACTGTTTGTTCTGTCGCAAATTTCAGCCGGAATCGACCAAGGGAAACCGCTTCCCTTACATGAAATCATATCTCTGCATAGAATGTTTCTATGGCATTAGATGGTATGGTACCTGAAACATGTTGTCCACCTAAAAGGTGATGTTGCTTTAAAGAAATGCGCAGATAAAAATTCATTTTATATGTTTCATCGTTGCAACAAATCCGATTAATACAGTCGAGATAGTATTCATATTTGAATACTGCAATGAAAAAGCCTTACATCGGGCAATGTAAGGCTATGTTTGTTTGTATTACGTTATGTAAAAGTCGTAAATCTTCGTGGGAATCAGATTTGCTTTACGAGGACTAGAAGTGGGCAATGGTAACGTATTACAAACTTGAAATTTATTTAGAATAATTAGTACAGTAGGCAGAAAGGCAACTACTTAAACTTGTGCGTTGATATCTTGCACTGGGGGGGTAGTTACATTTTGTTCAAGTAGCTGCTTTTCTGCCTACTGTTTTTTTAAGTGTTAAATTAATTATTGAGGCTATGAGGAGTGACCGGCACGGACTTCGTTGAAATATCCGTGCCGGAGCTTGCGGAAGAATCACTCCATGCGTCCTTAGCTTGTAACCGTCATCAGAGGTGTTTCGATAGACAGTAAATACATTGCAGCCGGTTGTGGCAATGTGTTGTCTTGAGGAGCCATGCATTCACTGGGATAATGGTGGAATACCGAATAACTCCTGATAACTGTAAGAGTGTAACCTCTAGCTACATTGCTTCGGGAAAATCACGTAATTCGCGAACTGTTACTGGACGAATTGGTGGGCGGATATTCAGCGCACCAACATTCGGAACCTCGATATTAAGTGCTGCTGCTGCAATTTCAGCAAGCGCACCACCGCACATGCGTCCCTGACATGGTCCCATGCCACAGCGGGTACGTAACTTGATTTCATTTACGTCGTGACAGCCTTCTTTTACAGCCTGACGAATGTCACCTGCTGTTACGCCTTCGCATCGGCATACCAATACGTCGTCTGCAACGTCGAACAGACCTTTTTTCGGTGCAAAGAACGCATCAACAAAACCGCGTGGTGCGAGAGCTTTGTAGAGACGTTTTTTTACAGGTGTGATCTGAAGTTGGGCTGCTTTTTCACTAAGCACATTCAGACGGCGTGCTACGTCAATACCGGCAAGTTCACCTTTGGCTGCTGCTGCGTACACACCATGAACTTTTTGACCGTCACCTACAACATAGATGGAG
This sequence comes from Halodesulfovibrio marinisediminis DSM 17456, assembly GCF_900129975.1. NCBI lineage: Bacteria > Pseudomonadati > Thermodesulfobacteriota > Desulfovibrionia > Desulfovibrionales > Desulfovibrionaceae > Halodesulfovibrio > Halodesulfovibrio marinisediminis. The sequence continues at coordinate 156,317 of NZ_FSRG01000005.1, forward strand.
TCTCTGCTGGAGCGACCGAACATGTCAGTTTTTGCATACCAGTAGCGCTGGGTTTTATCCCATTTATGCTCAAGCTTAAGCATGCGTGAAACGTGTGTGCGAGGAAGCATTCCCTCGTGAACAAGCAGAGTAGCCGCTTTGAGCGTTTTGGTTTGACCACGATGAGTGAAGGTTACTCGATCAAGCTGACCAGCACCTTCTGCTTTGATGTCAGTTACGCCACAGTATTGCTTTACACCGCTACGGAACATGTTCACTACCATTTTGAGTCCCTTGAAGAGGAAAGGGATATCCGCCATGGCAAGCGGCATATGTAGCATGGAGGTAGCTTTGTTCTGGATTGGGCTTGTATCCAGAACACCAGCGACTTCAACGCCCAGTTCAGTAAGGTGGTTTGTAACCAGTGGAATAAGCGGGCCATTGCCTGCAATTACAACCGGACCGTGTGGTACGATGCCGGCGCTTTTGTAGAGAAGGTCAGCGGAACCTGCACTCATAACACCCGGTGTTGTCCAGCCAGGGAATGGAACAGGACGTTCCATTGCACCGGTAGCAACAACAATGCACTGAGCCTTGATTTCTCGTGACTTGCCGTCGGAGCTACATAAAACTCGTCCCGGTTCAGCGTCCCAGACAGTTGTTTTTGGCAGATAAATTGCGCCACTTCTGTTAAAGCGGTCAACAAGGTTCAGCCCATCATTACGATCTTCCTTAGAAAGGAAGTTTTTAAAACTTTTTTTACCGGAAACAGAGCGGTAAATTTGACCGCCAGGTAACTCCTGCTCATCAAGAAGAATAACGTCCAGACCATTTTCAGCAGCTGCGCTTGCGGCAGAAAGACCGGCAGGGCCTGCACCTATAACGAGTAAATCGTACTGTTCCTGCATTAGTATTTCTCCTTGATGGTATTCTGGCGTTTCACCTTCATTCCTTCGCGTACGGTGACGAGGCAGGACTGCTGGTTAGGAACACCGTCGATTTCCATCATGCACTCAAAGCAGACGCCCATAAGGCATACAGGAGCACGGTTGTCACCCTTAACTGGATTTTTCCCAGTGTGTCCGGCGTGACCCGGTCCCAGAACGGCAGCAGCTACGGAAATATCAGCAGGAACGGTCAGGGGCTCATCTTCAAAGAAGATAGTTACGGTGTCCTGCGCTGTGGATGTATTTGTAGACATGAAAAAAGCTCCAAATGAAAACTACGGCGAGCTACTTCTCGTCGAAACGTGAAAGCGTAAAATCAGCTGCGGTCTTGCAGATATCGTTACCCATGATAAAGTCTGGTAATTCAGCAACATGGATAGCGGCAAGAGTGACAGCACTATGGGCATTAAGAATAAAGCCGTTTTCGTGTCCCGGAATTTTGTCGTAAATCGGGAAGCCATCTTTAGGCCATACACGCAAGCAGCTCCATGTGCGGATAATGCGCAGGTCTGCAAGGGCAGGCCAGATATCGGTTGCCCATTTTGCTACGTGGCAGAATTTTTCTGTATGGAGTGATGTGTCTGTTCCAACGTATTCATGTTCAAAACCAATCATAATCGTGCCGCCTCGAGTACGGGTGATGCCGAGAAGCGGAGAAGGCAGGACGTCTGGAACACGTTCGGTAAGGAATACCTGACCTTTGTTAGGAACTACAGGCACAGAAACGCCGAACTTACCGGCGAGTTGACGGTTGCCAAGACCACCGGCAAGTACCAGACGGGTACATTCAATTTCACCGTTATCTGTAGTTACAAGGTAGCCGGAATCTGTTTTGACAATGTCAATTACGTTGGTGTCCGGAATAAGCGTGCCGCCAAGGTTTGCCATACCGTGCCGAAGAGCAAACATGAGCTTTAACGGCTCCACAAGGCCGTCTTCTGCACACCAGGTAGCGCCGGTAACGTTCGGGCCGAAGGTGATGTTCGGGAGCTTAGCTTCAAGCTCATCGCGAGTCATCATTGTGCCTGGATACCCTTCTTCGCCAGCTTCTTTACGAAGGGCGTCAAGGTAGTCACTGCGTTTAGTAAATTCTTCTTCACCTAAGCAGGGGATAATGCCGCCTGACTCGGTGTATTCGATGTCGATGCCGGACGTTTTCTTTAGCTCTTCGGCTAGCTCACCAAAGAGTTTGGAAGAATTAAAGCACCATTCAACGTAGTTTCTATGACCCAGTGCTTTGGACTGGCACCAGATCAGCCCCATGTTGCTTCGGGAAGCCCGATCAACCGGAGGTGTTGCATCCACTACGCCGACTTTGACGCCTTTCTTAGCAAGCCCGTAGCCCACAGCAGCGCCTGTAACGCCACCGCCCACGATGAGCACATCAAAATTTTGTCGCATTATGCGATCCTCTTTTTTCCTGCAGTAACATCGTATCTGCTTAAAATGTATATCTGAGCAGCATCCAGATTTTCGGTGCAGCTCCGTAATCTGGAGAAAGTGAGTAAATGAAAAAATAGTAACCGGCAGGAAGCTTCCAGCTGGAATACTACCTACTTATTAGGATTCTTTGTACGCAATTGCGTCTATTTCAATTTTACAGTCGCAAACCATGGAACCTTGAACGGTTACACGTGCCGGCGCGTGTTCAATGTCAAAAAATTCTGCAAAAACTTTGTTGAAATCAGCAAAGTCGCGTGGGTCATCGATCCATACACCTACACGTACTACGTCTTTCATTTCGTAGCCGGATTCGGTGACTACTTTGACAAGGTTGTTTAAGGTAAGACGAGCTTGAGCAGTCATGTTGCCAGCAAGAAGTTCACCATTTTCATCACGAGGAACTTGACCGGTAACGTAAAGCCAGCCGTTTGCTTCTACTGCGTTAGAAACTGGCAGTCTTGGATGTGTTCCGTGTCTTGTGATTGCAGACATTGTGTGATCCTTTTTAGTATGAGTACGTTGTTTTTTAATCTGAGAACAAACGCTTACGCTGTTTGAACCAATAGGGGATGGCAGCCTGCGCTCTGGCGCTATGAAGGATTTTTTCAGAACGCAGGTGCCACATGCGCTTTCGTTTATGGCGAAGCAAAAATTGCAATCTTTCTTTATGTTTAATCAGCAGGTTGAATCTGTTGAATTTGTTGAATCTGGCTATAAAGGCAGGCTGTGTGATTCAACAGAATTCGTTTTGGGAATGACGGCCGCCCGCAGAGCAGGCGGCCGTTGTGACTAACTGTCTTTGCCTAAGCTTTTTACCCAACTAATAACGTTTACGGCTACCCATGCGCCACAAATGATGTTGAGTACAAAGGAGGCGTAGATAACGTACTTAACGATAACTTCCATATATCCTCCTACAGAAGCTGCTCAGGTACGAATGCACCTTTAGGCTCTTTGTTTTTAGTTGCCATGTGAACGATGAACAGAACAACACAGTTGGCTACGATACCAGCAAGGTTCGCTGGAATACCGAACGGATCGTGCAGTACTTTGTCACCCCAGATAAAGCAGGTTGCGAGGCCGGCAATGATAGCAGGTGCACCAGCGTATGGAGAGATTTTGGAAGTGCCGATTTTTCCGGAAAGCGCGATAAGCAGCGGAGGAAGGATTGCTGATGGCCAGAGTTTGAACACGTAAATCATGAGGCCGAAAACATCCTGGAAGAGAACAGCAACTGCGATGGAGCCACCACCGATGATCAGTGTTGCCCAGCGGGATTGTTTCAACAGGGTTTCCTGAGATGCTTTTGGCTCGATGAATTCGTTGTAGATATCGCGTGTGTAGATAACAGCAGCAGTGTTGATGAAGGAGTCGCCAGTAGACATAACCGCTGCGAGCAGTGCACCGAACACGATACCAGCAAGACCCATAGGCAGGGTGTCACGAACGAGGTTGGTCATTGCAAGACCTGGCTCTACGTTAGGCTGCAGAACGAGAGAAGCAAGACCGATACCTGCGGTAGTCGCAAGGAAGAAGCCGTAGTAACCGGCAAAGATGAGAACACCTTTCTTAGAATCTTTAGCAGATTTAGCCGTTGCGTAACGCTGAATAAAGTATGGCGCACAGAATTCGCCGAGTAGGAACGCAAGGAATAATCCTAAGAACTGCATCGGAGTCCAGTCTGCAAAGAGCTGAAGCTTGGTAGCCATTTCCGGTGCATTGTTAAGTACTTCCATGATGTGATCGTAGCCGCCAGCATTGCTCATAGCCAGAATACCACACAGGGAGATACCTACTGCGAGAACAACGTACTGAACAGCATCAGTAAGTACTACTGCGAGCATACCGCCAGACCAAGTGTAGGCAACAGTAATAACGGAAGAGAGAATCGCAGCTGGAATGAGATCCATGCCTGTTGCTGTCTGGAGAATACGACCCATTGCAAGGATCTGTACACCGAACAGCGCAAGACAGAATAAGAACGCTACGATACTTGAGAAAAGGCGTCCCGCGCGGCCGTAGTACAGGCCAAATAAGTCACCAATGCTGTAAATGTTCTTTCCGGCTTCACGAACTTTGCCCGCAACGAAAAATCCGGACCAGAATTGGTTTAATACAACGCCTACAAGACCAGCGAATACAATGATGCCTGTCTTGTGCATAAAGGCAATACGACCAATTGTAGCACCACCACCACACAGTGTTGCTGCAATTGTAGCAAATAAAATAGCAGTTGGCACACTACGACCGGCAACAGCGTAATCGTCGAAACTTTCGACTTTACTCATAGTGTAGATGCCCATCCAAATGACAAGCCCGAAGTATAAGAATACAACGACCATGTCTAACCAGTGAAGTCCCATGCATACTCCTCATTGTTTGATTGCTAATCGACATAAAAAGTCGTCAACAAATGACAGAATAGCGAGATGATTTTAGCACACTATTCAAAGACTGCACTTGATATGAGCAAGGAGTATACCACCTGATTTTTACAGGTTAACTATCTGGTATGGTTGATTTTACTTTTATAAAAAGTGATTTCTAAAAAGTGTAACAAAATATTACAGTTGAGTGTTTATACAATAAAAAAACAGGGCGTAAACGCCCTGTTTTTAGCAGGTGATGAAATTTTTTTGAGCATTCGCTCAAAGTGTAATGTTATATTACATGTAACGTATCGTTACACTAGTCATGAGTGATACGGTACTTTTTTAGTTTTCTGTAAAGCGTAGGTCTGCTTACTCCCATTGAGCGGGCTATTTTGCTGATATTACCCATATGTTCTTCCATTAAGCGCATAATAAGGGCGTGTTCCATTTCTCCCAACATTGTTTCGCTGTTTGATCTCAGCTCCGCTACTTCATTTGGAAGCTTCATGTTCTGCGCGTACACGTTGTCAGAGACAATATTTAGTGAAGCCTTTGAATCGACGCAATCCAGTCCGAGATCATCAGGCATGATAACAATTTTTTCACAGATATTTACGGCACGTTCTACAGCGTTTTCGAGTTGTCGTATATTGCCTGGCCATGAGGCTTGAGAAAGAGCTTGTAACGCCGGCTGACTGTATTCCAGTTCCGGTTTTCCAAGACGCGGGCGAATGCGGTGCAGGAAAGTTTCAGCAAGCGTCAGGACATCATTACCACGGTCTCGGAGCGGTGGGATGGTGATGTTCAGGGTGCTTATACGGTAAAAAAGGTCTTCACGAAAGGTTCCACGTTTGATGGCAGTATCTAGATCGACGTTAGTCGCGGCAATAATGCGCAAATCGACTTTGATAGGTTGCATGTCACCCACTCGGTTGACTTCTCCAGACTGCAGCGCACGGAGAATTTTTACTTGCATATCAAGTGGCATGTCCCCGATTTCATCGAGGAATAGTGTGCCACCGTCCGCAAGTTCAAATTTGCCTGGACGCCCGCCTTTTAGTGCACCGGTAAAGGCACCTTCCACGTAGCCGAACAATTCACTTTCGAGAAGTTCGTTTGGAATAGCTCCACAGTTTATGACAACAAATGGTTTGTTGTGTCTCGGGCTGGCATTATGGATTGCCTGTGCGAATAATTCCTTACCGGTTCCGGTTTCTCCGTGCAGAAGAACAGCGGCATTACCTCGTGCAGCTGCGTTGGCAACTTTCTTGGCTTCTTCAAGTGCTGTGCTAGAGCCGAGAATTGAATCAAAGGTGAAGCGTGCCTGCGAGCCTGCCATTTCGTTTGCCAGTTGCAGCATCCTATCATGTTCCATAACCAGCAGTATACCGCCAGCACTTTCTCCATCAGGCATTGTAATCGGGTCGAGCGTACAGACAAGTGGGAACCTTGAGTCTCCGCGGATGAATGTAACTTCTCTTTCAGAGAAGCCTTGCTTGGAGTGGAGAACATGCTTCCAGTCCATGCGGGTACGGGTGAGAGTAGAAATGTTAAGTGAAGGTTCTGCTTCATCTGGATTGGTAAGAGAGGCGTTGGAAATTGTTCTTTGATCAATGCCAAGAAGCGCGTTAGCTTTTTGGTTAATCTGCATAATCTCGCCGTTACCGTTGAGGGCAATGATACCCCGTTGGTCAGACTCCATTAGTGCCGTCATGTAGGTGTTACGGATGGCAATTTCACGCGCTTTTTCTATTTCTCCAATTTGAGACCGGATAGCTTTTGCTGTGAGGATAACCATTCCGAGTGTATGGATGTGCACGGTACTGGCTTGACCACTAAGGGCAATAACTCCAAGAAGTTTTCCGTTGTTGTCATGCACCGGTGTAGCAGAGTTGGTAATATGATGTGCTCGTTTACAGAACATCTCTTTACCGGAAATTTGGATAGGAAGGTTTTCAATAAGTGCTAAACCGATACCACAGGTACCTACAGCTTCTTCAGTCCAAAGATAGCCGGGCATGCAGTTCCCTTTTTTGTAATGCTCGAGAATCTGTGCGTCTCCAAGGGCGTGCAGCACATATCCATCAGCGTCGGCTACAGCCATACAGAATCCAGAACCTTTCAGGATTTGGTATAGCGTAGACATTTGAGTTGTAACAAGGTCGTAGAAAGGCTGACTATCTTTTATTCGCTGGCGCAGCTGCTCTGGGCTAAGTTTGTATTTCTCGGGGGAAGCTGTCTGGTTTGGATCAATCCCCATTGCTTTGGAGCGGGCGTGTGAATCTTGAATAATCTGTGCATAGCGCCGTGCATTAAGTTCTGTACTGACAAAAAAAGCATTCTCTTTTGATGCACTTAGTTGTGTGTGTGTCATTATGTCCCTCCCCCTTAGAGACTGATCAGCATGTGTAACGTTTCGTTACGGTGTATTTATTATATTGCGTAGAAAGAACGTAAAAGCAAGAGGGAATAATTCTTGTAATATCAAGACAATAAAAAAGCCCCGACACGTAAGTGTCGGGGCTCATTATTTCATCTAGTGCGCGATACTAAACAGTTTCGTGTGCAGTACGTGCGATGAGGTCGTTCTGGAGATCTGGAGAGAGATCTACGAAGTATGCAGAGTAACCTGCGATACGAACGATAAGGCTACGGTATTTTTCTGGATCTTTCTGAGCAGCGATCAGGGTGTCACGGTTGATAACGTTGAACTGAACGTGCCAGAGTTTGAGGTCACAGAAAGTACGGATGAAGGATACGAGCTTTTCAGTACCTTCTTCGCCTTCAACACACTTCGGAGTGAACTTAATGTTCAGCATACGAGCAGCGCGGTCGCGGTGGCCGTAGTTTTTAGAAGTGTAGTTAGAAAGAAGAACCGCAGTAGGACCGTTTTTGTCAGCACCGTGAGATGCAGAAGAACCGTCAGAAAGTGGAGTCCATGCGAAACGACCGTTAGGGGTAGCACTTACCACTTTACCGAATGGTACGTGGGAGGTGAATGGTACGTAACGAACGTCGTTGTGCATGCCAAGTTCTTTAGCGTATTTCTGGCCGTAGAGAACGTTGAAGGAGTCAATTTTGTTAGCTACTTCATCAGCGTACTCGTCGTCGTTGCCGTAGCAAGGAGCGGACATGAGGAGCTGACGTACGTCTTCTTTGCCTTCGAAGTTGCAGTCACAAGCTTCGATAACTTCTTTCATGGTGAGTTTTTTGTCTTCGAATACGAGTTTCTTGATAGCGCAGAGGGAGTCTACGAGAGTACCAAGACCCATGTGTTCGAAGTAACCCATGTTAATGCCTTCTGGGATCTGCGGGGTGTGCAGGTCGAGGCAGTGCTTCATGCAGAGGTCGTGCATTGCAGAGCCCATTGGCTGTGCAAAGTGCTTAGCACGAAGGTTGTTGATTACGTACTGCTGGTAGAATGCAGTTTTGAGGAAGTGATGATGCTGTTTTTCGTATGCAGCAAAGAACTCTTCCCAAGTTTCGAAGGAGAGAGGATCACCGGTTTCGAGACCGAGAACTTCGTCGCCGTGTTTAACCATTTTACCGTTGTGCAGAACCATTTCGAGAGCTGCTACGAAGTTAACGTATGCACCACCGGAGGTGTAGGTGTCGCGGTTAGGCATACGTGCTTCGGTACAACCGGAAACAGCGTAGTCGTAAGCTTCAGCAAAGGTTGCACCTTTGGAAACGTAAAGAGGTACTACTTCTTCGTCGTTGATGAGTTTAGGGAAGCCGGAGCCGTCCTTAATGGTTTCAGCAACGTCAGCGAGGTAGCGCTCTGGAGAGCGGGAGTGAATACGCGCTGCAAGGTCAGGGTAGTGAAGCGGGAATTCACGTTTTGATTTAAGGAAGAGGTAAGTCAGTTCGTTGGTTGCGTCGCGACCTTCAGGAGTCTGACCACCAATGGTTACTGCTTCCCAGTGAGCGTAGCCTTCGTTGAATGCGCCGCCGGTAGGGGAAACGTAGAGGTCGATGAACTGTGCCATACCAACCCAGAGACACTCGAGAAGCTCAAGAGCCTGCTCGTCGTCGAGGATGCCAGCTTCTACGTCAGCCTGGTAGTAAGGGTAGAAGTACTGGTCCATACGGCCGTTAGATACGATGGTACCAGTTTTCTGCTCGATACGAGAGAACATCTGGGTGAACCACTGGGACTGAACAGCTTCGTGGAAAGTACGAGCTGGGTGCTCAGGAACGTGAGCACAAATTTCAGCCATTTTTTCGAGTTCAGCTTTACGAACTGGATCAGCTTCTTTCTTAGCGAGTTCAGCTGCGAGCTCGGAGTGACGACGTGCCCAAGTGATAACAGCGTCACATACGATTACGATGGACTCGAGGAAAGGTTTTTTCTCAACGTTGTCGAATGGGGACAATGGATCGAGAGCTTCGATTTTTTCGAGAGCTTCTGCTTTAATGCCACCGAAACCACGCTTGAGGATTTTTTCGTAGTCGTGAACCCACTGAATGGAAGAACGGAAAGAAGAAGTTTCGTTTACGATGAAGCGGGAAGCGAGACCTTCTGGATCGTCGTAAGTAAGTCTGTGTACTTCTTCAGGGAAAGATTTGCTGAGAGCTTCGTGGTAAGTTTTACCTTTCCAGTAAGGAGCGATCTCTTCAACAACTACTTTTGCGTCTTCAGCAGTAATAGAGAAAGGAGATTCAGTACGGTTAGGGAGATCTTCAACAGCGATGTCGAGGAAGTCACCATCAAGTTCAGGGTAGAGCAGACCGTAACGGCCTTTTACGCCACCACGACCACAAATGAGGTTGTCGTCGTCGATGTAAACAGTGATGTTTTCAGCAACGTGCTTCATTGCTTTTGCCCAACGCAGGCAGAGCATTTCACCTTCGGTCTCTTTCATGGACTCGGTGAAGTATTTAGCACGTTCGATGTCGATCATTGGACGAACGTTGTCGAAAGTTTCGAGAATTTTGAATACACGCGGGTGGGATGCGCGGTAGATATCTTCTTTACCTTCGATTTTATCGAGCAGACGTTGTTCGTGAGGTGATACACAACAAGACATAACTGACTCCTGTGATTAGGTTCAAAATAGGTGGCACGTAAAAGTGCAGTACCTGTGGTTAAAAATGCTGCGGCCGCTGTGTGCTCAGCAGCAGTAAATTTTGATTCGCTTTTTAGTAAGGACACGTTCTTCAGCAGCTTTTCAGTGATCGTTAAAGTAAGCTGCCGTGAGCTTCGTGCCTTGTGATTCTCTTAGAGCAAAGGTGATGCCAACATGTGCCGAAAGTGTATTTTTAATCGTTTTTTTGGCAAAAAAGTTTGTTTGGAGGGTGCTGTAACCTGCTTGATGAAGTGTAAAGTTCGTTCAAAAAAATTGAAACACTGCCTCAATCCTATTGAATAAAGCGGGTTTTGGCTTCTGCGAGTTGTGGGATTCTCCCCGTTCTGGTTGTAGTGAAAAAACATCAGATGTTTTTTTGCTTTGTGAAAAATAGCTCGTAATGAGGAATGCCCGCTAGGGTAAGAAGTGAAGAAGGTGGGGGTGTGGCTGTGTTTTAGTTGCTTCATTGCAACATGTAGAAGGTTTGTTTTTTTTATTCGCTTAAAATCAGTATGTTACGGAGTGTTGCGTTTTTGCGACAAGGTGTCATGATTTGCATCGTTGCAACATTGTTTTGCTGCGCGATGCTTAATAGCTTGTAATTGTAGAAAGTTATCTGTGTTATGTTTCGTCCTTATATAATGATGCTAGTTTGTGACGTTTGTTTTGTCTGTTTAATCAGTCAATATTAAGTTTTTTCGATGGTTGTATGCTTAGGGGCTTGAGTGTGTTGGTGAGTTGGGAACATGCTTGTGAAATAACATTACAAGTTGGCGTTTTGCTTGTGATGGTGTGGGGTATCGTTTGAGAATGTAGGGAGGGCGATGTGTTGTGATGCAGAAATGCAACTATAGTTGCTGGAATGCAACCATGAGGTTGTATTTTCTTAGCCTGTGGAAATTAAAGTAAAAAGTTTAAAGATGTTGCTTTTTTGAAACATAAAACAGGCATATGTTTGAGGTGGAAATAGTTTGTGTTGCCGTTGTGGAACGCATGATGGCTATAGAGTGTAAGAAAAATTTATGATGCATGTAAGCTCGGCTTACATTGTCAATTGTGATTCTTTTTCTGTTCTTTAACAGCTTGTATTTAAAAAAATTAAGCATGAAATGATTAAGTAGTTATGACATGTTTTCAATTTGTGAAAGAGAGAGTGCTTGAAAGTGCTTGAACGAAAAATCACATATAATAATGTAAATTGTGTTTGTTGGCATCGGTATTGCTTTGATGTTTAGGAGTAGTTGAATACGTTCAAGGTGCTCTTTTTCAATTAATTTGAGGATATATGCGCTGCTTTGCTGGGAGGGGTATGATGTCTTTCGTAGGTGTTGCTTTTTGTGAGCATTACTTTTCGGGAAGCTCATCCCAGTATGCTAATAGATAAGATTGGTGTTTGGCTTTTCTTAGTAGCATAGCTGTTATGAATGGTGCGAGATTCTGATCTTATTGTTTTCTTGATAGTTCTCAGGTCTGACAAACGTTAAGTGATGTTTAACTGTCATGCAGCTCTAGATAACGGAGAGCTCAAAAATACCAGTTGTTGGAACCTGAGAATATCAACTTTAAGCCTATTGTATGCGATGAGCGCGACAATCACAGCTTAGTTACAATTGTAAGAGGGGCCCCACCCATAGAGATTTTGTTGATTTTATCTTTTTCTCTATCTGCATGTTGTGGGGGTTGAATATTGTTACTTCGGTCTTAAAGTAAGTCTAGCGCTTGCTTCGTAACGTCTCCGAATGTGTCTCCTCTCTTCGTTGCAAAAAAATGAACAGACGTCCGTTTGCCTATGCAGGCGTCTGTTTTTCAGAATCAGGCAAAACTGCTTAAATTACAGGATTACTGCAATGACTCAAAAAGAAATTTTAAACACAACTGGTCAGGTCTTTAACATTCAGAAATACTCCGTGCATGACGGACCGGGAATCCGCACAGTTGTTTTTCTGAAGGGCTGTCCTCTTTCTTGTAAGTGGTGTAGTAACCCGGAATCACAATCATTTAAGCCGCAACTGGCCTACAACTCTGGCCAGTGTCTGACTCTTTCAAAATGTCTGCGTTGTGCAGAGGTTTGTACTGCTGGTTCCCTTACTCAGGGTGAAGATGATAAAATCGCTGTGAACTGGGATACCTGTACAAACTGTATGGCATGTTCAGAGGCTTGTCCTGCTGGCGCACTCATTAACTACGGTGATGAGATGACTGTTAAAGATGCCATCGATTCCGTTGAAAAAGATGCTATGTTCTACGCACGATCTGGTGGCGGCCTTACTCTTGGTGGCGGCGAACCATTTGCTCAGCCAAAATTTGCTCTTGCCTTGCTTAAAGAAGCAAAACGCCGTTACATTAAAACTGCAGTAGAAACATGTAGTCATGTTCAGACTGAAACTCTCGTTGAAGCAGGCAAATACCTGAACTTCGCGATGATGGACATCAAGAGCATGGACTCTGATAAGCATAAAGAATTTTGTGGTGTAGGCAACGAACTCATCTTGAAGAATATTAAAGCACTGCGCGAAGCTCATCCAAAACTCAAAATTCGCGTACGTACTCCGGTAATTCCGGGCTTTAACGACACACCTGAAGACATTCAGGCAATTGTTGATTTCATTAAAGACCTTGACGTTGAGTACGAATTGCTCGCATATCACCGCCTTGGTACTCAGAAGTACACCAACCTTGGTCGTGAGTACCCAATGGGCGAAGTATCTCTTGATAACGAAGTATTTCTTCCACTCGTAGAGATTGCTAAGCAAGTTCCTAACTACGCTAGCTAAAGAAAGTCCCTTCGACTTCGAGGGAATCCTGTCTTACAGTACCTGTCTATGCAGGCCGCACATGCGGTCTGCATAGTATAGTATTCAGGGAGAAGGGTTATATGGATACCTATTTAGATAAAATTGGAGCCTCAGTTCGGCATATTTTTGAAGTGCTGGATGACGGCATCTATATTACGGACAAAGAAGGCAAAACGCTATTTGTTAACTCCATGTATGAACGTCTTACCGGACTTACGGAAGGCGAATTGCGTGGTAAGGATGTCCGGTATCTAAAAGACAGTGGTATCTTTGATGCTGTTCTTAACCCTGAGATTGTGAAGACCGGTAAGCCTGCAACCGTTGTTCAGCAGCTGAAAACAGGCAAGCGCCTTGTTTTACGCGGTTTTCCTGTTTTTGACGATAACAATGAGCTCGTGCTCGTTGTTACGCTTGCGCGTGACATTACCCTGATCGGGCAAATGCGTAAGCAGATCGCACAGCAGAAAGAACAAATTTCCCTTTTCTCAAAACAGCTTGCACATCTAGCATCTCAGGATTCTACAGACAATAATCCTGATAACATGTTCTATGATTCTCAGGTGCAGCAGCTAGTATCACTTATTAAGCGTATTGCAGAAACTGACGCTACCATGCTTCTGCTTGGTGAGACCGGTGTTGGTAAAGACTGGTTTGCGCGTCTTGCACACGACAGTAGCCCGCGCAGGGACGAAATGTTCCTTAAGGTTGACTGTGGTAGTATTTCTGAAAACCTTATTGAATCAGAACTTTTCGGTTACGCTCCAGGTGCTTTTACCGGTGCAACCTCAAAGGGCAAGCCTGGTCACTTTGAAATGGCTAATCGCGGTACCGTATTTCTTGATGAAATCGGTGAACTTCCTCTTTCCATGCAGGCTAAGCTTCTGCGTGTTCTTCAAGATCAGGAAGTTGTTCGCGTTGGTGCCTCTGTAGCTAAAAAAGTTGATGTACGTATTATTGCTGCAACTAACCGTAATCTGGAAGAAGAAGTCCGTAAGGGTAATTTCCGAAGCGATTTGTTCTACCGTTTACGTGTAGCCGTTGTTGAGATTCCGCCACTGCGTGAGCGTACAGAAATGATTCCGGGTCTTGTAGAGCATTTCCTCTCTATCTACGGTGAAAAATACAAGAAAGACATCACATGTGCCCGTGATGCTATGCAGTTGCTGCTTAAATACCGCTGGCCGGGTAACATCCGTGAGCTTGAAAACCTTATTCAGAGCCTTGTTGTAACACTGGATCATTCTGATATTACAGCAAACGATCTGCCGCCTTCTATTAACTCCCGTCATCCAATGGATTGCTTGCCTAACGTAGAGCTTGACGCGAAAGATGAAGGTAAGTCTTTGAAAGAAATTATGGCAGAGCTCGAGCGTCGCGTTATTCAGCAGGCACTCGATACTTATGGCTCAGTGAACAAAGCCTCTGAAGTTCTTAAGGTGAACCGTACTACAATTTTCCGCAAGATGAAGCAGTAAGCACTGGCTTATCGAACAATCACAAAATGGAACATATACTCTTTATCGCGATGGGGTGGTTTGTCGGCGGCTTTGTGAACGGGCTTGCCGGATTTGGTGCCGCTATGGTTGCCATGCCTATCATCAGCTACATGATGGATGTTTCGGTTCTCGTGCCGAGTGCTACGATGATAGTCCTGACGTTGAATTGTCATGCTGGATGGGTTTATCGAAAGCATATTGAATGGCGCTATACCAAAACGCTGTTGATGGGCGCTGTCCCCGGGGTTGTGCTTAGTGCGTATGCATTACAATTCGTTCCAGAACAACAGCTTAGATTCGGTATGGGTGCTTTTGTTGCAGCCTATGCAATCTGGAATCTTTTTTTTGAAAAGAAGGAAGTGCGAGTTGTCAATCCGGCATGGGGCTATGTCGCAGGCGTGATGTCCAGTTCTCTGGGAATGGCCTTCAGCTTTAATGGTCCACCTCTTGCAGTATATACCGCATACTGTGGTTGTCCAAAAAACGCTGTTAAAGCTATCATCAGCGCAGGGTTTATTCTTACCGGTGTGCTTATTGTTTCTACACAGGTTGCAATTGGTAATATTGATACCTACGCATTGACTATATACGCAGCTTCAGTTCCTGCCGTAGTTGTCGGCAGTAAGCTTGGAATTTATCTTTCAGCTTTTATTTCTGAATCATCGTATCGAAAATTTTTCTTTGTTTTATTGGCAATTCTCGGCTTGAAAATAGCCGGAGCTGCTTTGCAAATTTTATTATAAATAGGTTCGCTGCAAGGATACACTGTTGTTTTTTATACTATAGTTTTTTGTTTTACACGTTGTGTGACCAATTTATAATATTTTATGGGGCATGTTTCACATGCTACACATAATTCCCGTTTGGTTGAGCCGGTTCAGTTGTTTCAAAGTGTGCGAAGCAATAGAGCCGGCTCATACTTTTTTTAAAACTGAAAAAGCAGCAGGGAAAATATGGGAATTATACCTTCTCCTCTTCACAAGGGTGAAATGAAAGAGTAGATCTATTGGTAAAGATTCTTAATAAGTTTTTTTGGCTATTTTTTTAATAGGTTGTTTTTAGTTGTTCTGCTTATTGCTTGAACATATTAAATTTCAGGAAGGTATATGAGGTATGGAAACTAATCAAACTCGTGAAGAATTGATTCAAGATGTGATTGAGCGCGAACTGGTTATGTTTTTGAACACGAAAAATTTGGGTGGTCCCGCATCCTGTCAGGAAAATCCGGACATGTTTCGCCACTGGCGCTGGATGGTCTTTTCCGTACTGTCAGATGAGTATATTGCATCTTACAAAGACGATTTGATTGAGGCGGAGCGCGTTGGCCGCAATTTGATGACCGAAAAGTATGCCCGAATGGACAACCTGATTCCGTGTGTGTCCCCGAACATGGAGAAAGTACGAAAAATTACTGCTACAGAACGAGTCTGGATGCAGGAGTTGTTTCAGGAATTTCCACTATTGTTTCCTCAATCTCTTGCCCGTTTTGATATGTACTTCCCAGCGGAAATGGAAACTCTCTCGGAACGTAGTCTTGATTTGTATCAAGCGTGTGTAGATAAGGCTCTTCGCTCCGGTGAAAACTTGGCACGTAAGCGTTACGTCAATTTTTATGCTCGGATGGGGCTAGGCACACTGGAAGAATTAGAAGCACGCAGACGAGAGAAACTCCATCAGAGCTAAAAGTTGAAGAAGGGAGGGGAGAATCATGCAGGGATTACCTTTATCCAGAGAATTCTATGATGAAGTAGCCGCGCCGATGCTGCGAAGCGAGCTGCCAGGATATGTGAGTCAGCTTGCTATCGGCCTTGTGGGTGAGGGATCTGAATGTTTCGGATTTGATGACGATTTTTCACAGGATCACGATTGGGGCGCGGGTGTTTGTATTTGGGTTCCAGAATCACTTGCTGGGCAAGTTGAGCCGTTGCTTGAGCCAGTATTTGCGCGTCTTCCATCTACCTTTAAGGGATATCCTGTGAGAATGGCGCCAGATCTTCGGAATGGACGGGTTGGCTTGTTCACTATTGAAGGTTTCTATCGACGCTTTATTAACAGTGGACAACCACTTTCTACATGGCAGCAGTGGTATACTGTTCCTGAACATTTTTTAGCTGTTGCAACTAACGGAGAAGTTTTTACTGACCCTGTAGGGCAGTTCTCTTCTTTCCGGAAGTCATTACTTAATTTTTATCCTGATGATGTAATGAAGAAAAAGTTGGCGGCTCGTTTTGCTGTTATGGCACAAAGCGGTCAGTATAACCTGCTGCGTATGCTCAAGCGAAATGATACTGCAGCGGCGCTGCTTGCCGTTTCACGTTTTGTTGAGTCCACAGTTGGAGCCATGTATTTGATGCACGGTAAGTACATGCCGTTTTATAAATGGGCGTTCCGCGGTATGAAAGAGCTGCCTGACGGTGCGTTTATTGCGGCAAAACTGAATGACGTTTTGTCGTTGAATCTTACTCAGGGACCTGACATTTTGAGCAATGCGGAAGCAGCGGTTGAAACTGTTTGTGTTGAGATGATGAGGTTGTTGCAGAAGAAAGGACTGAGTCGAAGTAATGAAGCTTGGCTTATGGCTCAGGCGGAGATGGTTCAAAGTCAGATTGAAAATCCTCAAATCAGGAACCTGCCGACTCTGCATGGAATCCAGTGTAGCTAATGATATCTTATAAAAGTTATGAAAAAAGGCTGTCCTAACATTTAGGATAGCCTTTTTCAAAAATAATTCGCAGTGCGAAAAGATTATTTCTTTCCAGTTGCAACCATGCGTAAGAAATGACGTGGAATTTCCTCTAGCAATGCTTTTGCGCGCTCTTCACCGATGTGGAACGGTGTACGACCAGAAATATAGAGACTGATTAAACCGTGAATTTGTGACCAAGACATGATCAGGGCGTCGTCTACAGAGCATCCTTCAAAATGACCGGCGTCAATAGCGCGTTCCACGGCGTTTCGAACCATACCAAGTACAGCCTCGTAGCCCTTTACTGGTACTGTGCCGTCTTCAGAAATCTGAATAGGCATATGGAACATAAGATCATAGTATTCCCAGTAATCAACGCCGAATCCGCCGTATTCAACGGCAAGATTCGCAAGGTGCTTGATTGGGTCAGGATCTATTTCAAGTCTTGCTAATCGGTTGAGGAGAATCTGGTAGCCTTCAGTGCGGAGCTGATCTAGCAGTTCTTCTTTGTTTTTTACGTACCGGTAAATAAGCGCGGGGCTGTAATTTACCTTGGCAGCAATGCGTCGCATGGAGACATTGCCTACACCTTCTTTAGAGAACAGTTCGCGTGCTGCATCAAGTATGAGACGGCGTTTTTCTGTTTGTTCCGGTGTCCAATCTTTCTTCATTAGAGCTCCCTTTGCAGGAATACGGTGCTTATCTTTGAAGCGTGCAACGCGGCTTCGACTTCCCCTCGTCTTACTGAAGCTGCGTATGTCATAAAATAAAGAATATCTTATGACATGTTGTGAAGCACAATTCCATACCGTATCTAAGTACTACATATAGTAAGTAGAGAGTTACGTAAACTTACTTTCCGTTGGATACGGCTGATCTGAAAGAAGTACGTGCCATATTATAATGATAGTAACGCATTGCAGGAGGGAGTGGTTCGACCATGCCGCACTATGTTATTGCGCTATGAAGGTATATCCGAGTCAAGCCGTTGCAGTTTTTTTAGCAGCAGCTAACAATGAGGGGATACAAAAACACGGTCTCCCTCAATAAGTCCGAGTGCTGCACAGATGTTTTCGCGAATAACTGCTATCCCGTTTTGGAATCCGCAATGGGCTATTGCACCTGAAAATTCACCATTTTCTTTAAGAGATCCCATCAGGTGAATGTCGCCTTTAATGCTTCCTTTTTTGAGGGTGTACCACTTCCCGTTTCTTAATGGAGACAGTTCGTTACGAGTTGCTTTGTAGCAGAGTGTTCCATCAACTGGGTCGACTCTGTTTTGGAATGTGAATCCAAGACGTTTTGCAAGATGCTGTGAACCGCGTGACGACATACCTACGGAATTTTCACTGATTCGTTGTTTGGAACAACCGTCTGGTAATTCATATTCGTTAGGGAACATGTTCATAAATGAACGATCCTTATTAGCCATACGTTTGTACGCTTCAATAAAGCTCATTCCTGTAAATTTTTTTCCAAAACAATCCCAGAAACGGGATTCACCTTTGGCGGTAATCTTGCCTAGTACCTCAACTACAAAAGAGTCTGTAAAGCGTTCTGGCTTAATTCCTGCGTAAAGGACTCGTATGTGGCTTAACTGGGCTGCAAGTTTGTAATGTGTTTTGCGGAACATGTCGTCCACAATCAACCCGCCAAGGCCGCTTGTACGTTGAGTTTCAATGCCACGGATATATTTCTGATGATCTTCTTCGTTGATCACATCTATGTAATGTTGTGGCTGGGCTTCGGATATGTACGAACCAAATAAGCTGGAAGCTCCAGCAATTCGTTTTGTGGCCAGATCTTCACAAACGAATTGATATTCACATTTTCCAGGTGGGAGAATGCCCGCAAATGACTGCAAGCTGGTCTCAATTCGTTTAGACAAAAGATCTGGCGAAGGCTGGAGGCTTAAAAGAGGAGCCTGATAAGCGAGCCGACACAGTTCATCGTGATCTTCATGCCGTGCTCCGCGCACAATAAATCGCATAATATTTCTCTTTGCTTAGTGTGTCGATTAGCTATTTCGTTTTTTTGACCATTCGTTTCTTTATTCTTGAAGAGACTAGAAACATAGAGCCACGTTGAAGAGGAAGATATCTATTTAGTAATTGTAAATTTAATCACATAGTTCAAGATGCAGTGTGATTGACTACATTCGTGCATAGTTAGCTATATGAGTAACTTTTAATTTGTATTTATGTACAGAAAATGTCCTGCCCTTAGCAAGGGCTGGACGATGTTTTCTACGGGATTTGGTCTTACTTTTTTAGCTGTTGAAAAGAACTTGTTGGTATGACAGTAATTGATACGGAGCAAGGTGGTGAGGGGCATTTTGTTTTAGAAAGGAAATAGTTTTTGATGATTAATATTGTCAGCTTGTTATGGGTGTTTTCACCTGTGAGCCATTACGTTGATCATATGAGCCTGATAGCCTGCTCCAAACCCATTATCGATATTCACAACTGAAACTCCGGGAGCGCAGCCGTTCAGCATGGTCATGAGGGCAGCAACCCCACCAAGTCCTGTGCCGTAGCCTATACTTGTTGGAACAGCGATAACAGGTACGGGGCTGAGCCCGGCAACAAGCGTTGGCAAAGCTCCATCCATTCCGGCAACTGCAATGATTGCTGAGGCCTTCTCAAAATCTTTTGCTGCATTCAGTGCCCGATGTACTCCGGCAATTCCACAGTCAAAGTGTCTAATAACATTACTGCCGAGAAACTCAGCTGTCTGGGCTGCCTCTTCAGCGATTCCGTGATCGGATGTTCCGGCGTTGATTACTAGAACACAGCCAGTTAGTTTTTTATTAGGGGCATCAAGAGTCAATGTGCGGGCGTTAGCATCAAAACGGATGGCTGGAAGAACTGTTTGGACTGCTTTGTAATGTTCTTCGGTTGCGCGCGTGCCAAGACATTCACCATGTGAATCAATCATTGCTTGAAAGATGATTGCAACCTGCTCAGGAGTTTTGCCTTCGCAAAAAATGACTTCAGGGCAACCTGTCCGTTGTGGCCTGTTAATATCCAGCTGCGTGTGGTTGCTTACAAAACATGAATGTTTTTTGGGGAGATTAGAATTTGCTGACTGTTCTTGTTCGAATAGATCAGAAGGTATTGGGTTCTGTGTAGGCATGATCAATCCTTATTAATAAAAGAATAGGCAATAGATTCGTTTCCTACGGTGGATTCAGTCGAAGTGCAATGCAGGGACAATAGTAAAAAATGAAAAAATGAATTTTCCATATTGACAAGGTGTAATAAATTCCATAAATACACCTCTCACTTGTTGGGCTATCGTTCAATTGGCAGGACGACGGGTTCTGGCTCCGTTAATCAAGGTTCGAGTCCTTGTAGCCCAGCCATCAAGTGATCTAGATTAAAACAAGGTCAGAAGTTTTAATCTGTATATAAGACGCGTCCCCATCGTCTAGCCTGGCCCAGGACACCTGCCTTTCACGCAGGCGACGGGGGTTCAAATCCCCGCAACGATAAGTTAGTTAGATTAAAACAAGGTCAGAAGTTTTAATCTGCATATAAGAAGCGTCCCCATCGTCTAGCCTGGCCCAGGACACCTGCCTTTCACGCAGGCGACGGGGGTTCAAATCCCCCTGGGGACGCCAAAGTAAATCAAGCTCTTACGCGAAAGTGTAAGAGCTTTTTTTGTTTTTCTAGCTGGTTGGAGTAAGTTCAAGGGCAACCTTATTCATGATTATTCGGGGCCGTTTTTCCCCCTTATTAGTCTAATTCATATTTTTAACTGGATGGATAATAAAAGTTCGCATGTCATGCTTGGTTAAAGTAGTAACGTTTTGTTTTGTGAATTTTTTGAGTTGAAAAGAACGGATGTGAATTGTTGAATGCTTGAAGTTAGCGAACTGCAGTTAGTTCAGCGAAAATTGGATTCGGGTGACCTTATTATGCCGAGAGACATCACCTGCTGTTCTAAGAAACGTTACTATCTGGCTACAAGTAAGGTAGTAAGCATTCCTTATGTATCACAGTATTTAAAGAATGGCTTTTGAATCAGATAGTTGATTAATGGTAGATCGCATTTGATTGCTGACTGGATTGAAAACAAATTACAAGTTGCTTACGGTCGGTTGCTACACCAGCGAATGAGGTTTTAAAGTAAAAAAAGCTCTTACATGAAAGTGTAAGAGCTTTTTTGCTTCAGATTGATCCACCGTGTAGTGGCGATGGAGAAAGTTCGCGTTGCCTGCTGAAAACAGAACGGCTTGCCACTACATTGCAGCTTTGCGGCTTTCCTCGAGGTAGATTTTGCTGAGACGAGTTACAACAGGACCTGGGGTGCCACCGGAAAGTTCAACGTTATCGATTTCGATAATAGGGTTTACGAAGGCTGTGGCAGCAGTAGCAAAGGCTTCAGCGGCTTGCTGTGCTTCTTCAATGGTGAAGGGACGTTCTTCGATTTCCATGTCCAGTTCTGTTGCAAGCTTCAATACAGCTGCGCGAGTGATGCCGTGCAAAATGGAGTTGGAAAGATTGCGGGTAACGATCTTACCGTCTTTGGTTACAATGTATGCGTTGCTGGAAGTTCCTTCTGTAACAAAACCGTCTTGAACCATCCATGCGTCATCTTTGCCTTCAGCTTTTGCAATCATTTTTGTCATGGAAGGAGCAAGAAGCTGAACGGTCTTGATGTCACGACGACCCCATCTGATGTCTGGTGCGGAGATTATGCGGATACCAGTTTTTGGGGCAGAAAGAGGTTTGGCTTGTGTAAACAGGACGATGGTCTGCTCGGCATCTTTCGGGAATACGAAGTCTCGATCCGCAGCGCCACGGGTAATCTGTAAGTAAATAGCGCCTTCATTAAGATTGTTTCGCTTAATGAGTTCGCGGTGAACTTCAAGTAGTTCTTCTTGGCTGATAGGCATTTCCATCTTGAGTTCGCCAAGGGAACGTTCAAGGCGGGTTGTGTGGCCTGCGTAATCCACTAGCTTTCCGTCCAGAACAGCGGTTACTTCGTATACGCCGTCGGCAAATAAGAAACCGCGGTCAAAAATGGATACAGTGGCATTTTCTTCGGGCAGGTAGTTCCCGTTTACATAAACTGTACGACTCATGATTATCCTTTAACTCTCTACAATAGGTCTTTTTGAGCAGTGTGGATTAATTATTAGTTAGTAGGAGCGCCCCATAACTCAGGTTGTGGAGGGTGCACGTGCTTGTTGTCATAGGTCAGTCCGCAAGGTCTGTCCTCGGCCAGCAGAAGCGGGCCATCTAAATCGGTCACAGCAGCATCTTGAGCAACAAACACTGCAGGGGCCATGGCAAGAGAAGAGCCGACCATGCAGCCGACCATGATCTCGTAACCATTTTCTTTCGCCAGCTCTCTTAACGCCAGAGCTTCGGTGAGTCCACCAGTCTTATCGAGTTTTATGTTGATCATATCGTATTTACCCTGCAAATCAGGTAAAGAGCTGCGATCGTGGCAGGATTCATCGGCACAGACAGGTAGGATACGCTCTAAATGGAGCAGGGCGTCATCGGCACCGGCTGGCAAAGGTTGTTCGACCATCTCAACCCCGAGATTGAGCAATACAGGAGCAATTTCCTGATACAGTTCCGGTGTCCAGCCCTCGTTGGCATCTACGATAATACGTGCGTCAGGTGCTCCTTTGCGCACAGCTTCAATGCGAGCGATATCGCCTTTGCCGCCAAGTTTAATTTTTAAAAGAGGGCGGGAAGAATTTTTTGTGGCCTCAGAGAGCATGTTTTCTGGGGTGTCCAGCGAAAGAGTGTACGCGGTAACTTCCGGCTTTGGTTCGTCCAACCCAGCTAGCTGCCATACAGGATTTCCGGAAAGCTTGGCATCCAGATCCCACAGGGCACAGTCAACAGCATTGCGTGCTGCACCTGCAGGCAAGGCGGACTGGAGTGTCTTGCGAGTTATTGGCAAAGGGAGTGCTTCAATTTGCGCGATAACACTTTCAACGGTTTCATTGTACCGTGCGTACGGTACACATTCTCCACGCCCGACAACTCCATCGCGTTCAATATCTACACGGACAACAACAGCTTCGGTTCTTGATCCACGTGAGATGGTGAATACTTTTGCGAGGGGAAAGATGTCCTTGCTAACGGTTATGCGCATTCGAGAGCCTCTACAAGACGACCTGCTCCTTGTCTGAATGGATCGACTGAAGGGATACCGAATTGTTTTTCAAGTGCCTTGAGGTAATTGAGTGCGTCGGTTTCTTCCATGTGCTGGGTGTTAACGGAAACGCCGACAACTTTGCAGTCAGGGTTAACAATTTGAGCCATACGCAGGGCAACGTCCTTCAAGGCTTCAAGGGAAGGCTGCTGGTATTCAGGCAGGCCGCGCATATGTTCTCTAGTTGGCTCGTGGCAGAGGATCAGCGCATCAGGCTGACCGCCATGAATAAGAGCCATGGTTACACCGGAGTAGGATGCGTGGAACAGGCTTCCCTGACCTTCAATGAGATCCCAGTGGTCTGCGTCATTATCCGGTGTGAGCCATTCAACAGCACCAGCCATGAAGTCGGCGATAACTGCATCAAGTGGAACGCCGTTGCCTTCAATCAAGATGCCTGTTTGTCCCGTTGGGCGGAAGGTAGCTTTCATACCGCGTTCTTTCATCTCGCGGTGCATTGCAAGTGCCGTATACATTTTGCCTACGGAGCAGTCGGTTCCTACCGCGAGGCAGCGTTTTCCGGAGCGTTTCTTCCCGTTTGCAATTGGGTATTTGACAGATGGCAAACGCACGTCGTGTAGAGTGCAACCATTTTTCTCAGCAGCTTCAACCAGATCAGGCTCATCACGGAGCAGGTTGTGCAGACCGGAAGCGATGTCCATACCAGCTTCAAGAGCTTCAATGAGGATGGATTTCCAACTATCTGAAATTACACCACCTCTGTTGACAATGCCGATAACCAACGTTTTGGCTCCAGCTGCTACAGCGTCCTGAATTGACAAATCTGTAATACCAAGGTCGACATTACAGTTTTCCATGCGTAACTGACCGATAGCAGCTTCTGGGCGCCAGTCATAAATGCCTTGTGCCATCTTCGCCGCAAGAGCATCAGGTGCATCGCCAAGGAACAGTAAATAAGGTGCTTCAAACATAATATATACTCCGTCGCTAGCTGAGTTTGCCAAATTAATACAGGGGACTGCAGGGCGGTGCTTGGATAACAATTTTCAGTTGCTGGAAGTCTGTCTAAACAAAATTGTAAAAAAGTGCCCTGAATTTGTATTTTTGCGTATTTTTGCGAAAATTAGCAATATTCAAATAATCAAAAAGAGAGGGGGCGATTGTTGAAAAAAGCAAGAGGTGTGTTTTTGAAGAAAAAAAGAGTGAATACTATCTGTCTTTAGTGTGCATAAAAGACAGACGTCACGCTTTTGAGCGGGAAAATCTTCAACATTGTTTGGTTAGAAAAGTTATTAGATTAAAGATAGTTGGATTGGGTGGATGTTGAAGGGCAGTGCGGGACGCATCAAAATGAAGCTGATTTTTCGATATGCAAAGACTTTTTTATGATGAAAGTAAGCAAAAAAGCATTTTTTTGTAGAAGCGAGAAGGAAATTTTTTGAAGGCGAGTGATGTAGGGTGGGGGGCGCGGCACATCAAAGTGCACTAATTGGTTAGTTAGCAACTCTTTTTGAAGTGCCAAAAACATTAAGCTCTTACACGAAAGTGTGAGAAATTTTTTTGATCCATAAGTTAGAAACAAAGGCTCCTACACTGATGTGCAAGAGCCTTTTTGATTGAAATAACTTTGTCCGGTCATCCCAATCGCTTTCGGGGACTTAAGCGGCCAATGCTACTATTCTTTGATGGAGTTGTCTTCGTAGCTGGAGATAAACGTGGCCACACGGTTGCGTGAAGCGGTTATTCTTTCACGCAGGGACTTGCGATATGCTTCCATATCCTCGATAGGGGCGGTTGCAACGCCTGTGTCCATTGCTGCCTGTGCTACAGCAGGGACTTCCCATTCAAGGATACGGGGATCAAGAGGTTTAGGGATGACGTAATTGAGACCGTATTCTAAGCTTTCAACATTGTACATTTTACACACTTCAGCTGGAACAGGTTCTTTAGCAAGGGCTGCCAGTGCTTTTGCTGCTGCAACTTTCATTGCTTCGTTGATCTCTGTTGCGCCAACGTCAAGTGCTCCGCGGAAGATGTACGGGAAGCCGGATACGTTGTTTACCTGATTCGGGAAGTCGGAGCGTCCTGTTCCCATGATGCAGGTTGGAACTGCCTCTTTAGCATCATCGTATGGAATTTCCGGGTCAGGGTTAGCCATTGCAAAGATAATAGGGCTTGGAGCCATGGACTTTATCATTTCTTTGGTGAGCAGGTCTTTTACTGACAGGCCTAGGAAACAATCTGCCCCTTTAAGACATTCTGCAAGATCGCCATAGTCTTTGTCTTGAGCGAATTCCGCTTTGTATTTGTTTAATCCTTCTCGGCCTTGATGGATAAGACCGCGGGAGTCGAACATAAAAATATTTTCGCGTTTTACTCCAAGTTCAACGTAAA
This sequence comes from Halodesulfovibrio marinisediminis DSM 17456, assembly GCF_900129975.1. Taxonomy (NCBI): domain Bacteria; kingdom Pseudomonadati; phylum Thermodesulfobacteriota; class Desulfovibrionia; order Desulfovibrionales; family Desulfovibrionaceae; genus Halodesulfovibrio; species Halodesulfovibrio marinisediminis. Next base: position 181,639 of record NZ_FSRG01000005.1, read on the forward strand.
ATTTGGAACATGCGATACCGGCAGCACCTGCTCCTACAACCACCACCTTAAGGTCTTCGATGTTGCGGCCTGTGATTTCACAAGCGTTAATGATACCTGCACCGGAAATAACCGCTGTACCATGCTGGTCATCATGGAATACAGGGATATTCATTTCTTTTTTTAAAGTTTCTTCAATGTGGAAACACTCTGGAGCCTTGATGTCTTCAAGGTTGATACCGCCGAAGGTTGGCTCCATTGCTTTTGTGATTTCAATAAGCTGCTCTGCACTCTTAACAGAAAGGTTGATGTCAAAAACATCAATGTCAGCGAATGTCTTAAAGAGAACACCTTTACCTTCCATTACCGGTTTGCCTGCCAGTGGCCCGATGTTTCCGAGACCAAGAACAGCAGAGCCGTCAGAAACAACCGCAACAAGGTTGGAGCGTCCTGTGTAGAGGGCTGCTGTTTCTGGATTGTCTTTAATTGCCAGACAGGCTTCTGCAACACCAGGGGAGTAGGCCATGGAAAGATCTTTTTGAGAGTTACACGGTTTTGCCGGAATAACTTCGGTTTTACCTCTCCGAGGTGCTTCGTGATATGCAAGTGCTTCTTCTTTAGTAAACAAAGCCATGAATGGTCTCCTTACAGTGTGTTCTATCAAAAGAGAGTCTACTCCGGTTCACAGGCTTCCCTGTGAACCGGAATGGAATATTTTACATAAACATTTTTAGCAGTGCTGTTGCCAGAATCAGCATGAACGCTCCGCCAATACGGGAAGAGATCTGTGCGAACGGCATAAGCTGCATACGTTTTGATGCGGAAAGTACTGCTACGTCACCGGTACCACCCATGTTCGCCATGCAGAGACCCCCTGTGATTGCTGCCTCAACAGGGTAGAAGCCAAGTAGCATGCCTATGAAGCCGGAGCCGATAATTGAGCCGATTACAGTCATGGCAACGAGGATTACATACTGAATGGTGAGGGCGTCGATTACTTGCTGGATGTTGGTGTATGCAACGCCGATTCCCAGAAGCAGTGCAGGGGTGAGGCTTACCATTACAAAGCGGAACCACTGGAATGCGCAGACTTCAAATTTGCGAGGCAGGATGCCCAGTGTTTTTACCAGACCTACAGAGAGGATCATAAGTGCGTAAGAGTGGATTGGGATGTATTTGCCAAGCAGCTTGCCCCATACGAAGAATGTGGTTGCTAAAAGAAGCCCGATTCCCATTGCCTTGTAGTCGATGGCATCAACGCCTTCTGCTGAGTCTTCTGACTCGGCCTCTTGTTTCTTAAGCAGCTTGCCGTGGCCAGAAATGCCTGGAATAACAGCACCAAGGCGATGCAACAAGCCTGCACAGACGATAGCAATAGCGTTACCCAGTGCAAGAGCAGGAACCATTTTGGAGAGCATGGTTCCAACATCCATATTCAATGTTGAACCGAAAATTTGGGAAAGTGGAACAGCGCCGGCACCCATGCCGCCACCCATAATTGGAAGTGCGATGTATAAGACAGCCTCTTCAAAACCAAATCCCATAAGCATACCTGCAACACCGCAAAGAAGAAGCGCGGTAATAACACCACCTAGAATAACAGGCAGGTAGCGGACAGCTGCTTTGATGAGCAGTTTTCTATCCATACCAAGGATTGAGCCACAGATTAACGCGGCAATGTAGAAGCTTAAGAAGCTTTCTTTCTTCATGAAGCTTGTGATGATGGCTGCGGTTTTTTCCGGAAGAATTCCGTAGCCTACAAGTGCTGCAGAGCCAAAAATAATCAGGATAGGGCCACCGCCGAGATAGTCTTTAATAATCGGAGTATTGTCTCCAATCTCGTTAAGGATGGCGCCTAAAATCATCATAATCGGAAACGCTCCGACCATGCCGCCCGGGAGTGCTCCTAAGTAGGTAGCGCTCATGACGACTACAGTTAAGATGGTAAACAGCCCTAGAGGAAGCCCCATGATTTTGTAATCAAGAATGGAGCTTGGTGCAGTGGTTGTTAGAGTTGTGGCAGTGCTCATTGCTTACTCCTTTAAAAAGTGTTGCATAAAAAAGGGAGAACACAGAAGCAGTAACCACCTGCGGTGTGTCCTGCCCTTTTTCATCTTGCTGCACTTCCTAAAAAGCAGAATGCATGCCACTCGTTATTTTGTATTTTTAGTTTTTAGAATCAATATGTTAAGCTAGTTGAGTGTGTGTGGCGAGTAAGGGGGAGCGCTTGATTAGTCTTGTTATTCAGGATGAAAAGAGCACCACAATGAGATGAAATGACTGAACAACCAATAGGACAAAGTGTGCTTTTGTAGTCTGAAAAGCTCGTTTTTGAAGGTCAAACCGTGCATAAGAAAAAAGTGTCCTGAAAAACAGGACACTTTTGTTTTTATTTTTAAATATAAAAAACGAGTACTTGTGGCTTGTTGTGCAGAGAGCAGTATTATGTGCTCTCTGGTGTCTTGCTTTGCAGGACTCCGTGTTCTTTGAGTAAAGCATAGAGTCTTGAGCGGGATAATTCGGAGATGGCGCAGGCATCTTTGATGTTGCCTTCTGTGAGAAGCATGAGGTCTTTCAGGTATTGTTCTTCCAGCCTTCGGTAGCCTTCTGCACGGTATTCGCTCAGAGGAGGAAGGTCTTCTTTTCTTTCCGGTAGCGGGGCAAGGCGTACAGGAGTTTGGCTAACCCTCTGTTTAGCTACAGAAATACGTATCGTTTGAGGAATGTGTTGTGAAAAAAGGAGCGGCTCGTTGCGCGCGGCAGAAACCGCATGATCAATGGCGTGGCGTAACTCGCGGACATTTCCTGGCCAGTTATATGATTCGAGAACTTCAAGCAGTTCCGGATCAACTTTCTTAGGTGGAATGCGATATTGCCGACAAAGGGTGTCGATGAACTTGTTTACCAGCAGGCGGATATCTTCCTTACGTTCCATAAGAGAAGGAAGTGGAAGATGGAGTGCTTTAATACGGAAAAGGAGGTCGCTTCTAAATGTACCCTCTTCTGCCATTGTCTCCAGATTACGGTTTGTAGCGGCAATCATTCTGAAGTTGCTATGAAGCTCTTTGGTGCTGCCTATCGGCCTGACTGTGTGTTCCTGAAGGATGCGTAAAAACTTTTTTTGTACTTCCAGCGAAAGCTCACCAACCTCATCAAGGAAGAGCGTTCCGCCGTCTGCTTGCATAACTAGGCCGGTGCTTTCCCGTGCAGCCCCTGTGAATGCCCCTTTTGTATAGCCGTACAGAATACCTTCTGCCAGAGTGTCTGGAAGAGCTGCGCAATCAACAACAATAAAGGGGTGGTGGCGTCGGTTGCTGTTTTCGTGGATGGCTCGGGCAAACATTTCTTTGCCGACCCCAGTTTCTCCAGTAATGAGGACATTAACATCACTGGCGGCATATTGTTCTACAGTGGCAAGTGCGCGGCGTAACGCAGGGCTGTCTCCGACAATATTTTCCCGCTGTAAGGGAAGTGCGGTTTCTTGAGGCGAAGAAAGGCGTTTTTCCCGATAGCGTAATGCCCGTTCAAGGGTGACAGTGATCTGGTGGATAGAATCGCTTTTCTGGATGTATTCCCATGCACCATCAGCAATAGCTTTTGCTGCATCTTCCGGTTCACCGGCGCCGGTAATGATGATGACTTCCGGTGAAGGCGTCTGTGCCTTCAATCTGGGGAGTAACGTAAGGCCATTGCCGTCTGGAAGACGAACATCAAGAAAGACTACTGCAAATTCCTGCTCAGCGGATTTTTGTTTCCCTTCATGGAGTGTGCGGGCAAAAGTAACAGTATGCCCTTGACGTTGCGCCGCTCTGGAAAGGGTGTAGCTGATAGAAGGATCGTCATCGATAATAAGAACTAAGGCCATGGCGCGCCGTCCTGTTGAGAGTCTAATACGTTACGGATAAGGTTTCCGAGATCTGAATTTCTGAATGGTTTTGCAAGAAATGCAGAGATGCCGATTTTATCGGATTCCTGCATGAATAACTCAACGTTGCTTCCCTCAAAGCCGCTGTAAATTATGACCCGTAAGTCAGGTGCAACGGTGGAAATAGCACTTGCGAGTTCAAGTCCTGTCAGTTCCGGCATAATTTGATCTGCCAGAAGCAGGTCAAATTCAGTTGGATTCGACTGTATGCGTTTTAATGCTTCTGCGCTGCTTTGCTGTGCTGTTACTGTATAACCTTGTCGCATAAGGAACTTATGTACAGAGTAAAGCATTTCTTCATCGTCATCTACAACGAGGATATGTTCAGTTCCTTGAGTCGAGGGTTGTTCAGCCTCTGGAGACCAAGCACACGAATCAGCTGCGACTTCCGGTAAATATACACGGAATGTGGTTTCTACATTGCTTTTACTTTCTACAGTAACAGTGCCGCCGTATTTTTTAATGATTCCATGAACGGTAGATAATCCAAGTCCTGTACCGCCCTTGTCCTTTTTGGTCGTAAAGAACGGGTCGAAAATGCGCGGGAGCAGTTCCTCTGGTATTCCGATGCCGGTGTCAGATACGGACAAGCATAGGTATTGTCCATTGGGTAGCTCATGCGGGACATTGTCATTCTCCTCAGTGACATCAACTTCTTCAATATTAATGGTGAGGATTCCCTGCATACCGAACATAGCGTGGTCTGCATTCAGGCACAGGTTCATGATTACCTGATGCAGTTCACCAGCATCAGCGAGAAGCATTCCACCATGTTCAGCTTTTGATGAAAATTTAATTTCAATCGTCGAAGGCAATAACGTTTGCAGAAGCTGGATACATTCTTCCGTAAGAGCAGGCAGAGAAATGATTTCAGTAGCAACTTCAGTGCGGCTGCTGAATCTCCGGATTTGCCCAATAATCTGCTTACCTCTGTACGCGGCTTTGAGAGCCTGCTTAATGTCCTCATGTGCAGGGTTGTCTCTTGGCACATCATCTAGAGCAAGCTCACAGCATGAACTGATTGCTCCAATAATATTGTTGAAGTCATGCGCTATGCCACCAGCAACGGTTCCGAGAGCCTCCATTTTTTGTGAATGACGAAGCTCTGCGGCAAGCTGAGCTTCCCTTTCCCGTGCACGGCGTTTTTGGATAAGGTTTGTAACACCTTGCATCATTAGTGTGAGCTGGCGTTCATCTGATTTTGAGAACGTGACTGTATCATCACCTAATATTATGAGTGCCCGTAATTGTTCTCGTTCCCAGATAGGTAACGCAATGCTGTTTTTAAATTTATTCATTCCCAACGGCCACACAACAGGTGTGCGGGAGTTTTCAGCTTGAAGACGAGCTGTCTGTTCCCGCTGAACAAGTTTCTCCCACGGAGAAACCAGATCATTGATACGCAACGGCTCAGGCAGGGAGTGCCATGAAGTGTTCTGATCTTTGCTTATACAGTATCGATCCACTTTTTGTTCTGGAGTTATGGTGAGATATACTGCTGTTGTTGCATTGAGCAGGTTACGAACTTTTTCAAGACTAAACAGAACAAGCTCGTCAGCAGAATTTTTCTCTTGTTCATTCAATTTAAGAAGTGATTCAAGGCGTTCTTCTTCTCGTTTAAGAAGTTCGGTTGTCTCGTTTTTTTCCCGCAGCATACGCAGCAGGACAAGAATGGTAATGGACAGCCACAGGAAACAGCCGATGGCGATGAGAATAAGTGTTTTGTATTTGTAAAACAGTGTCTGTGGCTCAAAAAGAATTTTTGCACTGTGAGGAAGAATGTTCTGTGGGATTTTAAATTTCTTTAACTGACGATAGTCAAAGATGTATTCATTTTGCTGTCTGCGTATGACTGGAAGGTCTGCAATTGGAACTCCTTTGAGGATATCAAGAGCCAACTGGGCAGCATCTTGTCCTTGTTGTATTCCACTGACCATTTTCCCACCTAACACCCCATGCCCCATGGTGTATTGCCATGGCGAGAATACAGGAAGGCCACTTGAAGTTGCTACAAGTGATGTACTTTCCGGAACACTAAGTACCGATCCATCTGGAGTACGGTAATAGGAAAGATACAATATAGCAGTTCGCTCAGGGAGGTTCGTGAGTTTTTCCTGAAGTTCTGGTGGATTCAGCTTGGTCAGTTCGATAAAAGATAGTCTGTCTGCAAATAGAGGAGCAAGCTCTTTTGCTTGCTCCAAGTTGTTCTTGCTGGATGTTGTGACGCCGCCACTTACGAGTGCGAGGTGCCGTGTTTGAGGAAATAGAGTCAGTGCGAGCTCTATTGTTTCTTTAATGTCAGCTTCTTCTGCGACGCCTGTAAATCCGGATTTACCTTTAAGCATTTGTGGAGAGAATCGGGTCACTCCGCAGAAGGCGACAGGCACATTTGGAAAGAGCTTATCTCTATAGCGTACAAGAAAGTCTAGCGCATTGTTATCGGAAGCGATGATGGCATCAAAACGGGTGTTTTTGTATTTTGTAGAGTAGAGCTTGTCGAGAATGGGGAAAATTTCAGCAGGACTATATTGCTTAGTGTCCATGAACTCGTAGTGGACTTTTAATGGAATTTTAGCTTGATTAAGCTTATCCCGAATACCTTCCAGTACAGATTCTCCCCACAGGTATCCCATGTGATATGAGTTAAGAACGAGTACTGTGGCTGCCTTATTAGCGGCAACGGAAGGCTGGGGAGAGAGGATACTAATGCATAATAAAAGCATCATTAAAAAGGATAGTAAGCTACGCATTCTGCTCCTCTCTTGAAATAGAATTTAATTTCGTTACTTCATATTCAGTGGTGCTGATATGTAATGGTAGATAATAATAATCAAACTTTGAAGTACAATTTTGGACGGTGAGTAAGGGAAATTTTTTCTTAACCTTTATTTCATGTTGTATAGATAGCATCTCATTTTGAGTAGATGTGCATTGCTTTGGTTGCAAGTAATGTTCTCTGTAATCGACTGTTAGCATTAAGCATATTCTAAGATGCTTAACCTGCTGTTACTATTAATAACTATAAAAAAGCATGCATAGGGTTATACATGCTTTTTTTAGCGTTCAAGGTGCTACTCCATCATGAGTAATAAGCTGTCTTTTTGAGGTCTTGAAAAAGAAATCTTTGTTGGTTTTGGCATGTTAAGCGACTTGGTATCCATGGTTTGGATACGACTGAATTCAGGTGCTAGTGCTTCAAATGCATCAACAACTAATGGATCGAACTGTTTATTACGCTCAGAAATAATGATCTCAGATGCTTCAGAGTGAGATAGCGCTGCCTTGTAAACTCTAGGAGAGGTCAAGGCATCATAAACATCAGCAAGTGCCATAATTCGTCCTTCGATAGGGATGTCCTGTCCCCGAAGCCCTTGAGGGTATCCTGTACCGTCCCATTTTTCATGGTGTGTAAGGGCCATAGTTTGTGCTGTTTCTAAAAATGATTCCTGCCCTAACATTTCCTGCGCTTCTTCAAGAGCTTTTTGCCCAATAATAGTGTGTTCTTTCATTTTGTTAAATTCTCCTGAGGTAAGGGGGCCAGGTTTTAACAGGATAGAATCGGGAATTCCCACCTTACCTATGTCGTGCAGTGGGGCTGAACGGCATATTCTCTCAACAGCTTTGGGAGGCAGTTGGTCTTTCAATTCTGTGTGAACACTTAAATATGATGTCAGTAAGCTTACATATTTTTGAGTGCGTTTGATATGTGACCCAGTTTCATTGTCTCTTGTCTCAGCTAGGTTAGCGAGACTTATTAGTGTTGCGTTTTGAACAAGACGTAGTTTTGTGCTTTCTAAATCGCGTTCATATCGTAATGCAGCAAAAGCAATAATAGAAAATGATCGTATGCATGTTTGTAGCTGGATAAAAAGAATATAGTCCAGAGATAACGCATACGATGCTTGGAAGAAGAAAAGCCCTATCGATGTAATAAGTGTTGAAAAAAAGACCAGCCAACATGCAAGACTGAAGCTTAGAGTTAGGCATGCCCATAGAGTAATGGGGATTAAAAGCGGAGTAGTATAATTAATATTGGTAACATCAGTATTAATTAATGTAGCTTGTAAAACAAGAATTAGTATCTCTAGTGCTAGTATTAGGATGTGCTGAATTCGAATTTTATCGAATACAATTTTATTACGATATAATAACAGCAGAGCGACTGGTGTAACAGAAGTAATGCTTGCAAGCTTTAAAATTGAGTTTTGAACAGAGAATACTGATGTATTTGAAAAATCAAAAATTATGTTTTGAAAAAAAACTGGAATAGCAGATGCTCCAATTCCAGTACTTATTGCAATTAATGTATAAAAAATAATATGCTTACTGGAGATAGAAGAATCAGATTTTGTCTTAATGACAACAGAAGCGATATAGTAATAGAAAAGTTCAACAAGAGCTCCAGAAAATGTTAAATAGGGTGTAGATAAGCTTAGGGCAACAAGCACAGTGCCTAATAAAAATGGGAAGATGCCTATTCCAAACCTGATAAAGCAGGCAAGAAACCAACCTGAAATAGGCCAATAAGCTGGCTCCAAAGCACTATCAGGCGCTGAATGTGCACTAATGGAAAGTATTGTGTAGGTTATTAGGCAGATTAAAGCTGTATGTGAAAGTTTACTAACCATTGTTCCCCCTTTCCCCTCTTTTTTAGTATCGGTTGATGCTTTTACCGAAAAGTCACAGGTGGTTGTTTCTTTTTGTGTAGTGACACGCTGGCGGGGCAAGGGGGTACTATTGCTTGGGTGAACAGTCAATGTGTGTTTTGTTGTATGCCATAGAAATTCTGACCTTTTTAGAGAGTCTTTTCATGGCAGCAACCTAATAGAAAAAAGCAGTGTATTCCCGTTGTGGCATTAACGGCGGGAATACACTGCTTTTTAGTTGGGCAGAAGTGGATTGCTCTTGTATGAGGAGTCTAAGTAGGTGGTGGTTACTTAGCGATCACTGCTGCGGTTACAGAAACTTCGCAAAGAAGTTCCGGTCTTGCGAGTCGGGTTTCAACACATGCACGTGCTGGTGCATGGCCTTCTTCAAACCATGTGTCCCATACGGAGTTGAAACCGGCAAAGTCTTTCATGTCTCTAAGGTATACAATCACTGAAAGAACGTGATTTCTGTCGCTGCCTACTTCTTTCAAGAGAGCATCAACTTTTTCAAGCATGTTGCGTGCCTGATCTTTGATGCCACAATCAGAATTGTCTGGAACCTGTCCGCACAGGTAAGCTACGCCGTTAAAAATGGTTGCTTTGCTCATACGGACGCCTGGGGTAACGCGAGTAATTTCAGACATAATTTCTCTCTACTTTTGGTTCTTAAATAAATCTGCAGGGCCTGAAGCTTCAGAAAAGCTCATTGCGGCAATTTCGCTAAGCGGTACACCTTTTAAAGGAGGACGAATGGTTAAATAGCCAACTTCGTCCGGTGTGGATTCCAGCTCTTCCGCAAGAAGTTCGTTGATTGCTGCTCCGCACATTCTTCCCTGACATGGTCCCATGCCGGCGCGGGTGATTATTTTGATCTCGTTAGGATCATGAGCACCCTGACTGATGACTTCACGGATTTCACCAACAGTTACGTTTTCACAACGGCAGACAACTGTTTCGTTTTCGAATCCATACTGACCTGCACGTGGTGCATACATTGCATCGATGAATGGTCTAGGATGCTTGTCTTTTGTGATTTTTGCAGAAATTGGCTTTGCCATTTCATCACGGGTGCTAGCGGAAAGAATGCCAAGGCTATGGGCAATCTCTAATCCTGCGAGGTCACCTTTCAAACCAGCAGCAACAGCGCCGGAAACATAGCCGCCGTCACCGGCTACGAATACTCTGTCGTGGTTTGTACGTCCCCACTGGTCACAAACAGGGTGCCAGTAACGAAGCTCTGTGTCCCAGCGCATTTCGCAGCCAACCTGACGCATCACGTGGGTGTTTGGAATAACACCGAAATGCAGCAGAGCTACATCAGTAGGGATGGTGACTTTTTCCCCTTTGTGAGTGCATTCAACCTGCTCAACTTTGTCCTGGCCAAGCATTTTAAGGTCGGATACTCCACGCAAGTAGCGAACTTTGGACTTGTTAATATCCCAGAGGATCTTAAGGCCCTTGAGCAAGAAATCTGTTCTAAGCAGTGCACGCGGAAGATGCTTGATTGTTGAGAAAGAAGGAATAAGAGGAGTAGTATCCAGAATAGCTTCAATCTGAACGCCCTTTTTGATCAGCAAGGAGGCTTCAAGCAGTAACAGAGGACCGCTGCCGCAGAGGACTACTTTTCCGTTAGGGGAAAGTCCTGCTTCTTTGGCAAGGTTGTTTGCTGCACCGGCACCAAGAACACCCGGAAGTGTCCAACCCTTGAGAGGAACAGGGCGCTCCATAGCACCTGTTGCAATAACTACATAGTTAGAGGAGATCTGTTTTGAGACTCCGTCACAACTGTAGCAAACAGTGCCGTCGCCTTCGACTTGCCATACCATGGCGCCGCCTTGGTACTTTGCGTTACTTTTTCTGAAACGCTGCACGATGGCACGACCTTGGGCGTAATCTTCCCCGAAGAACTCCAGCTGGGCCGCTGAGGTGGATTCCACGTTGCGGTAAATCTGTCCGCCGAGATGAATCTGCTCATCAAGAACAAGGGTATCAAGGCCCATTTCGGCAAGTGTTGCTCCGCAGGAGAGACCGGCAGGACCTGCGCCGATCACAACAACATCATAATGACTCATTAGTTGTCCTCCTCTTGCGTGAAGTTACGGTTAATTACCATTCCTTCTGCAACTTCTGTCATGCACGCCTGCTTTTTGCTGCCATCGATTTCCATGAGGCATTCATAGCAGACACCCATCAGGCAGTGCGGGCTGCACGGCTTTTTTGATGAAGGGGAAACACGGGAGATGATTTCTCCACAACTTAAAAGAGCTGCTGCTACACTCATTCCTGCAGGAAGAGCTTTATGTTTACCATCGAGCAGAACAGTTACTGTCTGCTGAGCTTGTGAAGGATCGATTTTAAACATTGAAACGTCCATTGCTGAAAGGAGAAATAAGTTCTGAGTTACGGCCATCAAGAATCCAAGGTGCTACGACGGAAGTATGCATTGGATTAAGCGACACAGAGCTATGAAGTGCCATGACATAAATATTCGGATGAGTTGGAAGCGAGTCATAAATCGGCGCACCGTCCGGAGTCATCACGCGGGTTGCCCCCCAAGCTCGAACCCAGTTAACTGAAGCGAGTTCAGGGAAAATACGGATTGCGTTCTGAGCCTGTTGCTGCATTGCCTGTGGGGTAGTGCGGATATCGTGTGCAACATCTTCGGTGGAAAGGCCGATCATGTAGGTGCCGTCCTGAGTCTGACGCACTGCAAGCAACGGGAACGGGAGCTTGCGCTCGCAACGTTCTGTTACCATCAGCTGACCACGCTGCGGGTAGACATTAAGTTTGTAGCCAAGAGGGAAGAGAAGACGCTCGCAACCGTGTCCGGCAGCAACAACAAGCTTGTTACAGCTGTATTCTTCGTCTTTGGTTTTCACGGTAACGCTGTTGCCGTTAGGGATAATTTCTAGAATGTTCTGGTTACCGATAAACTCACCACCGCGCTGTTGGAAAGCTTTACGCATTGCGCCGAGAAGTTTCAGTGGGTTAACATGACCCTGCTGAGAGGTGTACATGGCACCGGAAACATCTTCACCGAGCTGCAGCTTCGGCACGAGTTCAGAAAATTGTTGGCGGTCGAGAACAGATACTGGGTAGTCGAGACCTGCTTCGCCGCAGACGCCGGTAAGCTTTTCAACGCTTGCCGCATGTGCCTTCAGCTGTTCTTCACCAAATGCGTGCAACGCGCCGCCAGTCCATTCTAATTCAAGATTAATCTTAGTTTCATCTTCCAGCTCTGCTGCATACTCAGGCCATTGTTTACAAGCAGTGCGGCACCATTTTGCATATGTCGAGCTGCCACCGCCCTTACACATAAACCATGTGAGCCCGAAGTTTGCACGGGAAAGTCGCTGCGTGGGCAGCTGACTGTCGAACATCAAAACTTTGCCTGCGTTTTCTTTTACTAAGCCAAGCGCAGTGGCAGAGCCTGTAATACCTCCGCCAATAACTATGATATCAGCTGTTTTCACTGAAATCCTCCAACGTAATGCAACTACATACAGCAGTGTGACAAAGATGAATAAGGTGCCAGTGGAGCAGATGGTGCTGCTGGCACTGTAAAGGTGTGTTTTTTGGCCCGGGGGCGTTATGCCCCCGGGACTGGTAGGCTGGTTTCCGAGTGTATTACTTATTCAGCAGTTGCCGTTACTGAATAATGTTTGAAAGAACCTTGCGTCCCCAGTCTTCGCCAACGTCAGAAAGAATAACTGGCCATACGTTTTCACGTACTTTTGCAGCGTGAGCTTCAATAGCTTCATTGGAAACAGGGATGATCTTTGCACCGTAGTCAGCAAGACGTTTTTCGTTTGCTGCCTGATCGGATTCAGCACGTGCCCAGCGACGCTGTTCAAAGTCTGCAGCTGCTTTATCCACGAGTGCTTTCTGAGAATCATCGAGGTCGTTGTAGAGTTCGTCGTTCATGATGAGGTACCACATCTCAAAGTGAGTATTGAGCGGGAGGTAGAACTTGGTTACGTCGCGGAAAGAAGCGTAATAGCCCTCTGCGCCGGAGCCAACAACACCGTCAACAACGCCTGTCTGTACAGCGGTGAATGCTTCAGAGAAAGGAATTGGTGTGCCGATAAAACCAATGTTGTCTGCCATAAGTTTGAATGACTTACTTGGAACAACGCGGATTTTTAATCCTTTTGCAGCATTAGGGTCGGTCGGGTTTTTAGGCTCTTTATTAAGTGCAACTCCGCCGAAGTATGCAGGCCATGTTGCAAGAAGTTTGATGCCTTGATTTGTGTAGAGACCTTCAATGGTCTTACGCAGTGGTGCGCCAGCAGCGAAGTTTTTCTCTGCCTGTGCCCATGTGGTCATCATGTATGGGAAGTTTGCGATCTGCATGCGTTTATCAGCTGCAACAGCAACTGGCTGACATGCCATATCAATAGCGCCGAGACCTACGCGTTCCTGAACAACGGTGTAGTCACCAAGTGAGTTAGCAGCGTAAATTTTAGCCTGCATGTCACCTTTACTGATTTCTTTCAGTTCAGCGGCAAACTGATTGAGGTCTGTATCGATAGCTGTGTTCTGTGGACGCACGTGGGAAATTTTCCACTTACGAGCTTGAGCAGTGCCCGCAGCGAGAATACAGACAAGCATCATTACGATAACGACTGAGAATTTTTTTTGCATATCCCTTACTCCTTACAAAGTGTTAGTAGCCAATCAGGCTAGGTAAAAAGAGAGCCAGTTGTGGCCAGAAGGACGTGAGAAAAACAACCGGAACATACCCGAATAAAATAAGAGTCATTGCGGGTTTAATTACATCGACAAACTCAACTTCCCCGATACGAATGCCAAGGTAGAGGATACTTGCATACGGTGGAGTAACGCCACCCATAGCAGTGTTTACGCCGATGATTGCAGCAAAGTGAATAGGACTTACGCCAATAGCTTGCATTAGTGGGAGCAACAGAGGCGCAGTAAGAATAATGGCAGTAATATCGTTAACGATCATACCGATGAAGAAGAGCAGAAGGTTAACGAGAATAAGAAGCAGTGTCTTATCGGTGGTGATGGTGAAGATGCCTTCAACGAGAGCCTGTGGAATTTCTTCCATAACAAACATCTGGCTGAGCATGAGGCTGAATACAATCATAACCATGATTGCACCGATTGCGGTGGCAGCTTCTTTTGAAGCGATGAGAAATTTTTTCCAAGTGAGGCCCTTGTATACAAGGAAGCCAACAGGGAATGCGTAAACTACGGCTACAGCAGCAGCTTCTGTCGGAGTCATGATGCCGCCGTAAATACCACCAAGGATGATAATAGGCATGATCAACGCAGGGATTGCAAGCAACGTTGCAGCTGATGCTGCGCGGACTGTTTCTGCAATTGGTTTTGGTTCATCAATTACAAGAGGGAATTTGCGGCACATAACGAGGTTAACAATACCGAACAGGAAGGTGATAAGCAGACCAGGACCTACTGTTGCGAGGAAACAGGCAAGAATAGATGTGTCTGTTACCCAGCCGTAAATGATCATAGTAACGCTTGGTGGAATGAGCAGGCCAAGAATAGAGGAGTTTGCAACCAATGCTGTTGCGTAGCCTCGAGGGTAGCCTTTAGCAGCCATCTCAGGGATGAGAAGCGGACCTGTAGCAGCAACGCCTGTCAGACCACTACCGGAGATAGCGCCGATAATAGCACAGCTTAAAGAAGCAACAATACCAAGGCCGCCGCGGATTCTGCCTACAAAGATGTTTACAAAGTCTAGTAGGCTCTTGGCGATGCCGCTTTCACTCATAATTGCACCGGCAAATACGAAGAGCGGAATACAGAGCAGTACAGGGTTGGACAGCTGGCTGAAACCCCAGAGCATGGTTCCTTTCATGGTAGCGCCGCCTACAAGGTGCATAAACATAAGTGCGCCGCCGAAGCAGAATGGTAATGGAACACCAAAGCTCAACATTACAATGAGTAAGCCAATTGCCATTAATGAAATTTCAACCATTGCTATGCGCTCCCTTCGCTTGCGCTCTGCAAGCCTGTAGTAACTGGTTTGGTGCTTAGCAGCGTAAAACGTCGTATGTTCTTAGCAAGGTGGTACAGGCCGAAAAGTGTCATGAAGAGCAGGCCGATGAAGAGGGAACATTCTGCATAGAAAGTAGGGAGATAAATGGTTGGAGTTTCTTTCCATACACGGAACGCGTAGCGGAAGTAGCCCCATGCCCAGCTGGTGAGCCATGCAGATACGATTACGGTCATAACGTCTGCTATGATGCGAACAATGAGTCGAGAGCGATCGGTTTTTAAAAATACATCCAAAACATTCGCTTTAATCTGTGTGTCTTCACGGGATGCGTTAACGCTACCGAGCAAGTACAGCCATAGAGTAGGATAGATTAGTATATCATCCAGTCCCATAAGCGGGGCTTGCAGAATGTAGCGCCATATGACCTGTACAAACTGTAAGATAGCTACAGAGCTTAACAGTATTGTAAGGCCATACCGAAATTGCTTCTCCATACTCTTCTCCTTCTATGGTTATGTGAGTTAGTAGGTGTATTGTGATGATGTGGCTATATGCAACGCATGTTCCGTTTTTGATGCCGAACTGATGGTATATAGAAATTACAGATTTGTTCTTTTTTGTTCTGTTTGGGAAAGTTCAATGTTTAAGCTTGATTTCGACAAGATTGTGTAAACAATCAACAAGGGAAGTTTTTTCGATAGGTTAGCTTTGTGTAAGAATAAGTGGTAGCAGAAGAAGCGTGATTGGTGTCTCAAAATGAGGCACTATGACGGTGCAAGAATGAACGGAATAAAAAAAGTCTTTATAGTTAGTGCTTTGGTGAGCGTGTACTATTTTGAGACATGTCGCATTTTGAGACATTTTGATTATTTTTGTTAGTTTTTTTAGTGGGTAGTAAAGAGAAACTGGTTACATTTTATGATTAAAAGAGGGCGTGGGATGATGAAAAAAGGACACGTTGTTGATTCTTCAACAATGAAGAAATTGATAGATGAGTCGCATGCACGCTCCAGGCAGTTCGGTATAGATTTTCGGAGCCGTAATAGACAGCAAGAGTGTCTTTCTGCTGCTGCGCTGGAAGCTCGTCGCGCGGATAATGACGAACTGTTGCAGGTAGTGCTGCCACATTTTGCTGAATTTTTTGATTTACTTTCACCGGATGAATTTTTGATCGCTGCAATTGATGCTGATGGTTACATTCTGCACATTACCGGCTCAGAGCTTTTGAAAAAACAATACCGACAGAGAAACTGTGCGCCGGGATTCCGGTGGACAGAAAAAGATGTGGGCACAACCGCAATCAGCATGTGCCATAAGCACCATATCCCCATTCAACTGACGGGGGGTGACCATTATTGCAATTTAGCACATCATCTTACGAGTTCTTCAGCCCCTATTTTTGGGGAAGGTGGAGAATTACTCGGTATTCTTGTGGTCTCCGGTGCAAGGGAATACACCCATCCGCATACGCTATATATGGTTACTACTGCTGCCCGTGCTGCAGAAAGACAGCTACGTGTTACCCGCAGGAACAAGGCGCTAGCGCTACATATTGGCTTCTTTGATAAAGTGATTGAGTCTGCAAGTACGGGACTGCTTATTCTGAATTCTGAAGGCAACATATGGAAAATCAATGGGAAGGGCGCACGAACTCTGAAATCGGATAATTTGGAAGGGAAACATATTTCCGAGTTGCAAGGGCTTTTACTGGATATTGATCAGCTTCAGAATTCATCACGTCGATGGGAGAACAAGGAATGTTGGGTCAGGGGCGAACGCGGCACCGTACCTATTCTTTATACTGCGCAGGCTGTATTGTCTGAAACGAATGATTTGCTCGGGGCAGTGATTGTTTTTAACGAGATGAGTGAGATTCAAAAACTTGCAGAGAATATCGCAGGGGCAAAAGCACACTATACATTCCCAATGCTTGTTGGGCGCTCTGAAAGATTTCTTGAAGCTATGGATATTGCCCAAAAGGCAGCGGATTCTACGGTTACAGTTTTACTTCAAGGGGAAACCGGGACTGGTAAGGAGCTTTTTGCACAGGCTATACATAACCATGGAGCTCGAAGTCATTATCCGTTCGTTCCTATCAACTGTGGGGCGATTCCGGCAGAACTGCTTGAGAGTGAGTTGTTTGGCTATGTGGAAGGTACATTTACCGGTGCGGTAAAGGGCGGACGTCCGGGTAAATTTGAGCTGGCAGACGGTGGTACTATTCTTCTTGATGAAATCGGGGATATGCCGCACCACATGCAGGTTAAATTATTGCGTGTGCTGCAAACAGCAGAAGTTTACCGAATCGGTGCTCGAAAGCCGGTAAAAATCAACACCAGAATTATTGCCAGTACTCATGTGAATCTGAGCAAGGCTGTGGAGCAGGGGCGTTTCCGTGAAGACTTATATTATCGTCTGAACGTGCTGCCGATTAATATTCCGCCGTTACGCGAGCGTGGTAGTGAGGATATTCTTGAATTGGCTATGCTCTTTTTGAACCGCGGTACTCGAGTTCCACGAACATTTTCTCACAGCGCACAACAGGCTCTTATGTCTTATCATTGGCCGGGTAACGTGCGTGAACTGGAAAACATAGTGCAGCGTGCCTTGCATAGATGCGAGGGGGAAGTGCTTGATGCAGAGCATTTTGCGCTTCCTGTAAAAGAACATGTTCGGCATGTTCCTACCGGTACACTTAAAGAGATGGAACATCGTCTTATTGAGGCTACGTTGGATGAAACCAATAATAATATGGTTGAATCCGCACGACGTCTTGGTATATCGCGAGCGACACTGTACCGCAAAGTCGAAAAAATGAAGGGTACGGTCTATGCGGCATAGGGAGTAATTTTCTGCGAAACTTTTGTAGTGCCTCTTCTGTTGCTCATAATCTACGTACAAAATAAAAGCTCCTACACTAACTGTGCAGGAGCTTTTTTTAATCCCAATGACACTATCTTGTAATTGATCTTCATTTGTCCAACAGGTGTTGTTTTCCGGTAGGAATAGTCAGTCCTAATCAGGGATAATGGGACGGTGTCCCCTTGCGGATGCAAGGCAAAGCCTACCCGTCGGAGCCAAAAAAACTACATAACCATCTGTTCCACTGCCGGTTCAAGATTGGCACTGGCTGCAGCTGTCAGCTGCTCCGAAAACTCAACGGTTAACAGTGTACCACGGGTTTTGGTACTGGTCATAGTGATGTCGGCTTTGTGGGCGTTGGCAATGAGCTTAGCGGAATAGGTGCCAAGTCCTGTGCCTTCTTCTTTTCCGTGCGTAACGTATTTGTTGAAGAACTTGTCTTGAATTTCTTCCGGTACGAGCGTGCTGTTATGGATGCTTATGGTCTGATCATCTGTCTGGATTGCCACCGTAACAATGTCATCACTGTTTGATGCTTCCACAGCGTTGATAATGAGGTTGGAGAAAAGCGTCTGCAAGAGACGGTATTCTCCAGCAACAAAAAACGTGTTGCTTGAGGTGACAGGGTGATTGTTGAATGTGATGCGAAGAGTGACATTTTGTCGTGTCAGCATGGATGTGATGTCATCCTGAATTTCAAAGATTAGCTGCACCAGATCAACTGAGGTTCTACGCAGCTTGTAGATGCCTTGTTCCATCTTGAAGATATCGAGGTTGTTGTTGATCATATCAAGGATACGATACCCTGCCATTTCAATTTTCTTGATGTATTTTTCTTGATGCGAGGTGAGGTCGCCTTTTGAAAGCAGTAGTTCTGGATAGCCAATGACGAGGTTCAACAACGATTTTAAATCGTGCTGGTTAATTCGTTCCACTTCGCATCGGATCATTTCTGCTTCTTCACGCTCAGCTACTTCGAGTAAAAGCTGGGCGTTTTTCTTTGCCAGCTCGGCAGTGCGAAGTTTTACGGCATGTTCCAGCATTTTTTTATGTGAGGTCAGAAGCCTGTCGCGTTTTTCGATTTGATCCAGCATTGAATTGAACTGAGTCACTAGGTCACCGAGTTCATCTTTGGGAGTGTAAGGAACCCTTAGGGTGTAGTCTTTGCTTTCTCCGATTTCTTTGGCTGCTGCCGTGAGGTCATATAGGGGTTGCAACATGCGTTTGTAGAGCTTTTGAGCAATGAAAAAGCTGACTAGAATTCCACTTGCTCCTGCAATGGCAGAGAGGAGCAGGAACATAGTCATGCCGTTGCCGAGAAAATATTCTGGAGAACCGACGAGGACGTAGGCTTTGATCTCACCTTCTTCAATAATCGGCTCGCAGACGACGAGTATAGATGAGTTTTGTATTTTCCGTTTGATGAGAAGTGTGTTCATATCAAATTGCAGAGAGCCAGACGATTCGATTATTGTTCCGTCTGGCTTGGTGATGGCAAGATATTCGACAAAGGGCCAAGGTTTTGCCGCACCAACCTTACGAAGCATAGAACGTGATGGCTCCACACTAAACGGAGTATGCAGGCTGAAGGCGAGGCTGCGAGCGCAGTCTTCAAGGCGTCTTGCTGACCGTGAATTTTTGGTAAGCATGATGCTGGTAGCGGAAACAAGAACAACTGTGCAAATGGCAATGGCGCACATTGAGGTAATGAAAAAAATGATACGGCGGTTTAATGGCGCAAAAAAAGAGCGGAACATGGTCGTGCTCACGATAGTTGAAAGATACGTATAAGAGGCATCCGGTGTGGGAGGGGGAAAGACCGGATGCCTTATAACAGTAACAGCTGTGTTCTGCCCGTTCAGGGGGGAGGGACAGGCAGGACTGATGCTACATATGTACTGCTTGTTGTGGAGAATGATCTGGTATGGCCAACAAGTAGCCATTGCCACGGATAGTCTTAATGGTGGCGCTGTGCCTAAGTTTTCTGCGCAGATTACTCATATGAACGTTCAGTACATAGTCATCAAGTGAGGGATCGCGTCCAAGGGCGTCTTCAAGGAGCTGTTCACGAGTGATGAGTATGCCGGCGTTGCTAGTGAGCATTTCCAGAACATTGTATTCTGCACTGGTAAGCTGCACAGGAGAATCATCAATTTGCACACTGCGGGCGGACGGTGTGAGCGACATGTTGCCGATAATGATTTTATGCGCAGGATCAATCTTAGTAGCAGTAATCGATGGTCGCGCTGCTTTAACTGGCATTGTGCGACGCAAAATTGCACGGATGCGTGCTGCCAGTTCTCGCAATGGACAAGGTTTAGCGACATAATCGTCTGCCCCCATCTCCAGTCCGACTACCTTATCGATCTCGTCACTGCGACCAGTGAGCATGATAACGGGCATGGTGTATTCGTTTCTGATCTTTTGCAGCAGATCAAAACCATTCATGTCCGGAAGCATGATATCGAGCAACACAATGTCAAAATTATCTTCTTTTAGCTTTTCAATACCAGTCTGTGCATCGTGTGCTGTCTGAAGTGAAAAACCTTCTCCACTCAGGTAGCTACCAAGCAGTTCACCTAATTCAAAGTCGTCGTCGATAAACAAAATGCGTTTCATACCACCTCCAACGGAAACATAAACAAACCATACGATGTTTATGTTTTTTCCATCAACTTAATAAATGTTAAGTGTGGCTATGAGAAATATTGCGACTGCATCAAGGCGCTAACTAGGAAAAATTTTCCGCTTTATAAACAAAACAGGGGGCTGTCTCCGTATTCGTTTGCATAGGGCATGTCGCTCTTGACGAAAGACAATTGCAAGGATGCAAAATTACAAACCTGGAGGTTTACTATGTCTCTCATCATCAACAATAACTCTATGGCGAATACTGCAGCTCGTAACCTTAACACTGCATACAAACAGTTGACTGAGTCTACGGAACGACTTTCTTCTGGTATGCGTATTAACAGCGCAGCTGATGACGCCGCAGGTCTTGCTGTACGTGAAATGATGCGTGCACAAGTAACAACATTGAATCAGGGGGTTCGTAACGCAAACGATGCGATTTCCATGATTCAGACTGCTGATGGTGCTCTTTCTGTAATCGACGAAAAGCTTATTCGTATGAATGAGCTTGCGGAGCAGGCTGCAACCGGTACATATACTGATGAACAGCGTGCGATTATCGATCAGGAATATCAGACCATGGCAGATGAGATTACCCGTATTTCCGACTCAACTGACTTTAACGGTCAGAACCTGCTTAATGGGGCACTTGAAGAAGGTTCCAGCTACGAGGACGCAGACGGAAATACGCAGACTGGTTCAGCACTGACTGTTCACTTCGGTACCGGTAACGATGCTGATGAAGATAAGTACAGCATTGAAATCGAAGATGTTAGTTCTGGTGCATTGGGGGTTGGTAGTGACTCTCTGGATTATGAGATCAACGACGAAGGGCTTGTAACTACTAAAGACGGTAATGCAATTTACCAGAATGAAAATGGTGACGTGTACATCGAAGGTGATGATCCTGCAGTAACAGGTGCTCCTGCCGGGTATACTCAGGTTCAGCTTCAGAAAAAGGACTTAGCAGACCCGACAGCAGATGATACGGCGATAGCAGAATTAGAAAGTCAGGTTACTATTCCTGCGGCAGGTACCGCTGGTGCTATTACTGTTGACGGTTCCTCTATTCACGGAACTATCGATGCAGATGGCAACCTTTCCTACTCTGTTGACGGTACTGCTGATGCAACCACAGATCTTGCTGTAAACGCCGCAGGAGAGCTTACTTTCGGTACAGGTGGTACTGCAAAGGCCGTGTACACAACCACAGATGCTGACGGAAACGTATCCCTTAAAGTTTCTGCAGACGGAACTATTCCGGAAGCTGGTACTGCCGTTGATGTGGGCGCAGACGGTTCTCTTACTGTTAATGTTGATGGCGTAGATCAGAAACTGCTTACTTCTACAGCAGCAGATGGTTCTGCTAAGTACTTCATTGCAGGCGTATCTTCAGATGTTCCTGCTGATGCTTCAGCAATGAATGTTGCAGCAGATTCTGTAGAGCAGAACTTTGAAGTTGGTTCAGATGGTGTTGCAACTTTAGGGGCCGTAACAGTTCAGAAGGGTGCAACAGGCTACGGCTTGACCGCAGCAACTGCTGGTGCCGGTGCAGCTGATGCTAGTTTCGAAATGACAGTGACAACTGCATCAGATGAAGAAATTGCAAGTTTTGAACAAGAACTTGGTAAAACAGACGAGTATGCAGGCTCCAGTATTGCAACTCAGGAAGGTGCTCAGGCTGCTCTTGGTGCAATCCAGAAAGCAATTGAGATGAAAGATAAAAACCGTGCAAACCTTGGTGCGTACGAAAATCGTCTTGAAGCTACTATCTCTAACCTTGAAATTCAGAGTGAAAACCTCTCTGCAGCTGAGTCCCGTATTTCCGATGTGGACGTAGCAACTGAAATGACTGAATACACCTTACGTCAGACCATTTCTCAGGCTGCAACATCAATGCTCGCACAGGCTAACTCCCTGCCGCAGAACGCATTGAAACTTATTGGATAAGTAATTTAAAGCCGTCCGACTTTTTCGGCTTTACGCTATAATGACTTACCGCCCCTGGTTTTTCCAGGGATCAGGGGCGGTTTTTCATACAAATAAATATTTGCAGCGCAAACAATCTCGCAAGAACTGTAAAGGGCTTGTGAGTTTTTGTTTGCGCTTTTTTAGTAAGTATAAAGAATGTGTTAAGGCGGTGCTTTTTTACATGAAAAACCAGTAAAAGCATATATTGCTTTATAAACGAAATCGTAAGCCTCCGCGTATTTATATGCATAGCGTAAAGCAAAAAACAAAAAAGTCATTGCAAGGATGCAGAATTACAAACCTGGAGGTTTACTATGTCTCTCATCATCAACAACAACTCTATGGCAAATACCGCAGCTCGCAACCTTAATACTGCTTATGCAGACTTGACCAAGTCTACAGAGCGTCTTTCTTCCGGCATGCGTATTAACAGCGCTGCTGATGACGCTGCAGGTCTTGCTGTACGCGAAATGATGCGTGCACAGGTTACAACATTGAATCAGGGTATTCGTAACGCAAACGATGCTATTTCTATGATTCAGACTGCTGATGGTGCCCTGTCTGTTATTGATGAAAAGCTTATTCGAATGAATGAGTTAGCAGAGCAGGCTGCTACCGGTACCTACACCGATGAGCAGCGCGCTATTATTGATCAGGAATACCAGTCTATGGCGGACGAAATTACCCGTATTTCTGATTCAACAGATTTTAACGGTACGAATTTATTGGATGGATCCCTCGATGAAGGTGTGGAATACATCGATGGTGACGGGCAGCCTCAGACCGGTAGTTCCATGACGATCCATTTCGGAACCGGAAACGACGCAGACGAAGACAAATATTCAATTAATATTGAAGACGTAAGTGCAGATGCGTTGGGTCTTGGTAGTGGTTCCTTAGACTACAAGATTGATGCAGACGGTTTTGCAACAACGCAGGACGGAAAAGATATCTACCAGAACAGCGATGGCGAGATCTACATTGATGGCACTGACCCGACAATGGATGCTGCAAAACTTGCTGCTCAGGGGTATTCACAGGTTCAGTTGAAAGAGAGAGTTGTTGCTGATTCTGCGGAAGAACAACAGGCAATAGATGATCTTGTAGCCAGTGGTGAGGTAACTATCGGTACAGCTCATACTGCTGCAATGGGTGGCGCTGATACCGCAATTACCTTTGATGGAGCCAGCCTGAACACGAGTTTCGATGCAGATGGTAACTTGGTTTATAACGTGGGCGGTGCTGCTAACACTGAAATTCAGGCTGATACAGGTATGCTGCTTGTTGATGGCAATGCAATGTACGCAACCATTGATGCAGACGGAACTGTTACCCTCAACCAATCTACGTCTGCAACTGTGCCTGAAGCAGGGTACCCAGTTATTGTAGGAGCTAATGGCGATCTTACCGTCAATATCGGTGGTGAAGACAAGCACCTGTTGACCTCAACTGCGTCTGATGGCTCTGCTCAGTACTTCATTGAAGATGAATCTGCTGAAATTCCTGCAGGCTCTTCGGTAATGAATATTGCTCAGGATGCAGTGGATCAGGGTTTTGCTATTAATTCAGATGGAAGCGCAAATCTTGGCGCTGCTGCAGTGAACATCAACGGTGGTAGTTATGAGCTTGCAGGTGGTACTGCTGCAAACTTTGCTATGAGTGTTTCCATGATTCCTGATGATGAAGTCGCTGCGTTCGAAAAAGAGCTTGGAAAAACAGAGCAGTATGCTGGTTCAAGTATTGCGACTCAGGAAGGTGCACAGGCCGCTCTCGATGCAATTGGAAAAGCAATTGAAATGAAAGACAAAAACCGTGCAAACCTTGGTGCGTACGAAAACCGTCTTGAAGCAACCATTTCCAACCTTGAGATTCAGGCTGAAAACCTCGGAGCTGCTGAATCCCGAATTTCAGATGTTGATGTGGCAACAGAAATGACTGAATACACCTTACGCCAGACAATTTCTCAGGCAGCTACCTCCATGCTGGCTCAGGCAAACTCCTTGCCTGAAACTGCTTTAAAATTGATTGGTTAATACCGAAAGTTTTCGGAAGCAGCAGGCAGTTTCTGCTTGCCGCAGGCCCCCGATTCATCTGCAGGAATCGGGGGCTTTTTTTGTGTTGTTTACGCTTTCTCGCGTTCCTTTTGAGGATGCTGTTTGTTGTTTTTATCATACAGATTGATAGGGGGCGATGTCGTCTTGCTCTTGTTCGTAATGCTGCTTTATCAGAGAAGATGGTCGATAGGGTGTTGTGTTTAGGGAGTATTATCGCGTGTACTCTCCCTCAATAAACTGTGAGGAGCTGTGTTCAGCATCTGGGAAATCAAGAAAAGGATAAAAAGCAATACATTACAGTGTGCTGTTCTGGTTTTGATTGCTTGCGATTGCCAAAGCAGTGCTGTCTGTGACGATAAGTAAAGTGAAGTGCTAACTCTGTAAGGCGAATTTTCCTGTACTGTCCTGTTTCTATCGTGCTGTTTTTCTTTTCTGAATGTTAGGCAAGATTTACCGCCTGATAAATCTGCACTGTAAAACTCTCCACTGGGCAAAATTTTCCGCTTTTTTTTGGGCAAAATTACACAAAAAAAAGCCTGAATCTAAAGAAAGCTTAAGCAATCTTATCCTACCTTAATCGCCTTTATCTATTTCTCAACATTTCACTAATAAAGTCTAACTGTAACTTTAGTATAGTTTTATACAATCGTAATGTTATTGGGCATGTGTGTTGCTCCATTAGGACTATGGAGTTCAAGATGAAACAATGCTTACATGATAAAATAAGTGTAGATGTCTATAATGATTTCTTTGTTGATCATACATCATTAATAAAAAGAACTATTGTATCTGTGTTGAAAAAGTTTAACTCACGCATAGATGCAAACGTTGTAGATGACATTTATCAAAACGTTGCGCTTAAAATTATCAAAAATAACTATCTTGAAAGATATGATAGTAAAAAAGCAAAGTTATCATCTTGGATTTACGTCATAGTTGAATCTTCTATTATTGATGACATAAGAAAACAACAAAAACACAAAACGGAAACATTAGATGAAACTTTTGCAATAGGCGTTACAACGCATTTCTTTTCTGTAAGAAACTACATCCCAAAAAGTTTACTTACTGAAAGACAAATGGAGATTTTGATTCTCACTATTGAAAAAGACTATTCAACAAAAGAAGCTTCAACTGTGCTGTCACTATCGGAGAGTGCTGTCCGATGCATGAAGCATCAGGCGCTACGACGTTTACGTAATTACTACACTAAATATGACTCCTACGGGGGAAAACATGACCATTAGCAGTGTCAACTCCAGCCAAGATATTACGACTATGGCAGTTCAAAGTAACAGCAGCAGCTCGCTTACCGAAACCGACTTTATGTTGCTGCTCGCAACCGAGCTTCAATATCAGGACCCGACTGAGCCTATGGATACCGACAAGCTGACAGAGCAAACCTGCATGTTTGCGCAGTTGGATGAACTGCAGAACTTAGGCGATCAGCTTGCGGATTTGGAGGAGACATTGGGCAACAGTGGCGATCCTGTTTCCTATCTTGGACAGGACGTAACTGTTGAAGGAGATACGCTTGTTCTTACGGAAGGCGAATCTTCTGATGTCACTGTGTATCTGGAGGGAGACGCTGATTCTGTCATCATCGATATCTACGATGCATCCGGCAATATCGTTTCTATGCAGAACTGGGGCTCCATGCCTGCTGGTTCACATGAGTTGGATTGGGATGGAACGTTACTGACCGGTGATACAGCTACTGACGGCACCTATACAGTTAAGGTGCGTGCACAGGATGAGAATGGACAGGATATAGGCGCAGCAACAACTATTAAGGATACAGTTGTATCTGTTTCTAACGGAACTGATGGAGCAGTGTTTACCCTGAAGAGTGGTGCAGTTGTAAACTACATGGATATTATTTCAGTCAGCCTTGGTGAGGAGAAAGCGTAATGAGTATTACAGGTTCAATGTACAACGGTATTTCCGGGTTGCAGGCGCAGAGTCAGGCAACACTGGTTGTCAGTAACAACCTTGCTAACTCCAGCACTGTAGGTTTCAAAAGTTCCAGTGTTATCTTTCAAGATGTTTTCTACGAAACAGTAAACGCAGGACAGACTGGTAATGGTGTTTCTGTAGCAAATATCGACACTGATTTTTCACAGGGGTCATACCAGTCAACAGGTTCCAATACAGACCTTGCCATAACCGGAGACGGGTACTTTATGGTGAAGGATCCGAATAACGGGGCTGTGTACTACACCCGTGCCGGTAACTTTGATTTTGATGAAGAAGGCTACCTTGTAGATCCTGAAGGTAACCGTGTGCAGGGCTGGGAGATGGAGAACGGCAGCCCTACCGGTGCGATTGGTGATATCAAGATTGATGACTCGCAGTCTCCGCCGAAGGCTACAAATAGTATCCAGATGTCTCTCAACCTCAATGCTTCCGCAGAGGATAACAGCACAGCGACAGTTGATGATAATGGAACTCCGGGTGACCCGACAGATGATACTACCAGCTGCGCTTACACTGCACTTTTTGACATGTATGACGGAACTGCGTCTCCGCCACTTGATCAGAGCCGGTATGAATATCAGTCCACAATTACCGTGTATGACGAAGCAGGTGGAACACATGAGCTGACCGTATATATGGACCCTGTTTCTGTGGATGCGGATGGGAATACTGTATGGGAATACACCGTAGCCAGTAATCCCGGTGAGGATATGCGAGAAGGTTTTGAAGGAACTGAAGCTGCCGGTCTTCTTATGGCAGGTACAATCACGTTTTCTCCTTCAGGAGCCATGTCTTCCATGACTGCGTACACTCCGGTGGCATCTACTGGTGGGGCTTTCGATGGTAAGGACCCGTCTAACTGGACGCTTGCAGAATTTGATGATGCCGGTGTTCCGCTTTTAGAGGCTAACTTCTCAGGCAGTGACGAGAATCAGAAGATTTCTATGAATTTCGGAATGGTGAACAAAGACCATGATACAGGAAACGGCTGGGCTGGTGCGGTGGATAACGATAGTGACGGGGCAGTAACGCTTGCGGATTTGCAGAACAGTGGCGCAGACGTTGATTATACTGATCTGCCGGGCTTCAATGATCCATATATCAACTACTCTGCGACAACCTGTTATGAGTCCAGTTCTGCAACATTAGGTTTGTATCAGGACGGGTTTTCAACTGGTACGTTACAGAATGTCACTGTTGATCAGGCAGGTGCTATCAGTGGTGAGTACTCTAATGGTCAGACTATCCAGTTGTACAATCTCGGGATAGCCGATTTCGCCAACGAGGATGGACTAAGTGCGCAGGGTGGTAACAAGTTTCTTGCCACTGCGGAATCCGGAGAGGCTATTGTTGGTATTCCGGGTGTTGGCGGTATGGGAGGTATCCTTTCTAATACGTTGGAAATTTCCAACGTGGATATGGCGCAGGAAATGACTAACCTGATTATCCTGCAATCTGCGTATCAGGCAAACAGTAAGGTTATTACAACCGCGGATACTCTGTTGCAGACAGCTATTAATCTGAAGCGGAACTAGTTCCTGTTCATGAGGAGGACGCATGATTAATGCTATCTACAACACCGGTCTGAACGGCATGGTCAACTCGCAGGCCAGCGTTAATGTAACCACGAACAACATCGCTAATGCAGATGTGGCGGGGTATAAGAAGCAGACTCCAATTTATCAGACTTCAAGTTCCATTCAGACTCATGGGCTGACAGTTGGCACTGGCGCACAGATTGCCGGTATAGAGGCATCCATGAACTACTTTGTGGAGCAGCAGTATTTGGCAACATCTTCTGAAGCTGCAAAGTACAACCAGCAGCTTAGTTACCAGATGCAATTGGAAAGTACTCTCGGACAGTCTGACACAACTGGTTTGAACGCTGCACTGAGTGGATTTTTTAGCGCGTGGAATACTCTTGCTGCTGACCCGACCCAACCGGGGGCATGGGAAGAAGTGTTCAGTACTGCTCAAGGTATCGCGACTACTTATAATGATACCTACGCGCAGATGGAAAAGATCTACCAGTCCATTGATCAGGAAATTTCTGCTCAGGTTTCAGAAGCAAATGTTCTTATTGATGAGATTGCAGCACTGAATGCGCAGGTAGCAGCCAACCCTTCAGATAATCAGGCAGTTGATGCACGAGATCAGGCCATTCGTGAACTTTCTACCTATACGAATATTACTGTTGAGTATCAGACGGACGGAACAGTTACCGTACTGGCTGAAGGCCGGTATGCTCTGGTTGAAGGGCAGGAAACACATCATCTTTCCCACCAGCCTGCGCAGTCTCGTGAATCCTTGATGCCGTCCTCTACGTATGACGGTGGCGTAGAATTTAAGGGTGATTCCAGTGAAGAGATTATGATCGAATTCATTGATGACACCCATTACTATGCATCGCTTGATGGTGGGAAAACATGGATTACTGACGAAAGCGGTAACCCTGTGGTCTATGAAGCAGGCGACGCGGACGATCCTGAGAATGTTGCCGGAGTAGATATCTGGTTTTCAACAAACTCAGGAACTCATGCCACTGGCGATAGATACATCATAACTCCTAAGTCCGGTCTGTATCTGGAAAAAGGGGACGGCTCATATTTGAATCTGACCCCGATGACAGATGATCAGGGTGTGCTGGCTCAGGATAAGGCAACTTCCGGTTCCATCGCAGGTTTATTCATTACCCGTGATGATTCCATAAAGCCTACTATGGATGCCATGGATGGGTTGGCCGAGGCACTGATCTGGGAAACAAATGTGTTGCATTCCAAAGGAGCAGGGCTGGAACATCATACAAGCCTTTCTGGTTCCTATGATGTGAAAGACGCCACTGTGCCGCTTTCGGAAAGCGGGTTGTACTTTGCAGATAGGCTTGAGGCAGGAACCGTTGAGTATGTCTTATATAATGATGACGGTTCAGTTGCTTCTACTGTGTCCATTGATGTTGATCCGGTCACAGATTCCCTTGATGACATTGCAACAAAGATTAATACCGCATCTGGCGGAGACCTTACAGCAACAGTAACTGCGGAAGGCACGCTTGAACTGGCGTCCGGCTCGGGCTTGTCGTTTGAAGTAGCGCAAGATGATGCCAACCTGATGGCAGGGGTGGGGCTGAATACCTTTTTTACAGGTACCTCTGCCGATGCCATTGCTGTAAACGGGTACGTTGCCAACAACCCACAGCATATTAATGCTGGCAGCGTAAATGAAGATGGCTCTGTAGTCAGCGGTGATAACAGCATTGCTTTTCAGCTTGCGGCGCTTGCGGAGCAGGATGTGTCTATTACCGTTGGCACCGTGACCTACACGGATTCGCTTTCAAGTTTTTCCAGTATGATTGTGTCGGACGTAGGTGCAGATGTGATGCTTGCAGAACAGAATCAGGTATATGCACAGGGTTCCAATGAGTATTACTACGACTACCAGCTTTCTTCCAGCGGCGTGAACGTTGATGAGGAACAGGTCAACCTTATTAAATACCAGCAGCAGTATGAAGCATGTGTGAAGGTTATTACTACAGCACGTGACATGCTCGATGAAGTGTTGGACATGCTCTAGGAGGTCGTCATGAGAATCGCAACATCCCAAATTTATACCGCCTCATTGCAGCAAATTAACAAGTCACTGAATAATGTGATGGAATTGCAGATGATGACCAGTACGCAGAAAAAACTGAATGCGCCTTCGGATGATCCCTCCGGTGCTGCTCTAAGTATGCAGTTGCGTGCCTATTCTGCAACGTTGCTTACGTATGAGGAGAACTGCACGCTCGGCGGGAACTATCTTTCAACAGCAGACGGGGCATTGCAGCAGAGTAGTGAGCTTTTGATGAATGTTAGCGAGCTTGCTGAGCAGGCCGCTACGGAAACATATACAAAAGAGCAGATGGAAAGCATGGCGTTGGAATTGCGCCAGAACATGGATTCCATCTATCAGGTCAGCAACACAAAGCTTGGTGAAGTGTATCTGTTCTCTGGAAATGATATTGAAAATAGTGCGTATGAAAAAACTGTGGGTGTAACTATCGATGATCCTTCAATGACTCATACGGATATTGTTTCCGTACAGGGGGATCCATCTCAGACTGTCTATATTCAGATGACGGAATCCGGAACCATCGGTGGAACGGAAGACCTTGAGTATCGGTACTCTACAGATGGTGGTGATACATGGGTAACAGCAACGTTGCTTGCTGGAGAAACAGCGATTGTAACTGGAGAGGCTTCAATAACACTGGCGGCCGGAACAACCGTAACTGGAGAGGACGGCAGTGGAGAAGGAACCAATTTCTACATCAGAACTGCCTATGAATATGCTGGCAGTGATGAAGAGTTAACTCTTGCTATCGGGGAAGATACAACCCTTGATGTTACGTCCAATGGTTCATCAATTTTCGGCGGCATAGATCCGGCAACGGGGGAACCGTATCCGGAACCGAATTTGTTTGAAGCAATGGGTGATCTGCTTGTCTACATGGAGACAGGAAATTCAGAAGGGGTCGCTTCTTGTATCGAAACGATTAACGATGCTTACGAGCAGTTGTTGCAACGCGCGGCCAGTATCGGTGCGAGGCAGAATACTGCCCAGAACACAGCGATTGCTATTTCTATTACTAAAGATCGCAGTATTTCTCAGATTAGCTCCGTGGAAGATGCAGACGCTACCCAGTTGTCTGTTGAAATGGCTCAGGCGGAATATGTGTATCAGGCTGTGCTTTCCACAACCTCTAATGTGTTTAAGCTTAACCTGTTAAGTTACTTATAGGGTTACATCATGTCGTATATTTCTTCTGTATCTTCCGATGTTATGGCCTATCAGCCAGCAACGTCTTCTGGAGCTGTTAACTTTACCGGTCTTGGTAACGGAACAGACTTTAACGAGATTATTGATGCTCAGCTTGAGGCGGAAAGTTACACAAAGAAAAACTATGAAGCCAAGCTTGCAGAGACAGAGGCATGTGCTTCGCTGCTGGATGAGCTTATCACCTCAATGGGGGAACTGAGTAACACCTTGGACGATATGAACTCCATGAGCGAGTTTCTGGAAATGGCAGTTACGTCGTCTAAAGATGGGGTGTCAGGGAAGGTTACAGGAGATATTCAGGAGGGAAGCCATACTGTAGAGGTTAATCAACTGGCACAAAATGATGTCTGGGTGAATACAGGTGTTTCTTATTCTGAGCCGACAGACGTTGTGACAACTGTTGATGCGGTGTTTGCGTTTGAGTGTGATGGTGAAGAAATTTCCATTGAAGTGCCTGCAAATACTACTGCTCAGCAGTTGGTTGATATGATTAACAGTGACCCCGTGGCGCGTGATTTAGTCAGCGCAGATTTGTTGTCAGACGGTGATACCTTGTATTTCAGGCTTTCCAGTAAAGAAACCGGTGCTGATCATGCCATAGTTCTTTCTGATACCACAACGTTGGGTGACTACAGTACAACTGAGTTTGAGAACGTACGTACAGCCCAGAATGCGCAGATAAAGGTGGATGGCTTTCCTTCGGGTGCTGACCAGTGGATGGAGCGTGATTCAAACACGGTGGATGATGTCATTCCGGGGCTAGAGTTGACGTTATCAGACGTTACCGAAGGGCCGGTTAACCTCACTGTTACCTGTGATACGGAAGTAACTAAAGAGAATATTGAGTCATTTGTTGAGGAAGTTAACTCGCTTATTTACGACATTCAGGTTCTGAGCGGTCGAGTAGTTACGTATGTTGAAGATGAAGAGTCCGGCGAATCAATGGAAGCATACACTATTGATAGCTATGCATTGGATGTAGTCTACAATGATCTTAAGAGTCAGCTATCTATGTCAGTTGTTGGTTTCAGCGGTGAATACGATACATATAATGCTTTGTCGCAAATCGGTTTGTACACAGATACGAATGAAGGCTCTGACACATTTGGCCAATTGCTGATTAATGAAGAAGAACTGGATGATGCTCTTGAAGAAAATCCATACGCTGTTGCTGAGTTGTTGAGTTGTGAAAATACTGGGATTAGTGACACAAGAGGAGTGCAGGTAACCTCCACCATTGATGGTATTACGACACCTGGAGCTTATGGATTTGAATACATTGTTGTGGGGGGAGAGATTGTTTCCGCAAAGTTCAACGGTGAACCTGCTACCATCGATGGTAATACAGTTACAGCTGCAGCGGGGACTGCCGCTGCTGGTATGGTGGTTGAAATTTCAGATCTTTCAGAAGGAAGTCATTCTGCAGATATCCGTGTAAAAGAAGGTGTGGTGCCGCAGCTTCAGGGAGCTATTAGTACATGGACAAACGCTGAAAATGGCACCTTGACGACTGTTGTAACTACTTACGATGCTGACGCAACCAAATTGGAAAACGACATTTATTACCAAGAAGAGCGGCTTGCAAAAATGGAGTCCGATTTGCGGCGGAAATATTCCGCATTGGATGGTCGGCTGGCTTATTATACCAATTTGCAGAGTAGCTTAACAGCCATGATTTCACAGACAGGATAGGATAATTTTATACAGGTACAGCACTCGGCGATTGGTTTGCCTGTGTTTTTTCCGGAGCGGTAGCAGGGTACTCTACTACATTGCGCATAATGGGGAGTTGCTAATTGTGATTCACTCCGGTTCTTCTTCAGTTTGCAGAAGCAGGCATGTAGCAGGGCACGTTAAAGAGAATTCTTTAGCGTGCCTTTTTCTATGGGCAGTAACATTAAGGGAGTTTTTGTCATGGCTTGTGTGCTGTCGGATGTTGTTTTTCAAAACATAGGTAGGATAGATGTTGAGACTGACGGAGAGGTTGAAAGTATGGTGGTAGATGTCGGACGTGTTCTTTGAGGTGGAAGATGGCTTTTGACCCTCATGGAGACTGGATCAACGTACTCAAAAGTGCTTGGGGAGCACCAGATAAGCTAAATCTGAGCTGCAAAATTGTAAGAGGCAATGCAGCATTTTTCCTTTTCGGACTACACAAGAATGACCATTTTAGAAGAAAATAAACAAAAATAACGACAAAAATTCTTTTTTTAAACAGTGTTATCTCTTCTTACGTTCAATGCAGCACAAAGTGAGGGGAATTTATGTAATACGATGATATATGGAACAAAAAAAATATGTGCCATAACGTAAGTCTCGAAAAAAATAGAAAAAGGTGATGCAAAATATGACTTTTTTGTCAAAAGAGAGCTTGTTGACACTATTACTGTTTTTTTGTTCAACAAATATGCCACGTACATTCCTTTTATAATGCATAGATAGCGGAAGATAGACAGTTGTTGTTCTGTGTGGAAGTAATGCTCAATTGTTTGATCATCAAATGAGCGATGTATGAGGTGTCATTTTTTCTGTCATATACGGAGCTGTAACAGGATGTTAACTGCGCTTTATAGAGTGTTGGTACGTAATTACATATGAACAGTGTTATCGTAAGTCGTAAAACAGGAAAAATAGATGCGAAATAAAGAATAACATCAGTCTGTTGTTAATGTGCAGACAGCATGCAAGCATATGTGGAAGTGCCTTGTATAGCGTGAATGTACTGGCTTTTCTTTATATTTGAGTTGTTATGGAGTTGCGAATGCAAAGAAGAACGTTTTTGAAGACGACTGCAGCTGCAGTAACTGCTACCGCATTTACAGGATTGGGGCCTGCATTTGCGATGGACAGTGTTGTGAAAGAAGCTGGGGGGAGTAAAATCCAGTGGAGCAAACAGACCACATCTATCTGTGCGTTCTGTTCTGTAGGTTGTGGTCTACTTGTTCATACTAATAAATCAACCGGACGCGTTGTAAACGTTGAAGGTAACAGTGACCATCCGATTAACCGTGGTTCTCTTTGTGCTAAAGGTGCTAGCTCCATCCAGATGACTGTAAACGCGGACAGACCTACCAAATGTATGTACCGCGCACCATACAGTGACAAGTTTGAAGTGAAAGATTGGGAATGGTGTAAAAAGCGTATTGCCAAGCTTATCAAAAAGTCTCGTGACGAGTCTTTTGAAGAGAAGAATGCAGACGACAAGGTTGTTAACCGTACCATGGGTATTGCTTCCTTGGGTTCCGCTGCACTTGATAACGAAGAATGCTACGCAATGCATTCCTTCATGCGTTCCCTTGGTCTGGTGTATGTGGAACACCAGGCGCGTATCTGACACAGCGCAACTGTAGCGGCTCTGGGAGAGTCGTTCGGACGCGGTGCGATGACCAACCACTGGAATGATTTACAGAACAGTGATTGTATTTTGATTATGGGCAGTAACCCTGCTGAAAACCATCCAATTTCTTTTAAGTGGGTAACAAAGGCACAACGTGCTGGCGCTAAAGTAATCCACGTAGACCCTCGCTTTACCCGTACCTCTACACGTTCCGATATGCATGCCGCGCTTCGTTCCGGTACTGACATTGCGGTTCTTGGCGGTATGATTAACTATATTTTACAGGAGAAGCGCTACTTTAAAGAGTACATGGTGGAGTACACCAACGCTTCTTTCATTGTAGGTGAAGATTTCGGCTTTAAAGACGGCTTGTTTACCGGTTTTGACCCTGTTACCCGTTCCTATGATAAGTCCAAGTGGGCGTTTGAAATGGATGGTAACGGTGTGCCGAAGCAGGACAAGTCTCTTCAGCATCCACGCTGCGTTTTACAGATTATGAAGAAGCACTACGAGCGTTACACTCTCGATAAAGTGTCTTCCATGTCCGGTGTGTCTGTTGAAGATTTGAAGCAGCTTTACACACTGTACACTGAAACCGGTACAGCTAAGAAAGCCGGTACCATTATGTACGCAATGGGCTGGACCCAGCATTCCGTTGGCGTACAGAACATTCGTGCAATGGCTATTATCCAGCTTATGCTTGGTAACATGGGTGTTGCAGGCGGCGGTGTTAACGCGTTGCGTGGCGAATGTAACGTACAGGGTTCAACAGACTACGCGCTGCTGTACCACATCCTTCCGGGTTACCTCAAAACTCCACTTGCTGGTCAGGATACTTTTGAACAGTACAACAAGGCATTTACTCCGGTTTCCAAAGATCCGAAGAGTGCAAACTGGTGGAGCAACTATCCTAAGTATTCTGCAAGCCTTATCAAGGCGATGTATGAAAACGATGATCCGAAAGATGCTTACAACTACCTGCCGCGTCTCGATTCTCATAAAGCCAGTCAGTACTCATGGCTTCCGCTTATCGACCGCATGGCAGACGGCAAGTTCTCCGGTGCTCTTATCTGGGGGATGAACCCTGCCTGCTCCGGCTCAGACTCTGAGAAAACCCGTAAGGCGCTCGGTGAGTTGGACTGGATGGTAAACGTAAACCTGTTTACCTGTGAAACCAGTGACTTCTGGAAAGGTCCGGGGATGGATCCTAAGTCCATCAAAACAGAGACTTTCTACCTGCCGTGTGCATCTGCTATCGAAAAAGAGGGCTCCGTTTCCAACTCCGGCCGTTGGATGCAGTGGCGTTACAAAGCTCAGGAACCGCAGGATGGCGTATTGACCGACGGTCACTACTTCCATGAACTGTGGGAAGAGCTTGTGCACCTTTACAATGAAGAGGGTGGCGCATATCCGGAACCAATCACTCACCTTACTTTTAACAGCATGTGTGAAGCGGATGAAAATGGTCATTACCACTTCAGCGCTCAGCAGACTGCACGCTTGTGTAACGGCTGGTTCACCCGTGATGTGGAAGTAAAAGGTAAGAAGTTTAAGAAAGGACAGCAGGTTCCTAGCTTCGCATATCTTCAGGACGACGGTTCTACCACTTCCGGTAACTGGCTCTACTGTAACTCCTACACAGATGAAGGAAACAAAGCAGAGCGCCACGACAGCACCCAGACAGCAGAGCAGGCAAAAATCGGTCTGTACCCTAACTGGACTTGGTGTTGGCCTGTTAACCGTCGCATCATCTACAACAGAGCTTCCTGTGATCCAAAGGGTAATCCGTGGAACCCAGAGAAGGCTGTAATCAAGTGGAACGGCGAAAAGTGGGTCGGTGACGTGCCGGACGGCGGCTGGGCACCTGGTACCAAACATCCGTTCATCATGCTTAAGCATGGTATGGGTCAGCTCTTTGGCCCTGGTCGTACAGACGGGCCTCTTCCGGAATACTACGAGCCGCTTGAGTGTCCTGTAGATAACCACGCATTCTCCAAGCAGTTGCACAACCCGACTGCTGTTCATTTTGAAGATGAAGAAAAAGCTGTAGCCGATGAACGCTTCCCGTTTGTTGCATCTACCTACCGTGTAACAGAACACTGGCAGACAGGTTCCATGACTCGCTGGATGAGCTGGCTTGTGGAAGCTGAGCCGCAGATGTTTGTAGAGATCAGCCCAGAGCTTGCAAAACTTCGTGGCTTTGAGAACGGCGAAAAAGTCGTTGTTGAAAGCGTACGTGGTTCCCTGTGGGCGATTGCAATGGTTACTGATCGTATTAAACCGTACAAAATTGCCGGAAAAGACGTGCATATGGTCGGCATGCCTTGGCATTACGGTTGGGTAACACCGAAAGGCGGTGGCGATTCTGCAAACTTGGTTACCCCGAACGTAGGTGACCCGAACACCGGTATTCCAGAGTACAAAGCCTTTATGGTTAACGTACGCAAATGGAAGGAGGGTGATGCATAATGATTAAAGGTAAAGCTTTTTTTGTAGACCTTACCCTGTGTACTGCATGTCGCGGGTGTCAGGTGGCCTGCAAGCAGTGGAAAGACCTTCCGGCAGAAGAAACCCGAAACGTGGGCTCTCACCAGAATCCGCAGGACCTTTCTTCAAAAACAATCCGTCTTGTACGCTTTAACGAAGTAAAAGAAGACGGAAAGCTTAAGTGGTTGTTCTTCCCTGAGCAGTGTCGTCACTGCATTGAGCCGCCATGCAAGTACATTGGCAACATGTATGCAAAAGGCGCTGTTAAACAGGATCCTACAACTGGCGCTGTTGTCATGACAGAAAAAACTGTTGGTATGAACCGTCTCGAAAGCTGGGAGCTCTGCCCGTACAATGTTCCGCGTCGTGATAAAGAAACCGGCATCTGGAACAAGTGCGACATGTGTATCAACCGCGTGACCAAAGGTATGCTTCCTGCTTGTGTGAAGAGCTGTCCTACCGGTACCATGAACTTTGGTGACCGTGACGAAATGCTTGCATTAGCGAAAGCACGTCTTGCGGAAGTGCAGAAGACCAACCCAAATGCGTATCTTGCAGATCCGGAACACGTTCGCGTGATCTATCTTTGTGAATCCGCACCTGAAAACTACCATAGCAACCTTGTTGCTTCCGCAGCACAGCATGAAACTCTGGTAGCGGCAGCGCCAAAAGCGAACCCCGTAACTCGTCGTGGCATGTTTAAAAGCGTGTTGGGCGGAAACGAAAAAGCATAATACAAGGGAGATAGCATGAAAAAAATATGTATCATTTGTCTGCTTTGTATTTGTGCAATCGCAACCGTTGCTTTTGCAGAAGAAGCAGTAACATCAGGGCCGGATGACATTGTTATTAACCGCGTTCAGGGTAATAGTGATCGTGATCTGTCCGTTACGTTTAATCACTCCAGCCACGAAGGGTATTCATGTAATACATGTCATCATAAGTGGAAGGATCCGGAAGCAAAACCTAAGTTCAGTGCTCCAGTAAAAGACACCAAGCCGCCAAAGGGCTGCGTGTCTTGTCATAACAACACTACACTGGAAAAAAGCAACAAATGGCGTTCTTACTTCCGTGCAATGCACAAAAAAGGCGTGCGTCCATCCTGTCTTTCCTGTCATCTCGAAGAGTTTGAGAACGACAAAGAAATGACCGGTTGCTACGAATCCGCATGTCACCCTGACGGACTTTACTAAGTCTTCAGTTAGTAATCTGTTAAAAAGAACTAAAGCCCCTTTCAGAGTTCTCTGTGAGGGGCTTTTTAATAGGAAGGGCTGTTCCAAATATGTTGGGACAGCCCTTTGATTTTAGAAAGGTAGTGGAGCGTAAGCCGCGAGGCTATGTAAGCAACGTGCTAATCTCGTGAGTAAAAGTTATTGGAGATTTTTAGGAACCTTTTTGAAAAGCAGTAGCTGTTCTCGAGGAACGAGATTACAGATAGCGACAGTGTAACAGGTTCTTAAAGCCCCGCCTGAGGCAGTGAAAAAGCACTTCATACCTGCCGAGATCTCTCGCTAAGCAAGATAGCCGTTATCTGGCATGACGGTAATAGTTTCAGATTCGATACCGTCTTGCAGAGTGATAGTGAGGTCGTGCGGCAGTGGAGCTTTTCCTGTGCTGTCGGAGCAGGGGGTCCCCTCTTTGTTGAAGTAGAGGGTGAAACTCGAGATTGTGATGCTTCCTTGTAGTCGGTAGATATCGTCAGTGCCTGGAATTTGGAGAATGTTTTCCGGCGAGTGTTCGAACAGGAAGTATCCTATGTTCTGACGGCTTTGTAAGCCGTAAGTTTTGCCGTAGGACTGGGAGAAGGTTTGGGCTTGTCGGATATGCATGCGCAGAATGTCTGCCGCGCCTGAAAGGCTCTTGTCATCAGGCGTAAGTTTAGAGAGGGCAACAGTGGTAATGAGCCCAGCGAGAATGAGAATTAGTAAGATTTGTGGCAGGGTGAAAACATGCATGCACGTCTCCTGTTATCACAGAGTGTTGTCTATATATGCCCGTTTTTCCTTCCTAGATATTGATATGGTTGTGTAAAAGCTAACCCGTGACACCTGTCCCATTGTGTCTGGTTTAGCCAGCCTGTATCTTTTGAGTAAAATTTTCTAGGCCATCATGCAACAGTTTTGCTTTATTCTATGACAATCGATACGACATGAAAATAAAAAACCCGCTACAGCAATGGAGAGTGCTGCAGCGGATTTTTGTATTTATCGGATTATAATGAGAAAGTACGTACAAGAAGTGCTTGCTATTTGCTCCACTCTTCCAGTTTTACCCATGTGACCTCGTGCTTGTTGCATGAGAGGTGAATGATCTTAGAGTTTGGGATTTTCTTGAATTTTTCAAGTGTCTCGTAATCAGTTTCACCTTGGAACTTGATGGTGCAGGCAAAGTTGCGGCACTCGCCGTGCTCAAGCCATCGTTGAACAAGGTTGTAGAGGCGTTCCGGATAGCAGATAACATCACTGAAGAGCCAGTCGATCTTGCCTGCATGGCGTGGATCAAGACCGAACGCGCTGCCAGTGCAGAAGTTGACGTTCGGCATAGAGCCGATTCGTGGATGAATTTCTGCTTTGTCTACACTGAATACATGCGCACCGGTGTTCGCAATAACCCATGTCCAGCCGCCCGGGCAGCTGCCAAGATCAAGGCAAAGCTCACCTTTTTTCGGACTGCGTTCCAGAAGGGTGAAGATCTCCCAAAGTTTAAGGTACGCGCGTGTTGGAGAGGTCTCTTTGTCTTCTACAAAGTTTAACTCACCATCAGGGTACGGGCTTGTACAACGGCTTGCAGCAATAATGGTATCAGGTTCCCAGAGTGTCCATGAACCTAACGGGGCAGTTGGCTTAGGTGTACCATATTCAATTCGTTTTGCAGAAACATGGGGCAATTTGGCTTGAATGAGTTTTGCCCTGCGATGGTTGTCTACGCTGTGCAGCCACCAGTTTCGTTGAATGGCTTTAAGCTGTTTTGCGCCGTCACCGATTGAAGATATCGGGATTTCAACAGGGTTTAACCAGATGTTTTGTGCCCAGATGGTCTTTTGTACGCCTCCCTTAGCGATAAAAAGACGACCTTTATGGGCAACAATATTGGTGAGCTCTTTTTCAAGCTCTTTTTCAAAGCCGCGAGGGGCAAGGTAAATTGTAGTATTATTCATTGTATCCAAGTACCGTTTTCTGCAATTTTATGGCGTTCAGCCAGAACGATATGCGGTGTACCTTAATGGTGCCGGATAGGGCAAGAACGAGAATGAACCAAAAACACATCGGATAAACAATGTGTTCTGTAATGTTTTGTATTTATTGCCTACTTTCTTGTTTGCATGATTTTAATCAATAGGCACAAAAAAAACGAGAAGCGCCTGCTCTGCACTTCTCGTTCTTTTTATTCCCGTCCGGTCAACTGTTTCTGCTCTAAACAGTTGCTGGAGCTCAAGGGATGAGGATGAAATTTATGTATCACGCGTTGCGCGTGTTCTTTTTTTAGGGGGGCGGCATGCCTGCCGCCCCAACGGGAGTAGGTGTTTCAGTCGTCTACTTTTAAAGAGGTGTGCGTTTAACGCATCTTTAGCTGTTAACGATACATGATCGTTAGATGGATACTTTTTATTGCTCTCTATGTTAACAATCACGGAGTGTGATGTGATTGGTTTCGTCTGTTGTATTCTTTATAGCAGAGAGCGTGCCAAAAGTTTGAAGTTAATAAAAACAGTGTGTTGCTAGGTGAAAACGGTTCATTGATTGTGCAACTTGTGCAATAAGTTGTGTGCACAAGTTGACCATTTTTGCACATCTTGCATGTTTTGTGATGAGGACTTGTGTGGGCTTATTGCCATGTTGTGATTCTTTTTGAGTTCACGTAGTTTTCCCGGGACAGAAAAAATTGATCATACGTGATCGTAGTACGCAGGAGAAAATATGCGCCCTAGGCACATTCCTTCTATATTACAGTTTACAAAATTAATTTGGCAGCAGTTTGCCGCAAGCTGGGAAGAGGCTGGAACCAAAGCCATTGTTGTCGACGGTACTGTCGGCAATGGGCACGATACGCTGTTTTTAGCAAAACTTGTCGGTGAAAAAGGACAGGTGTATGGCTTTGATGTTCAGGAGTCAGGTCTTACAAATGCGCAGGAGCGTCTTGAAAAGGCAGACATTGCAGAGCGTGTTACATTGTTCCATGCAGGGCATGAGACTGTAGCGGAAAACCTGCCTGATGGAACCGCAGTTACAGGCGCTATGTATAACCTCGGGTACCTTCCGGGGAGTGATCATGCTGTTATCACGCGTGCAAAAACAACGATTGCTTCTTTGGAAGCGTTGTTGCCTGTGTTAACATCAAATGGTGTCGTTACGGTACATATATACACAGGGCACGAAGGCGGTACGGCAGAAGGCGACGCGATTCAGGCGTGGGCTGCTACGCTTCCTTGGAAAGAGTTTCGCGTGGGACGATATGATTTCCCGAATAAAGAGTTAAACAAAGAACACTTGCTCATTATCGAGAAGCTTTAGCAAATTTTTAGATTTGAAGGGGCAGGGTATGTCTGAAGAAAAAGTATGGCCGGATAAAACAGATTCTGACCTGTGGGAAGAAGTGCGGGCTGCTATGATTGAAAAATATGGTGACCGCTTTGATGATGAGCTTATGCGTAAAGCATTTGATTCGACGTGTGAGTATTTCGAGGACTATGTCCCCCGTAGCCGTTTCTTTAAAAGAGCAATTATGAACTGTGTTTGGGAGCGACCTATTATCTCCAAGGAGCAACAAGTTTATTAGTTGTTGTCTGTTGGTATAACGCTTTTAGTTGGCGGCAGTCATAAATCGTTACGTAAAAAAACAGGGATGCATTCGCAATTGCGAGTGCATCCCTGTCGTATTTTTGAGAACAGCATCAAGTTGACAAGAATAGCCTATAAGAAAGCAAAAGAGTAGAGGGCAATAGACTTGAGCAATGTGTCCGAGGTGCTGCCTCAAAAATGTTATTAATTAGATTTCGGTAAGAACAGCATCAGCTGATGCATTCTCAGTGCTTTCTTTTGCGAAGAATTCACGAGTTTCGTTTACTACTACGCTGGAAAGACCGAGCAGGCCGATAAGGTTCGGGATAGCCATGAGGCCGTTCACGATGTCTGCAAGAATCCAGATAAGGTCAAGCTTGAGGAAGGCACCGCAAGCAATAAGACCAATGTAGATTAAACGGTATGGCTTGATTGCGTTAACACCGAAGAGGTATGCGGTGCAGCGTTCGCCGTAGTAGTTCCAACCGATGATGGTGGTGAAGGCAAAGAACATGAGGCCGATGGTAACAGCGTATTTGCCGATGTCACTGCCGAGGCCCATTGCGAATGCAGAGTTAGTCATAGCTGCACCTGCAAGACCTGGAGTGTTCCAAGCGCCGGTGAGAACGAGCACGATACCTGTCATGGTACATACGATAATGGTATCGAAGAATGTACCAGTCATTGCGATAAGACCCTGACGTACACAGGAGTCAGTCTGTGCTGCCGCAGCTGCGATAGGTGCGGAACCGAGACCGGATTCGTTGGAGAATACACCGCGTGCAACACCGTTACGCATTACCATAAGCATGGTAACACCAGTTGCACCACCGAAGGCTGCGGTCGGATTGAACGCGCTATCGATAATAAGGCTGATTACAGCAGGGATCTCTGAAAGGTTCAGTAAAATAACTGCAAGGGAAGTGATGATGTAGATAGCTGCCATTAAAGGAACAATGCGGCTAGCTACAGCTGCGATAGAGCGGATACCACCAAGAGTAACAGCAGCAACAAGGGTGGTAAGAATTACAGCAGTAAGCCAGATCGGAGCATCAAAGGTGAGCCTTGCTGCGTCAGCAATAGCGTTAACCTGTGCAAATGTACCGATACCGAAGAAAGCAACACCGATACCGAAGAGCGCAAACATACGTGCGAGCAGCTTGTTGTTAAGGCCGCGCTCAAGGTAATACATCGGGCCACCAGCCATCTGACCGTTTTCGTCAACTACACGGTATTTGATGGCAAGCAGTGCTTCTGCATACTTGGTTGCCATGCCGAAGAATGCTGCAATCCACATCCAGAAAAGTGCACCCGGGCCGCCAGCTGCGATAGCAGTAGCAACACCAACAATGTTACCTGTACCGATGGTAGCGGAAAGAGCCGTACACAAAGCTGCAAACGGAGTAACGTCACCAGTTTTGCTGGATATTTTGCGTGAAGAAGGTGCGAATACGAGCTTCAAAGCCTTTGGAAGGTGCACAACCTGTAAAGCATTGAGGCGTAAAGTAAGGAAAAGCCCTGTTCCTACAAGCAGAATAAGAAGAGGTGGTCCCCATACGAGGGAATCAATAGTGTTGAGCAGATTAGTGATATTTTGCATCTCGTCTCCTAAAAAATGAATTAATCAGGATGGATGAGATGAGTCTCTGAGCGGGCGGGAATAGCTTGCGCAGCCACAGGCAATAAAAATAGTACTGCCTGTGCTGTAACACCACTCTGTCCTTGGTACCTGAGAGTTTCACCTTGCACAGCAAGGCTTGCTCCTTCGGTGCTCCGCAACATGCGAAGTCTCTCCAGAGGCTCGTCGGGAAGCAGT
Organism: Halodesulfovibrio marinisediminis DSM 17456; assembly: GCF_900129975.1. Lineage (NCBI taxonomy): Bacteria > Pseudomonadati > Thermodesulfobacteriota > Desulfovibrionia > Desulfovibrionales > Desulfovibrionaceae > Halodesulfovibrio > Halodesulfovibrio marinisediminis. The sequence goes on from NZ_FSRG01000005.1 coordinate 224,906, forward strand.
CCTTTTGCCTGAAAGATTTACTTCTTCGGCGGTGCCTTGCGGCACTCTCTCCTGCAACCGTCATCCGAAATTGTGAAATGGCTGTTTATATAACCAAGTAGCATTTGGCAAGAGGAAACGCCTGAAAAAGTAAAGTATGTACTCTATTTCAAGAAATCTAAATAAGCAGAAAAAATAATTTCACTATATGTAAATTAAGTGAATTAATCGTAAAAACAACTGGTTATTGTATAAAAAATGGCTTTTTTGACAAAAATGTGAGTAGACAGATTTTTAAAGTGCGTCTAAGACAGGCTCATCAGTTGTCGAGAGGTCTTTGTTCATTATGAATGAGGGCACAATCAATATTGTCCATTTTTGTAAAAACAGGCGATATTGAATGCATAAATTGTTGTAGTAATAAGGAAATTGAAGAAATGAGTTTGTTAGAGAAGACGCACACAACAGAGGCTCCGCAGAGCAACGGTATTGCTTTGCTCCCCCTTCTAATTTTTCTGGTGCTTTTTATCGGCACAGGCTCTGTCTTGATGATGTCTGGTGTGTCCATGGCGTTTTATCAGCTTTCAGCAACAGTTGCCATCATTCCGGGAATCATTGTTGCACTGTGGATGGGTAAAGAATGTCTTGAAGAAAAAATTACCATCTTCCTGAAAGGCGCTGGCGACATCAACATTATGACCATGTGTATCATTTACTTGCTTGCTGGTGGTTTTGCTGCTGTAGCAAAAGCCGTTGGCGGTGTAGATGCTACTGTAAACATGGGGCTTTCTTTAGTTCCTGCATCACTTGTTTTGCCTGGTTTGTTTGTTATTGCAGCATTTGTTGCTACTGCAATGGGTACCTCTATGGGAACTATCGCAGCGATCGGCCCTATTGCTGCTGGTGTTGCTGCTCATTCTGATATGTCGATTGCTCTGCTCATGGGCGCCGTAGTCGGTGGTGCAATGTTCGGTGATAACCTCTCCATGATCTCAGACACTACTATTGCTGCTACCCGTACCCAGGGCTGTAACATGCGTGACAAGTTCCGCATGAACCTGCTTATTGCGCTCCCAGCTGCTATTGCAACTATTGCGCTTTACTCTATCTCTGGTTCCACCGGTTCTGTTGCAAATCCTGGTGACTGGCAGTTTGTTAAGGTAGTACCATACCTTGCTATCCTTGGCTTAGCTGTAGCTGGCGTGAACGTATTCATCGTTCTTACTTCTGGTATTGTGCTCGCTGGTGCTGTTGGTCTTGCAACAATGTCTGACTACGCGCTGCTTACTTTCAGCCAGGATATCTACAGCGGTTTTGTGGGTATGCACGAGATTCTCGTTCTTTCCATTCTTGTGGGTGGTCTCGGCGAACTTATTCGTCATAACGGTGGCCTTACATGGCTGGTAAATAAAATTGGCGACATCGCTAAGCGCTTCAGCAAGACTGAAGAGAGTAAAAAAGCTGGTGAATTTAGCATCGCCGCTTTGGCAGCTCTTGCTGACGGATGTATTGCAAACAACACCGTTGCCATCATCCTTTCTGGTGGCATGGCGAAAGAGATCGCAAAACGTAGCGGTATTTCTGCAAAACGTAGTGCAAGTCTGCTTGATATCTTCTCTTGCGTAGTTCAGGGCTTAGTTCCATACGCAGCACAGGTTCTGCTTGCCGGTTCCCTTGCGAAAGTGTCTCCTGTAGATATCGCAGTAAGCAACTGGTACTGCCTGATTCTTGCATTTACAGGCGCAGCAGCTATCTACTTCGGTAAGCCATCTGAAAAATAGTTTATATCTTATCATACACCAATAAGAAGGGTTCCTTGCTTCATGCAAGGAACCCTCTTTTTTTGTTGGTATGTTTAGGAGTCGTTATGGACGCATAACGCCTCGAATCATTGGGTTGGTTTGTTGTGGGCTCATCATCCTAGGATGCATGTTAGGACCTAAGTGCATCATTACCGGTGCATTACGAATTTTTGCCGGTACCTTGCACATAACCAAGCAGCCATTTTGATTTGTGTATACTGCTTCGTATGGTGCGTTTTGATAACGGGCTCGCATGTTGAGTTGGGCACAGCCTGACATCCTTGGGTGCATTCCCATACGTTCCGTCCGTACTACACGCAGTCCTTGAGGTGAGTAGACAGGTGTGAACATCATGGTAGGTGGAAGGTAACCCGTACCACGCATTGCGTTTAGGAAAGATGCCTTGGAGTCCATTGTCATTGGTTGAGTTGTCACTACGGCTGTTTCTTCAACCACGATAACCTCGGTCATAGCGCTTGCGAAAGTAGCTGTCACCAAAACGAGCGCAAAGGCGAGTAAGGTAATTCTACTTGTCATGTCTCATCTCCTTAGGTTCAGTACACAACTCTCCGTAATTAATATACAAAACATGATAAACAAATTTTGTTACTGCATTACCATTGCAGTAATTGTTTAGTATGTAATGTAATAGCGTTCTGTGCACTGTTTGTTTGTTGTTTAGTACTATGTCAATGTACCATAGCAAGGCGTTCAATCAACCTAGATAGGTGTTTTTATCAATGGGGAAAGTAACTTTTAGGAAATATTTACAATATATTTTGCTTTATAATTTGACATTGCATTGAAGTTTTATTTTATACTTATTTGTCCGTAGTTGTTGTATAAAATGCTAAAAGGTCGGCAAAGGAGTATTAATATCATCTCGGTATCTAGTTAGAATAAGTAATATTATTATGATGTTCTCATTTAGAGGTGATAATGAATATTCAATGTATTCGAATTATAGTTGTTGCATGTTGTATTGGTTATAGCGTCGCAGCTTACGCAATTACCTTTGTCCCACCGATTGAGGAGCCTGATTATGGATACTGTTTTATACAGAACTACGTTGATGTAAGTTCCGTTCATGGTGGACAGGATTACTATGATCATTGCCGGAGCTACGAACGGCATAAGGGGACGGATTTTCGCGTGTCCTATGCTGCAATGAAGGAGGGAGTAGATGTGCTTGCAGCGGCGGACGGTAAAGTGCTCCGGACTCGTGATGGAATGGGCGATGCGTATGTTCAGGATGGAAGGTATAATGTGCATGGTCGTGAATGCGGTAATGGGGTGGTTATAGATCATGGTGGCGGGTGGCAGACGCAGTATTGCCATTTGAAAAAAGGGACGGTTCGTGTTGCTTCGGGCGATGAGGTGAAGGCAGGAAGTGTGCTTGGCGAGATAGGTCTTTCTGGAAAGACAGGGTTTGTACATGTGCATTTTCAGGTAACATATGATGGTAAAATAGTGTGTCCTTTTTCTGGAAAGCGACTGGGAAGAATTACAAAAGGGGTGATAGGTGAATTGCAGGGGGCTGAAGTAAAAAGCTCGTTGTGGCAAAATGATTCCTGTGAAATTTTGCAATATGTCCCTTCGCAGTTGTTGAAGGTGGACTATTCGACCGAGCTTCCGCAGTCGGCGCGTGAAATTCTTCAGCGATCGGAGGCTGCGGATACTGTGCAGGCAGGCGGTGTGCCGCTGGTCTTTTCCGCAGTGACAGCCATGCTTCAGAAGGGGGATGTTTTGATACTCAGTTTAAAGACACGATCAGGAAGGTTAGTTGCAGAGAAAACAATACATATTACGTCATATACGGCACAGCGATTTGATTATATAGGGCGTAAAGACTCTGCCATGTTTGCACATACCGCACTGGAGGGAAGTGTGGAATTACGAAGGGGCAACGCACAAGTGTTTGTGCACAAATCACGAGTCGCTGTGCAATAATGATCGTTCTCTGAGGCGCTCAGGTAGGGACATTTTTCAAGTTTGAGCTGTCAGAATGCGAGGAAGAGGTAGGGTAAAAACACTTGAAGAGTGCCTGTGGATATAACTTGTCTATTAATCCAGAATAGCAAGAAAAATGCGATGTCGGTTTAAGATGCTCTGATGTTTGTCAGGGCTTTTTTTGTGCACTATTTCGAATGGATAAGGAAAAAAGTTCAACTGTGGCTTATAGGCTATAACATGTTGACTCGATAAAAAATTTATAACGTGAAAAGGATTCAGTATTTCATGATCTTTTGATTGTGGGAAAGAAAAGAGCCGGAATTCTGTTGAGCATGATGTACTCTTTGCTACAATAGCGGTGAAAACTGTTATGAGGAGCGCTAGGTCTATGTTCTGATTGTTGGAGCGCATGGTGTCGTATTAATAATTATTGGATAATAAAGGTGTTGTAAGAAAACAGCTTTCTTCACATCTTCATCATGTCGCTGCAACAGTTCGGGATGTTAGCATAAAAGGAGAAAGTTATGCGACAAGAAAAACTTATCGCTATTGTGTTTGTAGTTGCATCGATGATTTTTTCAACAGTTACATACTCATTTGGCCAAGAGGTAGTTGTAGTCAAAAAATTTACTCCCGTACGGGTTGAGGCTGTTGACTATGGAATGTGTCGAGTTGCCCCGTGTGGTACCATGGCTGTCCGGCGAGTTGTGACACCGGGATGTTGTTCTATGTACATGGTTCCAATGGGTCGTCATTATATGGTTTGTCCATATCATAAGCGATATCCATGTGTTAAGAGATGTGCGTATATGACGAAATGTCCGTCAATGGCGAGATGTGCTTGTATGGCGAGATGCCCGTATATGGTGAAATGTGGACAGGTTAAAAGGTGCCCATATAAAACCCGGGTTATGAAGGTCTGCGGTCAACATCCTAAAAAGGCTTCTGGTGTGCAAAATACCTCATATGGTCTCAAATACTATTATGCCCCTTGATAATTACGGCTGTGTCCGTACCCTGCATTATGTAAGCGGCTAGTGGCTAAATTTAGGTCGCGCAGGGTGTTAACATACATGAAGCCCCGCATGGTGTACCATGCGGGGCTTCTCAATGTGACTGCGTTCGCAATGAAAGGATTCTGTAGAAACAGCTACTGGCTGGACATTGAATCCAGACGCTGTGCCAGTTGGGAGAGATCCTTAACGTTATGGGCAGCATCTTGCATTTCTGCTGTAACGCTTCCTACCAGGATATTAATGTCTTCCATTGCCTTAGTCATTTGCTCGGAAGTCGAGGACTGTTCTTCCGCTGCAGTGGCAATGTTTCCAATCTGGTTGGCTGCTTCGTTTGCAAGTGTCACGATTTCGGAGAGGGCGTTTCCAGATTCGTGTGCAAATGATGTAGCTGTATCTACCAATTTTATAGTCTCTTGTGTTGTTTGTATGGAAGTGTTTGCATGCTGCTGAATGGCTGCAATGGCTTTGTTCACTTCCTGTGTAGCATTCATTGTTTTTTCTGCTAGTTTACGTACTTCATCCGCTACAACGGCAAAGCCTCGTCCGGCTTCTCCGGCACGTGCTGCTTCGATGGCGGCATTCAGTGCGAGAAGGTTTGTCTGATCTGCAATGTCTGAAATGACACCGAGGACAGTGCCTATTTCATCTGCCTGAGCGCCCAGTTGTGTCATAGCTTCACTCATGGTGTCAGCATGTTGATGCAGGCTGGTGATAGCGCTGATGGCATTGGAAACAATCTCTTCACCTTGTTCGGCGCGCTCGCGTGTGGCTTCAGATTGCTTTGCAGCCTGTGAAGCACTTCGCGCAACTTCAAATACAGAGACGTTCATCTGCTCCATTGCACTGGATGTCTCGTGAATACGCATTTGCTGGGCGTCGACTGAACCGGAAACATCGGTGATTTTTGACTCAAGAGAGGTTGCGGAATCCAGCAGGTCGTGCGCAGCTTCTTTGGTTCCTTCGTATACTTCTTCGATTGTGGAAAGCTGCTGGTTTACTTCCTGTTCAGAAGTAACAAGGTCTGTAACATTCTTAGCAACTTCAATGTATCCTACATGGTTTCCTTCAGCGTCGCGTAAAATATCTGCAAGCGGCTGGATGTAGACAGGGCCACCTGCACCTGGAACAGTGATAATATCTCCAATTACACGCTGTTGTGTGCGTTTCACCTGCTCAATAGGACAGTTTGGTGTAGTACACACCTCGGTGTTGAACACCTCGTGGCATTGCAGGCACATAAGTCCATGATTGTCGGTCTTAGCAGCTTCTTCCACTGCTTTGTTCGCAAGCAACAGATTGTAGTTCTCATCTACTGCAAAGATTGGATCAGGAACGGTGTTGAGAACGTGTTTAAATCCTTCCATTTCGTTAAGCATGGTTGTGAGGCGTTCCATCAAGGTGTTGAACCAGTGTGTCAGGTCGCCTACCTCATCCTTCTGGTTGATGGTGATACGTTCTTTGAGATCGGCTTTGTTTTCAGCGAGAAGCTGTATCTTAGTGGTGATGTTACCAAGTGGGCCTGTGATGTATTTTTTGAGCACAAGAATAATGCCCAGAAGTGGTAGGAGTAAGATAGCGGCAAGAGTTGCTATTAATGAGGTGTTTGCTTTGCTGGCAAGGCTTAGTGCCTTTGAATAGTCAATTGCTCCGATAAGTGTACCAATGTGCTGCCCTCTGTAGTCATGAACTGGAGAGCCTATAAGAGTGTAGTTCCCCATACGCAGGGAGGTTCTTTCGTGATTGGCCTTTGCTAGAAACTCTTCAGAGAGCATGCTGACAAACTGTTCGTTGTCCGTTGTCGGATTTACAAGAACAGTATTGTGTACTGTAGGGTACTTGGAGGAATTGTTTAGACGAGTTGTAATGTTAAGGAATTTTTTATCCATAAGAAGCATCATAGGAATGTTCTTTTGCTTTGCGATGTTGAAGACAGATGTAAAGCTTTTAAGAACTTCCGCAGAGCCGATAGTGACGCCGTTTTCATCTTTTACCGGAACAAGCCCACGCATAACAAAACCGCCACGACCAAGCTCAATGCCGCATACAGGGGCGCCAGATCTGTTTACGTCTAGAACTGTTTGGCGGAATGACGAAATGTCGTCAGAAATATCAACCCATGTTCCATTCTTCTTGGTCTGCTTTTTTCTCCAGAGACGGACAAGGCTTCTGCCGTTGGGCAGATGGAAATGAAGTTTGAGCTTGTTGCCGGTTGTCGCTTGATAGCTTTTTAACTGCGGTGCTAATTCTTTTCGAAGCATTAATCGTGCTTCTTGAGATTCCGGTGAGTTTGGATTGTCGATATCACCAGTATGGGCAAGCTTGTAGGCCTTTAGTACTTCAGGGGTATGAGCAAAAAGAGATGCAGTTTCCTGAGCAGAGATGCTAACTTGATCAATATTTTTTTCAATAGCGATGAAGGTGTCATCAATAATATATTCAAGATTCTGTTTCTGCATTGCCGTGAAACAATTACTAATGAGTAAGTAGCTTATGACGCCAAGTAGCGGTACTAGTATCATTTGAGGAAGAGAGAGTTTCCAAAACAGTTTCATAGCGCAGTCTCCATCGTTGTTGCTCTGTTATGTCATGTGGTTTGTTTGTGGTATGTTCCGTATGTCACAAAGTGTGTTTCAACAGATTTGCAGAGTGAGAATTATTAACTAAGAGCGGTAAACTCAATAGAACATCTATGGGTAATGTAATATAGAAATTTACATTGAGAATGATTGAACGACGCTTACTATCATATTCGCCAATTATAGAAAATAGTTAAGGGAATAATAAAAAAAATTGTGATTAAAATCACAAGTTAAAGTTTTTTACATTTTGTTCGTTAAGACGTGAAACGGAAAAAAGCCCCTGAAAAAATCAGGGGCTTTTCTTGTCATACCGATATAAAAGCTACTCCGAATTACCGGAGTAGCTAGTTGTAGGCTCAGGGGATTGCTATAGAGTATAGGTCCTAATAGAAATATTTCTTTGCAAGCAAGAGAAGGGATTGTTAGGCAACCATGTCACGAGCAAAAGCGATAGCACGTTCCTGTGCATCTGCCGGACGGTTACCATCAATGGTACATTTCTCAATAAACAGTTCGCCTGCGTTCTGTGTTTTGTAGAACGCCTGAAGCTTGTTGAATGCAAAGGTTAAGCCTTCCGCATTGTTTTCGTACACTCCACCACCTGTAAGTAATAGGGCCTGACGTTTGCCTTCAAGTAGGGATGCATGGTTTGGTTTATGGTAGTTGGTGACAAGGCTCCAGCTTCTGTCCATCAGTGCTTTTACTGGTGCAGCGTAGCCCCAGAAGTAGTTAGGTGATGCGAAAAGAGTTGCATCTGCATCAATCATTTTCTTCAGGATTTCTTCTGCATCATCTTTCTGAACACAGTTGATTTCAGTTTCAGACTCTTTGCACTTAGCGCAGCCAAGACATGGTTTAATATCTTTTTTGGTCAGGTTGATGCGTTCTACTTCATGACCCATTGTGCGCAGTTCATCTTCCACCCAGCCAAGAACAGTTGCGGTGTTACCTGTTGCTCTGGCGCTGCCGAGCAGTGTTACGATTTTCATTGTAATTCCTTGTAGTTTGAATGGGTGATTCTCTTTTTAAAAAATGACAGCGTAAAATACGCTGTAAATTCAACGAGCAGCAGTGTATTGCGGTTCAAGAATACTGACAATTCCAAATTGTCATTTGCAAAGTTTTTTCGCAATACATAGAAAATAGCCCTATCTGTGTGCGTGTTCTGGAACATAGTAAATTGAACTCGCACGAGTTTGTTTGGGAGATTTAGAATGACGTTAAGTGTATGGCTTTCTTTGGTATTGATTTGTATTCTCGGGGCGATGTCTCCGGGGCCTAGTCTTGCGGTTGTTGCAAAAAACTGTCTTGGCGGCAGTTGGAAGAACGGTGTTGTCACCGCCTGGGCGCATGCTTTGGGTGTTGGAATGTATGCGTTGGCATCTGTTTTAGGTCTGGCTATTGTTTTGCAGCATAATCCTTCGCTGTTTAAAGGGATTGCGTATCTGGGAGCAGGATATTTGTTATGGCTCGGGGTCAACGCGGTACAGTCTAAAGGTGGTGTTGCAGCTAAGCTGACTGCGGGCAGAGAGGCTTCTTTGTTTGAATCTGCACGAGACGGTGCCATGATTTCTATGTTGAACCCTAAGCTTGCGTTGTTCTTTTTGGCGTTATTCAGTCAGTTTGTTGCAGCAAGCCATGCTTCAGAAAGTAGAGCGATTGTTGTTGCAACTCCACTGGTTATTGATGGGCTTTGGTATACAATCGTCAGTTTCTTGCTGACCAGACCAAGCGTGCTTGAGAGAATTAAGGCGCGTGCTGTTTTGGTGGATAGGATGACTGGGGTGGTTCTAATCGTGCTGGCCGCACGCGTTATCTATACCATCTAAAAAATGTTAGATGTAAAAAAGCCTGAATGAAATATTCAGGCTTTTTTTTTGAAATTTTGACTCTGGGGCAGAATCGTTAAGAGATGCTTATGAGTCCTGCTGTTAGAGCTTTTGCGACAGCCTGAATTCTAGTTGTTGCGCCAAGCCGTTCTTTTGCAGAATCAATGTGCATTTTTACTGTATGTAGGCTGATACCGATTTTATCTGCAATGTCCTGTGAGGAAAGCCCGTCTGCAAGGCCTGTCAGGCATTCTTTTTGTCGGGGAGTAAGTGCTGATGAAGCCGGATCTTGGGATGTCAGGGTATATAGACGTTCGTGCGCTGTGCAGGATGCAAGAAGTAGCTCTAAAATTTTGTCAGTCGGTACATCATTAAGTTGTGAGACTGTTTCGGGAAAGCAAACGGTAATACCACCTATACGTTTATTGTTGTGGAATGAGGGCATAGTTATGCTGCTTCCATAGTTGCATTCAGACGTAGAACTCTGAAGAAGCTTTTTTGCTTTGTCGCAAAGCAGAGGATTATCCAAATCCTTGTCGCGTCCATAAAGTAACGGTCCATTACCTGTAAGGGCATGGCTTGTGAGATAGTCATATCCAATCGTATTGAGTTCTATGAAGGCGTGCTTCCCCCGTTCTGGGATAGTCGTAAAGCACGTAAGGTCTTCGTTAGTCTGTCCAAACCATGTGTGAAGTTGTGCTGCTCCCATATCTTTAGCGTATGCTACAAGTTGCTCCCATAAATATTCATGAGAATCAGTAGTGACGATTGTTTCCAGAAGCTCGTGCAGTTTTTTTGTCATGTCAGTCTCCCATTGCTGGATATGAAAGGCTGTGCGACCTCCCTGATCGGGGAGGTGTTTTAAGCAATATTATGATGTATAGATGGGCACATCATTACGCCTTGAAGTTACAGTGTATTCAGCGCATGTAGCGATATATTGCTTTTCGTAGGGCTGTTTACCTCGACATATGTACAGATTGTTAGATCCATTTATATACGGGTGTCTGCACGGTGTGATGGCATGTGTTTCCAGCATAAGCCCATTAAATATACTGTGCTCTTATTAAGATGCTTTTTTAAGTATTGCCCCTTTAAGACTGTTGGTAGATTGTGGCGTTTTTTATCTACCATGTAGTTAATTAGACACAGTGCGTATATGTAGGGAAAGTGGATCAACTTAGGAGCCGTTGCGTCTCTCAACGGCTCCTTTCTTTTTATCTTTACTTTTAATGTAGTTTTTCACTGTTCACCTAATCAAAGAAAAGAAAAAGACCGGACAAGGCGTTGTTCGGTCTTTTTTTCTATTTGATATGAAGAGCCGCTATTTCTTCCTCATTATTATAAAAACGGCTATTTCCTGCCGGTTTTTGAAGGCAGTGATTATGGCAGAAGTGGAAAATAAAAGAAAGTTGTTTGAACTTACAATATTTAGACGGTCTCAGCAGTTGGAAGTGGGAAGAGTCTGTCGTACGCTATGTTGTACACAAAAGCGTATACAGGAACGAATGCTACGAATCCTATATCGATCATCAAAGCCTGCATGAACGAAAGGTTCATCATAATCATTACCGCAGGAATCGTAATAACAAGTAGGCTCAGTTCAAATAAAACGGCATGGAATGTTCGGAGCAAGCCACTTCGTGGATAAAGTGGTTTATTGAGTCGCACTAATGCGTGGTCAAACAGGTAGTTGTATATGTAGTTCCAAGTGGCTCCGGCAAGGCTAAGCATAAGGCTCACGGCACCGACATGTCCCATAGGTTTATTCAATAGAAGAGCAAGCAGAGGGACGCAAATTACTAACAGAATAAGCTCAAAGAAAACAGTGTGACGTAAACGGTCTGTGGATGTTCTCATGATTGGTTTCATAGGAATGACCTCTATTTATAAGTTATTATTTATTTTTCGTGTGTTGTTTATTTAGCTTTTATGCATCTATACTCCTCCAAAATGTATAGTTCTAATTAGATAGTATCCGAAAATGAGATAGATTGAGTGGCAGAGAACATAATTGGCAGGAGATGGAGATGTTGTTTTCGCTAGAGCAGTTAGAAGCTTTTGTGGCGGCAGTTGAGTTTGGATCGTTTTCTGCTGCTGCAAGGCATTTAGGGAAAGCGCAGAGCAGGATTAGTACAGCTGTTGCGAACTTAGAGATAGACTTGGGTGTGACGTTATTTGATAGATCTGGAAAGTTTCCAGTGCTCACAAGTGATGGTGAGCGAATTTTAAACACGGCGCGAGGGGTTTTGTATCAGTGTAGGGTGGTTGTGGATACCGCTGAGCAGATTATTGAAAAGCCGCAAGTGTTGCTCAGGATGGCTGTGGAAGAGCTTATTTCCTGCGAGGCTATCGGCAGTGTACTGGCTGATTTTGCAAAGGAATTTGGTTATATTCAGGTTGAAGTTCTTTGGGCAGCGATTGGAGATGTTAAAGATCTTATTTTGAAAGAACGAGTGGATATTGGTGTAGCAATGCCAGCAACCGGTATTCCAGATGATGAATGTTCATGGAAGCAGCTTGGGAGTGAGACATTTTGGCCTATGGTTGGTTCTAATCATCCTCTTGCTAAGCTTTCGTCAGTAACAGCAGATGACTTATGGGGACATATGCAGCTTGTTGCTTCCAGTAAGGAAGGCGTACGGGAGCCTGATTCAGGTATACTGAGTGAAAAAATGTGGATGTGTGAGGACAGTAAGCTGATGATAGATTTGGTGCGCCGCGGTGTGGGGTGGGCATGGCTTGCTGAATCGCAGACGCAGAAGCTTAGGGAACGTGAAGAATTAGTGTCGTTACCGTTGACCTTTTTGCAAAAAGGATACAGCGGATCGTTTAACTTGTTGTGGAAGAAGGATTACCCGCTTCGACCTGCTGAAAAGTGGCTTGCTGACCGATTGCAGCAGGTTTTCAGTTAGATTGGGAGATTATATAAAAAAAGCGGACAGCTTACTGGGTAAGCTGTCCGCTAAAATATGGAGCTCTTGAGCAGGATTGAACTGCTGACCTCATCCTTACCAAGGATGCGCTCTGCCGACTGAGCTACAAGAGCTTCTATATAAAGACCTTAACTGTGTCTAAGGTCATAGAGTGCTGTATTGCGAGCGCTGGTGATGCGCTGCGAAGAGGGTGTTTATATGGAAGCCGTGTAGTCGTCAATAAGAAAATATATTTTTTTCAAAAAAAGTTGATATCAGGACTTCTCTTTTACTTTTTTTGCAGCAGCGTCAGCTCTGGTTTTCATTTTCCTTTCAAAAAATTCAAGTAATCGTTGCAGGTGGTAATAGAATCCCGGAACAAGTAACGGGGCAAAGACGGTAGCGGTAATCATACCGCACATAACTGCTATACCGAGGGAGTGCCTGCTCGCAGAGCCTGGTCCGGAAGCTACGACAAGCGGTGAAACACCAAGTACAAAAGAGAATGCAGTCATAAGCACTGCGCGGAAACGTATTTTTGCCGCCATAAAGGCAGCTTCTTCCGCTGACTTGCCTTCCTTGTAGAGATCCATCGAGAACTCAACAATAAGAATAGATGTCTTTGCCGCCATACCGATAAGAAGAACGACCCCTATCTGCGCATATATATTGTTGTTCAGTTCAAAGAGCGGTGCCCAGTAGTGGGTGCCGGCAATGGCACCGAAGATTGCTAGTGGAACTGCGCCGACAATAGCGACCGGCATAACCCAGCTTTCATACTGTGCTACAAGGAACAGGTATACAAAGGTAAAGGACAGCAAGAAGATGAGCGGTGCAAGGTTGCCTGCTTCAATTTCCTGCAAGGAAAGGGCTGTCCATTCAAACGTATAGCCTGGAGGAAGCTCGTTGGAGAGTCTCTCCATTGTGGCAATAGCATCACCGGAACTATAACCCGGGGCAGCGTTACCATTGATAGCTACCGTGCTATAGAGATTGTAATGAAATACCTGTGCAGGACCTAAGATCGGAGTGATTGAGGCAACAGAACTGATCGGAACCATTTCTCCTTTACCGTTGCGTACATAGAACAGCCAAAAGTCTTCAGGTTTCGCACGGTATTTTGCATCAGCTTGAATGTTTACCTGATAAATTTGTCCTTGGCGCACAAAGTCATTCACATAAAGGGAGCCGAACTGTGCCTGTAAAGTGGCATAAATATCTCCGAGAGAAATTCCCATAACCATGGCCTTGTTGCGGTCAACCTCAAGAAAATATTGCGGAACATCTGTTCGGAAAGTTGTGTAAGCGAACAGTACAGCTGGGTCTTGCGTAGCTTTCATTGAAAGCTGTTGTGCAACCTTGGCGATATTTTCCGGCGGGCGGCTTAACGTATCCTGCAGCTGGTAAGCGAATCCGCCTGTAGTACCGATACCCGGAATCGCCGGCAGCTCGAAAGATCTGAGTGAGGCATTTGGATAGTTCCTATAAAGTTTGTTGGCTTCCGCCATGATGTCACGCAGGGTTTTACCATCGGGACGGCTGTCCCAATCTTCAAGCATGACAATAATAAGGCCGGTATTGGATAAGTTGCCGGAAAGGAAACTGCGTCCTGCAACTGTAATAACGCGTTCTACCCCACTCACTTTTTGGGTCATATCGGTAACTTCTTCCAGAACACGTTGTGTCCTGTTCATTGATGATGCTTCTGGCAGTTGAGCATCAACAAAGAAGAACCCTTGATCTTCATTCGGGATAAATGCTGTCGGTGTTGTTTTGTACAGATAGCCCGTGGCGGAAAAAATAACGATAATGGCGACCAGAGTAAGAAGGCCTTTGCGCAGGATTGTCGTGATTATGGTTCCATACCGTTCCGTTGACCATTTTATTGCACGGTCGATAGGTCGAAGAAATGAGATTGGTTCCAGCTGTCCTTCTTTAAGGAGAAGTGAACACAGAGCAGGGCTGAGCGTCAGTGCGTTTACTGAGGATATGAGCACGGATACCGTGATAGTTACAGCAAATTGTTTGTAGAGGCCGCCTGTAATACCGGGCATGAACATGACAGGAACAAACACAGCCAGCAGTACCAGCGTTGTGGCTATGATCGGGCTTGTAACTTCGGACATAGCGATACGCGCCGCTTCCTTCGGCGGTAGTTTAGACTCTGTGATATGCCGTTCAACGTTTTCGATAACTACAATGGCGTCATCAACCACAACACCGATGGCAAGAACAAGGCCGAATAGAGAAATGGTGTTGATGGAATATCCTAGAGCTTGCATGACAGCAAATGTGCCGACAAGGGATACAGGAATAGCTACCGTAGGAATGAATGTTGCCCGTACGTTTTGTAGGAACAGGAATACAACAAGTACAACAAGGCAGACAGCCTGAAAGAGGGTTTCTACTACTTCATCAATGGAACGTTTGATAAAAATTGTCGTATCATAAGGTATTAGGTAGTCGATTCCTTTGGGAAACTGTTGAGATAAGACTTCCATGCGTTTGTAAATGTTTTGTGCAATTTCTAACGCATTGCCGTCACTCGTTTGATACACAACAACAAATGCCTGTGGCTTGTTATTTAGCTTTGCATTGAAGTCATATGACTCGTCTCCGAGTTCTGCATGCCCGATGTCTTTTACTCTAACGATTGCGCCGTCAGAGGTGGCGCGGAGGATGATGTTGTTAAATTCTTCTGCGGTAATCAGGCGTCCTTGAGCCTGAACAGTATAACGGAATTGTTGTTGTTCAACGTTCGGACCGCCGCCGATGCTGCCTGCAGCAACAATAATGTTTTGCTGTTGCAGTGCATCTTGTACATCTGACGTGGTCATGCGGTATGATTCCATCAGCTTCGGGTCGAGCCAGATGCGCATTGAATATGGTGAACCGAAAATTTGTACGTCTGAAACGCCGTGTATTCGTTTCAGTGGGTCAACAATAAACTGTTTTGCATAGTTGTTTAGGAACAAGCTGGAGTAGCTGTTGTCCGGTGAAATGATACTGACACCGAGCAACATGGTGGGAGACTGTTTGTTAACAGTTACCCCAAGTCGCCGAACCTGTTCCGGCAGGTTTGGGTCGGCCTGAGATACACGGTTTTGGACGTTAACTTGAGCCATGTCGGGATCTGAGCCCGGAGCAAAAGTGATGGTTGTTGTTGCGGTGCCCGTCGTGTCTGCTGAAGACGAGATGTAGATCATGTTTTCAACGCCGTTGATATTGTCTTCAAGGGGCTTAATGACCGTACGTTCTAAAATTTCTGGACTGGCACCGGGGAATGTTGCTGTCACTGTGACAACAGGCGGAGTTATGTCAGGATATTGTGCAATAGGCAGTGTAAGTATTGCTAATCCTCCCACAAGGGTGATGACGAGAGAAATCACGATGGCGAATTTAGGCCGATCAATAAAGAAATGACTGATCGTCATAGTTAGCTCCCGCTATTGGAAGTGGAAGGTGTGTTTGGGGAGTCAGATGAGCTTGATTTTGGCGGAACTGGTTCTGCTGGCCATTGTTCATTACTGCCAGATGAGTTGGTGTCTTGTGTTGATGATTTTTTTGTCCAGCGGGGATTTTCAGGGATGTTCTTTTCTGAGCCGGTTTTTTGAGGAGCAACACTTGATGATGGCGAGGCTTTTGCAGGCTTTTCCTGAGTCTTTTTTGAATCTTGTTTGGAATCCTTGGTTATGACGCCTGTTTTGGGATCAAAGGTTACGATGTGTGGGGTGACAGGTTTGCCCTGCTGTATTTTTTGTAGCCCTTCAACGACAATACGTTCTCCTGCCTGTAATCCATTCATTACAACCCACATTGCATTAAGGCGCATGCCCAGTTCAACCTTACGGGAAGAAGCAATATTGTTTTTATCCACAACCATAACGCTGTAGCCTGACTGGCCTTGTTGTACGCATGATTGTGGGATAACCGGCATAGGTTTTTTTTCGGCATCTTCCATTATGACAGCGACATACATTCCCGAAAGAAGCAGGTTGTCTGGATTAGGGAAAATGCATCGTACTTCTATTGTTCCTGTATCCTTATCAACAAATGGCTGTGCGAAATCGGGTTGACCTTCCAGAGGGTACATGGCTCCGTTTGGAAGTTTTAGCGTAAAACGTACTTTTCGAGATGAACGGTATCCCCATTTGGCACGGTAGGTGACCATGTCTTTTTCATCTATGGTGAAGTACACATAGATAGGGTCAATTGAGTAGATCGTGGCTAATGTGCCGCTGGAAGGGGAGATAAGGTTGCCCACGGAATAAATGGTTCGACCAATGCGTCCTCTGAGTGGAGCGGAAATAGTCGTGTAGCCAAGATTGATGGTGGCTGCATATACCTGAGCTTTAGCAGCATCTACTTCGGCAGCTGCTTGCCGTTCCGTACTGGTGTAGGCGTCCAACTCTGATTTACTAATATTTTTTCCTGCATATAACTTAGCGCCGCGTTGCAGGTTTTGTTTTGCTTCTATAAGGGCTGCCTGTGTTTTTTCCACATTGGCTTTTGCAAGCTGGAGGTCGGCTTCAAATGGTCTTGGGTCTATTTTGAAAAGTACTTTATCTTTTGCAACAATATCACCTTCGACAAAGTCCCGCTCGATTAAAAAACCTTCCACGCGGGATTTAATCTGCACGATGTCTTTGGAATCCACGCGACCTACAGCTTCCCATCTGTTTGCAACTGGCACTTCATAAACCGAAATAACATCTACATTAGGCGCAATCGGTTGTGGTTGATCACCATTGCCGGAACAGGCTGTGAGTATGAATACACAAATGCAAGATACTGCTATGGAAAAAATTCTCTGATGGTAACAGGCTCCCATGCCGCCTCCGGATTATGTCGCAATATTATTTTGAGTCACTGCTATACGGAATGTTTCTGAATCCGATGAAAAGTGAAAATGGTAAACAGGGGGGTATGTTACCATATTTTTTGCGCGACGCTAAGAGGGGAGATGATTATATCTATGAAGAATTTGTGAAATAAAATTCCGAAATACGGGGTTGTTATCAGAAAGGGGGCAGAGTTGACAATTGGTGATAACTGGTATGAATTAGGGAGCCTTTTATGATTAAGGATATAATGCGCATTTTTTTGTGTTTAATACATCGTTCTGAACGCTGATAATGCGTGATCATTGTATATTGTTTTGTGAGGTCTATTTTGAATAATACAGCTATTTGGCAGCGACATCCATACTTAGTGGCTGCCGCGATTATTGCTTGTACCACCTGCATCCGTATCGCATTTCTATGGAGTAACCAGCTTGATCTTGTGTATGACGAAGCCCAGTACTGGGATTGGACTCGTCACATGCAGTTTTCTTACTACTCCAAAGGACCTCTGATTGCTTGGATCATCAAAAGTTGGACCAGTATTTTTGGTGATACCCAGTTTGGCGTCCGTATCGGCGCTGTTTTTAACTCTTTTTTGACTCAGAGTATTTTGTTGTACGGCATGGGACACTTGATGAAACGTCCTGTTGCTGCTCTCTGGGCAGTTATTCTTGCTAACACTATCCCGCTATTCCTTGCTTCCGGCATTTTGATGACAACGGACAGCCCGTTGCTCGTGTGTTGGCTAACAGCCTTGTTTGCTGTGTATGCAGCAAGTGAGAATCCAGAAGGAAAAGCCTCTTACATCGTACTTGGTGTTACGATGGCTTTGGGTATTCTTGCTAAGTATATGATGCTGGCCATGATTGGCGTGGTGTTTTTCTATTGTATCGGGCTGTGGCGCAGAAGAATGCTCAGCAAGGTGTTTGTAAAGCGTATTGCCATAGCAATGACTATTGGTACAGTTGTCGGTTTCTTACCGATTTTGATCTGGAATATGCAGAATGACTGGGTGGGCTTCCGCCATGTTGCTAAACTCGCAGGGGTGAACAAGTCTGCCATCGCAGAACCGTTCTTCCGCTTTGATCGTTTTCCTGAATACTTTGGTTCTCAGATTGGCCTACTTACCCCTTGGTGGTTTGCTTTCCTCATCTTCGGCGGTTGGACTGCTTTGAAGCAGGGATGGACAAAAAAAGGTGCTGAAGCGCTTGGCGATGACAGCAGAGTGCGTGAAGCGCTTCTGTTAAGTGTCGGTTTCTGGATGCTGTGGGGCTTCTTTATTTTCTGGAGCTTCCATAAACGTATTTACCCAAACTGGTCTGCAATGAGTTATGCGGCAGGTATTATGCTTGCGGCAATTGCTGTAGAGCAGGGACATGTGTGGGGTAAAAATGCATTAGTTATCCGCGGCAAGCGAATTCCGCTCCGTAAAACCGGCGTCATTATCGGCGTAGTTCTTTTCCTTCTTATGCATTCTCTTGGAGAGCTGCCATTTAGAAGCCGCTCATTTAACCCTGCAATGCGTTTGATGGGTTGGACAGATATGTCTGATAAGCTTCAAGAGCTTACTGATAACATGCCGAACCCTGATAAAGTGTTTTATTTTTCTGACCGCTACGGTGTAACAGCCAGCCTTTCATTCTATGCTCCTGGTCAGCCGCAGGCATTCTGCGCGGACTTTGGCCGCAGGAAGGCACAATATGACCTGTGGGAAACACCGGAAGCCAAAAAGGGCTGGGACGCTATCTTTGTGCGTCATAAACCTATTGATGTTCAACCACTTAAGGAGTTGTTTGAATCCGTGGACGTTATGGAGTATCAAACAACGCATACGAACGGTTACGGTCCTAAATATTATATTGCGATCTTAAAAAATTATAACGGCAAATGGCCAAAACGTGACAGTGGAAGTTATTAATGACTACACCTATCTCTACTAAAACAGACCCGACTGTTTGTGAGCGTTGCGCACAAAAATACCATACCTGTTGTCACGCAGAGCCTCAGGATGTTGAACTTTGTTTTCCTTTATCAGATTCTGAGTGGGAAAAAGTTAAGGCAGCAGTACCCGATATGGATGGGGAAAATTTCGTTGCCAATACGCCTGAATTTATCAAGACATTAAAACGTCTTTTTCCGCATGATGGAAAAAAAATAGATGCACAGTTTCCTGCAAACGAGACTCATAGGGTTCTGCGTTCCAACGAAAAAGGATATTGTGTGTATCTGACAGAGCAGGGGTGTATGCTCCCGAGAGAAGCACGCCCGTGGTTCTGCCTGCTGTTTCCCTTCTGGGTACGCGGTAAGGAGCTGACCATGTTCACGGCACAAGGCTGTCTTGTATGTCGTGAGACTGACACCGTAGAAGATTCACTGGAACTGCTGGGAATGGACAAATCTCAAGTGAGAGAGTTGTTTGCGTTACTGCGTTCCGCATGGGGCTTCGATAAAGACGAGTAGTTCCCCTGCAAACGAGATTAAATTTTATGAAAAAAATATTCCTGTATACCTCTATCGGCTTTCTGCTCGTAGCGGCCATTGGCACGCTGGGTGCTACCGGTTTGTATTGGTGGGCATCCAAAGATTTGCCAAGTTTTACGCGCATCAACGACTATCAGCCGCCGTTGGTAACAACTGTATATGCTCGCGATGGACAAGTACTCGGGCATTTTTACAGGGAAAAGCGTTTCTTAGTCTCCCATGAAGATATGCCGGAGCTTGTGAAGCGCGCCTTCCTCGCTGCTGAGGACGATAGTTTTTATGAACATGATGGTGTTGATCCTAAGGCGATCTTCCGCGCATTTGTTAAAAACATGCGTGCCGGTTCGATCCGACAGGGTGGTTCAACCATCACTCAGCAGATTATTAAGCGTTTGCTTCTTTCTTCTGAAAAAAGCTACGAACGTAAGCTTAAAGAAGCTATTCTCGCTTTCCGTCTTGAGCGTTATCTGACAAAAGACGAAATTCTTACCATTTACCTTAATGAAATTTACCTTGGTGCCGGTGCCTACGGTGTAGAAGCAGCTGCACGTACGTATTTCGGTAAGCATGTAGATGAACTTACCGTTGCGGAAGCAGCCATCCTTGCGGGGCTTCCGCAGGCTCCTTCCAAATACAACCCGTTGCGTGCCCCGGGCTCTGCAAAGGCTCGTCAGCGTTATGTATTAGGTCGTATGCTTGAGTTAGGTTGGATTTCCAAGGAGCAGTATGACACTGCTGTTACAGCGCCACTCGTATACAAAAGCATGGAAGACCCAAGTTGGAAACGCGGTGCGTGGTATCTGGAAGAAGTGCGTAGAAAGCTTATTTCATACTTAAGTGAAGACAACATGCGTAAGCTTGGCATTGAGCTTCCGCGATACGGCGAGGACGCAGTCTACGAAGCCGGTCTCAAAGTCTACACTTCTGTTAATCTGGATTATCAGGATGCTGCAGAAAAAGCACTGCGTGCAGGTTTGGAAGCTTCTTCCAAACGTCGCGGATGGCAGGGACCTATTCAGTCCATTGAACCAGATATGATGAATGATTTCTTGCAGCAGCAAGAAGTTATTCCTGCACTTTTGACTGATAAAAAATGGGTTCAGGTTTTAGTAACCAAGGTAGAAAAATCCGGTGCGGATGTACGCTTTGGAGAGATGCAAGGACACATCTCTGTTAAGACAATGAACTGGTGTCGTAAGCCGAACCCTAAGGTGGCGACAGACCATGTGCCGGCGATAAAAGATGCACGTCGGGTAGTTAAAGTCGGTGATGTTGTATGGGCCTCAGTGGATGTTCCCGAACCTCTCAAAGAAAGCTGGGAGCCTGACCTGCTGAATGAAAAAGATGTCATTCCGCTGGCATTGCAGCAACATCCGAATGTTCAGGGCGCGTTTGTTTCAATAGATCCGCGAACCGGCGATGTCCTTGCTCTTGTCGGTGGCTACTCTTTTGCAGAAAGTCAGTTCAACCGTGCAACTCAGGCAAAACGTCAGCCTGGGTCTGCGTTTAAACCAATTGTATATTCCACTGCTATAGACAACGGCTACACGCCAGCTTCTATCGTGCTGGATGCACCTATTGTATATACAGATCAGTCTACATCTAAAGTTTGGCGTCCAGAAAACTTTGGAGGCAAATTCTACGGTCCAACTCTGTTACGTACAGCGCTTGTTAAGTCCCGTAACTTGTGTACCATCCGTGTTGCCAAGGAATTGGGAATACCAAAGGTTGTAGAACGTGCAAAAGCAATGGGGCTTGAAGGTCCGTTCCCGTTTGATCTTTCTGTTTCCCTTGGCTCTGTGGCGGTTTCACCAATCAACCTGACAGAAGCGTATACAACCTTTGCTAATGGCGGTCAGTGGGTTAAAGGGCGACTTATCAGCTCTGTAAAAG
This sequence comes from Halodesulfovibrio marinisediminis DSM 17456, assembly GCF_900129975.1. Lineage (NCBI taxonomy): Bacteria > Pseudomonadati > Thermodesulfobacteriota > Desulfovibrionia > Desulfovibrionales > Desulfovibrionaceae > Halodesulfovibrio > Halodesulfovibrio marinisediminis. Next base: position 246,197 of record NZ_FSRG01000005.1, read on the forward strand.
ATGCATGGGGTGATGATATTATCTCCATTGAAACTCAGCGTACCCAGGGGATGGATCCAGAGACAGCCTATATCATGTCTACTTTGCTCAAAGAAGTTGTTCAGGATGGTACAGGTTGGCGCCTCAAAGTGCTTAAGCGTCCTATCGGCGGTAAAACAGGTACAACAAATGATGAAATTGATGCATGGTTTGTTGGTGTTACACCGTACCTTGTTTCTGCAGCATACGTAGGCTTTGACCAGTTAACCCCTATGGGTAAATGGGAAACTGGTTCCCGCGCAGCTTCACCTGTGGTGCGTGATTATCTTCAGGAGGTTATTAAAGACTTCCCAGAGGAAGACTTCGAAATGCCTTCTGGGGTAATTCAGGTACGAATTGATGCCGGTTCCGGCAGGATCGCCAGTGCCTACAGTGGTAAGAGCTATTTCCTTCCATTCAAGGAAGGAACACAGCCTACCATTATGCAAGGCGCGAGATTGACTCGCGAGCAACAGGACCCTGTTGAAAGTGGTGAGGATCTGCTGAAGCAGATGTTCTAACAAATCGTAATAACAAGCTGGTGTAACTAAAGTTGCACCAGCTTTTTTTATGACTGAAGTAGAAGAGAAGCGGGTTTTGTAGAATAAACTGACTCAATTTTTTGCATTGAATTACTTTTGTGGAAGAGGTGTTCGATTGCCCCATGAATTGATTGTTACTCTTGAAAATTCTTGCCAAACAACACCAAAATGCCCCGATGATTATCTCCATCGGGGCATTTTGTTTTATGTGGTTTATGTATTAATAGTTATTTGATTATCCGTTTTGGTCGTTCTGGAGATAATCCTTGTGGATAGATAGTGATGCTTTCCAGAAAGGTATCAGCAATGAATTGGCCTGTCTCGTTTAAGGTGCCGTTGGTGCGTAGTAATGGTTCGTTCCAATTTAATGTGCTGATAGGTCCGCCTGGTGCCACAGATACGGAGGCTTCCGGAGTCTGTGTCACGCCAAATGGAAGTTTTTCATATTCTACAGGCTTCTTTTTTACTGTCACAAAGTGAGGCTGAGTGTTGTGGAAAATCATTTGCCCCAGCTGCGGTTGCATAACTATAAGCTCCCGTAATGGAACTTGTGGTGGTGGTGGAAGTTCCAGAAATGATGCCATATGCGTCATGTACACGTCCGGTCTGTCCAGTGCTCTGTCAATGCTGGAGCACATCTTAGATGAACCAAGGAACCGAGGGTTAGCTTCGATAAAATACAGCTGCTCTTCGTGGAGTAGGGCGTCTATGCCAAAGGCTCCAATAAATCCTCTTGAAGCAAGCCATTGCCCAACATCACGAACCATCGCCTCAAGATGGTTTATGGTACTGGCGGGAAGGTCGCGAATCATACCAAAGTCGTTTCCGGAATAGCCTGCGTTGTGTGGGGTTAACTCCGGTACTCCAATACATTGCAAGCTGAGCGGGTGGAGGGCTACTCGACCGTCAGAGAATACGGTTGCTGAAGCAGCAAGAGATGAGGCACCGGAAAAATAGGGGGAGTAGGCAATTAGTGGAGCTTTATTCTGGGTAAGCCATTCCCAAGCTGCTTCAAAGGTTTCTTTAGAGTCGATACGGATGAGTCCTGATCCTGCTGACGCAGCATGCACGCGAAGCATGATAGGAGCTTCCATGGTCGCACGAAAAATTTCCTGTTTAGATGATTCATTTATTTCAAGGTATGTCCATGGGATAGTCCGTATCCCAGCATCATGCAGTGCAGTTTCTATCCATGTTTTGTGGTTGAATGTTTGTTGGAGCTCAGAGAATAACCCTAACATCTTAGTGTGTTTATGGTGAAGGAAGTAAGCCGTGTCGATAAATGACATTGGCTTGTAAGGGATCAGGCAACATGGTTCTTCCAGCTCTTTAATTAAAATACGTCGTAGTTCTTTTATTCCATCCGAAGTGTCGGAGGATGCTTCATAAGTGTAAGGATTCACCCTTTGGTGCATCATTTCTTCATAAGTGTGTTCAGTAATTGCTTCGTGCTGCGCGGGGCTTCCGTAGCAAATGGAAACAATTGGGTTCTTGAAGTCGGTAAGCGGGATAGCATCGCACCCTCTACTCCCAACCCAAACGATCTTACGATCTTTAATCTTTCCATGGAGATGTTTCCGGTATGTTGAACGTTCAGTAGGCATAACTACCTCGGCTCTGGAGTTTGGGGTTAATACAAAACAGATATGATGCGACTAGGCGCGTCATCCTTACGAGTGTAGGGCAGGTGACGCGATGGTTAGTATTATAGAATGGAGAAGTGCTTTTTTTGAAAATTGAAATTTTCTATGTTGACATAGTTTAGATTTCGAGTACAGGATATACTAAGCCATTGTGCGCGCGCTTTGGAACGCACGTCGCTTGAGGTTGTATTCTGTACCGTTCGCGAAGGAGGAATGCAGCCTAAGCCAAATAGAATATTTGGAGATTGTTATTATGTCTAACAAGACAGATTTTGATGTTATTGTTGTTGGCGGCGGCCCTGCTGGGCTGTTTGCTTCCTACTACCTTGCAGAAAATTCTAATCTTTCTGTATGTATGATTGACCGCGGCCCGGCGGTAAAAAATCGAACATGCCCAATTGGAAAAACCCAGAAGTGCGTGAAGTGTAAACCTTGTCATATCCTTTCCGGTATTGGCGGTGGCGGGCTTTTTTCCGATGGTAAGCTTAACTATATCCACAAGCTTGGAAAGACAGATTTAACCCAGTTTATGGGACTGCAGGATGCAAAAGATCTGATCGATGAGACTGAAGTAATTTTCAACAAGTTTGGCATGGATGGCCCTGTTTATCCTTCTAACATGGACAAAGCTAAGGCTATCCGTAAGGAAGCGAATAAGAATGGTATCGACCTTCTTCTGATTAAGCAGAAACACCTTGGTTCTGACTGTCTTCCAGATCACATCGACAACATGTCTACCTACATTGTAGAGCGTGGTGTTGAACTTAAGACTAAGGAAGAAGTAAAGCGTGTTGTAGCTGAAGAAGGAAAAGTGAAGGGTGTTGAAACCAATAAGGGCACCTACACTGCTAAGAAGGTTATTCTTGCTCCAGGGCGTGTTGGCGCAGACTGGATCAGTACTGTGTGTGAAGAATACGGCCTGAAGGTTTCCCAACGTGGTATTGAAGTTGGTGTTCGTGTAGAAACACACAATGATGTAATGTCCGACATTACTGATGTTGTGTACGATCCGACCTTCTTCGTACGTACTTCAAAATATGACGACCAGACTCGTACATTCTGTACGAACCCTGGTGGCTTTATCGCACTTGAAAACTATCAGGACTTTGTATGCGTGAACGGCCATGCTTTCCGCGATAAGAAGTCTGAGAACACCAACTTTGCGTTCTTGTCCAAAGTTGTGCTGACAGATCCGGTTTCTGATAACACCGGCTATGGTACTGCCATCGGCAAACTTGCAACAATTATCGGTGACGGTAAGCCAATCCTGCAGCGTCTTGGTGATTTACGTCGTGGCAGACGCTCCACTTGGACTCGTATTAACAATGGGCACATTGCACCGACCATGACCAACGTTGTGCCGGGTGACATTGCAATGGCGCTTCCAGAGCGTATTGTGACTAACCTTGTTGACGGTCTTGAACAGCTTAACGCTGTAATTCCAGGTATCGCGGATGACGGCACCTTGTTGTACGCTCCAGAGATTAAATTCTTTGCAACACAGGTTGAAACTTCCAACGATCTTGAGACGTCAATCAAAGGTCTCTACGTGGCTGGTGACGGCCCTGGTGTGGCAGGTAACATTGTTTCTGCTGCAGCAACCGGTATTATTCCGGCGAAAGCTATTATTGCAAAAGGTAAATAAGCCTTGAAACAATGATGTACGATCAGTTCGTGAGACTGTTCCATATATATGATATTAAAGCTGCGTGCCGAAAGGTGCGCAGCTTTTTTTGTAGGTGGTGGAAAAGGCAAAAAAAAAGACCACCAATTGGTGGACTGAAAAAAGGTAGATACAAAAAGAGAGAATCTACCTACAAACTCTGTCAGCATTTTTATGCTTGTTTCGGCCTTGCCATGCACCTTGTGCACCGGCTCCGAATCCTGAGAAATTTATCCGGTAGATTCTCTCACTGTCTGTTCGTTCTGAGTAACCATTAGCCTGTCTTACCCTCCGTTAGGGTTCATAGAATATATCGAATGGAAGTTGTATCGATATCCCCCTTCCTTGTCACTTTTAAGATAAGACTACCAGAGCACCATGGCAAGTAGTGAAGAAAAAATTTTTTAGAAAATAATTAAAAATTGAGTTGACAGTCGAGCGTGTTTTCCATAAATACCTTTTCGCACGTGAGGGAACTCACGAAGCACAAAGAAGCGTCCCCATCGTCTAGCCTGGCCCAGGACACCTGCCTTTCACGCAGGCGACGGGGGTTCAAATCCCCCTGGGGACGCCAAAGTAAATCAAGCACTTACATGCACATGTAAGTGCTTTTTTTGTTATATTACCCTGCAAGGTGTAAGCCCAAGGTGTAAGTTTTTGAATTTATATTTTTAGGCTGCGCTTGCATCATTCTTCTCTTCGCTATGCTGGCCATTGTTCTCGGCTTTTGATGTGATGAACTGAGAATACCTACAGCTTCATTCTTTCTGTACTGCTTTCGCAAGTATCTATCTGTCTGGTGGGTAGACCTATGTCTAAGCAGTTCTTTTACATCCATAAGACAAGCGCCGTTTGTATGAGCAAGTGTTCCTGCTAGTGCTCGAATACCGTGGACACCAAAAGGCTTTATTTCTGCTTCTGCACAAAGTCGTTTAAGCCACCGCATGTGAAGGCCTGCTTCAAGCTGTATTCCTGAAAAAACATGGGTACGCTTTCCACCTACCTGAAGTTTATATTCCTTAAGGCGCACAGCAAGTTCAGCCGCTAGCGGGATAAGATCGCAGCTTTCGATGCGGTCTTTCCTTTTTCGGGTTCGCAACCCGATTTGCTCACCCATAAACTTCACATCAGCCCATGTAAGGCGGCGCATTTCAACGCGCCTAGCGGCGGTCATGAGCAAAGTAAACAATACCAGATAGTGTTGTGGCTCATCGCTTTTTGCCGCCAGTTTCAATACCTTAAGCATATCTTCAAGCGGCGGCATGTAATGAGATTCTTCTTCTGTGGTAGCTGCCTTTGGTAGCCTGCAGAACGGGTTTACCTCTGGCATCTCTAGGTAATCAATGCCCCAGTTCCAGCTTGCTTTCAGATTCTTGATCTGCCTATCAACATTCTTCCCAGAATAATGCTGCTTGAGGATATTGAAGACATCTAGAATGTCTTTTTTGCGCACGTTAGAAATTAGCATTTCGGGCGCAACAACTTTGGTTTCAAAAAACCGTTTGAAGGCACGTTGTTTTTCTTTTGCCAGCTTGCAGTTTTCTTCTGTGAATGTGTTGAACGCATATTCCATATATAGTTCAGCCCATTCACCAACCCTCAATTCTTTAAAGCTGTTCTGCTTTGTTTCTGCCTCCTGATCGGCAAGTTCCAACTTTTTGCGTTCTTCGGTCTGCCACTGCAGGGCATCACGCTTGCGGTCAAAGTTTTTGGTTTTTCTATGTACTTTACCGTTACGATCTGTGTAATAAAGTTGTCCTTTCCATTTACCGTTTTTCATTTGAAACGCCATATAGTTACCTTTCTATGAAAAACTGCTTATTCCTACCTAAGATATTAGAACAAATCGAACTTTGAATGCAACTTCTTTCTACGATGAGTCTTTTTAACTGCAGCTGCTTCTTCAGAAGGACTTTCTGAAGACTGCTTTTTTTGTAAGTTGATATATGCATCAACCTTATCTTCTGGAAATCGTAGTGCCCTTTTCGCAATGTAAAATGCACCAAGTTTTTCTTTCATATCCTGTCGCCTAACAAGGCTTTCTGAACAATTTAATAATGCTGCGACTTCTTTTGTTGTTAAGTTCTTAGGTTCGGCCATAAACAGTTTTCGTACCTTTGTTGCCCTTTTTTTATGCAGGTGGACAACTTTGCCCTGCTTTTTAATAAACTCCTTTGACAACGGTGACGGGGTTCTCGCCTCCAAAACAAAATTGTTTAAATGAACCCCAACCAATGAGCATAGATTACTTTTTCTTGTTACTTTCAAGGGTAAAACTTAAAAAAAGATGCTTTTGTCTTTAGTGTCTTGAAATATATGTAAATAAAATTTCAATTTACCCTGACACGGCATGTTAGAAATAATAAATTGCAGTATGTCAGCTTAAAATATTTACAAATTTATCCATGAATGGTGCCAAGATATGTTGCTGTGATTTCGCCACGGTTGTGCCCTAATTCATGGGCAAGAATATTGATTGCTTGGTCATGTGTGTTGCGCCAAGTGTCACCGTGCTGCTGATATGCTGCTTCACGGTAATCCGAAGGTGACATGTAAAGGCAGGGAGCGGCTAAGTTCGTTAGTTCCTTGTAGCGGGCTTGGGCGTATGCATGCCGAAGACCATGTAAGGAAGCGCCACATGTTCTAATGCATAGCCCCATTCGGCCAACAATCTTATAGACGTATTTTTCCCATGATCCCTCTGACACATCATCAGGCCAGCTGTTGCCATTTTTCCCGATAAGGGGTGCCAGTCCCTTAACGGCATCGATTTGTTTTTGGGAAGGGTTGTGCAGGATGCGGTCTCGCCCCCCTTTGGTGCCTGCAGATATATAGATGCGACCATCAGGAAGTAGTGCGGTTGCTGGATTAATTTTTCGCGCTTCTTCATGGCGTAATCCCAGTTCGCGCATTACGGTTAGTTGACGTCCAATTCTTTGAAATCGTTCTGATCCTGACAGGAGTTGGTCAAGGACCGCACGGTAGACAATCTCGGGTACTGCTTTTGATTGTGTTGTAATATAGCAGCGTTTTCCTATTCCAAATTCACTATTGTTTTCGTGTATCCTTTCATTACCGTATGCACGACACATTTGGCGTACGCTTGATAGGTACGATTTGATGGTGGATACTGCTAGACCCTGTTGCTGCCAATCGTCTACGACAACTCCCACGTGCCGATTCGAGATGTTTTTCCAATGTTGTACTCGGTAACCCAACTGATGAAGTCGCTTCGCGAATCTTATGGATTGTCCTCGATTGTTGTATCGTGTTTTCCCTGATCCAGTTAGGCGTGCTATCTTTGCTCCGTATAGTAGTTTGTTTTTACTCATTAAAAAGTCCTTTTTATTTTCCCTATACTGCATTGCAGGAGCGAATGTTAGGCCGTGAATCATTTTTTTTGATATAAAAGCAAAAAGGCCATGCAAATAGATTGCATGGCCTTTTTTATTGTTCTGACATTGAATTTAAAAATTGATAATAAGCTGCCCGTAGTTATCCTGTTGGATCAAAATACTTACTTTAATAACGTAAGTAGATAATAAAATTTCCCTATATATATCACCACACCATATTTACTACTATTGCGTGCTGTGTGGCAGCAACAACACAGCCATTAATGTTCAATCCGATAGCCACAGCGGTGTATGCACCGTGTATATTCGTGGCCAAAAAACGCAATTTTATATGGACGTCCGTACTCTATTTACGAACGGGCAAGTGGGAAGAAATGAATAACGGCGAAAAGCCGTAAGTCGAGTGGTATATTCACCACCACACAATAAAATGTAGCATTCATAAGCGGTCAGCTGGTAGATCGCCCTCTGTCTGTTTCGCTTTGAAACAGACAGAGCGAATATGTGTCCTGTGAAAAGGACGCCCCCTAAGTTAAAAAAAGATTTTTGCAGATAACAACTGTTACGCTGCATGGAACCTGACATCAGCCGCTAAAAAGCACGTGGAAACAGGCACCGTTATTACTGGTCCTATACAACATCGCTAACGCAATTGTAAGATCTGAAGAAAATATTTCACTTCAGTGCATGCGTTAGAAATTTAATCCCAACAGAAATGTTTGTAGTGATAATGACATAACCACCTTAAGGAAAAGAAATTGACAGAACCTCATCTGTTATTTGTTTTTCCATTGTGAGAAAAATATGAATTATGCGTTGTAGAAGTTTTGCAGTGTGTTCCTGATTATATGAAGTTGGTTCAGGGAAATCGAATTGAAATTGTTTACCAATTACTGAGTTATGGGGTGGTTTCACCAGACAGTTTGTGTCCGGCGACTTCATTTGTAACTAGTCATCTGCAGGAGAAAAAGATCATTTGGAAATGATAAAACGACGCTGGATGCTTGGGTAGCTGTAATGTCAGGGGTGAGATGGCTTTCAAAAGTCCATGGCAGCAAATTTTTCTGGCGTATGCCAATGAATTGTGGGGAGTCAAAATTATTTTGCAAGACGCATTGAAGGTAAACGGAACGAACTTGCGTATGATTACATTTTGTAATCAGATTGATATAAAAATAATATCACTTTTTTTATCACGCTCTGTATAACGGTAAGTACTCATTTTTTTAAAGGTATCTACAATGCTAGCTAGTTATAAACAACAATGCTGAAAATAACTTACCGGAGGGAGTCGTATGCAACACGCTATGACCATGCTAAAAACAACCGCATGGACAATAAAAAGCATCTTACTAGTTATAGCACTCATAAGCAGTTACCCGATTAGTGCAACAGCTGCGGTTGCTGACCAACATGTCACAGATCCATTCGACCCTCCGGCGTATGCAAAAGAAATTACGGAACCATATACAACCAGTACAAATTACTGGGGACTATTCTTTGATAACCAAGGGGCTGATGCTCCAAAATCGTATAAAATTGCGTCATCCATTGCGTATGATGAACTGTCACTCGATGAAAATAATACCACCCTTTATGGTATCCAGAACCAGTTCTTAAATATGGCCCTTGATGTCAGTAAGTGTATACAGATAACAGCAACTGGAGCTGGAACCACCACAAGCGGAACCGTAAGCCTAATTGGAATCGACTCGGTAGCTGATATTACAACTTCTTCAGATGCATCAATGGTAATCATCGGTAAGGGGGCAGATGCACAGGGTGCTGGGGGGATTACTGTGCCAGCTGTTCATGCAATTGTGAAAGGCATACAAACAACTGGAGATGGGGCAAGACTTACACTAAATGGTAATATAACCGTAGAAGCACATGGTGGATGCAGCGAAACCGAAGGCTATGCGGAAACCAATGCACAGGCCACTGGGATTCTGCATGCCGGTAGTTCTGGCGAAATCATAAACTCTGGCACTCTTAACGTTAAAGCTTATGGTGGAACATCAACAAAACGAAAAGCGAATGCAAGAGCATGCGGCATAGAGTCTACTGGTTCTAGCATGCGTATTACCAATAGAGGAAATATCCATGTAGATGGCAGAGGGGGTAACACTACATCTTCAAAAACAGATGCTCACGCTGGAGTTGAGGCGTATGGGATTAGCGGAAAAAGTGACGTTGTCAATTACGGGGACATTTCTGTATATGCAAAAAGTGGTTCCGGACAGACATCCATCACTGATATAGTTGGTATACAGGGTGCAACTATTGAAAACCACGGGAATGTTATTGTTAAGAGCGTAAGTGGGACAAGCAATAATTTTTCTGCAAGTGATTCGGTTTCTGGATTGTCTAGTACTGGAAGTATTATTAACAAAGGAAGGGTTATTGTTTTTTCAAAAGGTGGAAGAACGTTGGCATTCGGCTTAACAAAACCTATAAATCTGTTTGTCCTAGGGCTTCAGTCTGGTGAAGGTCGCTTTGAAAACACAGGCGATATTACTCTGACTGCTATTGGAGACAGCTGTGACGCTACTACAGTTATCGCCTACCAAATTGGTACTATTGGATATGGCGTTGCAACTTCTGCCTCGAGTATTGTGAATAGCGGAACAATAGATGTCCATGTAGTTGGTGGGGCATATAATGTAGATAATGGCGGCGCTCCTACTCCTGCTGATGCCATTGGCATTGTGGCCCGTAATGATGCAACATTACACTCTTCAGGTTTAATCCGTGTCGCCGCTGAAATGAATCCATCAATCACAGCGTCTATCGCCCCCGAAGAGCAGCAACTTTCTGCATGCCAGGTTAAGACTGAAGGACATTTAAAGATTACTGGGTATGCCATGGAACTTGGACATGACCAAGATGAATTCAACCATATGTATCAAGGAACAATCAGCTCTGGAACTAGTGGCTCTGTAACCTTCGATAATGCAAAGCTGTATCTGTACCTGACAGATGATTACAAAAACGGTGTATACGACATCCCGAGACTGTGGAAGCAGGAAACAGAAGACCAGAAAGCGGCAAACCCTAACCAGTTTGCATCACTTAAATCAGTAAATGTTCCTCCGGGGGTTAAGGCTAAGTTATTCTCCGGCAGTGCGGCAGTGCCACAGCGTATTGGGCTGAGCTATGAGCCTAAGGTATCAACGCCACTTAAACAGGCTTTGATAAGCATGGAGCTGGAAAACCAGATTCAGTCTATTATACATGATGATCTTGCCGGGCGCATGATGTTCAGTGTTCTCCCAGACGCGACGCCGCAACAAAGTGATAGCCCTGATGGGTACGGTGTTTCAAGCGCCTCCTCCACCATGGTTGCTTCTCTTTCAAATCCAAACATTCTTCCTGTAATGACTGCCAAGCAGACTAATCGTCACTCGCTATTTATGCGCCCTGTGTATGTTAACTCCAATGACTCGGCTAGCTCCGGTTACGACAGTAATACCTATGGCTTTGTATTGGGGTATAACTATAATGTGAACGAGGAGCTTAATAACTGCTACGTAGGTTTCCATGCAGGATACACACGGGGCGATATCCGATACACCGGAGAGGATTACGGAAAACGAAAAGAGTTTGTGGATACCTTTTATGGCGGTGTTCACGGCATTAAACGTTTCAATAGCAATGTACTACTTTCAGGCGAGGCTTCCTTCTTCTACGTTGATAGCGATATGACGGATGATAATCCAACTAACCGTGAAACCGCACGCTATGACTCCGTGAGCATCCGCGCCGAAGCTGACCTTGGATACCTTTGGACGATAAACGGATATAATATTATTCCTGAAGTGGGACTGCAATACGTATGGCAGCACCGCGATCCGTTCACCACAGATAATATCGATTCAGCAGACATTACCTACGGCACCATGGATAACCATGAACTTTATGGTAATGCTCGCCTGAAGTGGACAAAACAGTTTGTTGCGGCTGGAGATTGGCGCATTACCCCGCTCGTTGGCGTAGGCATTACACAAGTCCTCACAGATGGGGAGATTTCCAATACGATGCGTCTTGGCAATGAAACCCAGCTTGTAGTCGATCAGGATGAAAATACAACCTTCACACCGGAAGCAAACATCACAGTAGCCAAAGATAACTACTACGCCACAGCAGGCTACACTGGCGGCTTTGGTGGAACAACAAAAAACAACCTGTTCTGGCTTCAGCTTGGTGTATCATTTTAAATTATTGAGTTAGGTGAGCGACGATTTGAAACATCTGACTGTCAATATAAGCTTTGATGGATTTTGAAAGGTGTAAATCAGGTGTAAATTTATATGATTTTTATTTCGCTAATGCTTTTGATGCTTCTGGATAAGTCTTGTAAATAAAGGAATAAGCAGTTCTTATTAGATTATACACCTGCCTTTCACGCAGGCGACGGGGGTTCAAATCCCCCTGGGGACGCCAAAGCAATTTAAGCTCTTACACGAAAGTGTAAGAGCTTTTTTTGTTTTGCTCTGCAAATACGATGCGTTTTATAAGCTGGATGCTTCAGCATCAGAATATTTTCGCAACGTTTCCTTCCTTTTTATTTTCTTTATGCACTGGACTGCTACTCTGATGTTTTCTGCTGTTGCGGGTAAATGACAAATTATATCCGTTCTGAATGACTTTGTTTTGTAGCACAAAGCTTCCAGTTTTCGATTGTGTTTAAGCTATATTGTTATGCCAGTCTCTCGATATCCCTTCCTTTTTGATTGATGTTATTAAAACAGCAATACCTAACAGTACTAATGAAGCAGTCAATGTAAGCATGGTATAAGAATCAAAGTATCGTGCCATGATAGCTCTGCTTATAGTGTTCGCCTAAATTTCACTGCTTAGCGGCAACAAGTTAAGACAACTAGATTGAATAATACGACTTCAGACCAGAGCTGTTTGGAGTAGTTACGCTCATAGTATGAGCACTAATTTTTGTTAAAAGCACCGTAGTCTTTGCTGAGGTTCAAATGGTTGAAGCAGAAAGGAAGCAAGTACCTATTGGAGTCATCACAGAGATTCACGGTCCTGTGGCGGTTATCGATTGTGATACGTTGCCGCCCTTGCATCAGGCCCTATGCGCTAACTTTGAAAATGAAACTTATTTGTTCGAAGTCCACCAGCATATAGATAAGCGTCGCATTCGTACGATCATTTTAAATAGAAGCGCTTCGCTACATAGGGGAGTACCAGTTTATAGTACTGGTGCTTCACTCCGTATTCCGGTTACCCCCGACTGCCTTGGACGTTTATTGAACATTTTCGGAGAGCCGTTGGACGGTGGCAGTGTGCTTCAAACGACAGAATTCCGTGATGTTCATAGTAAGCCAGCACCGATTCATGAATCCGTGGGGGTAGGCGACGTGCTGGAAACCGGTATTAAAGTCATTGATCTTCTTTGTCCTTTTATCAAAGGAGGTAAGACAGGGCTTTTCGGTGGGGCTGGAGTCGGCAAGACGGTTTTGATTATGGAGTTCATGCATTCGGTTGCTACACTGCATAAAGGTGTCTCTGTTTTTTCTGGAGTAGGTGAACGTATCCGTGAGGGACACGAGCTTTGGCATGCAATACGTGACGCCGGAGTCTTGGCGCAGACTTTGATGGTGTTTGGGCAGATGGATGAATCACCAGGAGTTCGTTTTCGTGTTGGACTCTCGGCACTAACGTATGCCGAATATCTGCGTGATGCTATGAAAAAAGATGTATTGTTTGTGATGGATAATATTTTCCGTTTCGTACAGGCAGGCAGTGAGATTTCCAGTCTTCTTGGACGAATGCCAGCAACGGTTGGGTACCAACCAACGTTGTCGACGGATGTTGCTGAGATGCAGGATCGCATACTTTCTAATCATAACGGAACAATCACGTCTGTTCAGGCGGTTTATGTACCAGCAGACGATATGGCTGATCCGGCAGTTAGCACTATCCTCAGTCATTTAGATAGCACTGTGATTCTGTCTCGCGCGCAAGCTGGCAAAGGTATTTACCCTGCGGTTGATGTTCTCCAGTCAAGCAACAAATTGATGGATCGCCATACGTTGGGTGATCGTCATTATGATGTTGCCGAAGGTGTACGAGAACATCTGGCTCGTTATCATGAGTTGGAAGACATTATTACTATGCTGGGCGTTGAGGAATTATCTGCAGCAGACCGCAAAATTATTATGCGGGCACGTAAGCTTCAACGCTATCTTACACAGCCTTTTTGGACGACGGCAGCACATACCGGTATCCCCGGTGTTTCGGTACCGCTTGAAGCCACTCTTGCGGATTGTGAGAAGTTTCTACGTGGTCATTATGATGAAGTCTCTGAAAAGCGCTGTTATATGCGCGGCGTTATGGGAGATTCAGTATAGTGAAAGCATTTATTTTAAGGCTGCAGGATGCAACTCATTCTGAAGAAATAGAAAGTGTGACCTCATTTATCGGTGAAGATGCTTCAGGGAGTTTTGGCTTACTTGCTGGTCATGCCCGTTTTATGACGGTTCTTTCGATAGGGATAGGGAGGTTCCGTATTGGTAAAGCTAGCTGGAAATTTGTAGCTGTGCCTAGTGGTATCCTCTACTTTCACAACAATATTCTTTCATTGTGTACTTACCGCTACCTGCTGGATGATGACTACATGCGCATAAGTCAGGCGTTACAGCAGCAATTGCTTGCAGAAGAAGTAAAATTAGAAACGGTTAAGGAAAGCCTTCATAATATGGAAGAGGAAGTGTTTAAGCGTTTATGGGAAATTGGTAAAAAGGAAATGGTTTGATGCCATGCCTAACCTTAATAGCTTGAAAGAAAAAATAGAGCGGCAGGCTAGCCGTATGAAGAAAGCAGAGCGAGAGCGCCCTACGCTCATTGGTCAGACAATTTACATTGGAACCTTGGGGCTATTGCTCGTGATCCCCGTTGTAGGTGGAGCCTATCTAGGTAATTGGCTGGATAGTATGATGGAAGGGTACTCCATTCGCTGGACGACAAGCTTAATTTTAGTGGGGGTAATAATTGGGGCTGTGAATGTATACTATTTTATCAAGGACTAGCGTTATGGATAAAGATAGCTCACGGACACAAGCCAATTTCAGGCTGGGGGCTGTATGCTTGATAATACAGTAGTTACCACATGGGTAATTATGGGCGTTTTATTGTTGTTCACTTGGCTGTTGTCGCGTCGATTACGTATTAAGCCAGGAAAGGTGCAGACGGCAGTTGAAGGCATCGTCGTCAGCATTGAGGAAGCTATTGCTGATATAGCGCCTCAACATGCCCGTAGGCTTGTTCCATTTATCGGTAGCCTTTGGATATTTCTTGTTATTGCCAACCTCAGTGGGCTTGTCCCGGGCGTACACTCTCCAACACGTGATCTATCAGCCACATCAGCGCTCGCTATTGTCGTATTTTTGTCTACACATTGGTACGGAATCCGTTTTCAAAGTCTTAAAAAGTACCTGATACACTATATCAAGCCCAGTCCAATTTTATTGCCGTTTCACCTTATCGCTGAGGTTACCCGCACAGTGGCATTAGCCATAAGATTGTTCGGAAATATGATGAGCTTGGAAATGGCAGCCTTGATGTTTTTGATGGTAGCGGGATTTCTGGCACCGGTACCTATTTTGATGCTGCATATAGTTGAAGCATTGGTTCAGGCTTACCTTTTTGGAATGCTAGCCCTTATTTATGTCGCTGGTGGCCTGCAATATCAACAAGAGCGGCAGAGAAAAGGAGACTCAAATGCATGAAATGTCAACTTTTGTCCTTATATCTACTGCTCTCGCAATAGTAGGTATTTCAATTGGCGTTATGCTGCCGGCACTTGCAATGGGCTGGGCCCTTACGCGGGCTATGGATGCATTAGCTCGTCAGCCTGAGGCAGAACGGGCTATCATGCGTACGCTCTTTATTGGCTTGGCTATGATTGAATCTCTCGCGATATATGTACTGGTTATCGTGCTGATTGTGCTGTTCCGAAATCCCTTGTTGGAATATCTTATTAAATAGCATTGGATGGAAAATTAAGCGGTGACCCATAATCGTTAAGGAGTGACGTTTTGGAGTTTAGCTGGACAACTTTCCTGTTCGAAATCATAAATTTTTTGGTTTTGATTTGGATTCTTAAGCATTTTCTTTTTAAACCGGTAATGGATGTCATTGATCGGCGCCATGCCAGTATTGAAGAGCAACTTGCGGAGTCGCAGCGGCTTAAAGATGAATCTGTTGCATTAAAAGAAGAGTATCAAGGTTGCTTAACTGATTGGGATCATGAATGTTTGTTGGCAAGAGCTGAGTTGATGAAGGAGCTTAATGCGGAGCGAATTTTAAAGACTAATCAGTTGAAAGAGATACTAGTGCAGGAAGCAGAAAAAGCGAAGGTTGCTGTATCCCGACAACGGATACAAGCTACTCGAGCGATAGAGTATCAGGCGTTGCAACAAAGCGCGCAGTTTGCCACCACCTTACTTCGCAAAGCTGCAGGACCAGAGCTGGAAGCGCGCTTGCTGGATATCTTATTGGACGATTTATCCAATTTATCTAGTAAGCGTATTGCTGTTCTTCGATTGCAGTGGGGAGAGTCGCCAGAATCCATTATGGTCACAAGTGCTTATCCAATATCTGAAGATAAACGGCAACGGCTGGAGAGCGTTCTGACAACGGTTACTGAATTAACTCTACCTGTGCATTATGATCAGACTCCTGAGTTGATAGCGGGGGTATGTATTACTATTGGAGCTTGGATTATGCATGCCAATGTACGGGATGACTTAAGAGGCTTTACGGGATTTGCCCATGTCGACCAATGAGTTCGAGCAACGCAGTCCTTTAGCACTGCAAGCTTTATGGCTTAGGGAATACAGGCCGGGCTTGCGTATTGCAGAGCGGGGAAATGTCCTTTCAGTGGGAGATGGAATCGCACGAGTCACAGGGCTTTCTTCTGCTGCTATGGAGGATATTTTAGAATTTGAAGACGGCAGTAGTGCAATGGTTTTTGATTTGACCAAAGATCAGGTAGGTGCCGTGTTATTGCATGAAACAGATATCCTGACAGCAGGAACTCCTGCCCACCTCAATGTTCGTCCGCTAAACATTCCTGTTGGCGATGGGTTACTCGGTCGAATTCTTAACCCACTGGGAATACCGTTAGATGGCGAAGCACCTCCAATAGTCTCCGCCTGGCAACCGTTAAACAGCCCATCACCCCCCATTGTCAGTCGTGACTTTGTTCATTCTCCTTTGTACTCAGGGAATAAGATTATTGATACAATGGTGCCAATAGGGAAGGGGCAGCGACAGCTACTCATAGGTGACGAGGGACTCGGCAGAAGTACTATCGCACTCGATACGTTGATTAACCAGCGAAGTAAAAATGTACGTTGTGTTTATGTGCTTATTGGTCAAAGGCGTTCTACAGTCGTTAATACCATTGAAATTTTACGTGAGTATGATGCGCTGGAATATACTACTGTGGTTGTTGCAGAAGCGAGCAATCTTCCCGGCTTACAACATCTTGCTCCTTTTTCCGGTTGTGCAATTGCCGAATACTGGATGCAGCAGGGGCATGATACGCTGGTTGTATATGATGATCTTAGCACCCACGCTAAAATATACCGCGAACTATCGTTGCTTTTGCGGCGACCTCCGGGACGAGAAGCGTATCCCGGCGATATTTTTTCAGTACATGCCCGCTTGTTGGAGCGAACTACTTGCCTGAGTCCGGCTCATGGTGGCGGTAGTATGACCGCACTGCCTATTGTTGAAACTCAGCAAGGGGAAATTGCCAGTTATATTCCTACCAACCTGATATCGATTACTGATGGACAGATATATCTGGACCGAGACCTGTTCAGTGGTGGATTTCGTCCGGCAATCGACATTGCTCGATCAGTTTCTCGTGTTGGCGGCCAAGCACAGCATCCTCGCATTAAGGAAGAAGCGGGGAGTATGAAGTTAAATTATTTGCAGTTCTTGGAGTTAGAGAGCTTCACCCGCTTTGGGGCTCGTCTTGAAGCGTCTATCGAAGCTGCTATTAAACGCGGACTGACATTGAGGGAGATCCTCAAGCAGGAACAATATTCTCCTTTCCATGAATTTTTTCAAATGGCATGGCTCGTAGCTTTTAATGACGGACATTTTGATAATGTTGAGAAAAAAGACATACACTTACTTCTTGATACATTAGAAGAACAGGTTGAGCATACCAGTTTAACACTTGATAGTCCTCGGGAACAGTGGAGCAGCGCGATAGCAGATTGGCTGTCATCCAGAGCTACTGAGGAGGATTCCTCATGACTCGACGTAAGGATTTGCAGCATTATCGCCATAGCTTGAGCGAGATAAGAAATATTCTAAATGCCATGAAAACATTAGCCTACATGGAAACCCGTAAGCTAAGCACATTTCTTGATTCTCAACACAGAGTTGTAGAAGGCATAACGGAAGTTGCTGCTGATTTTCTTAATTTTTATCCTGATACACTACCGATAGAAACGGATAGCACTCCGGTATATCTTTTGATTGGCACCCAAAGGGGATTCTGTGGTGACTTCAATCAGGCTGTGGTGCGTCATGTTGACTCAATTTTAACTATCCCTTCAAACAATTCCCCCCACTTAATTGTCATCGGGCATAAGCTATATAACCTATTGCCTGAAGAGACTTCATTTTATGCTCGAATCGATGGTGCCAGCGTGGTGGAAGAGGTGTCGGGTATTCTCGATCAAATAGTTCAAGCTCTAGTGGAGTTACAGGCAACACACCCGATGCTGAGTTTGTATAGCGTGTATCATAGTGAAGAGGAGGGGATTGTTACGGAAAAGCTATTACCGCCTTTTCAGAATGAGCAGCCTGAGATATCAGACTTTCTTGATCCACCAATGATCAATATACCTCCCAAAGAATTTATACTGGATGTAAGCGAGCAGTATCTTTTTGCTGCATTGCATGAATTGCTCTACACCTCGTTATTAGAGGAAAATCGTCGTCGCATGGTTCATCTTGAAGGAGCCATTAAGCATCTTGATGACTTATCGAATGAACTGACACAGCAATTCAATGTGCTGCGACGGGAAGAAATTATCGAAGAAATTGAAGTCATTTTGCTTAATACTGGTAGTCTTGATGATTTTTGAGCAAGTGATTGATTAAGGTTTTCTTAAGCCCTAGCCCTCCAGTGTAATAAAAGTATTCTCTATCGATCAGTCAGATCGGACCGTACCTCGCGCTTCTTGGGGCGCATGATGATGTGCGGATACGTTGAGACGGTTGAGGAAGCGTTTTTGGCGTGGACTTTCCAGTTTTAAGTGGTCGTAAATGATCAGTTTTGCCCAGTCTTCAATAAAAATCCAAATGATGCAGTAAGCCCAGATTAGTCCGATGTACTTCCAGGGTACGGCGGCCATGAACCAGCCCATCCCAACTATGAGGGTAGCTAGAAGCTTTGTGGCCAGAGCGGACCATATCATGGAAGCTGCAGGGAATGGTCTGCTCCAGAATGGCTTACGAGAACGAGCTACGAATAGGGTAAGGTGTCCGGCTACTGCCAGCTTAAGGAAGATGAAAGACTGGATTTGAGCTATGTCCAGCCCTAACCAGACCTTGGCAAGAATTAGCAAACCAAATGTTTCAATTACGCCGATTAGTCCCAGTGCCGTGGATACGGTCAGAACGCGCTTCATATCCCATTGCACAGGCTTAGGGTCCAGCCAGGTGTTGTCGTAGGCAATAGTCATGATGGGGACATCATTGAGCAGCGCAAGCAGGATGATCATGATGGCCGTGATCGGGTAGAAATTATAAACCAGAATAGCCAATACCACGAAGATCATAATGCGGATGGTTTCAGTGATACGGTAGATAGCGTAGGAATTCATGCGTTCGAAGATCATTCGAGCATGTTCAACAGCTTGAATAATGACGGACAGACCGGGAGCAGTAAGAACTAGATCAGCTGCCGCCCGAGCTGCGTCGGTGGCTCCAGATACGGCTACTCCCACGTCAGCCTGCTTCAGGGCGGGGGCGTCGTTGACACCGTCACCAGTCATGGCTGTAAGGTGCCCCCGATCTTGAAGAGCTTTAACAATGCCGAATTTGTGTTCGGGAAAAACCTGAGCGAATCCATCAGCAACCTCAATGCGCTGGCCTATATCTTGGCTGAGGTGTTGTACGTCTGCGTCTTTGTCAAAAAATGTTTCGGCTTCAATGATGTTGGTACCAAGTCCCAATTGCTTGGATGTCTCTCGTGCGATTGCCACGTTGTCACCGGTGATCATTTTTACTGCAATACCGTGTTGATAAGCTTGGGATATGGTTTCAGCAGAGTCTTCACGTGGTGGATCAAACAAAGACAATGTGCCTAGATATTCCCATGAATGATTTTCTCTGGATCGGGCAACCCCCAACGTTCGGAAGCCCTTGGTAGCAAAATCATCTACGTCTTTTAATGCCTTGGCTCTGTCAGCCTCGGCCAAGTCACTCAACCCGATGATTGTCTGTGGTGCACCTTTGGTGACCAGAAATGTTGTTTCGTCAGGCTTTTTAATTTCAGCCTCGGTACGTTTGCTTACAGGGTCAAAGGGGATAAATTTAGTTTGTTTGAATTCCTGAAGAGCGTCCGTATTAGTTAGTCCCGCTATGATAGCCAAATCAATGGCATCTCCGTTCTCTATTTTGCTGGCTAATGAGCTGGCTAGGAGTAACTCCTCGTTGTCCTTAGCCCCGAAGAGAACTGGATCACCCAACGTGAGTTTGTTTTGGGTTAAAGTACCTGTTTTGTCTGAGCACAAAATATTCATTCCAGCCATTTCTTCGATAGCTTCCAGACGGGAAACGATGGCGTTCATCTTGGATAAAGCCAAACCGCCCACGGCCATGGTTACTGAAAGAACGGCGGGCATTGCCACCGGAATGGCGGCGACAGTCAAGATCAATGCAAACTGAACGAGTTCAAGAGGTTTTTCTCCACGATCAAGACCTACAAGAATGAGCACAGCTACCATTCCAAGAGTAAGATATATTAGGTAGTTACCGATGGAGAGTACGGCTTTCTGAAAGTGGGATACTGTACCTGCAGACTCCACTAGCTTTGCTGTGCGTCCAAAAAAGGTGTTGGAACCAGTGCCGGAAACTACGGCAACCATCTCGCCTTGTTTTGCCACTGAACCGGAGTAAGCCGTGTCGCCTATAACTTTGGTGACCGGTAGAGATTCGCCAGTGAGGGCGGCTTGGTCTACGCTGAAAAAGTCTCCTTCTACAAGAACCACGTCTGCCGGAATGACGTCTCCTAAACGTAATCGAACGATATCGCCGGGTACCAGATTTTCAGCCTCTATCTCTCCCCACTTTTTGTCCCGTAATGCTCGTGCCTTGAGGGCTAGTTGGCTTTTTAGGGCCTCCAGAGCATTTGAGGCCTTGTGTTCTTCAAAGAATCCGATAGCGGCGTTGAATAGTAGCAGTACGACGATAATTATGAAGTCTGCCCAGTGTCCTACAATCGCAGACAGCACTGCGGCTACTTCGATCATCCATGGGATTGGTCCCCAGAAGAAGCTTAAAAGCTTGAGTAAAGGATTGACCTTTTTTTCAACTAAGGAGTTTGGTCCGTATTGCTCTAGCCTTTTTTGGACTTCGTTCGATGTTAGCCCGTCCATGGATGAGGATAGTTCAGAAAAGACCTGCTCTACGCTTTTATGTTCTTCCGTCATGACGCCCTCGCAAGTTGCAGACGATAAAATGGATCTACAATGAATTT
Source organism: Halodesulfovibrio marinisediminis DSM 17456 (assembly GCF_900129975.1). Lineage (NCBI taxonomy): Bacteria > Pseudomonadati > Thermodesulfobacteriota > Desulfovibrionia > Desulfovibrionales > Desulfovibrionaceae > Halodesulfovibrio > Halodesulfovibrio marinisediminis. The sequence continues at coordinate 267,169 of NZ_FSRG01000005.1, forward strand.
TGACCAACACTATTCATATCAAAAATGCATGGTGAAAGCATTGAGTTGAGGCAGATTAGTGTGAAAAGATAATTCGAGGTCAATGGTAAGGGGCTGTAGTGGTTCAGATTGCTATTCACGAAGATGAAGTATTAAGGGGAAAATACTTGGGACGTTTTTTTTTGATATGGTAACGTTGTGAACTGGTTAATTTTATTCTTGATAGTATTCTGAAGGTAATTTGCAGTTGTTGAAATATGTTAATGTTAGCTCAATTAATTAATTAATAAACGCGACAGGATGTGCTTAATGCCTATTGTTGACGGTGTACTTAATATTAACGCTTTTATCTCTGTAACTTTGGGCATCATCGTTCTTTTTGTAGGGAAACGACTTAATGACGCCATCCCATTTTTACGGGACTTCAGCATTCCTGAGGCTGTTACCGGAGGTTTACTTTTTTCATTCTTGGTTGCCTTGATCCATTTTTTTCTTGGAATTTCTGTTGAGTTTGATCTTTCTGCAAGAGACATCTTGTTAATTTATTTTTTTACAACCATTGGGTTGAACGCCAAGTTGAAGGATTTGCTTGATGGGGGAAAGAAGCTCATCATTCTTTTGGGGATCACATTGTCCTACATGATCATCCAAAACTTCACAGGAATTTCGGTGTCCTCAATCTTTGGCTTACCCACTCCGGTAGGGTTGCTCGGCGGCACTGTTTCATTAATCGGTGGGCACGGTACAGCCATCGCCTGGGCACCTAGGATTGCGGATAACTATGGTGTTCGTAATGCAATGGAAATAGGGATTGCCTGTGCAACGTTTGGTCTTGTTTTGGCAAGTTTAATGGGCGGGCCTGTCGCAAAGTTTCTGATTAGTCGGCATAATCTTGAACCTGAAGAAGCAGGTGCTCCTGATATCGGTTTTTCAGAAGATGATGGACGAAAAGACATTGGCCATCTTGATTTTCTTGATGCCTTATTAGCCTTACAATTGGCAGGAATACTAGGATATGTGCTAAATGAAGCTGTCGAAGAGACAGGGCTTCAGTTGCCCCTTTTTGTTACCTGTATGTTTGGCGGTATTATTCTTTCGAACATAATTCCAGAAAATATGCCGCGATTAATAACGGGGACTAGGTGGCCCAGTCGTACTCCTGCAATGGCTTTAATCGCTGATGTTACTTTGGGTACATTTTTGGCAATGTCGTTGATGAGTATGCAGCTTTGGACTCTGATTGATCTTGCCGGGCCAATAATTACAATTCTGATGGCCCAATTTGTAGTCACTGTCGCAATTAATATTCTGATAGTTTTCCCGTCGATGGGTAAGGACTATAATGCAGCGGTTATTTCAGCAGGATTTGGAGGGTTTTCGCTTGGTGCCACCCCGACAGCTATGGCCAATATGGCTGCAGTTACACAACGTTACGGTCCTTCGCATATAGCCTTTGTCGTTGTGCCTCTGGTCGGTTCGTTTTTCATTGATATTGCGAATGCCTTCATCATCCCATTCTTTCTTACAAAATTTTAGTGGCTCCAACAGCTTGCTTAAATTCCAGTAATGTTCTTAAGCAAAGATAACCGGAATATTCATTAGTGAATTAATATAGAACAAAAAAGCTCTTACACGAAAGTGTAAGAGCTTTTTTTGCTCTATGAGGCAATGATGTGTCCAATCGTTCTTTATTTCATAGTATCCTTTGCTTTCGCTGCTGTTTCTAAAAGAATTGTGGGAGTTATCAACTCGATAATAAAATGAGTCGAGTACATATTTATGCTACACATATGGGAGTAATTCCAACGTAATTTATGATGCTTTTTTGTTTGAAATTCCATTAATCATGAAGTCCGGTACGGTAACACTGGATAACGTTGTAAATGGGGAGTTGTACCATATGAAAAAAATGTTTGTAATTCTTATAGCTGTCTTCATGCTTGCTGGTTGTTCATCGCGTCAGCCATCTTCTGGTTTTTTAGGTGAACAAACCAAGTATGCAGAGCTTCAGGAAGACCCTACTCTTGAGAATGCGAAAGTGTGGCGTAAGCCTGGAGTGGGCAGGATCGTCGATAACTACGACGCAGTTATTGTGGCGCCTGTTGAACTCTGGTTGCCTCAGGAGACAATTGAAAATAGCAATATTTCTCTTGAAGAGCTGCAGATGCTTGCACAGTTCTTCCATGATGCACTGGTGAGAGAATTGAGCAAGGTTACAAAGGTCGTCGATAAACCGGGGCCAAGAGTACTCCGCATCGAGCTTGCAATAACATACGTAAAAGAAACAGATAAAGTGATGAACGCGATTACGTCTGTAGTGCCTGTTGGTGTAGTTGTTTCGTATACTTCACGTGCTGTGACAGGAAAACATACGAATGTAGGCGAAATTGCAATTGAAGCAATTGGTCGTGATTCAATGAGCGGTGAAGTAGTAGGAATGTACTCTGACGTAAAGAGTGGTGGTAAGTATTCTTCTGCTAATTACGAGAGATTGGGACAGGCAAAGAGTGCTATTGATGAGTGGGCAGAGACTATGCGTAAGCGCTTCGAAGAAAGAGCAAGACAAAACGCAAAATAACTGGTTGTAATCAAAAGCTCTTACACGAAAGTGTGAGAGCTTTTTTTTGTTTCAGAACTAGATGGAAAAGCCGGAAATTGTCTGTTGATAAAAATATGAGAAGAAAATTGGGAAACAATGCCCCATCGCTTGTTTTCTGGATTGCTTTAGGGCAGAAGGCTGCAAGCGAGTGACGGTATGATTTTTTACTTTCAGACATCACTGTCTATTTATTACATGTTGTTATGCGTGTGATGGTGAGGGCTGGAGGGTGGCAAAATTATCGGGTTACGTATTTCAAATATTTTACAGGTGTATTGTATGAAAAAGCCGACACAGGACTGGCGTTTTGCTCAGGCCAACAAGGAAGCTTTGCTATCTTTGGGGGCCTACGCTCTGTACTTCATTTGGTGGTTCGTTTTCGGATACGGAATGGGTGACGGAGATCCGGAGCAGTATTCTTATGTTTGGGGCATGCCAGAGTGGTTCTTTTATAGCTGTATCGTTGGATATCCTTTGATTACTGTCTTTCTTTGGGGAGTTTTAAGGTTCTTTTTTAAAGAAGTGCCTCTTGATGATGAAGTTCCTGATACTGACGAGAACGAATTGACTTCCGCAGATTCCAATAAAGGAAACATTGCATGAGTAACGAGCTGATTACAATCATTCCTGTAGTGCTCTATCTGGCACTTTCTTTTGCGGTTGCGCTTTGGGCGCGTAACAAAGCGGCATCCAAATCTTCTCATGGTTTTATGGAAGACTACTTTATCGGTGGTCGTTCTATGGGCGGTTTTGTTCTCGCTATGACTATTATCGCGAGCTATACCAGTGCCAGCAGCTTTGTTGGTGGTCCTGGCGTTGCGTACCGATATGGGTTGAGTTGGGTATTCCTTGCAATGATTCAGGTTCCGACAACATTCCTCACCCTTGGTGTACTTGGAAAGCGTTTTGCTATCATTGCCCGTAAAACAAATTCCATGACAATTACGGACTTCTTACGTGCTCGCTATAAAAGTGATGCTGTAGTTATCCTTTGTTCTGTCGCGCTGCTCATTTTCTTTATGGCTGCCATGCTTGCTCAGTTTATCGGCGGAGCTCGACTTTTTCAGGCTGTGACCGGTTATCCATATATTGTTGGGCTGGTTTTATTTGGTATTACTGTTGTGCTGTACACTGCGGTGGGTGGCTTCCGTGCGGTAGTTATTACGGACGCCATTCAGGGGATCATTATGGTTGTGGCTGTTGTTGTTATCCTGCTGGCAATTATCAATGCAGGTGGTGGGATGGAACAGTGCATGACTACGCTTAAAGGCATTGATTCCGGCCTTATTACACCTACAGGGCCAAATAATGTTGTCTCTCAGCCGTTTGTCCTTTCTTTCTGGATTCTTGTCGGGTTGGGTATTCTCGGCTTGCCGCAGACCACACAGCGCTGCATGGGCTACAAAGACTCCCGTGCAATGCATGACGCAATGGTGATCGGAACCCTTCTCATTGGATTTATTATTCTTTGCGCGCACCTTTCTGGTGCGTTGGGACGCGCTATTCTGCCAGAACTTCCAGCAGGTGACCTTGCTATGCCATCCCTGATTATGGAATTGCTTTCACCGTTCTGGGCAGGGGTGTTTATTGCAGGACCGCTTGCGGCAATTATGTCTACTGTGGACTCTATGCTTCTGCTCGTTTCTGCTGCGATCATTAAAGATTTGTACGTGCATTACAGGTTGCATGGTGATGCATCTCAGATGCCGTCCATTAATATTCAGCGTATGAGTCTTATGTGTACGGCAGTTATCGGTATGCTGGTCTTCTTTGCTGCGATTCAGCCACCAGATTTGCTCGTATGGATTAACCTTTTTGCATTTGGTGGGTTGGAAGCTGTATTCCTGTGGCCGATCATTTTAGGACTCTACTGGAAACGTGCAAACGCAACAGGTGCCGTGTTTTCTATTCTTGTTGGTGTTGCTACCTTTATTTCAATCAGTATTATGAAACCTGATATGGGTGGTATACACGCTATTGTGCCGACGACAGTAGTGGCGTTGTGCGCTTTTGTGGCAGGTTCCTATGCAGGGCGTGCCCCTAGTGACAAGGTAGTTGCTTTGTTCTGGGGAGAACAACGTTAGTTATCCCTTTTACAACACTTTTCTATGACTGGCTGGTAGATGCCGTCAGAATGAAAAGCTGTTTCGTAGATGAAAGGCTCTTACATGAATATGTAAGAGCCTTTTTGTATGAATTGTAGCATTTCGTTGTTGCAATGCAAATGTCGTAACTGAGTGTAGTCCGTTTTTATGATAGAAAAAATATCTTGTTCACTGTTAACGCAAGAGTGTTTAGGGTATGGTGTTGCTATGCAGTACAGAGCTGTAGTTTTGTAATGACATTTTCTGGAGGAGCTTACCTGTGCAATCTTCTACAGCCGCCGGACTTGTTCTTGAGGGCGGTGGTCTTCGGGGGAACTTTACCGCTGGTGTTTTGCGGCACTTTACAGACATGCGGTTTGATTTCTCATCTGTTTATGGTGTTTCCATGGGGGCATGCAATGGTGCTAATGTCGTCTCCAAGCAACCGGAACGTAATCGGATAACGAACACGCGTTTTGTTAATGATAGTAGATACCTTAGCTATCTTCGTTTACTAAAGGGTGGTGATTTATTCGGGATGGATTTTATTTTCCGCGATGTCCCTCTGCATATTGTTCCGATCGATTATGAGACTTTCAAAACAAATCCTGTAAACTTTTGGATAGGGGTAACGGACTGTCACACTGGTGAAGCCGTGATGTTTGAGAAAGGCATGCTCGAAAGTCGAGATGATGTGCTTACAGTTATGCGGGCGTCAGCTAGTTTGCCGCTTGTGGCAAAGCCAGTTGAGTTTAACGGGGCTGTGTACATGGATGGCGGAATTGCTAATCCAATTCCATTGCAGCAGTCTCTAGAACATGGAGAAAAGCCGGTAGTTATTTTGACACAACAGGCGGGATACCGGAAAGGTGCCAGTAAGTCTGTGGCAGTGTGTAAATGGCGCTACCCGCAATTCTCCGGATTAATACGCGTGCTTGAACATCGTCACGAGCAGTATAATGACATGCTGGCGACCATTGAAGCGAAAGAAAAGAGTGGCGAGATATTTGTCATTCGTCCGGAAAGTACCCTTGGCGTCGGTCGTGTTTGTCGTGATCAGCGTAAGCTATATGAATTGTATGACAATGGATATACACTGGCACGAAAGTGTACTGAAGCATTACAGGAATTTCTTTCAGCATAAAAAACTCCCCTGTCGTATCTTACCTGCGACAGGGGAGTTTTTTGAAAATTAATTTAGTTGTAGGGCGGTTTCGAGAAATACACGTTTACGAAGTCTTGTGATGGAACCCGGGGCAGGGTCGTAGGTGAAAAGCTCTTGTAATGGGGTCTGGTTTGCTAGACAAAGTAAGGTGCGTATTACACCAGCATGCGTTACCAAAAGAACTGGCTCTGTCAGCTGACATAAGGGCAGAACAGCTTTCAATGCGCGTTGCTGCACATCAAAAAAAGATTCTCCCTCAGGTGGTCGAAAATGTGTGAAGTCAACGCCACGTAGTTTATATGCTTCCGGCCAGTTCGTTTTGATAAAGTTGAAGGACAACCCGTCCCATTCGCCCATGTTTATTTCCAGAATGTTAGGCTCTGGGGTTACGTCTACACCGTATTCTGTTGCCAGAATTTGGGCTGTCTTCATTGTACGTTGTAGCGGGCTTGCGATAATTCGTGGTTGTTCCAGCTGGAATGCGCGCAGCTTTGGCAATGTGTTTTGCATAATGCTTGTAATGCCTTTTTCTGCAAGCGGGACATCTTTCTGTCCAATACATATCCCTTTGGGGAGAATGGTTTCACCATGACGGATAAGATAGAACATGTTACGCACTTCCGTTAGTTGTGAGCAACATGTTGAAGTCTAAGCCAGTTGCGGATTCAAGTTTAGCCAACACAGCTTGAGCTTGCTGTAATCTTTGTCGGATAACCTCAACGACTTCAGGAGAATCAGCAAAACATGCCATCTTTTCGTCATACCGTTTTTTGAGTGTGCATTTGCTTGTGCCTTCTACGAATTTATCCGCAAGAAAAATGAGTTCTGCTTCTGTAATAGCACCTTCTGAAGCTTGAAGGTGTGAGTGGGCGGCAATGCAAGGTGCAAGTGCCGGAAATCCGAACTCTGTAATTAAATTAGCACCTGCTAAGGCGTGCTTTCGTGAGCCCTTCGCAATGTCATGGAGCATGGCTCCTGCAAGAACCGTTTGTTTAAACATTGGGGTTTGTTCAGGGAGCTTTTCCAGCATGATACGTACAATATCTGTTACTGCAGTGGAGTGTTTTCGGATGTGTGTCGGCAGTTTTACTGTATTCCAAATGGCATAGCATTCCTGAAGAGATGGCACACCTTGCAGTTTTTGAATTTGGCATAATGTCTTGTAATCTTCTGGTGTATCCATATCCAGTAGCATTCCGCTATCCAGAACGGGAAGGTATTGGGTGCTTTTTGAAAATTTGTCTAATAATTTTGTGAGACCACCCTCACCATTATACTGCAGAATTTCTTTTTTAAGTGATGCCCGCATGCATGGTGGGTGTCCACGTTTGCCTTCCGTTTCTCTTAAGAATTTTGGAAGCGGTGTGAGCTGACTGTCATCCAGAATCGGGTGGATAACATCTACCTCCGTTACAGCGGCATAGGCAAGCAACTCAGAAATTGTTCGGGGACGAATGAGTGGTACGTCCACCGGAGTAACGAAAAAAAGTTCTGCATCTTCAGGCAGGGCATTACAACCGGCTTGCACTGACGAAAACATGCCGTCATTAAAGTTAGCATTATACACAGCCTGAATCTTAAGGCGGTTGCATTCATGTTCAACCTGTTCTCTGGCGTAGCCGGTAACAACAATGGGGGTGACTCCTGCGTGGATGAAGCTTTCTGCAAGAACCTGCAACGCAGTATTTTCCCCAAGGGATAAGAGGGGCTTGCATTGTCCCATGCGGGAACCGTATCCCGCTGCTAACAGTATTGCGTATGCCCTGAGCATTCGACTACCCCTGCGCTTTTTTCTGGATGATCTCAGCCATAATACTAACCGCAATTTCTTCTGGAGTCCTGCCTCCTAACGGTAGGCCGATAGGGCAATGGCAGCGGGCAATGGCTTCGTCTGTAACGCCTTCCTCACGGAGACGTTCGTACAGGCCGTCACGTTTACTTTTGCTGCCGATCATGCCGATGTATTTGGCCGGAGTTGTCAGTGCTTGTTGAAGCACTGTTTTGTCGTGCTCGTGTCCACGGGTAACAATGACAACGTAACAGTCTTTGTGAATGGTAATCTCGGAGAGGATGTCATCCAATGATTCAACAACCTGGACATGGGCGTTTGGAAACCGTTCTTGGTTGGCAAATTCTTCACGGTCATCAAGTACAACAACTGAGAACCCTACAAGATGGGCGATTTCAGCCGTAGGTTTAGCTACGTGTCCTGCACCTGCAATAATAACAGTTGCGGAAGGATGATATGTTTCTGAGAAATATTGAAGCGGCTGTTGATTCAGAAGTAAAGGAGCAGCATCGCTGGCTGTTGATTTGGATGCATTGATAGCCTTTACTGCTTCAGCATATTTATCGTCTGCAAGTTCGTCAGCTGTTACTCTGCACCATGCGGTTCCGTCCTGTACGTAGTATGCTTCACGTGAAGAAGCGTTCCCTTTACGAACATTGTTTTCCAGCTCTACAAATTCAGCATGGTAGTCAGGTGTCAGGCGTTCGAGCAATACGGTGAGTGAACCACCGCAGGACATACCGAGTGCACCGGCTTTGGTGTTATCCAGATCGTATGAATGTAGGGCGGCTGCACCTTTTTCACCAACAAGAAATTCTGCTGCTGTTATTTGAACTTGTGCTTCAATAAGGCCGCCACCGACAGTTCCATAGAATTCACCTTGCGGGCAAATGAGCATGTGTGCGCCGGAGGAACGAGGAGTTGATCCGGTGCTGGATATAACTGTGGCTAATACACAGTTCTGCGCTGCAAGTTTTTTTGTGATGTCTGAGAGAATAGAATCCATTGTAACCTCGTTACTCGACGCATATTTTGCGTTTTGCGAATCCAATAGAAATTTTGCCATCATTTCTGCCCGGCAAGCACAATACATCCGGAGCTATATGCAACGGAGAAACAAAATTGCATAAGAGCTCTTTAATGCTGGATAAATGTTGAGAAGAGTCCCCACTCATGTCAACTGTTACTTCCAGCGTATTTGGTGCCACCCTGTATTGTGCTTGCTGGGCTAGAAAATTTGGAATTGAGAGTAATTGTCCGTCGATTGCTGTCGGCGTAATGTACTGGAACCAGTAAGGGGTGTCTTTCGACTTGGCAATTCTCCGAATATTTGGGCTGAGTCTGCGAAGCGGAGAGTCACACGGGCAGGCATTTGTCATAATATGTGATTCATCACCTGTACGGTAACGGATAAGCGGCATACCTTTTCTTGAAAGAGTAGTTACGACTATTTCGCCACGTTCACCGTCCGGCAAAAGTGATCCGGTTTCAGGGTCCGTGATTTCTACATAAATATTTGTTTCACGTAGGTGCATACCGTTGCTGTATGGGCAATTTACTGCGCCGCCAAGGCCGGTTTCTGTCATCCCCCAGTGTGTATGTACTCGGCAATCCCAGGTTTTTTCAATGAAGTTCCGAATTGCGCTGGAGCTGGCATCCCAGCAGAGCAAAACACTCTTTACGGGGGATTCTGTTTTGCCGTCATGTTCCCATAGTTTGATTAATGCAAGAACGTGTGCAGCAGTTCCCACAACACAGTCTGGAGCATGCTCTTTAAACATGGTCAGCGACGTTACAACATCGTCAGGGTCTTGGTGGAGTATTGGTGTTGCTCCCAACAAATGCAGTCCATCAGCAAGCAAGGCTCCTACACTGTCCGGTTTGGGAGCGGGCAATAGTGCAAGAACGGTATCTCCGGCATCGACAAGACATTGCATACCGTGATTGTAGAATTCAGTGGTTTCGTCCAGCTCGTCTTGTGTGAAAAAAAGTCGTTTAGGTTTTCCTGTGGATCCGGACGTCGTGAGCGTAACAACACGGGCAATATCGTCCTGTGATGTACAAAGGAATTCGAGCGGCGCTTCTCTGATATCATCTGCAGTCGTCCGTGGTAGATTGGCAAATTCTTCACGGGAAGTGAATGCAACATCAATGGCCTGAAAATGCTTAGCGTAGAATCCACCGTTTTCCTGTGCGTAGTTGCAAACTTCATTAAGTCTGTTGAGCTGCCATGCTTTGATCTGGCTAGAGGAAAACGGACGTACGGATGCTCCAGCTCCCATGTCTAGTTGAGCTTGTGTGTCGAGTGGGTTTACCCAAGCAACGTGTTGTTGCTTTGCATTTCGTACAAACGTTGTTTGCATTGCGTTCCTATAACTACTTGTTTTTAAATTAGTTGGACTTCCCTGACATGGAGGATTGCAGTAATAAAAGTTTTAGGAAGGGTTTCACCCAGCCGCCGGAGGCAAAAAGGTTTTACCGCGATATAACGTTGTTCCGTCTGCTGCTGTGAGGTTGTACGCACAGAACGGCACGAGCCTTCCGTCCGGTGCAACCACATGAATGCAGCACCCTTTTAGCCGTTCAATATCCAATGACCATGCATCCTGAAACGCCATGGCTGAAATGGCAAAACGTCGCGTTGATGCTTGCTGAATAAACGAATCGAGCTCGTTTGAGAGCGATTTTGGCTGTTCATTTTGCTCTGCTGCTGCCCACTGACTTCGGACAAAGGAACGTGCTTTTTCTGCACCTTCTGCTGCTGGTTTTGGTTTGCAATTGCAGGAGTTCTTCGGAACAGACAGCAGTTGAAGCGTGTTGTCATCATTAATGATGTAGTTTGCATGGAATGAGCAGAGGGCATGTTCGCAGGTCGGCGGCACAAAGTCACCTGTAGCGACAAGATTGTTGGTCTGTCGTTCCAATTCTTCTGCAAGCTCAGGCAGCGTTATGCGCTCTGTGTCTGCTGGTGCAACAGGGTAGCGCCCGAAGTAACTGATCGGCTGAAAATGCACGCCGCGCACGGCTGGCGCGTGATCTATGGCAAACCGTATAATATCGCCTAGTTCATTCTTATTGATGGTTGGCGAAATAACGGGCACCAGCACAATCCCTATGTGCGCTTTGGCAAACGCTTGAATGGCTTTTGCTTTGATTTCGCGAAGATCTGCATTGCGGAACGCCTTCCATGTTGATTCACGTAAGCCGTCGAATTGAAGGAAGACAGAGTCTACACCGGTGGCTGCCAGCTTGGCGACATATTCAGGATCTTGTGCGGCTCGAACACCGTTGGTGTTGATTTGTACGAATGGAAATCCGATGCGTTTTGCTTCGGCTACAAGCTCTGGAAGATCATCACGGGTTGTCGGTTCTCCACCGGAAAATTGTAAATTGCATCCGCCTGTGGTGCGCATGGTGGTTTTCAGCAACTGTACAAGCTCTTCTTTGGAAGGCTCTTTGGGAATGGATGCCTTTGCCTTATTTTCTGCTGATGCAAAGCAGACAGGACAGGAAAGGTTGCAATTCCACGTTACCTCAATAAGTGCCATGCAGCTGTGCTGGCGGTGTTCTTCGCATAGGCCACAGTCGAAAGGGCAGCCCTTGTCGACAGCAGTTGAAATGGTTGGCGGTGTGGATGGAATTTTAGGGCGTAACCAGTCCGCAAAGGCTGTTGCCTTATGTGTCGATCGCCAGACTGGTGTGGAGAATGCACCATGCTGCGGACAGTGCTTTACAAGGCGTGTTTCTTCCCCTTTGGTGACTCGCATAGCAGGAATCCGTTGAAGACACTGCGGGCAGATACTTTCAGTATGAGAAATGTGGCCAGACATAGTTATTCTTTTACTGCAGCAATATCGTAGCCGTATTCGGCAAGTAGAGATTCAATGTAGGCAAACGTTTCAGCAAGCAGGGAACCGCATACTGCAGTGTCAGGTACTGGAGTGCCACTGCTTTCTCCGAGGATTTGGCCACATGTTATGTCACCATGTTTTTCGGTCGTTTTTTGTGTAAACCATTCTGTGAAGGATTCTAGAAGAATTGGTAGATCTTCGTTTTTTTCTTCGGTTTCAGCATCGTGTCCTGTGTATAAGCCTATAAGCAGTGCGCCACCTGAAAGTAGACCGCATGCACCGTTACAACTGAACATACCACTGCATAACCCTTCAGCGGCTCTGATGAGTTGGGGGTTTTCAAGACCGGAATATTCCAGCGCCAAGCCGACGAGGATTTGGCTGCAACAGTATCCTTTGCCAGCCCATTGAAGTAATTGCAGTTGGATGTCGGAAAGCATGTCTTATTCCTTTTTTAAGGCTTTAACTTGGATGTATCCGATACTTCTATCGTATGCTGAAGGACGGTCTTGTGTGTTGCTTTGGCAGCAGGTGGCAATGTCGGAGAAGATAAGCTTCGCTGTCAGCTCCTTGAGCTCTTTAGTGCAGTCGGTGCTGCATGTGTGTGTAAAACCTGCCTTGGTTAGCGTTTCGAAAAGTTCTTTTAATTTAATCGGTGAGCTGCTGCATCCGTTAGTTGAGCTTTTCTTATGCGTTTGTGTAGGTATTTTCTGTCCTGAAGATCCACAGCACAGTTGCGCTGACTGCATGTTGTGTTCTTGCCGTTTATACAGGTCAGAAAGAACTAGAGTTCCATCGGCGCATAGTACCCGTGAAAATTCAGCAATAGCTGTCTCCAAAGAATTACAGAGGGAAAGCACACAGTCACAATTCACTATGTGGAATGAAGCATCGGAGAAAGGAAGCTGCTCAACAGTTCCCTGCACCGTAGGGATGTTTTTCTCGTTAGTCAGCAGCGTGTTCTGTGAGGAAAGATCAAGCCCTGTGACATGCGCACCATATTCCTGCTGAAGAAATTCTCCCGTGATTCCGGTACCGCATCCTGCATCAAGAATGCGGGTGGATGTGGCAATTCTCAGAGAATCATATGTCCTTCGGGTTAATGCCAGCCCGCCAGGTCGTAGAACGCCACCATCCAGTGTGGCCATACGAGGATGCTGCCAAAGCGGAGTACTCATTTATCTTCCAGTAACTGTTCCACCTGTGCCATTTTTTCAACGGCAAGGGATTCCGGTATGAGCACAAACCCGCATGCTGGGCATGCCGGTAATTCAACAGAAAATTTGCTTTCAAGGTACACCAGTTCTACAGCCGTAAAGATCAACTGTTCGTTACACTGGGTACATTTCCAATGCGAAAAATCGTCGTGTAAAACTTGTAACGTATTCATGGTATACTCTTATTTAGGAGGGATAATCTGCATACGATGTGACCATGCGTTGTGGATGCGGTATCCTTCCTTATCTTTTATGTATTCCATCCAATAGGTCACACCAACAGGACGGAAGCTGGCAACGTAGCGCCGAGTTTGTGTGTTGAATAAGCTGTTATTGGTAGCTTCAACATAGTCCACAACTTTGCGGATGTCGCTTCGTAGAATACGGCGTTCTTCCATATTTGCTGCAGCTTGCTCGGTGTATGATATGGATGGGACATGTTCATCTGCCGCTGCTTCTGCTTCACCCCAAACAGTTTTGAGGAGATGTTCCTTAAGGCGCATGCGGTTTTCGCGGCGGTCAGAAAATCCGGTAACAGGAACAGTGGCAGGGTCAGCATTGCAGCATGCCAGCGCTGTATCACAGCTTGGGAATAGAATATCCAGCAGGTGAATTGTACGTTTGCCTGTTCGGGCAAGCATGTCACGGCACATAGCGCAGTATGTAAGAACGTCCTGTTCGTCTTCAGTACATTCCGAGAGTATATCAGCCCTGTGCTGGGAAGCTTTGCGGGAAAGCTGAGGGTTGGCATTGTCGAGCAGGCCGCCGTAGCCACAGCATTCAGTAAGTGAACCTGAAAGATGAGGTTCTGTTATTGAAATCTTGAGCTGTTCTGTGATGGAACGGACATGGCTGCGCATAGGTTCATTATATCGTGTGGAGCACGGGTCATGCAGAACATACGGCTGCTTCGGCATTCGCGCTGTTGGAGGCAAGCCAACTTCTTCCAGAACTTCCCATAGGGAGCGGGTTGGAATTTGTGGTAACAACGTTGCAAGCATGGTTGCGCATGTTGGACAGCCCGTTATTAACTCTGGCTTGCCCATCTCTTCCCACTGTTGGAGAATTTGGTTTGTTGTAGTCTCTGTCAGGTCTTTTTGTCCTGCCCAGTGGGCAGGAGCACCACAGCAGTGAATAAACAGACCGACGGGTTCTTCCATAGCATCTCGTAGGTAGGCATAAGTGCTTTCTACGAGATGTGGTGAAATAGCGGGAAGCTGACATCCCGGGAAAAAGGCGAACGAGCTAGCGGAAGCAGAAGGGGCATTCTTTGCGAACATACCTGCGGTATTGGCAAAAGCCATATCGCGGAGCGCAAATTCGTGTGCTGATGGCGGCATTGTGGAATCTGCCACCATATCTTGTCGTGCTGTCAGGCAGAGATTCTGTACTGCAAAGCTTTCGGGACATATTTCTTCGCATAGACCACACAACATGCAGGAGTTGATCATTTTGTTGGCATGTCGTGTACCCATGACGATGGCGGCATTGTTGTATATTTGCCGCGCGTAGATTTTGGGGTAACTTTTGAATTCTGCTAGATATACACAATTATTTACGCACTGCATGCATTCGCATTGCATGCACCTTCCAGCTTCCAGCATAGCCGTCGCTTCATCATATCCTTCATCACTTGCAGGAAGAAGTGGGAGTGAAGAAAATGAAGATATATCGCTTTGCAGTCTTGAGGCATACGACCCTTCAGTTTCTCTTCCTGCTGTTAGGGATACGTTCTGTATGCTCCGTTCCGCAGATAATGCTAACGTTCTGCCAAGGGCGATACGTTCTATCGTGGAAGCAAGACAAGGGGACGGAACAGAGAATACAGAAGAAATATTTGTTTGTAAGATTTTTGAATCAGTTGGATTGCACGCATATAGGTCTGCAGCTTCAGGTGTTGCCAGTAAGACTACGTCGAAATTGTCGCAGGCTGTTTCAAGGTCATCCGGCATTTCTTCGCTGGAGAACTGCACTCCGAGCTTATTTATGGCAGCTTCATGCTGTGCAAAGGCTTCTTCAGGAACACGGGCTGTAATATCTTCGTAAGCATTTTTGGACAGTATTGTCGGTGTAATGCCTTTTTTTGCAAGATCCCATGCAGCAGCTAGTGCAGTGAGTCCACCACCAATAATGAGTACACGCTTATTCTTGGATGGAAGCGGGCGCACTGGCGGGTTTTTAGTCGCATTTGCTGCACAACAGCGCTCCAGCTCCGGCATATTAATGCTGCCGCCAAGGTTTTTTCGTAGGCATGTTTCCATGCATGCACCGTTACACAAGTTGGCAGTAATGTGTGGCATTGGCATGCTTTTGTACAAAACAGCCCATGCCTCATTCATTTTACCCGCAGCCATTTTTTTACAGAATGTGCGGATATCAATATGCAGGGGGCATTGAGACTGGCAGTGCGGCGCTTCTTCTTGCGTACACTGTGCTTCCCATTGGTGTAGTTCGTGTTGTTCCATAGCGTGCTACTGATATACGTCCGTGCTGCCGAAGCAGCACGGACGGTTTTATCTGATATTACTTGTTGAGTTCTGCGAGCACTTTTTCAGGACGTGCAGGCAGATGACGGATACGAACGCCACAAGCGTTGTAGATACCGTTGATTACAGCTGCGTGTGGGCAGGTGAGTGGAAGTTCGCCAACACCGGATGCGCCGAATGGACCTTCTGGACGTTCGGATTCGATGTAGATGAGTTCCATATCGTCTGGAATCTGCTTGATGTATGGGAAGCCAGCACCAACCATGGTTGAGTGCTTTTTGATGTCTTCAAAGTCTTCAGAGAGTGCAAGACCGATGGCCTGTGCAAGACCGCCGTACATCTGACCGTCAACAGCAAGTTTGTTCATGATGGTACCGATGTCTGCTACTGCGGTCATTTTTTCTACAGTAGTTTTACCGGTAGCAAGCTCAACAGCTACTTCAGCAAGGAATACGCCATACATGTAACATGCAAACGGGTTACCCTGACCGTTTTCATCACAATCAGTACAAGGAGCAGTCCACTTACCGTTCGCACGGGTAGGGAGCTTTTTCTCTACCATTTCCGCGTAGGAGTGGAATGAACCGTCTTCTTTTTTCATTGCTGTAACAAGTTCTTCACCGGCAGCTTTGATAGCGCGACCGATTACAACCTGTGAACGGGAACCGCCTGCAGGGCCGCCGTTAGGGCAAAGACTGGTGTCATTCAGACAAACTCTGATTTGTTCAGGAGCAATGCCCATTGGGGTGAGAGCCTGATGTGCAGTGGTTAATGCACCGATGTCTGCACCCTGACCGTGGTCGTGCCATGTGGTGTATACAGTGAAGATGCCGTCTTCGCCGAGTTCAATGTCAGCTTCAGCGGTATCAGGGCCGTCAAGACCGGAGCCGTATACGCCAAGGGCAAGACCTACGCCGCGCTTAACTTCATCAGTGGAAAGTTCGGCTGCACGTTTCTTCGCTTCTTCGTATTTAGGGCGAATAGTATCGAGAATCTCAGGTAGGCTGTATACTTCCGGATCCTGACCTGTAGGGGTCGTGGAACCTTTGCGGTATACGTTCTTGTAGCGCAGTTCCAATGGGTCCATGCCGAGTTTTTCAGCAAGTTCATCCATGAGAACTTCGGAAGCAAATTCAGACTGCGGAGAACCGTAGCCACGGAACGCAGAGCCCCATGCGTGGTTGGTACAAACAGTACGACCTTCACCACGGATGTTTTCGATGTCGTAACCGGCACCGATGAACTGAGCACCGCGGAGGGTAAGAAGGTCACCGAATTCGGAGTATGGACCGTGGTCAACAGACCAGTCGGTTTCCATACCGAGGAGTTTACCTTCGTTGTTGGCAGCCATGCGAACGTTCATGAAGAATGGAGAACGTTTACCGGTGTAAGTCTGCTGCTGGTACCAGGTGTAGTTGAGGTATACAGGTTTGCCGGTTACCATACATGCAGCACCGACCAATGCTTCCATGGTAGGGCTGAATTTGTAACCGAAGGTACCACCTGCAGGGTTCATAACCATAACGATGTTATCAAGTTCTTCACCAAGACCAGGGGCAATCATAGCAGCGTGCAGGTGCAGGCCGATAGATTTGGAATGGATAACGAGTTTGCCTTCGTCGTTACGGTATGCAAAGCCTACGTCCGGCTCGATAGGCATGTGTGGCTGACGGCCAACGTAGTAATCACCTTCGATGGTAACGTCTGCTTCGTTAAAGATAGGTTCAGTTTCGTTACCCTTAGCAACTTTCTGTACGAAGTATATGTTAGGGGTGCCAGGGTGAATTTCAATTGCGTCATCCTGCATTGCTTCAGGAGCGCTCATGTATGCTGGTAGCTCTTCGAGTTCTACTTTTACTTTTTCAGCAGCAGCTTTTGCATGTTTTTCAGTGTCAGCACAAACAATAGCAATAGCATCGCCGTACTGGAACACTTTGTCGTCACACAGGATTGGACGTTCCCAGCCATCACCTTTGTTAGTTGGGAAGGTAATAAGACCGGTGATGCGGTTTTTACCTTTAATGTCTTTGTGAGTAACAACTTTTGCAACGCCTTCCATTTTTTCAGCTTCGGAAGTGTCGATAGAGATAATTTTCGCGTGGGATACTTCTGCCTGTACCAGAGCACAACGCAGGGTGTCTCCTGGAAGTTTAAGGCCTAAGTCTGCACCGTAATCAAGAGTACCGGTAACCTTAGCAACAGCGGTCGGACGTGGGTATTTTGTACCCATGATGCGACCTTCCTGAGGTACGTCTTTCATTAGGTCATCACGTGTTTTTTCACCACGCAGGACAGCAGCAGCGTCCATAACTGCGTTAACAAGAGGTTTGTAACCTGTGCAGCGACATGCGTTACGATGCTTCTGGAACCAGTCACGTACGTCTTCACGACTTGGAGACTGGTTTTCAAGCAGAAGGGCGTAAGAGGAAACGATGAAGCCAGGGGTACAGAAACCACACTGTGCGCCACCGTGGGCAATCCATGCAAGCTGAATAGGATGCAGATTCTCAGGAGTACCGACACCTTCAGCGGTAATGATTTTGGTGTGTTCAGGAACACGCTTCATTTTCATGGTACAAGTGCGCTTGAGCTTGCCGTCTACAACAACGCTACAGCTACCGCACTGTCCCTGACCACAACCAACCTTAACGCTTGTAATGCCAAGATTTTCGCGAAGCACGTTTGCGAGGGTGTCGTCCTGTTCACATATGACCATCCGGTCTACGCCGTTTACGTGGAGCATTTTTTTTAGCATGGAAACTCCTCTCGGGTACCTAGGCGATCACACAGCATACAACAACGTGAGGCGATAAAGTTGTCGCTGTAAAAGGTACCACCACATATAGGTTATTAGGCAGGAGGGTTCTAAAGCAGAACCAGCCAATTATGACGATTTACCAAAGGAACATAGCGGGAAGTGACATGTGTCGCAGCCGGCACAGAAGCCGCCATGCCCTAAATTAGTAATATCTCTACGGGTAATGGTTTCGCCTGCTAGAATGCGTGGTACAATAAGATCAAAGATACTGGCGCGGTAGTACATGACGCAGCCCGGAAGTCCGACAATAGGTCGACCGTTCTTGTAGGCAAGCATAAACATGGCACCGGGGAAGGTAGGGGAGCCGTAGGTGACTACGTCTGCTCCGGTGTCGCGGATACTGGCGGGAGTTCTGTCGTCTGGGTCTACAGACATACCGCCAGTGACAACAACAAAGTCTACACCATCGTTGAGGAACTTGTTGATGGCGTTTGTTGTCATCTGCTGATCGTCTGGAACAAAGACTTGCTCCACGACGTTTGACCCGAGTTCGTGAAATTTTTTACGGATTACAGGTCCGAACTTATCCGTAATCCTTCCGTGGTAGACTTCGCTACCGGTAGTAACAACACCTACTTTATGACGCTTGAACGGCTTAACCTGAATAACAGGTCCACCCTCAGCGCAGACAGCTTCTACTTCTTCAACTTTCGCTCTGTCGGTAACAAGAGGAACAATGCGGGTTCCCGCAACTGGTCGTTCAGAAAGAACATTAAGACCGTTGTGCATGGTTGCGAGTACAACTTCTTCAATTGCATTAATTTGATGTACTTTTTCAACATCAATGGACAGCAGGCCTTGACTTGCAATAAGGTTAACCCGTCCTTCGGATACGTCACTGAAGGTGATGCCTTCACCCGAAACAGCTTTTGCTATACGTAACGCTGCTTCGTTTTCGTGGATTTGATCTTCGGTGAGATCGAGCACGTAAAGATGCTCTTTACCGATATCAAGAAGGGTGGGAATATCTTCTGCTGTTACGATGTGTCCTTTCTTGAACGCAGGGCCTTTACTTTCGCCTGGGACAATTCGGGTGATGTCGTGACAAAGAACCATACCAATTGAATTTTGAACTGGAACTGCCTGCATAGTAATCTCTTTTTCGGTTCAGGTTGAGTTAAAAAAGTAGTTAGTAGGCGATTACTGGTGTTTTTCTTATGTCTATGCGGACATAAGAAGTCAAACCTTTTTTTAATTAAAAAAAATGCCGTAAATATTGATTTGTTTAGGAAAAATTTCACAAGCGAGCAATGATAGTGTTTAGGAGAGTGATACATGCAGGGAGTAGACATGAAATATAAATTTTGGCTTGAGAAGAATGGGGATATATTGTTCGGCTCCGGTGGTGCGGTGCTGCTTGAAAAAATTGATGCGCTTGGGTCGCTTTCTGGGGCGTCCAAAGAGCTTGGTATGTCATATCGAAGAGCGTGGGGGCGCTTGAAAAAGCTCGAAGAGACTATCGGGGATGACTTGGTGGTCAAAGTGGGAGGAAATAAAAAAGGATATCGTCTTAGCGAAACTGGTAGACAGTTTCTTACATCGTACAGAGAGGCGGAAAAGAAAATGGACGAAGCAGCGCAGAATATTATGAAGCACTGCTTCGACTGGGTTCGATAATTGTTATTTACTCATAGGGCAGAAGCGTTCCCAATTCATATAAGGAGCAGCACCAGCGATAGTGGTTCCATAAAAGATAACCGGCTTGTCCGTTAGGAACATGTCGATGGAATTATTCGCAAAGGTAGTGCCTGTTACCAGCAGCAGATCTGCCCATTGAACCGCATCTTCTGTGTTTTCTTTGCCTTCTACCAGCACACCACGTTTGGTTTGTCCGATGTTATTAGGGTCGAGGTCGACAAGGCGAACTTGAAACTCAGATTGAAGTGCTTCAGTCATTGCTGGCTGAAAGCCAATAATGGTGATTCGGCATTCGGCGTATTTATTTTTGATATATTCGCGAAGCTGCTTTGCACATTCTTTGGGCTCATTATCCTTACAGTGGATGGTGTGGGTTACGTTGTCATACGCAGCACTAATGGCATTTAAGGTGGCAACAAATACTGCCCTGTTAAAGTTGTTGGTAAGAGGAAGCTCGGCTATATCCTCAAGTGTTCCCGAAAATGTTCCGCGGCTGTCTGTGAAAGCCTGCCCTTTGTGTCCATTAAATGTTGCTTCCATGAGATGTTCTTTACCCTGTTGGATAGGGTAGTCTGTGTCATCGGGGGTGCCGATGGCCTCTTCAGCAGTGAGAGGTTTTGCGGAAATAACAATTTTTTCTTGTAGAATATTCAGTTCTTTCCAGTGGGAAATGACTTGTTTGTGGATATTATCTAATGCCTGCATTTTGTTTCTCGCTTGAAGTCGTGTTTGGCTTGAGATTGTTGATGTCACAGTGATGGCATTGTTCGTACGGGAAGTTGTTATGTGCAGCATGGTGCGCTGCACGCAGCTGTTTATTGAGCCAGTCAGGGGAGAGTTTGCCTTGTTCCATTGCAATGATGGAATCGCCAAGCAGGGTAGCTTCTTCCAGATCATGTGTCACATGAATAATTGGAATCGGGAGTTGTGTTTTGATTTCTAACAGCAGGTGCTGAAGCTTTCGTCTTGTTGTGACATCAAGAGCAGAGAACGGTTCATCTAGAAATAATGCTACCGGTTCTCGTGCCAGTGCCTGACAAAAGGCTGCCCGTTGCCGTTCTCCGCCTGAAATGGAGTGCGGCTTTTTATTTCGTATGTGTTCAATGCCGAATGTCTGTAAGAGGTCTGGCACTGTTTCCGGTTTTACTGCTGCAAAGAGAATGTTTTTTTCTACAGTAAGATGTGGGAAGAGTGTGTAGTCTTGAAAAACCAGCCCTACATGGCGACGCTGAGGGGGGACAATAAGACCTGATGCGCTGGAAAACCATATGGTTTCATTATAGCTGATTGTTCCGCTATCCGGTGTTTCAAGACCGGCAAGCATACGGATGAGAGTCGTTTTTCCAGAGCCGGAAGGTCCAACAATGGCGGTCAGCGTATTGGAGGGACAGGTGGTTTCAAGTTCTACCGTAATATTTTCAAGTTGCTTGGAAACGGAAAGTGTAAGTGTCATGACTGTTGTCTCCCGTTTACGGCGTTAATGACCAGAAGAAAGATAAAACAAACAGGTACCAGCGCAGCAGACATGTACAGAGCATCTTCGTACCGCAGTGCCTCAACTGCTTCAAAGATAGCGATGGATGCAACCTGCGTGCGCCCGGGGATGCTTCCCCCGACCATAAGTATAACCCCGAACTCCCCAAGACTGTGTGCGAACACCAGAATAGAACTGGCGACAATGCCGCTCACACAGTTTGGGAGTACGACACGGTAGAAGGTTTGAAACGGAGATAATCCTAAGACCGCTGCGCTTTCAAGCAAGCGCTTGTCCAGTTTTTCAAATGATGCCCGCAATGGCTGCACTGCAAAAGGCAGGTTGAAAACAAGGGACGCAAACAATATGCCCGCAAAACTGAATATGAGCCTGTCGCCTGTCAGGCTTTGCCATGTTGATCCTACGATTCCCGTGGGGGTCATGAGAATGAGCAGCCCGAAACCGAGAACCGTAGGTGGGATAACCATGGGCAGCGTTATGAGAGCATCAAGAATGCTTTTCCCTCTGCATTTTCCAAAAGCAAGGAAGTACGCAGGAGGAAATGCTAATAACGGGATGAGTACCATAGTATAGAACGCCAGTTTAGCTGAGAGGAGGAGTGGCTCTAGCGTCATATTCTATTCATACCCGTACTTATGTTTTATGGCTGCAACTTTTGGTGAGCCAAGGAATGTTGCAAATTTTTGTGCTGCCTGTTTGTGCTGGCTGTTTTTAAGAATACATGCCTTCTGAATGACCTTTGGGGCTTCAGGTATTTGAACAAAGCACCCTTTTTTTCCTTCAGGTGTGAACATGTATGAGTACGCACAGAAGCCTGCGTCGGCTGCTCCTGTAGCTACGTATTGGAATACCTGAGATATTGATTGCCCGATGGCTAGCTTGGGCTGGAGCTCTTTCCAAAGCTTTTCGTTTACTAATGCCGTTTTTGCTACGGTGCCGTAGGGGGCAGTTTCTGTGTTGGCAATGGCAATATGAGTAACGGCAGAAGACTGGAGAGTCTCTTTCCATGGTTTTTCGCAGAATTTTTTATTGCGAGTCCAAAGGACGATTTGACCCTTTGCATAAACAAAAGGCTCCAGAGCAAGGTTTTCAGCAAATAGTTTTTCAGGACGACGTGTGTCAGCGGCAAGAAATATATCGAATGGAGCACCACTGATGATCTGTCCGTATAGTTTTCCGGTGGATGTGTAGGTAGCTTGTACAGTCAGTCCTGTTTCTTTTTCAAAAGCAGGGATGATCTCTTTCATGGCAGGCATAAAGTTGGCAGCCTGAGCAATGACAAGATCGGCCGCGTGAGCATGTGCAGGCAGCGCTACACAGAGAATCATCATAAAAGTAAGAAGTCTTTTCATGTGGGAGCTCCATATTAAAAAAGCGTAGAGGTGATAGCTAGAGAAGGTTTCATAACTTTACTTTTGCTATTGCTTTTATGAAGATTGTTTTTTTTGAACAAGTTCGTCACGGAAAAATATGAAACCGTGACCTTCAGTGGAGTTGTTATGCCTGAACGTGCCGGATCGCTCTCCCCACATGCGATTTTTACTGTTTCTGATTCACTGCGATACCTTGAGCCACAGCAAATAAAGATGTTTCTCCAGTCCTTTGACGCATGGTGTGCGGCAACAGACAGGCAGGAGTATGTCCGTTCCCGCCAGAGGATGCGTGCTTTGTTTTTGCTTTTACGGTTTACGGGTGCCCGTCTTGGTGAAGTTCTGGCTCTTGATGATAGGACTGCCTTTGATTTTTCTCGAAAAACTGTTTGCTTGGGGCATGGAGAAACAGAGCGGGATGTCCCGTTGGAATCGTTTGTCAGTGATGCGATACAGGAAGTGCTTGAAAGTGCCATGGGATGCAGTTTGCGGGGGCACTTTTTCCATATGGATCCCGGATACGTGCGAAGGATTTTTTACGCACGGGCAATGGACTGCGGTTTGCCAAAGGAACTGGGTACACCGCGAGTGCTGCGCTATAGCCGTGCGCTGGAAATGGTGCGTGGGGGTGTTCCGTTGCTTGTTGTTAGTAATTTGTTGGGGCACTTATCTACTGATATATTAAATAGTTTTCGAAATTATTCGAGCGACGATGTTGTTTCGATTGTGCGTAAGGCGCATAGCGAGATGCAAAAGAAGACAAGTGCCCGTAATTCATTTGTAGGGCACGTGGCTCGTGTCGTGTCAGACGGTCTGATGGCTGAAGTAGAAGTGGTGACGGAATCCGGCATGGCCATATTTTCTTTGATTACAGAGGAGAGTTTGCGCACATTGAAACTCTGCATAGGAACTCCTGTTGTTGCAACTATCAAAGCACCGTATGTTGATATTGCTCAGCAGTGCCTCAATCCAACTTTGGAACGAAGAAATACTTTTACGTGTAGTGTTGAACGCATTGCTTCAACTGAGGTGCTCTCTGAAGTAATAGGGCATCTTGAAGACGGCAGTGGAGTCTGTTCGCTTGTTTCAACTAGCATGGTTAAATCGTTAAATCTGGTTTCAGGAAGTATGGTTGACGTTTGTTTTAAAGAGTTATCTGTTGTGCTTCATTCTGTTCATTAGGAATTACTACGAAAAGTGTGAACTGCCAGAGCTTTTAGTAAGAATGAAGTGGTTTCAGTCTTAAAAAGGAATAAATTTTATATACTAATTATGAAAAAGCCTTTGTGTAATCTACAAAGGCTTTTTCGTATTTTATCTTACATTCAGATTATATGATTACTTGAATATGGAATGTAATTGGAGTGACTACTCATTGAAAAGCTATATTCCGGAGAGTTGCTGTGAAGAAGAGATGTAGTTGTCAGGGGGGGTGTATTGCATTTGGGCAGCGAGGATGAGTGAGTGTGTCTTTATTATCGTTTTTTTTACGTAAGAAAAAAAGTGGTTCTGGTTAATAATATTGATTTTCTACTCAAGTTAGAACATAGTCGAAGTTCTAATCCTATATCCCTAAATGATAATGTATTCGCAGTTGCGATGATGAAGAGTACTTCGCCGTTTCGATGAAATGTGTGTAGTTTTTTTGTGTGCTCGGGGGGGCTTTAATGATTCGTTTTTCAGATATCCGTATCAGATTCAGGCTGGTGCTACTGCTTGTTTTTGTTGGTGCTATTCCCTTGCTGGTTGTCAGCCTTGTTGGGAGTAGACTTACAACAGATGCTTTAATGGAGAAATCATTTAACCAGCTCATAACAGTACAGTCTATTCGTAAAGGCGAAATAGAAGATTTCTTTACGACAAGTTTTTCCAGAATACGTATTCTCGCTGAGTCTGAACGTATTCAGAATATGATGTCTTTGCTGCTCAGGCATAAATCTGAGATGAAACATGGTCGTTCTCTCATTGATGATGCGCATTCACTGCAATACCAAGTGAAATTTCGCAGCTTCATGGCTCCGTTAAAAAAGTACATTAATTCATACGGATATCATGACTTATTTCTTGTTGATGCAGATGGTGGAGATGTACTTTACTCGCTTGCCCGAGAGGAAGATCTCGGCACAAACTTGAAGTTTGGCCAGTATCGGAACAGTGGGCTTGGTGTTGCATGGAAACGTGCTGTTACCAGCGGAAAAACTACAATTGTAGACTTTTCTTCATATGCACCAAGTGGAGGTGCCGAGGCTGCCTTTATCGCTGAACCAGTTCGTGATGGATATGGGAAAGCTGTCGGAGTTGTTATTCTACAGTTAACCCCCCAGCTTATTACCCATGTCGTCGATTCCCGACAGGGTATGGGAGAAACTGGGGAGTCGTATATTGTGGGCGTCAATTTGGCGCAGAACAAGTATGAATTCCGTAGTAACTTGCGCACAATGGGGAATGGTGATTTTGTTGTAGGCTACTCTTTAACAAACCCTTTGGATTACTGGAAAGATGCCGCTTCATCAGGTGAATCCGGTGGGCACAGTATCTATATCGATAGTGCAGGCGAAGAGGTACTTGTTGCGTATAACGAACTGAATATTGCCGGTCTGCGTTGGTTCCTGATTTCTAAAATTAATAAATATGAAGTTACTGCACCTATTCGTCATACATACAAATATATTGGTGCATTGTCTGGTTTGTTACTCTTTTTAGTGGGCGGTCTTGCTGTATTTTTCTCTCGTACAATTACCCGACCAATCATTGCTGATATGCAATTTGCGCATGCTATTGCCGAGGGTAATCTTGATGCGACTATTGATGTCGATCAGAAAGATGAATTGGGTGATTTAGCACGGTCACTTGAGGGTATGGCGCGCAACCTTCGTGAACTGGATTGGCTTAAATCCGGTAAGGAAGGGCTGGATGACACCATGCGTGGAGAACATTCGCCGCAAAAACTTGCTCGTATATCGATTGCCTATCTTTGCAAACACATGGGTGCCCAGTTGGGTGCTGTGTATGCATTGGAGGATGGCGCACTGGAGTTGATAGCAAGTTATGCTTTTAGTGACCGGAAAGGTAATTTTAATCGTTTTGTCCTTGGGGAAGGAATGGTTGGGCAGGCTGCTCTTGAGAATGAATTGCTTATTTTCTCAAATATTACAGAAGATGCTCCTGCTGTGAATTACGGTGCCGGTGAAGCTTGTGCAAAGGCATACATGGCTGTGCCTGTTGCTTTTGAAGGGGAGATTGTTGGCGTTATCCTGTTGGGAGCAATGGAAAACTTTTCACCATTGCATAGAAAATTTATTGAGCAGAATGTCGAAAACATTGCGATTTTAATGAATGCTGCTCAGTCCCGTCAACTTGTGCATGAGTTGCTTGAACAGGCTCAACAGCAACAGGAAGAACTGCGTGCAACGAATGAAGAGTTAGAAGAGCAGACTGAAGCTTTGATTGAATCGGAAGCACGCTTGCAACAACAACAGGAAGAACTTCGCGTAACCAACGAAGAGTTGGAAGAACAAACAACGGTTCTTAAAGAGTCTCAGTCTGAATTGCAGGTGCAGCAGGAAGAGTTACGGGTAATTAACGAAGAGCTTGAAGAACGGACTCAAGCCCTTGAAGAGCAGAAGTCTGCTATTGCTGTAAAGAACTCAGAGTTGGTTAAAGCCCAGAATGCAGTGAAGCAGAAAGCAAAAGATTTAGAAGTGGCAAGTAAATACAAATCTGAATTCTTGGCGAATATGTCACATGAATTACGTACGCCACTGAACTCTATTTTAATTTTGTCTCAGTTGTTTGGTCACAACAAAGATGGAAACCTTACCGACAAACAAATTGAGTCTGCCAATGCTATCCATTCTTCTGGTTCAGACTTGCTCACATTGATTAATGAAATTTTGGATCTTTCCAAGATTGAAGCAGGCAAGGTTGAATTGATTATTGAACCTGTCGGTGTTTCAAATCTTATTCAGAATATAAATCGTCTTTATAAAGACATAGCTGCAGATAAAGATGTTGCGTTTGATGTTTCTGTAGCATCAGATGCTCCGGAAGCATTGGAAACAGATTCACAACGTCTGCAACAGGTTCTGCGTAACTTATTGACCAATGCCTTTAAATTTACACACAAGGGCTCTGTTTCCCTTACAATAGCCAGACCGTCGCAGGAGTTGACGAATGAGCTTGGTATTGATGCCAGCAAGGCCGTGTCGTTTGCGGTTTCTGATGATGGCATTGGTATTCCGAAAGATAAGCAAATTGCTATTTTCCAGGCATTCCAACAGGCTGATGGCAGCACAAGTCGCAATTACGGTGGAACAGGGCTTGGGCTTTCCATTTCCCGTGAGCTTGTTCGTCTGTTGCAGGGCGCTATCTATCTTGAGAGTGAAGAAGGTAAGGGCAGTACCTTTACGGTAGTTCTTCCTGAATTCTATCAAGACACTTCCGAGCAGAATCAGATTCTCAGTCGAGCAGAATTACCGCTCGCCTCTGGTGGCGAAAGCTATGGCAAAGAGGCTGCTACTTTTTCTGTGCAGGAGAATTCCGCTGTGTCGCAGCCTGTAATCACTCAAACTGTGGCATCGTCACAACAGAGTGAGGCACCATCTAAAAAAACTATCGTCGAGAAAGTTGTTCCAACAAGCGACAGCGAGTATGTGGAAGACGACCGGGCGGTCATTACTCCGGACTCACGTAGTCTGCTTATTATCGAAGATGACTGGAACTTTGCAAAGATAATGCGTGACTTCGGTCGAGAGCGTGGTTTCCAGTGTCTTGTAGCCGAAGATGGTGAGTCCGGATTGTACTTTGCAGATTACTATAAGCCGAGTGCAATCATTCTGGATGTAGGTCTTCCAGGAATTGATGGTTGGACTGTTATGGAACGACTTAAGGACAACCCTGAGTTACGCCATATTCCAGTGCATTTTATGTCCGCTAACGATAATTCTCTGGATGCACTTCGCATGGGAGCCATCGGTTACCTGTCCAAGCCGGTGACCATGGAACATGTTGAAGATGCTTTCAGTGCGCTTGAGGATGTTATTTCTCAACCGGTGCGTAATCTGTTGCTCGTTGAGGACGATAAAATTCAGTGTCAGAGTATCCAAGAGCTGATTGGTAACGATGATGTGAAAATAACTGATGTGGCTACAGGCCGTGAAGCGTATGAGGAATTATCCAAAGGCAGCTATGACTGTATGATTTTGGATTTGGGGCTTGAGGATATGTCCGGCTTTGAATTGCTGGAAAAAATTCGCGTGAGCGATACCTCAATGCGAGTGCCTGTTATTATTTATACAGGTCGTGACTTGACGCGTGATGAAGAGAAGCAACTGAGCAAGTATACTGAAAGCATTATTATTAAAGGGGTGAAGTCTCCAGAGCGTCTCTTAGATGAGACTGCACTGTTCCTGCATCGAGTTGAGTCAAACTTGCCGCAGGAAAAGCGTCAGATGTTAAAGATGGTGCATGATAAGGAGTCCGTTCTCAGTGGTAAGAAAGTCATGGTCGTTGATGACGACATGCGTAACGTGTTTGCGCTCTCCAGTGTTCTGGAAGACAGGAATATGGACGTTATTGTAGCGAAAAACGGTCTTGAATGTCTTGAGAAGCTTGAAGAGCTTGATTCTATAGATTGCGTGCTGATGGATATCATGATGCCGAAAATGGACGGCTACGAGGCGATGACGGAAATTCGGAAGAACCCTCAATATGCCAAACTGCCTATTATTGCTTTAACTGCAAAAGCTATGAAGGGCGACAGAAGTAAATGCATTGATGCCGGTGCAAGTGATTATTTATCCAAGCCGGTGAACACTGATAAGCTTATTTCTATGATGCGGGTTTGGTTGTATTAGCATGTCCGAAGTTGAGCACATTGAGAACGAACGATTAGAGGTACAGCTGCTGCTGGAAGCAATTTATTTAAAGTACGGGTACGACTTTAGGAAATATGCCAGCGCACATACAAGGCGCAGACTTGAACACAGGCGTTCCGTTGAAGGATTGCCGAACATGGCTGCAATGCAGCACTTGCTTATTCATGATGAATCATTTTTTAACAGACTTCTTTTGGATCTGTCGATTAATGTTACTGAAATGTTTAGAGATCCTCTGTTCTACAAGAGCGTGCGTGACCTCGTAGTCCCATACTTGAAAACGTACCCGTTTGCCAAAGTATGGCATGCGGGATGTTCTGCAGGGCAGGAAGTGTATTCCATGGGAATTGTTCTGTGGGAAGAAGGAATGAAAGAACGCGTACAACTTTACGCAACCGACTTTAATGAGATGATCTTAGCAAAAGCTAAGGACGGCATTTACCCGATGGATGTGGTGCGGAAATATACAGCAAACTACCAGCAAGCAGGTGGAACACGGTCTTTTTCAGATTACTACACTGCGGACTATGACAGTGTTGTGATGAGAAGATTTTTAAAAGAGCAGGTTCTTTTTTCTTCACACAATCTGGTTACTGATGGCGTGTTTGGAGAAATGAATGCGATCTTCTGCCGTAACGTACTCATTTATTTTAACAGAGAGTTGCAAAATAGAGTGTTGAACTTGTTCTACGAAAGCTTATGTCCAGGGGGATTTCTGTGCCTTGGCTCAAAGGAAAATATTAAATTTTCAGATGTTGCGCATAAGTTTGAAGCCGTTGCAGAACGGGAGAAAATTTATCGTAAGAAACGAATGTAGCGCAGTTGCAGAGGGGGGAACGCGAGAGCGCTCGACAGTATAAAGCGATTATTATCGGAGTTTCCGTAAGGGTATTAACTGCGTTGCACAGAATTTTCTCATAATTGAAAGAAAGCCTTAGCCTGCCTGTGTTGATTGGCCAACATACTAGTCCGAATGTTGAAAGTCTGTTTTCGGTATTACTTCGTTTGTATTGCACTGAAGTCGTGAAAGAAGCTGAAGACAATGATGGTATTTCCACAGGTAGCGTATATATTTCACTTTGTAATAGAGGATGACCATGGGAATAGCCAAGGTGCTTATAGTGGACGACAGGCCGGAAAACCTGCTTACGCTGGAAAGCCTGTTAGAACAACCGGGAATAGAAATTATTCGGGCAAATTCCGGTGAGGAAGCACTCGAACAGATGCTCGATCATGATTTTGCATTGATACTGCTGGATGTTCAAATGCCGGGTATGGACGGTTATGAAGTGGCAGAATTAATGCGTGGTAACAAGAAGACAAAGCATATTCCTATTATCTTCGTAACTGCAGAAGGGAAGGCAAAAGCGCAAGTCTTTAAAGGGTATGAATCCGGTGCAGTTGATTATCTGTTTAAGCCGCTTGATGTGCATATCTTTAAAAGTAAAGTTGGCGTTTTTATTGAACTGTTTCATCATAAAGAGGCACTGAAACAAAAAAGTTTTGAGCTTGATCAGAAGCTGGCTGAGCTTGAAGAGCTTCAACAGCAGCTTGAACTGACAAATGAACAGCTTTTGCTGTTGTCCATTACAGACGGGCTTACCGGACTGCAGAATAAGCGTCAGTTCAATAAGAACTTCACTAACGAGTGGAATCGTGCCTACCGTAACCAGTCTCCATTATCTCTTGTTCTTATCGATCTCGACTTTTTCAAAGCATACAATGACACATACGGCCATGCTAAAGGCGATGAGTGTCTTGTTCAAGTTGCTCAAATGTTGTCTGAAACTGTTAAGCGTGATGTGGATAAGACGGCGCGTATTGGTGGTGAAGAGTTTGCAATAATTTTGCCGGATACAGAGCTTGCCGGAGCTAAGTATGTTGCGGAACGTTTTCTCGCTAACATAGAATCATTGGCTATTCCGCATGAAGGGTCTCCTGTGTCTGACCATGTGACAGTAAGTGTTGGAGCGGCTTCTATTATTCCGACACAAAAAGAAGATACTCTTTCTCTTATTAAGGCTGCTGATGCCGCGTTGTATAAGGCAAAAGCTGATGGCAGAAATAGCTGTTGCACAGCTGGTTTTGAGTGTGAAATAGGCAGCGCTTAGTGGCGCCATTGAGGGGAAAAATTATATGAAAATGAAAGATAAGGGCTTGGCAGCAGCCGTTGCGATATTGTTGCTTATTGCCTGCCTTAGCAGCGACTTTGTTGCAGGATTCCGATATTATAGTACCGCTCATGGGTACCTTCTGAGCTTTGTGAAATTTGCTATTCTTGCGACGTTCGGTGAATGTCTTGCATTACGAATTGTTACCGGCAAATACTGGGTTCGCGGTTTTGGTCTGTGTGCAAAAATGATTGTATGGGGTTTTCTCGGCATTATCATCAAGCTGGCGTTTACTGTCTTTGCAACTGGGGCTCCGAATATTCTTGCCTCGTTCGGATTTGACATTACTCCTGCAACGCTTGCCACAGGCGGATTTTTTGATCGAGTGGCAGCTGCGTTTATTATCAGTGCGTCATTAAACTGTATTTTTGCGCCGGTGCTCATGGTGCTGCACAAGATTACAGATGCACATATTCATTTACATGGCGGGAAACTGTCTGCCGTCATTACTCCTATCAAAATGGCAGACCGTTTTAAGGACATCGACTGGAATATTATGTGGGGACTGGTGCTTAAAAAGACAATCCCGTTTTTCTGGATTCCAGCGCATACAATTACGTTCCTGCTGCCGCCTGATTTCCGTATTTTGTTTGCTGCATTTCTTGGCGTAGCGCTTGGCGTTATTCTCGCGTTTGCGAACCTTTCAGCAGCGCAGAAAGTGAAAGCATGACATGAGCATGCTGACTTTTACTGTGAGAATGAATAATTCGATTTGATCACAGGTTGATAAAAAAGGGCTGTCTCAATCATAATGAGGCAGCCTTTTATATTTAGAAAGATAGTGGAAGCATAAGTCGCAAAGCTATGTAGCTAACGTACTAATATCGCAAGTAAAAGTCTTTGGAGATTCCTAAGATACTTTTCTACGTGAGTCTCAGGTGTTCTTTCAGGTATGAGAGATTACGGATGAGGACAGTGAAACAAGGTTCTTGGGCTGCCAAAGGCATTCAATATGTCTGGCTTTGTTTATAAGGCATGAAAAAAGGGCGCAGCAAAAGCTGTCGCCCTCTCTCGAATGGGTTTGGCTATAAGCCAAGGTATGCTTTTTTTACGTCTTCGTTGGCGAGCAACGTCGCTGCATCATCTTCCATGGTGATGTGACCTGTTTCCATTACATATGCGCGGTGCGCAACTTTGAGAGCTTGGTTCGCATTCTGTTCCACAAGGAATACTGTGGTGCCGGATGCGTTAACCTTTTGAATGATCTCAAAAATCTGTTGGATAATAATCGGTGCAAGACCAAGGGATGGCTCATCAAGGAGCAGTAATCGAGGTCTTGCCATCAGGGCACGGGAGATAGCGAGCATTTGCTGTTCACCACCGGAGAGTGTGCCGCCAGTCTGTTTCTGGCGTTCTTCAAGAATCGGGAACAGGCTGAAGGCATATTCCATATCACGCTTAATGGCAGCTTTGTCATTACGCAGAAACGCTCCGAGCTCCAGATTTTCCATTACGGTCAAGTCTGGAAAAATGAGACGACCTTCCGGTACTTGAGAGATGCCAAGGCGTACGATTTGATCCATTTTCATTTTGTGGATCGGTTTACCCTCAAAGGTGATTTCACCGCTACGTGGCGGAGTGCCACCGCAGATGGACATGAGGGTTGTTGACTTACCGGCACCGTTAGCGCCGATGAGTGTCACGATCTCACCTTCATCAATATGCAGGTTTACATCATGCAGCGCATGAATGTTGCCATAGAATGTGTTGATGCCTTTAACCTTAAGCATGGCTTTCCTCCCCGAGGTAGGCTTTAATAACCTGTGGATCTTTACTTACCTCTTCAGGGGTACCCTGAGAAATAAGACATCCGTATTCCATAACGTAGATACGCTCGGACAGGCTCATAACCATACTCATATCATGCTCAATAAGCAGAATTGCAAGGTTGAACCTGTCACGGATGTCCAGCACCAGCTCTTTAAGCGCTGCTGTCTCCTGCGGGTTCATACCTGCTGCTGGTTCATCGAGCAGAAGCAGGGAAGGTTCTGTTGCCATTGCACGTGCAATTTCAAGCCTGCGCTGGTCGCCATATGGTAGGTTGCAGGCAAGGTCATTGTAGTATTGGTTAAGACCAACGTATTTGAGCAACTCGTAGCTTTTCTCTATGTTTTCTTGTTCTTCGCGCTTTACATGCGGTGGACGAATCAGCGCATCCAGAATGCCTGCCTTTGTACGGCAATGACGGGCAACCATAACGTTTTCCAGCACAGTCATATTCTTAAAGAGGCGAATGTTCTGGAAAGTACGTGCCATTCCTAATTCAGTAACCTTGTTCGGCTTCATGCCGTTTACGCGACGTTCTGTATCTCCAAGAGGAGCAAAGAACACATCTCCGTCTGTCGGTTCGTAAATACCGGTAATGCAGTTAAAGAATGTAGTTTTGCCCGCACCGTTCGGACCGATGAGTGCTACAATTTCACCACTGTCCACTTGCAGGTCAACATCGTTGAGTGCACGCAGGCCGCCGAAACTTTTGGAGAGCGCATTAACGTTCAGTACTGTAGACATTACGCTTCTCCTTCTTTGATAAGGTCAGGGTCATCCACATGGTACTTACGGCCTTTAGGGGCAATAAGTCCCTGTGGACGGAATACCATCATAAGTACCATCGCTGCTGCAAAAAGAAGCATGCGGTATTCGGAGAATGCACGCAGGTATTCCGGCATAAGCACAAGGAACGCAGAACCGAGGATAACACCAAGGTTGGAACCCATGCCGCCGAGAACAACAATAGATAAGATGATTGCTGATTCCATGAAAGTGAAGCTGGCAGGGTTAATAAAGGTGGTTTTTGCGGCAAAGATTACCCCTGCAAAACCAGCCCATGCGGTACCCAGACCGAATGCCATAAGTTTAACATTAACTCGGTCGATACCCATTGCCTGACAGGCAATTTCATCTTCACGCAGTGCCTGCAATGCACGACCGATACGGGAGTTTTTGAGGCGTTGCACGGCAACCATTGTGATTATGGCGAGTACGAGAACAATGTAGTAAATGTAAATGTTGGCGTCGGCTACGGATAGTTCCATGCCGAATAGCCCCGGTCGGTCAATGTTTGAAATACCGGAAGGACCGCCAGTCAGATTACTCCAGTTTTCCAGAACAAGACGGATAATTTCTCCGAATCCGAGAGTTACGATCGCAAGGTAGTCACCACGCAAACGTAATACAGGGAACGCAAGCATGATGCCACCGAGACAGGCGAATAGACCACCAAGAGGTAATGCTACCCAAAAGCCGATTCCGAAATAGTGGTTGAGCAATGCATAGCTGTACGCACCGATGGCGTAGAATGCTGCATGACCAAGGAAGAGCAGACCCGCTACGCCAACAATAATGTTCAAGCCGAGGCCAAGAATGACGTATAGCAAAAACGAGATAAAAATGTTTGTTTGATACGTTGTTACAAGCCATGGCATGACTAAGCTAAGTGCAAAGATTGCAGCAAGAGCAGGCCGCGCCACTGCCGGTTCTTCCATCGCACGGGAGAACCAGAGTTGTTTTTTAGATTTTTCAGTAGATGGTGTTTCATACTGTTTGGCTTCTTTGCGAGCCAGAGCCCAACGCCATACGTAGGATAAGACAAATACTCCTGCGCCGACGTAGGCAAGGTTCATCCATCTCCATTCAACGGTGTTCTCGATGGTATTTACTCGAACAACCATGATAGGAAATGTAAGGAACATGAACCACAAACTGCTAATTATGGATTGTTTCAGTCCTTGCATTGTATCTCTTCTGCAGAAACTGCGTTCTGCAACTCCTTCTTTCGTTACGAGTGAATACGGTTATACCTTTTCCACAGGCGCTTTGCCCAGAATACCGGATGGACGGAAGATAAGGAAGATTACCAGCAAGGAGAAGGCGAAAACGTCTTCGTAGTCACTGGAAATGTATCCTGCAGCATAGCTTTCCGTCAGTCCGAGGAACAACCCGCCAAGCATGGCGCCAGGAATGGAGCCGATGCCGCCGAGAACCGCAGCCGTAAATGCTTTTACACCGGCAATAAAGCCGATCATGAAGTTAAGCTGACCTGAGTGGGTGGAAATGAGCACGCCACCAAGCGCAGCCAGTGAAGAGCCAATGATGAAGGTGGTAGAAATAATCTTGTCGGCGTTAATGCCAAGCAGCATAGCCATTTTTCGGTTCTGCGCTGTTGCGCGCATTGCTTTACCGAGCTTGGTAAATTTGATGAACAGGGTAAGTGCAACCATTGAGATGGCACTGGCTACAACAATAACCAAGTCTGTAGAGCCAAAAATGTATGCAATTGGCTCCATAAATTCGAAGTCTGGAATCAATGCTGGAAACGGTAAAAAGTCAGAAGTCTGCGCCAGAATGATGTAGTTCTGGAGAAAAAGTGACATACCGATAGCAGAAATAAGTGGAGAAAGGCGTGCAGCGCCGCGAAGTGGTTTGTAGGCCACTTTCTCCATGGTGTACCCGTAGGCAGAACAGTACAAGATGGCAATAACAATTGCCATAAGTAGGATTGCAACAGCAGGGAATCCGTAGACACCCATCACGCCGGCAACAATGAGGCCGGTAAATGCACCGAGCATGTAAATTTCGCCGTGGGCAAAGTTAATAAGCTCGATAATACCGTATACCATCGTGTAGCCAATCGCGATGAGAGCATAGATACTCCCGCGCGTTAATCCGCCAAGACCCAATTCGATGAAAAATTCCCAATCCATGTGTATGTCCCTGTAGGAGCGGTGCCTGTCTGCAAAAAATCGTTGCAGGTACAAGGCCAATTATCTGAGTAAAAACGGGGAACAATCCGAGACTGCTCCCCGTTGTGGTTGCGGTCAAATGCGGTTGTATTATTTTAGTTCTACGTACTTACCGTTTTGAACCTGGTACATGGAGAAGCCAACGCCTTCTGCGTCGCCTTTTTCGTTAAATTTAATTTTGCCCACAGGAGTTTCAACAAATTCGCTGCGGAGTTTTGCAGTTACAGCGTCGTAGTCTGTGGAATCAGCACGTTCGATTGCTGTAAGCATAGCCACTGTTGCTGCGTATGCTGCAGGGTAGAATGCACCCGGTTCAGAGCCGAACATTTCAACGTGTGCAGCAATAGCTTCTTTGTACAGTGGAAGGTTGGATACATCGATAGGGCCGGAAGCGTATACGCCTTCAGCGTTTTTGCCAGCAACTTTAATGAAAGTGTCGTCTTTTACACCGTCATCAGAAACGAAGTTTGCTTTGATGCGTTTTTTGCGCATCTGGGTGATGAGCTTGGAAGCTTCTGGATGGTAGCCACCGTAGATGACGGTATCAGCTTTGCTGCGACGAATTTTCTGAACAACGGCAGAGTAGTCAGGAGCACCAGGAGTTACGCCTTCAAACATAACAACTTCTGCTTTGCCGCCTTCTTCAATAAATTTGCGTGCGAATTCTGCGTAGCCTTTACCGTAGTCGCCTTTGTCATGCAGTACAGCAATCTTTTTTGCACCAAGCTTTTCGATAGAGAAGTCGACACCGAGACGAGCCTGCATGTCATCAGATGCGATGGTGCGGAAGAAGGTTGGGTAGTCACCGGACTGGGTGAGCATAGGGTTGGTAGCACTAGGTGACATGGCGATGAGCTTGCCTTCTGTGTAGATAGGAAGTGCAGCTTTAGTAGCGCCTGAGCAGATGTGACCGAGTACTATATTAGCACCGTCAGAAACGAGTTTGGTTGCTACGTTGGTAGCCTGTTCAGGTTTGCACTGGTCATCCTGAATGAGCAGTTCAACCTGTTTGCCGTTTACACCGCCTGCAGCGTTGATTTTAGCAACAACAACTTTTGCAGCGTTAACAGTAGGCAGACCATATGAAGCAAGGTCACCACTGTGTGCGCCGGCTACACCGAGCTTGATAGTGTCTGCTGCGAAAGCAGGTACACAAAATGCTGTAACGGCGAGACCGGTTATGATGGACTTAACCAAACCAGAAAATGTCATATGTTCCTCCAGCGTTGAAAATCGTATTGCCTGATATCTTAGCAATATGGTTGTTAGTGCGCGTGTCGTCTAGGGTGAAACAGAAAAAATAACGTCCCCTTAATTTTCTTTGTTCACGAAAATACTAAAATTGTCAAAAGCAAAACGGTACTTTTTATCAAAAAAGTAAAATTTATATGACATATTCTCAATATATCAGATTTGATGTATATAAAGCTCCCATTATATCTTGATATAACAGATAATGTTTTGTGCTCATAAAAAATGCAGTTGCGCTCAGTATTTTTAAAAAAGTTGATAATCTAGTGTAGAAAATTTTGTTTTGTTGCGTGTTTCATCAATTAAGTGGGCAAGTATGATGAAAGGAGAAGGGGGCAGGGATGGGACGGTCTTTTTTAGCAAAAAAAGAATGCCTCCTCGTTGTATGCGCCTTTGCACGGGCTTTGTTATGAGGTGGTCTTTTTACAAAAAATGTGATTTATGCTTGGAGAGCAGATCCTGCTTGTATATAATGATCGGTGTTTTTATGCTGTGAAGATGAGCAGTGCAAAACTAGCGTGTTGCTCCAATTGACCGCTGCGATTGTTTCCCGTATGTCATCCGCTTATAAAATGTTCATAATCGCGTTGATGCGAAGAAATAGATTTAGAGGACGTATTCATGAGTAAGGCTCCTGTAGCACCTGAAGAGAACAACGAAGGAACTAGTCTGGATTTTATCCGTACTATCATTGCTGAAGATTGTGAGAGCGGTAAATACGATGGTCGCGTACATACTCGCTTCCCGCCGGAGCCGAACGGCTACTTGCATCTTGGGCATGCTAAATCCATCTGCTTGAACTTTGGTATTGCGCAAGAGCACGAAGGCGGCATCTGCAACCTTCGTTTTGACGACACAAACCCGTTGAAAGAAGAAGACGAATACGTAAGATCCATTCAGGAAGACGTAAAATGGCTCGGATTCGACTGGGGTGAAAAGCCGTTTTACACTTCTGACTATTTTGAAGTGCTTTACGGTCATGCTGTAAAACTTATTGAAATGGGTAAAGCTTATGTGGATCACTCCACTCCGGAAGAAATTCGTGAAATGCGCGGCACTCTCACAGAGCCGGGTACTGACAGCCCATATCGTAACCGCAGTGTAGAAGAGAACCTTGATCTCTTTGCACGTATGCGTAACGGTGAATTTGCTGACGGTGAATGTGTTCTGCGTGCTAAAATCGACATGGCTTCACCGAACATCATCATGCGTGACCCTGCTCTTTACCGTATCCGTAGAGCGCACCATCATCGTACTGGTGATGACTGGTGCATTTATCCGATGTATGATTTTGCACATTGTCTTTCTGATTCTCAGGAGCACATTACACACTCTATTTGTACTCTTGAGTTTGAGAACAACCGTGAGCTCTACGACTGGTTGCTGGACACCCTCAATGTGTACCACCCTCAGCAGATTGAATTTGCACGCCTGAATCTGACCCATACAGTTCTTTCCAAGCGTAAGCTAATTCAGCTTGTGGAAGAAGACCACGTACGTGGTTGGGATGACCCGCGCATGCCGACCATTTCTGGCCTGCGTCGTCGTGGCTGTCCTCCTGAAGCAATCCGTGAGTTTTGTTCCCGTATCGGTGTAGCAAAAGCTGATTCTATGGTTGATGCAGCTATGCTTGAATTCTGCATGCGTGAAAAGCTTAATGCAGTTGCTCCGCGTCTTATGGGTGTTATCGATCCGGTAAAAGTTGTGATCACTAACTATCCTGAAGATCAGGTTGAAGAATTTGAAATGCCGCTTCATCCGGAACTGGAAGAATACGGCAAGCGTACCGTACCATTCTCCCGTGAATTCTATATTGAGCGTGCAGACTTCCGTGAAGAAGCACCACGGAAATTCTTCCGTCTTTCTATTGGTAAAGAAGTACGTCTTCGTTATGCGTACTACGTAACCTGTACTGGCGTTGTGAAAGACGAGAACGGTGAGATTGTTGAGATCCATTGTACCTACGATCCTGCGACTAAAGGCGGTTGGTCTGAAGATGGTCGTAAGGTTAAAGGTACTCTGCATTGGGTTTCTGTAAAACACGCAGTGCCTGCTGAAGTTCGTCTTTACGAGCCGCTTTTCGAAAAAGAGAATCCGAACAAGGTTGAAGAAGGTAAGACCTTTATCGATTACATCAACCCTGATTCTGAAAAAATTATCACAGCGTACCTTGAGCCTCGCCTTGCAGAATGCAAAGCTGGCGAGCGTGTTCAGTTCGAGCGTATGGGCTACTACTGTGTTGACCCTGATTCTACTGAAGAGAAGCCAGTGTTCAACCGCACAGCAACACTTCGTGATACTTGGAAGCGAGTAGAGCGCAACCAATAGTTGTGTTGCCACTATTGAGATTAGAAAAGCCCCTGCTCATAGCAACAGGGGCTTTTTTTATGGGGTTGAATTGAGATAGCGAAGGGAAGTGGGTAACTGCGAAATGAAATATACTTTTTTTAGAATTTTCGTTGACAGAGGGCTGGCTTTTCCATAGAAACACTTCTCGCAACTTGTTGGGCTATCGTTCAATTGGCAGGACGACGGGTTCTGGCTCCGTTAATCAAGGTTCGAGTCCTTGTAGCCCAGCCATTAAGTTAGTTAGATTAAAACAAGGTCAGAAGTTTTAATCTGCATATATGACGCGTCCCCATCGTCTAGCCTGGCCCAGGACACCTGCCTTTCACGCAGGCGACGGGGGTTCAAATCCCCCTGGGGACGCCAAATGAAAGTTAAGGACTTACACGAAAGTGTAAGTCCTTTTTTCGTTGGTCCATCTTGAGTGGTCTAAGCTTTTTGCAGGGGGAATGTTGGTGTGTGTTGGTGAATCGACTGAATTATAGGCGTTAATGTAAGTAAGTGTGATGCAATAACGGGCAGTTTTGAAAGAGACGGTCCGTTTTTTTGTAATTACTTCGCAATACAATAGAGAATTGTTTCGTTAAACCACACGCTATGATGCCCGACATAGAATGAATACCCGAGATTCGCGTCCAGTAAGAACTTTGGTATGTTTACAAGATCGTTACCGTTGTTCGTATGGTATATAGAAACCATAAGCTTAGGACGATGGGCACGAATCGTCTGCATTGCGCCTTCAAGCACTGGAATTTCTGCGCCTTCAACATCTAATTTGATGAGTGTGGGAGCAGGCTTGTCTGAAAAATATTCATCAATACTCGTTGTTGAACATGACGCTTCGGCGGTACCTGAAGAGATGACACTGGAATACCCTTGGGTTGGGTTGGTAATGGAAAGCTTCAGTGTGGTTGTATTCTTCCAGAGTGCCTTGTTCTCTAAGTGAATGGCCGGGGATTGTGCGGTACGCTTGAGTGAAAGCTTGTAGCATTCAGGTACCGGTTCAAAGCCATAGAGAGCGCCGCTCTCTCCAATCGCTTTCGTAAGTTTTACGGATGTTTTTCCGTCACAGATGCCGCCTTCACAGAGGATGTCGCCTTCTTCAGCATGCACCACAGGGTGAAAGTACTGTGGGTACAGGGCAAGATGTGTGTAGCTGAAATCTCCAAGCAGCCTTGCTTTACATATTCCTAAGTAGGCTTGCTTGCTTTCCGCATCACTCAATTGATTGTAGCAGGCAGCCATGTTCATAATATCTTCAGGACGCAGTGGTTCAGGCGTAAATTCATCAAAGAATCTGCTGACAGAATTCTTTTCTACTGAAGGATTGAGAATATTTTTGTTGGCAAGGTGGCGAACCAAAAATGAAATACCGGAATGTCCTGGTCGTCTAGCTGTTAGCGAGGTGAATATGTGGACTTTCTGTTCGCTGGAAAGTGTTTCGACATCACGCACAATTACATCAGATTCAGCTTTGTATACTGATGCATTCGGTGAAAATGTATAGAAAACAGGGAGGGTGGTGTATCGTTTCTGATAATAGGCGATTGCTTCATTCAGTATTTCGCGGCGGCAGACAACTACAGTATCTTCTGGGGTGATAGTATCAACTATAGGCCGTTGCGCTGGCAGAGTAAGGAGCGTTTCAATAAATCCGGCATACACAGGCGATGAGAGCTCATGATATTCGGCAAGCTCTGCTGCCAGTCTTTCAGTTGAAGAAATAGTCATTGAGTGTGTCCTTTGCGATTTGCGTGAAATACGTTGGCTACTCATCATATTTTAGTGCACCTTTCAAGTGAAGTATTCCGTTCTGCACTGTCGCAGGAAAAAATAAAACGCATCATCCTGTAAAAATATGAAGAGACGTTGCTGATATATGGCATTGCGCTTACGCAGGCTGTTAGCTCATATTTTTTCTTTGTTATCGTGATTGACGAACGTACTATTGCCATAGTGGTAATGTGCGTTAAGGGAATTGCAGATGGTGCTAAGGAAGGTGCTGGGGGGATAGTGATAAGAGTCTCAGCAAGTTGCTAGACGTTGACACTCTAATAACGTGGCTATTGTTGGATGTGTCAGGATAATCATTCTATTTGGTTTGATTTTACCTGTCTTTTACACAGGGGACGAAGAATAAGTCCTTTTGGATATATTTTGTAAATTAAGCTCTTACACGAAAGTGTAAGAGCTTTTTTGTTTTTCAGGTGTGGAAAGTATAGGCCTAAAGTGTTTTCCAAGCTTAACCGTTTGAAAATGAATGAGATTATCCTCAAGGTGAGAATTTTAGAGAAAAATCTTGACCTTCCCCCTAGGGGGCAGGGCTAGGGTTACTCACACTCATAAAAGGTTCGTGATTATTTCTCGAACATTCCTTTGCTATTTTGAAGTGTTACTTGTTTTTGCTGCATGAATTGCTCTGTATACTAACGGGTTATGCATGAATCAGATTGTTTTTTGATCAAACATAAAACCGGATTCTGTCTCAGTGCAAATAACAGTGCGTTTTCTCTTTCTATTTATCTACTTACCGTTGTTTGTTTTTGTTGTCGTTTGATTTGTAACAGTTTGCTTTTGTTACGAATTTAAAAACTGACCTGTCCGGAGAAGTATGAGGCTAGCAAGTGAAGTTAATCTTTCAATCTATGCGCAATCATAGGCTGAAGGAGGGAGGCATCAATGCTGATGCAAACCGCGAACAATGTAACCCAAATAGGAAAGGAGAGTGTCGAAATGAGTAAAAATGATGCGTTAGGCATGGTTGAAACAAAAGGATTGGTTGGCTCAATAGAAGCTGCTGATGCCATGGTGAAGGCTGCGAACGTTATCTTAGTGGGAAGAGAATCCATTGGTGCGGGTTTAGTAACAGTCATGGTGCGTGGCGATGTTGGTGCCGTTAAGGCGGCAACTGATGCAGGTGCTGCCGCAGCTCAGCGTGTTGGAGAAGTGATGTCTGTTCATGTCATCCCTCGTCCGCATGCTGATGTTGAGACCCTTCTTCCAGCTAACGCTTCAAAGTAAAAAACAAAGATAAGCCTCATTCGCCAAGACGTTGCGTCCGTACAGTGCTGAAAAGATCCGGTTGTGTTCCTTCTGTTTTGTCAGCCTGAAAGCTTACATTGTTTTTTTATCCAAAAAGTCTGCCCTAAGGGTAAGTTTTTAATAACTCACTAAGATTACAGCAGATGAAACCATAACAAAGGAGAACTTTTCATGCGTTACCGCGGTGAAAATGCATTGGGTCTCATTGAAACACTGGGCATGGTTCCAGCGTTGTACGGTGCAGATTGCATGCTTAAAGCAGCAGATGTTGAGCTTGTTTCATACGAAAACATTGGCTCTACCCTTGTTACCGTAATGGTTAAGGGCGATGTGGCAGCTGTTCAGGCAGCTGTAGAAGCTGGTGCAGCTGCAGCAGCAAAAATCGGTAAAGTTACAGCCAAGAACGTAATGGCACGTCCTGAGCCAAGAGTCGGCGATATTGTTTCTGTACACGATATTGATGTGGAGTAAGCGACATGAGTAGAGCAAGCGCACTTGGTTTAGTTGAAGTTTTTGGTCTTGTGTATGTGCTGGAAGCAGCAGATGCGATGCTTAAAGCAGCAAACGTTGATCTCGTTGGTTACGAGAACACCGCATCCGGCTACATTTCCGTACTGGTACAGGGTGATGTGTCTGCATGTAACTCCGCTGTAGAAGCTGGCGTGGGCGCTATTGAAAGAATGGGTGCTGAGGTTCACAGCTCCATCGTTATTCCTTCCCCACATCAGGATATTTACAAAATTACAGATCGTTACTCTTTGGAAAAACTTCTTCCACACAAATAACTGACTCGGTTTTTCAGGAACGATTGTAGCTTGGTGGGAGTGCCTTGATGACAATTATAGACAATGATTTGCTCTCAATACAGGAAGCCAGAATCTTAGCAGAAAATGCGTACGAGGCTCAGAAACAGCTTGGTGCGTTTTCTCAGGAAAAACTGGATGCCATTGTTGAGAGTATGGCAGATGTGCTTGAGCAACATACGCAGGCTCTCGCCGTTATGTCCCATGAAGAAACGGATTATGGCGACTGGCAGCATAAGCTTATTAAAAACGAATTTGTTTGTGGTTTCGCGCGCAGATCTTTGAGGGGGATGCGCTGTGTAGGCATTATCGGTGAAGACCGTGAAAAGCAGACAAAGGATGTCGGGGTTCCTGTAGGTGTACTTGTTGCGCTGTGTCCGGCTACCAGTCCGGTTTCAACAACTATCTACAAGGCGCTGATTGCAATCAAGTCAGGCAATGCCATTGTCTTTTCTCCGCACCCGAGAGCACAGAAAACAATCAGTAAAACTCTTGATATCATGATTGAGGCTGCCCAGAAGTGCGGTCTTCCGGAAGGTGCACTGTCCTATATGCGTACAGTAGCGCCTAGTGGAACCGAAGAACTGATGGGGCACAAAGCGGTCTCTCTCATTCTGAATACTGGCGTTCCCGGTATGCTTGACGCTGCAAGCAAATCCGGCAAGCCGTTTATTTACGGCGGTGCAGGTAATGGACCTGCATTTGTTGAACGCACTGCAGATATTCAGCAGGCTGTTAAAGATATTATCGCCAGTAAGACATTTGACCATGGCGTTGTTTCAGCAGCAGGGCAGTCAGTCGTTGTCGATGGCTGCGTTGCCGGTGAAGTGAAAAGTGCTCTGCAACGCTATGGCGCGTATTTCATGTCTGAAGATGA
Organism: Halodesulfovibrio marinisediminis DSM 17456; assembly: GCF_900129975.1. NCBI lineage: Bacteria > Pseudomonadati > Thermodesulfobacteriota > Desulfovibrionia > Desulfovibrionales > Desulfovibrionaceae > Halodesulfovibrio > Halodesulfovibrio marinisediminis. The sequence goes on from NZ_FSRG01000005.1 coordinate 310,768, forward strand.
AGCGAGCAAGCTTGGTTCTTTACTTTTCCATTCCGACGGAAAACCGAATCATGATTTGATTGGAATACCGGCCGTCAAAATTGCACATAAAGCCGGTTTTTCAGTACCGGATAACACTACCGTATTGATCGCAGAACGGAAGTATGTGTCTGAATTTGATCCATACTCACGGGAAAAACTGTGCCCTGTTCTTGGCTTTTATATTGAGCCGGACTGGATGCATGCATGCGAGAAATGCATAGAGTTGCTGCTTAGCGACCGCTGCGGGCACACTCTGGTTATCCATTCAAAAGATGAAGATGTGATCAATCAGTTTGCGCTGAAAAAGCCGGTAGGCAGGGTGTTGGTTAACACGCCTGCGGCGTTCGGCAGCATGGGCGCAACAACCAATCTGTTTCCTTCCATGACGCTGGGCAGTGGCTCGGCAGGGAAGGGGTTTACATCAGATAACGTATCTCCAATGAACCTGATCTACGTTCGCAAAGTCGGATACGGCGTGCGTAATGTTGAATCAATAGGGGCTGAAATCTTCCATAAACAGGCAGCGACTGCACCGATTGCAGCGCCTGTTACTAACAGTGGTTTGAGCTCCAGTTCATTGCAGGCAGTACATCGTATTTTGAAAGAGGCTATTGGAGAGCTTTAATGCCGACAATTAACTCTGAAAGATTTCAAATAGAAGTGAGGTAGTAGTGGATATTCGGGAATTATCAGATAAGCTTGCAGAAGCTACAAAAAATATGACTCCGGAAGAGCGTGCTTCTTTGCAGAAGATGTTCGAAGAAGTAACAGAAGATGTACTGAACCGTCAGGCTGCTCAGGGCAACCCTGTTCAGTACACTCCAACTACACATGGTACAGAAATTCCTGGTGGTCCTACTGATCGTCATGTTCGCTTGAGAGAAAACTTCCTCAAGCAGGTACCTACCATCACCACTCACCGTGCTCGTGCAATTACTAAAATTGCTAAAGAAAATCCGGGCATGCCTAAAGTTTTGCTTCGTGCAAAATGCTTTAAGCATTGTTGTGAGACTGCTCCTCTGGTTATTCAGAACGACGAGCTTATCGTTGGTGCACCTTGTGGCGCGCCACGTGCCGGTGCGTTCTCTCCAGATATCGCGTGGCGTTGGCTTGCTGACGAACTCGATACCATCGGTACCCGTAGTCAGGACCCGTTCTACATTTCTGAAGAAGACAAGAAGATCATGCGTGAAGAGCTGTTCCCGTTCTGGGCCGGCAAATCCGTTGATGAACATTGTGAAGACCAGTACCGCGAAGCTGGCTTGTGGGAACTTTCCGGTGAATCTTATGTATCCGATTGTTCTTACCACGCAGTAAACGGTGGTGGTGACTCCAACCCTGGTTACGACGTAATCCTGATGAACAAGGGTATGCTCGACGTTCAGCGTGAAGCTAGAGAACACCTCGAAAAGCTGAGCTACAAGAACCCTGAAGACATCGAGAAAATTTATTTCTACAAAGCACTGATCGATACTGCTGAAGGTATCATGATCTATGCACGTAGAATTTCTGAGTACGCAGCACAGCTTGCACAGCAGGAAACCAACCCTCAGCGTAAAGCTGAACTCATGAAGATTTCCGAAGTGAACGCTCGTGTTCCAGCTCACAAGCCAACCACTTTCTGGGAAGCAATCCAGTCTGTATGGACAATTGAATCCCTCCTCGTAGTTGAAGAAAACCAGACAGGTATGTCTATTGGCCGTGTGGACCAGTACATGTACCCGTACTACAAGGCCGATCTTGAAGCTGGCCGCATGACTGATTACGAAGCATTCGATCTTGCTGGTTGTATGCTGATTAAGATGTCTGAAATGATGTGGATTACCAGTGAAGGTGGTTCCAAGTTCTTCGCAGGTTACCAGCCATTCGTAAACATGTGTGTTGGTGGTGTGACTCGTGACGGTCTTGATGCAACCAACGACCTTACATACCTGCTGATGGATGCTGTGCGTCACGTTAAAGTGTACCAGCCATCCCTATCTACCCGCGTGCATAACAAGTCTCCGCAGAAATACCTCAAGAAGATTATTGAAGTAATTCGTGCTGGTATGGGCTTCCCTGCAATTCACTTTGATGACACCCACATCAAAATGATGCTTGCAAAAGGTGTATCTATTGAAGACGCACGCGACTACTGCCTGATGGGTTGTGTAGAACCACAGAAATCCGGTCGTCTCTACCAGTGGACTTCCACTGCATACACTCAGTGGCCTATTTGTATTGAGCTTGTTCTCAACCATGGTGTGCCACTTTGGTATGGCAAACAGGTTTGTCCGGATATGGGCGATCTTAGCAGCTTCCAGACCTACGAACAGTTCGAAGAAGCTGTTAAAGCACAGATTAAATTCATCACTGAGAAAAGTAGCGTAGCTACTGTTATTTCTCAGCGTGTTCACAAAGAGCTCGCTCCTAAGCCTCTCATGTCCATCATGTACGAAGGTTGTATGGAAAATGGCCGTGACGTATCTGCTGGCGGCGCAATGTACAACTTCGGTCCAGGTGTAATCTGGAGTGGTCTTGCTACTTACGCAGACTCTATGGCTGCGATTAAGAAGCTTGTATTCGACGAGAAAAAATACACTCTCGAACAGCTTAATGAAGCACTCAAAGCTGATTTCGTTGGTTACGACCAGATTAAAGCTGATTGTCTTGCTGCTCCAAAATTCGGTAACGACGATGACTACGCAGACCTTATTGCTGCAGACCTCGTTAGCTTCACCGAAGCAGAGCACCGTAAGTTTAAAACTCTCTACTCCGTATTGAGCCACGGTACTCTCTCCATTTCCAACAACACCCCGTTTGGTCAGCTTACCGGTGCATCCGCAGGCGGTCGTCGTGCATGGCTGCCGCTTTCTGACGGTATCAGCCCAAGTCACGGTGCAGACTTCAAGGGCCCTACAGCCATTATTAAATCTGTTTCCAAAATGGCTAACGACAGCATGAACATCGGTATGGTGCACAACTTCAAGCTCATGTCCGGTCTCTTGGATACCCCAGAGGGTGAGCAGGGCATCATTACTCTTATCCGTACCGCAAGCATGCTCGGTAACGGTGAAATGCAGTTTAACTACCTTGATAACGAAGTTCTTCTCGATGCTCAGAAGCATCCTGAAAACTACCGTGATCTTGTTGTTCGTGTTGCAGGCTACTCAGCGTTCTTCGTTGAGCTCTGCAAAGACGTTCAGGACGAAATTATCAGCAGAACAATGCTGAAAGAAATCTAGCCAGACGGGGTTTGAGTACACATGACTACTAATTCAGACATGATTGAAAGAAAGGGACTTATCTTCAACGTACAGAAGTACAATATGTACGATGGTCCTGGAGTAAGAACCCTCGTGTTTTTCAAGGGATGTCCGTTGCGTTGCAAGTGGTGCTCAAACCCCGAAGGCCAAAAACGCAAGTTTCAGATCCTGTATAAACAGGATGTCTGCGTCAATTGCGGTAAGTGCGCCTCTGTGTGTCCTGTGGGACTTCATTCCATGGGAGCAGGCGGCACTTTACATCAGATGTCAGACAGCATTGACTGCATAGGTTGTGGTAAATGCGAAGAAGTCTGTGCTGCATCAGCACTTTCCGTCGTCGGTGAGAAGAAAACCACTTCTGAGGTGATGGACATTGTCGAAGAGGATAGAGCCTTCTACGAGATGTCCGGAGGTGGTGTGACTTTGGGCGGTGGAGAAGTGCTGATGCAACCAGAATTCGCCACAAACGTACTGATGACCTGTAAGCAGCGGGGTATCAACACAGCAATTGAAACCTGCGGATACGCAAAGCAGGAAGCTGTGCTTAAGGCTGCTGAGTTCGTGGATTTATTCCTTTACGACATTAAGCACATCAACTCAGAAAAGCACTATGAGTTGACCGGCGTGCGTAACGAAACCATTTTGCAGAACGTGACCGCGCTTATTGAAAAGCGTCACAATGTAAAAATCCGTCTGCCGTTGATGAAAGATGTGAACGATGCACCTGAGGATATTGAAGGGCTTATCGCCTTTTTGAAACCATTCCGCGACCGTAAAAATTTCAAAGGTGTCGACTTACTTCCGTACCACAAGATGGGTGTGAACAAATACAAGCAGCTGGGCTGGGAGTACCCGATGAAGGGTGATTTTGCTCTTAGTGATGCTGACCTGGAACGAATTGAAAATCAGTTCAAAGCACACGACTTCGTAGTTTCAGTAATTCGACACTAGGCATTATTGCCTCCGGCGGCTCTCCAAGGGGCAAGGGCTCTACCCTGCACCCGCAAGGGGGATGCCCCCTTGACCGTGGATTTGTTTGGAGAGGGGATCCGTTAGAGAGTAGTTTTGTCGGCAACATTAAAGGTAGCTTGTAATGCAAAGTAATCAGTCCCGTGAGTTGGAACGAATCATTCAGGAAACCGTTCCGGGTAAACAGGTCACAATCGCCCACGTTATCGCAGCTCCTATGAAGGACATTTATGAGCGTCTGGGTGTGGAAGAAAAAGGCGCACTTGGTATTTTGACCTTGTCTCCTTTTGAGACTGCTATCATTGCCGCCGATATTGCCACCAAAACAGCAGATGTGGAAATCGGATTTTTAGACCGCTTCACCGGTTCTGTAGTTCTTACCGGTAGCGTTGAGAGCGTGGAAACAGCATTACAGGCGGTTGTGGATGTGTTGTCCCGCAACATGGGCTTTACAGCCGGAGCCGTAACCCGCTCCTAGAGTCTCGGATGGTACAACGAAGAATCATGCTCATCGGGGCAACAGGTTGTGGAAAGACTTCGCTTGCTAACGTGCTGGATCAGTACGGTGAACCTGTTAGCCAAGACGGGACGTCTACAGGCATCGTCTCTGCCCGCGGTAGACAAGATGTCCGCTACGGCAAGCATACGATAGATGTGCCCGGCGGATATTTTGAAAATCCGTGGATGTACAACCACCTTATTGCACTGGCACAGAACCATGCTTCCCATGTGGTGTTTGTGGTGAGCCAGTCACAACGTTCAGTGGCAGGTGCGCCGGGGCTGGCAAAAGTGTTTGGTTGCTCCGTTACCGGAGTGGTGACGCACTGTGATGTGAAGTCGCAGAACAAGAATTTTTGCCTGAAGCAATTGCAGCAGTATGGCGTACCGGAACCGTACTTCAATGTCAGTGTGGCAGATGGAAGCGGCATTCCGGAGTTATTACAGCATCTGTTTTGATGCTCGGATGTGAAAGGAACAGTAGATGAAATTTATTACCGAAGACGATCTCCGCACCTTGTACAGAAAAGAAGCTTTTACTGACTTCAATGTAACGAAGGACGTGAAGCTTACTCCTGGTGCGCGTCAGTTCCTGACCGACAGAAGAATTACCATTCTTTTGGACGGTGTTCCTTCCGAGCGTGCTGAGCCTTCTCCTTCAACGCACTTTCAGGCTCCAGTCTTGGAAAAGAAAGTTGAACCTGCTGCTGAGGCAGAGTTCGACTGGAAAAAGAAACGACTTAGCGCCGAGCTTAAATCAATTGCCAATACGTTTCTTCTTATCGCGTGTGAATTGCAGGCACGAGATATCACTCTTTCTCAAAGCGTTGCTGTCCTTGAACGAGAAGTGTCAGCAATGCACGCTATTCTTGATGAAGATGCCCCATTGCAGGATCTAGACTTCGAGGAATGCCGCGGCATCACAAAAGAAAACTTTTCCACTCCGTTGGCGGACTGTTTTGAGATTACCTCGGAACATATGCTGCCGCCTAACGGTAAAGAGGTTCTGCTTCTGAACAAGCTTCGTTCTGCCATGCACATGCTTGAAGCGACAGTTTTGGAACTGTACGGAACCTGTTCAGATGAGAACAGTTTCTGTGTTCGTGTGAGCCAGATTCGTAATGTTCTGTCCCAAATGATTTGCACTGCACTAGGAGGGAGAGAATGTCAGAGAGTAGAGTAAATTTTGTTTACTGTGACAAACTTCTTCCCGTGTTACGCCCTGTTATCGAAACACGGCTGGCATCCCACACGCATGACCCCAAAAATTCAATGGTTGTCTTACAGCTAGGCTTTGGTCTTAGCTGTAAGACACAAGCATAGCTCAGAAGGGTATCATTATGGAATTTCGCATAATTAAATCACCGTCTCCTGGAGCATTGAACATCCTGTTACGCCGCAGAGGTTCCGGCAAATCAGACATTGCTGAACCTGTTGATGCCGTGGGGCTTATTCAGGGCAAAATGATCGATATGGTTGTTGCTGCGGATATCGCGGAAAAAAGTGTTGGCGTTGTGGTGGAAGATATTAAGGGCAACTGTCCGCAGAACATGATCCTGCTCGCTATTATGGGTGACACTGCTTCTGTTGAGTCTGCAATGGCAGAGATCAAGTTTAAGCTCAAAGAGGGATATCACGCTTGCTAGTCGCCAAACTGATAGCCTGCGTCTGGGCAACTCGAAAGGCTGACTCCGTGAAAGGACTCAAGTTTATTTTTGCACTGCTGTAGGTTGCAACTGTGACAGGCAGGATACCGTTTATGGACGCAGAAACTGAGAAGGAGGTGTAAAGAAATGAAGAAAGTTGTCTGTGCAAAGGATGTTGAGACCCTCATCGAACAAGGCAAAAAGACACTGTATGTCGATTCGAATACTATTTTAACCCCCTCTGCGAAAGATGCTGCAAAACTGGCTGAAATAGAAATTTTTGAAGGTGCACCTCGGCAAAGTGCATGTGAATCCGTTTCTGCTCCTGTGTCATGCGAAGGAGCGATCAGCAGTGATCTGATCTATTCAGCATTAAAAGCAATGTATGAACGAGGCATGCTGGATACTTTCCTGAAGGAATTAACCCGCAAAGGATTGTGTTCCGAAGCTGTTGGCGGAGGAAAAATTGTTCGCGGAAAATCTGTTGAAATGGAACCGTTCGATACCGGTGCTTCCGGTGCAAAGGCGTGTTCCCGGGAGGTAATCGGCGAAGGCGATGGTCGAATCCATTCCGGATTCTTTGAAATCGACCATTCCCGTTTCGAACAGGATTTTGCCTGTGAAGCAAACTGTCACTTACTCGAAGGAACTCTGAACCTCACCATTAACGGCCAGACAGTGGCTGTGGAAACCGGTGACGTGTTCTATATTCCGGCGGGTTCAAAAGTGGTTTGGGATGCAGCAGGTAAAGCACGTCTGTTCTATTCCAGATTTCCACAGTCAAAGGGATAACAGATGAAGTCACTTGGTTTGATTGAAACAAAAGGACTTCTTCCTGCCATTGAGTGTGCAGATGTAATGTTAAAAGCCGCGGATGTCCGTCTTCTTGGCAGAACGTGCATCGGTGCCGGTCTTGTTTCAGTAAGCATCACCGGTGATGTGGCTGCGGTTAAAGCTGCTGTAGATGCAGCAAAAGCGGCGGTGCAACAGCTGGACCCAAATGCATTGTATTCCAGTCACGTGATTCCGCGCCCGGACGAAGATGTTTTCGACGGAATGTTCAGCTCGGCGCTAATTGGCACCAGCAAAGAACAGAAACATGACATTGAACCGGACTCTGTAGAGCAAAAGACAACAGAAAAGACCATTGCAGAACCTGAAGCCGTGAAGCTGAAGCCTGCTACGCCAGTGGTTGAGGCAGTTGAAGCTGAATCTGTTGTGGAGGGTTCTATAGACGGTGAACAGAAAACGATTGCTTCAGTAGATGGTGATTCAATCGGTTCAGAAGTTGGTAGCCTGACTTCAACCAAGGGTGAAACACAACGCGCTAAGCAATCAGAAGAAAAGTTGTCACAGGTAGAGTCATTGAACGCAGACTCTACGGAACTGGAGAAGGATTCTGATAAAGCAACACCAGAACTCCCATCAACTTCAAAGGTTGTGACAACTCCTGCTGTAGCTGAGAAAAAAGCAGAGGATGCTGGCAAGCATCCTTATGGTGGCTCAGAACCAGTAAAAACTGCCCTTTCTTCCGCAGGGCAGACTTTTCCGGCTTCTAAGTCAAAGAAAGCATCAGCTAAGTCAAAAGTTGTAATCATGCATAAAAAGAACATGGACGCACTGTGGGCTGAGCAGGGTGCAGAAGGGATATCAGATGGATTGATCAAGCTGACATTAGCAAAATTGCGTGTCCTTGCTCGTGAATATCCTGATCTCCCTATTGAATCGAAAAAACTTTCAAAAGTGAAAAAGCGCACATTGGTGGAAGTTTTCAAGCGTTACTACGCCTTATTAGAAAAATGATGAGATGTTAGAGGATCAGCACATTGTGTGTGGGGAAGTTGTTTCTGTACACGTAATTCTGCGTCCGCATTGTGATGTTGAATTCATTCTTCCTGAAGGAAAGAAAGCCTAATGAATAAATTTTGCAAAACGTGCAGATGATGCTGTTTTCTTTGCATGTTTTGCTAGTTCCACATTTCGTGACCATTCCGGCGGGTGGCGCCATAGTTCATCCTGCGTTGAATATCAGTTGTAATAGTGTGCATACCTCAGTAGAGGACTTTACTGCTGACTTGCAGTTGAACGAGTGTATACCTGAGAATAAGGCGTCTGTAAGGTTTACAAGCTTCACCTTTCAAATATGGTTCCGACTGGCTGATGCAATGTGATTATGTACTCAGTTGTGTGGAGAGGAAAAGAGGGGCGTGTTGTCTACGTTGGACAACCGATATTAAGAAACTTCAATAGAAAAGGTTCTTATCTATGAGTGAAGTAGTTTTACCGAGCAGAGAAGCTATTCTCGCAAAACGAAAGCTTGATGCTAGCTTTCGTACCAGGGGCATCATAATTGCGTTGTTATCAGCTGTATTCTACGGCCTGTACACAGCCTTCCTTACTCTGGGCATGGCTAAAGGTGTCTGGGCTGACTGGTACGGTGCAAACACCGCTGGTTTGTCCGCATTTGTTATTACATATTTCCTTGGCGCTGTAGGCTCCGCTGTTAACGACAGCTTTAGTGCTATCTGGGCGCTTTCTCTTGCAACAGTTCGTGGCCGTATTGGTGACTTTTTCAGATGTCTTACAACCAAGCCGGGTCTTGTGATGGTTCTCGCAGCATTGATCGGTGGCCCTATTGCAACGACTGCTTACGTTGTTGGTCTCCAGCTTGCTGGTTCTATAGTTGTTCCGATCAGTGCGCTTTGCCCTGCTATCGGTGCAATTCTTGGTCGAATTTTGTTTAAGCAGGAACTCAATGCCCGCATGATGCTCGGCATCGCAATCTGTTTCCTTGCAAGCTTTATGATTGCGAGCACAAGCCTTGGTGGTGAAGCACCTGAAGGTCAGTTCCTCGGCATTTGTATTGCATTTATTGCTGCGCTGGGCTGGGGCTTTGAAGGTTGTGTGTGTGGTTACGGTACATCCATGATTGACTCCGAGATCGCAATTACCATCCGTCAGACTACTTCTGCATTATCCACCCTGTTTATCTTTATTCCAGTAATGGCTGTTATGTCCGGCAGCATGGATTCCCTTGGTCTTGTTGTTGAAGCATTCACTAGCTCTGAAGCGTTACCTTGGTTTGTCCTCGGTGGCCTGTGCGCGTACATGACCTTTATGTTCTGGTACCGTGGTAACGGCATGTGTGGTGCTGCACTCGGTATGTCTTGTAACGGCACCTTCTCCTTCTGGGGACCATTTGGTTGCTGGATCATCCTCGGTGTAATTTTCGGTATTGACGGCTGGTCAATGCAGCCTATCGCATGGGCTGCAGCTGTTCTGATGATCGTAGGTATCTTTACTGTAGCAATGAACCCGCTTGATCTGTTCAGACAGAAAAAAGAAGAGGTGTAATATGAAGCCGCTTAACTATGCTATGTTAAAGTACTTTACCACCGTTGAAGATGCTTGTGTTGATGATGTTATGGAAGCACTTAAAGGCGAGTACAGCAATTTTAAAGCATTCACTCGTGATTCTATGACTTCTGCTATTATGACAGCAGAAGCAAATGGCCTGTTAGCTGAAACTCGTTTTGAAATGAGTTCAAGCAACGAGCTTAAGGTATACTATTGTGCTCCAGAAGAAGGCGCAGCAACAATTAATTACTACATTAAGGACTAGTTTATTGATTAATTACCAATAACATCCCGAAGTAATTAGTGTATTCACTCCCCCCTGATGCAGGTGTAAAAACCTTCTCAGGGGGATTTTTTTTTAAAAGTACTTAGGGTAAAGGATGATTTATTATGTGATGCAAAAGTGTATATAAGATTACTTTGCATGAATTTTTGAAGAGCTTTTGTTACTGGTGTAGCTTCTATAATAAATTATTATGTAAGAAAAAACACTGATTTGACAGTTTGTTGCAGACCTATCATAAGAGTATTCAGTCGCGTTGTTTGAAGTAATACTGTTTATGTAGACCGCATGTGATTTGTGCTCCCTCGTTACGTTGGCACGTGTTATATTCTATTTTTACATGCGCTTAGTCTGCTATATTCATGGCTCAAGTTTTTGTGAAGTGGCACAAATTGTGGGCACTGTTTAGCCATGAATTGCTGTTTTAGTTGCGCTGTGTCTAGCGGGAGGGTGATTGTGAAATCCAAGAGCAGTTTTTCAATAGGAGAAGTCAGTAAGATTTGCGGATTATCGAAAAAGGCGCTTCGTCATTACGATAAGGTAGGCATAATTAAACCTGATAGATCCTGTGGAAATAATTATAGATATTATTCTCGATCGTCACTGTTAGCCGTGCCGGTTATTAAATATTACAAGCAGATGGGCTTTAAGCTCTCTGAAATGAAAGAGGTAATAGAAAGCGGTGATTACCGCATTATGCGAGCCTCTTTTCAGTCTAAACTTGATGAATTGCGGCAGGTTGAGGAAGAAGTGCATCGAAACTACACTTCAGTAAAAGACTGGTACGAGCTTGTGGTGGAAGCGGAATCTGTGCTGCATTACAAGGTGCAGGATATATCTGTGAAGTTTGTAGAAGACGGAGTTTACTGTTTTCTTGATCAGGATTTCGCATATGATTACAGGGACTCTATCATTAATCTAGAGTTCACCAACTTTATTGAATCCATTGAGAACGAGATTACAGGGCCAGTCATTATACGTTTCCCTGATTATAAAGAAAAAATGAACGGTAACTGTACGCATGCAACAGTGCTGCAAAAGGCGCTGAAGCCGTTTAGCAAAGATGTGGAAACTCGATTTGGCGGTAAGTTGATGGTTTCGGCCTATCACATAGGTTCGCACGATAATATTAATGATACCTACGAGCGAATTGCCCGCTGGGCTAGCGAGAATAACTATACGTTAGGACCCGAAGTTTATGAGCGGTATGTGGTGGATTACTGGAGCAGTCAGAACACCGATAAGTTTGTTACTGAAATTTTAATGAACTTTACTGCACCCAAATAGGAAGTTGTAACAGGTCAAGATCGTGTCTTTTAACGGAAATTGTCATACGCATGTTGTTTGAAATTTTTGGGTCAAAAAAATTACAAAAACAGGATTTGCGATTTTTGTCTTTTTCGGCAAAAAAGTTACGACTATTGAATGGCAAAAAGAAAAATTTGCTTTTTTTATTACCATATGAATGGTTTGCAGTGTATGTTGAATAAAAAAAAGCTGTTGTTGGAAATAGCAACAGCTTTTTTTTATTAGTATATCTATAAATCTGGATAAGATGGACACAAAATAAGGTATTGACAGATTTGTGATGCGTCTTCTAAGAGCCTACCTTTAGGTGTATAGCGTTTTAAATTTTTTTGGAAGGATTGAGTCAAATGATGGATATCATAAAAAAAATTGGGTCAGGCAGCTTAGTACTGCAGATCGTGTTGGGCATTTGTGCCGGCGTTATCGTAGCAATGGTTGCTCCGGACGCTGCAAAGTCAGTAAATGTTCTGGGTCAGCTCTTCGTTAAAGCACTTAAGGCAGTAGCTCCAATTCTCGTTTTTGTTATTGTTGCTTCTTCTATTGCTAACCAGAAGAAAGGCGCAAACACAAACATGCGTTCTATTATTACACTCTACCTCGTAGGCACATTCATGGCTGCTTTAGTAGCTGTTGTAATGAGCTTTGTAGCGCCTACTACCCTTACCCTTGTTGCTACTGACACAAGTGCAACTCCTCCAAGCGGTATTGGTGAAGTTCTCAACACTCTGCTCTTTAAAATTGTTGATAACCCAATCAATGCTCTTGCTTCCGGTAACTTTATCGGCATCCTTGCTTGGGCAATCGCTCTCGGTTTCTTCTTCCAGCATGCTGGCGAAACCACTAAAAAAGTACTTAGCGACGTGTCTGAGGGTGTTTCCGGTATTGTTAAGCTCGTGATCCGCTTTGCACCTCTCGGTATTTTTGGTCTTGTTGCTAACACCGTTGCCAATACCGGTTTTACTGCGCTTGCTGGTTACAGTCACCTCATCATGGTATTGCTCGTTGCCATGGGTATTATTGCTCTGGTTGTGAACCCTATGATCGTATGGTTTACCACTAAACAGAACCCATACCCGCTTGTGTTCACCTGTCTGAAGAGCAGTGGTATTACCGCGTTCTTCACCCGTAGCTCCGCTGCAAACATTCCTGTGAACATGGAACTCTGTAAGCGTCTTGATCTTCATGAAGACACTTACTCTGTATCCATTCCTCTCGGTGCTACCGTAAACATGGGTGGTGCTGCTATCACCATTACTGTAATGACTTTGGCAGCAGTACATACTCTTGGTATTCAGGTTGATATCGCTACAGCACTTCTGCTCAGCCTTATTGCTTCTGTTTCTGCTTGTGGTGCTTCCGGCGTAGCTGGCGGTTCCCTGCTTCTCATTCCACTTGCTTGCAGCCTCTTTGGTGTATCTAACGATGTGTCCATGCAGGTTGTTGCAGCGGGCTTCATCATCGGTGTAATTCAGGACTCCGCAGAAACTGCACTGAACAGCTCCACAGACGTTCTGTTTACTGCTGCTGCAGATATTGCTGCTTCTCCTGAGAAGACCGTTAAATCTTGTACTACAGCTTCTGCATAGTTCTCTGCCTTCAAAGAAAGCCGTAACCGGTTTTGGTCGCGGTGTTTTGAACAATTGAGAATCGTACAATAGCTTATTCAAAGGCCACGTATTAATTACGTGGCCTTTTTTTGTTTACTTGGGCGGGATTGGGCATACGATAAAAATCGTATGCTCCTCTTAGTAAAAAGTTCCATGCTGTACGTTGTTATTTCCACATTTCTACGATGGAAGCAGTCTGTCGGTTTGGTTACAGTCATACGATGTAATTCAACCGGAGCCTGAAAAGCCTGAACTTTTAGTCACACAGCAATGCAGACGAGAGCGTAGTGACAGGGCACATGATTACTTGAAGTTATTCAGGCTCCATTCAAGGGTAATGTCATGGAATTTAAAGATATTCTTGTTGTGACATCTCATTTGAGAGCTAAACAGGGGAAGGAAGCTGAGTTACGAAGCGCTCTTGAGCAGCTGGTTCAGGATTGCGATCATCACGAAGGGCTTCTGCTGTATAGCGTTCATCAGGACGCCTCTGATCCTGCCTCATTCCTTTTTTATGAACACTTTCTTTCTGAGAAAGCATTTAGAGATCATCTTGCCAGTGAAGAGTTGGTAAATGCACAGGCAATCCTTAGTGAGCTTGTGGAAGGTGAGTCAAAAATTGAGACTTGGCGAATGGCTGCCAGAATAGGTGAAATCTGTCAGTAAGACATAAAAACTGGCAAAGTTGTACATCATCAAAAAAAAGCTCCTGCAATGCGTTGCAGGAGCTTTTTCATGAGGAATATATATGTGTGTAGCGGATTATTGTTTAAGCGCCTTACCGTCATTCCAGGCGTGTCCAACGCAGCGCCCGATTTTCCAGTAGCGTTTGTCTGGCATGGTTAGAACGAATGGGTTCATCTTTGAAATATCAGGAACGCCGTCTGTCATAAAACGCTCCTCGCACCATGTGCCGACAATTTCGCCAATGAAGAACGTGTTGGTTGGCATCTCCACTGTATCGTAAAGCCTGCATTCAAGAGAAAGTGGGCATTCTTTGATAAGCGGTGCAGTCTTAAGTGTACCGTAAAAACGATCAAACAGTTCAGATTTATCAGTCCGTTTGGCTGAAACAAGGCCGACATAGTCTGCCACTTTAACCATTTCGGTGGTAGGGAAGTTTACGCTAAATTCTCCGTTTTCTAGAATGGCAGTGTGTGATGCGTGCCCTTTGTTGACCCCGATACCCAGTAATGCTGGTTTGTAGTTTACTCGGGTAACCCACCCAAGAGTCATATAGTTGGGTTTGCCATTGTAATGTGTTCCTAGCATGGCCAAAGGCATTGGAATGGTGAATCCCTGTGTCCCGATATTAATTTTATCCAACTTTGTTCTCCTGCGCATAATTCACTGAAGCAGGACAAATATGCTTCGATTTTTCGTCACAGTATGTGATAACCACCATTTCACCATCAGAGGGAAGGTTGAAATGGTGGTTATTGAGTTCGAAACAAAAATTGGAACACACTGTACTGGAAAAGTTGTAGAACCTAAGGTGAATTCACTAGACGTTTTTGTCTAGGAAAGTGAGGCTAGTCCTTCCCGTAAGGCATAAAGTGTTGCTTGCACGCGGTTAGCCAAATGCAGTTTTGAAAGAATGTTGGTCATATGCGTGCGTACGGTTGCCTCGCTGACAAACACTTTTTCAGCAATGGTTTTATTACTCAGTCCCTGAGCAACAAGTCGTAAAATATCCACTTCCCGCGGAGTCAGTGGTTCAGGAGTCGGTTCTTTTGCTTCATCCGGTAAAGCAAGTTCAGCAAGCAACTTGCGTGCAATGTCCGGTGCAAGAGAAGGCTCGCCGTTGTGCACTTTACGGATGGCATGAAGCAACTCCTCAGGCGCGGAGTCTTTTAGCAGATACCCCATTGCGCCGGATTTGATAGCAGGAAAGACTTTGTCGTCTGTTGCAAAACTTGTGAGCACAATGATTTTGCCGGTTAGCTTGCGGTCACGGATTTCTTGAATGGCCTGAATACCATCCATTACCGGCATGACCATATCCATAAGGATGACATCCGGGGTAAGTTCTGCTGTGCGCTCAACAGCTTCTTGTCCGTTAGCAGCTTCTCCTGCAATTTCAATATCATCATAGCCAGAAAGAAACCCTTTCAGTCCTATGCGTACTATATCGTGGTCGTCGACAATAAGAACTCGAATTGGTGCAGCCATGTTCAATGCTCCTAACGGGTTAATGGAACGGATACGTCGATAGTGGTTCCGTCATCGTTGTTACTGTTAATTTCTAGTGTTGCTTGCAGTCTTTTTGCTCGTTCCCGAATATTGCGCAGTCCCATGCCCCCTGCCGGAAGCCGGTTGATGACGAAGCCTTTGCCGTCATCAGTAATGGTCATTGAAACAGATTCCGGCTTGTAGTCGAAGGTAACTGAAACATTCTGTGCATGAGAATGCTTGGTAGCATTACTCAGAGCTTCAATGGCAATGCGGAACATTTCCTCTTCTGTGGAATGGGCAAGGCGTCTTTCTTCGCCCTTTACAAACATTTTTGCATTGAGTCCGGAGCGAATTTCCACAGAGTTCATCCGTGCCTGAATGGCACCTACTAGTCCTTCGTTTTCGAGTTCCGGTGGATGCAGGTCAAATATGAGCGAGCGCATGTCGCGCATTGCTTGCTGTGCCATTCCTCGTAGAGCTTGTAGCTGTTCTGTGGCTGTTTCTTTTTTACCAAGAGACAGGGAACGACTGGCTGCATCTGCACAAAGTGTTACAGCATACAGAGCCTGCGTTACAGAGTCATGCAGCTCGCGTCCTAACCGCTGGCGTTCTTCTGCGACTGCCAGTTTATCACTCTGCTTTGCCAACGTGGCATTACGTAGTGCCATGGATGCTTGAGCCGCGAATAGCTCCATAATGTTTTTGTCAATGAGGTCAAATCCGCTTTCCTTGTTGGAAATGAGGAGAAGCCCGATGGCATTACCGCATTCAATAAGCGGAACAACCAGTAAAGTTTTAGCTAGATCGCTACGTTGGCCTTCGGGGATTTCTTGTTGTGCATCTCTGATGATGACAGCTTTTCCTTCTTGAAGGATTTGTCCGTACTTAGTTGTAGCTAGCGGGAAGGTTGAAATCGGTGGTTGAGGCGATCCTGTGCCACAGGAATGGTGTAGGTTATCCCCTTCTTTAAGCAGGATAGAACTGCCGGTACCTTGTACAATACTTCGAGCTTCGTCGCAGATGACGGTATGCACATCTTGAATTTGGGTTTCTGGATGTTGCAATAGGAGATTTGCGACTCTTCTGAGGCTCTCACTTTCTTTGAGCTGGCGTTCTTTTTCTTTGACGCTGGCTGCAAGCTCAACAGTTGCAGAAACGGTGTGCAATATGCCTTCAATAAGTTCTTTTTGGTTAGGGCCAATCACATAGTCGGGAATGACTGAACCAACCATAGCGATGCCATGCAGGCAGTTGGAACTGCTGTAGATAGGAAATAAAGCAATGCTATTAGAGTTAATCAGTTCTAGAATGTCTTGCGCCATCGCAAAGCTTTCAGAGTTAAGGGCACAAAGGCCGAAGCTTTTGCCATCAGTTGTAGTAATTGTGTTGCCTTCGGGACAAAGCCTTACTCCGTCAAAGCAACGTTTACATTCTTCGGAAACATGTCCATACGTTGCATGCGGGGCTAGCCCCTGTGTAACTGAATCTCGTAGAAAAATGATGCAAATTCCCTGAGAAAGCGTTTCGCTGATAACACGAGCAAGATGTTCCAGTGCAGCCTGAGAGTCAGCAAAATTGGTAATAGAGCGTGTCGCTTCCAGTAGAAGTTTGGTGCGTTCGTGTTCAATAACGAGTTGCTGTGTCAGTAGTGCAGAGTACTTTTCACCAGTAATTTTGTTGAGATCGACATACAGCAGATCAACAGCAGTCAAAATATCCTTACGTTCTTTACCGAGAGGGATTTCTTTCAAGATGGCTAACGAGAGACAGAATTTCCCCAACATGACTCCTTCCAGAATATCTGAAAGCTGGAAACCACGTTCAACTTTTTCTAAGGCAGATGACTTGAAGAAAGTTTCGAGTGGAGTCAGGGTATTTTCATTCATGCAGCTGCAAATGCGTTCAACAAACGTTGAAAGGTGATCAGAGAGTTCGTTGAAATTTGCATCTGTATACCATTGTGGCTGCCGCTCTATAAGAAGATTAGCAAGCTGAGGAACTATCGAGTGCTTTTGTGCCTGAATAGCTGCTGCGGCTTTTTTTAAAAGTGTGCTGTTGTCCATTCTGCTGTCCATATCTTGTCTGTCTTTTTGTTGGCAGATTCTTTCTATCTTTCTAATGCAAAACGTATATTGCTTTTTCAGTAGGACAGCATCAGACAAAATGCTTAGTTTGGCAAAAGGAAAAAAGCATGTGGAAGTGAAGTTCACATGTTGTGTAAGAAGCCTTTACGAGGGATTTCGGGCAATAACAATCATTCCACTAAAGATGATACAAATTCCCATTGCTGTCTGGAATGAACATACCTCTCCGAGTAGCAGTATTCCAAAGAGGGTTGCAACTAGCGGCTCTGCCAATCCAAGTGTTAAGCCGGATGAGAGAGGGAGTATCGCTAATCCAGTTGCGAAAAAACTATATGCCATTGCAGTCCCGATAACGCCGATCAAGACTATAGAAATGAAACCACGCATGGTAAACATCCATGAGATGTCATAAACAAAGAGAATAGGACTCATAGCTATTCCGCCAAAAGTGAAGAGTATTGCAATCATTTCTTGTGGAGAGCGGTCTGCAAGGATTGTCTGACTGTTGGCGGCATACAAGGCATATCCCGCACCCGCACCAAGCGCCATAATAATTCCTGTCATATCAACAGTTGCAGTGTCATCAATTGAAAGAAGCACTAAACCACATAATGCTAAAACAGTAGCAGTGAACCACGAACGGGAAGGAATAGTACCGCGCAGAAGATATTCAATAATTCCTCCTGCCATTGGTCCGAACCCGATGGCAATGACGGTGCCGACAGCAACACCTGTCCGGACGAGGCTCTGGAAAAACAATATCTGAAAAATCACTATCCCTGCTGCCGCAGTAAAAGTCGCTTTTTTAGGCCATGGAACATGGTGAGTAAATCCGGAACGAAAGTGAACCCATAGAAGCATCACAAGGCCACCAACGACTAATCGCATTGTTCCGACTGCCATAGGCTGGCAACCTTCAGGAGCAAAGGCCTGTATGGTTCCTGTGGTTCCAAAGCAAACTGCACCAAGTAGTGTGTAGAAAACTCCAGCTGTGAGCTGGCGGGAAGATGGAAGTGCGCGCTGCATGGGTTCTCCTATTTGATCTGATTCAGGGATAGTTGAGAATGTGAGATGCCATAACTGCTAAATTGGCATACTAGTATATCAGTTGTTCTGTACAATGGTGATTGTCTTACCATTTGATTTTACGAATAAAGTTGGAATTTGGCTATGAGTTGCCAGAACTGGAATACTAGAATATCTTTTAATCCGCTTATCAAGCGTAATTTTAAAATGCAACCTGTGTTGTCTTTAACGTCCTAAAAAATATGTGACTATAAGGCTGGGCTGGTATGGAGATGATTGGGAATGATCTATGCTGATTCAAGCGGTCTGTTACGATCTGCTTTGTATGAGAAGCTTCTGGAAGATCTGAAAAATGGCAAGTTGGAACCCGGTCGTCTTATCAGTATTAAAAAGCTTGCGGATGAGCTTGGAACAAGTAAGACGCCACTTCGTGAGGCTTTGTTACAGATGCAGGTTGAAGGCTTTGTAACAATTCTTCCTCAGCGTGGGGTTGTCATTAATGCCCTCACACATGAAGAGAAGAGAGATATTTTTGAAGTGTGTGGCGGGTTGGAGTATCAGGCTGTGATCTCTGCGTTTCCGCATCTGACAGAAGCACATGTAGTTGAGATGGAAATGTATAATGAGCAGATAATGGTATCTTCTCAAGGTGCCCGATATGAAGACTGTAATGCTATCAATACCAACTTTCATAATGCGTATTTGAAAGCATGTCCAAATGATTACCTTGTCTACCTGCTGAATATGAACAGGACACGACTGTTTGTATTTACGGAAAGGGATTGGGGCAAAAAGTTCCGTGAAGCGAACTACAATGAGCATAAAGTGATCATTGATATGGTGCGCGCAGGTGATGCGAAAAAACTTGCTGAATACATCCGTGATGTTCATTGGGCCTATTCATGGGATCAATAATTTAAGCTAGTTTCAACAAGAATGCACAAAGCCTCTATGAGTTCCCATAGGGGCTTTTTTTTGTGGAGTAGTGAAGGAAAAAGAATAAAAATTTAATTAAGCACCAGTAAATCGAGACGATAAGGGAAGTAGAAACACTGTTATTGTGAGGTCTACACATGCACGCTTCCCTTACTTCCTCTAAATCCTTTGTGGATGTTTTACAGGAACAGATTAAAGATCAGCAAAGTAAGTTGCTTGATCAGCAGCAAACTGTGACTGTTCTTCCGGCGCGTGCCGTTGTTTCTCCTATTGTTCCGGAACAAGAAGGCATGAGAACTGCGGAGAAGGTTTTCCAGTACTCTGCGGGACGTGAGTCTTACGGTATTCACGTTGCTGCATCAACAAGTGGTGAAAGACTGTTGATTACTTCTTCTGATGAGCAGAATGATTTGCCAAAAGCTGCTGGAAATGCAGCCATAAAATCCACTACCTCTACAATACCTCCTTATATGGCAGCACTGCATCCTGCCTTTCGGGCCGTCATTTAACTACTAGTTTCTCGGTTCATTTTAGTTATCAAATAAAAAAGCTCATCCTTGCTGCCAGATGAGCTTTTTTTGTTTTAAACGCTAAGGAGGTTTCAGGCTGTTAACGGTTTTGGATGCACGCGGTGTTCCGCCAGCAGTTCGACACATTATTGTGCTGCAGGGTAGAACGGCCAGATAAGAGGTACGACCGCAACAATAATTACAAAACAGATGACCTGAAGCGGCCAGCCCGCCTTCATGTACTGACTGAATGTGTACCTACCCGGACCAAGCACGATGGTGTTAGGTGGGGTAGCTACAGGCGTAAGGAAGCAGGCGGATGCGGACATTGCAATGCCCATAACCAGTGGCAGTGGAGAAAGACCACTGTTTACAGCGATAGGGATAGCAAGCGGAGCCATAAGAGCTGCGGTAGCAGTGTTGGACATAAAGTTGGTTACCAGTGCTGTTACAGCACAAACAACCGCTAAGAGTGCATATGGACTGGTTACGTAGTGGACAACTGTATCAGCAATAAGTTGAGCTGCGCCTGATGTTTTCATTGCGGTGGACATGGAGAGCATACCGGCAAACAGGAAGATTGTTGTCCAGTCAACTGATCTGTATGCTTCTTCCATAGTGATGCAGCCTGTGATGATGACGAGACATGCGCCAAGCATTGCAGCGGTAACCAGAGGCATAATTTTTGTTGCCATAGCAACAACTACAAAGAAGAAGATGACAAGTGACCACCACATTTTTTCTGGACGTGATGGCTTAATAGTTTCAGCCTGTTCGCATTCATTTGTGTTGTCAGGAAGGAATTTGTGTCCAATGAAAGCATAGTATAAGATGCCGACAACAAAGAGAACTGCGCCGATTTTTGCGAACTCGAAGAAACCGAATGGCTCGATTCCAGCAGGTCCCATTTTTTCGAGTACAGAGTTGATCAGGCCGTTAGGTGGTGTACCAACAAGTGTCATAGTACCGCCGAGAGACGCAGCGAACGCAACCGGCATAAGAATTTTACTTGGGCGGATGTTTGCAGAAGCACACATGCCCATGATCATCGGGATGGCAACAACAGTTGTACCTGTGTTGGAAAGGAACGCAGAGAGTACGCCGACAGAACACATTGCCAATACGAGCAGGCGAATTTCGCTGCCCTTTGAGAGTGTTACTGTTGCTTTACCGATTTTATCTGCAAAGCCGGTAATAAAAGTAGATTCACCGACAATAAACATTGCCATGAAGATAACTACCCATTTGTTACCAAAGTTCGCAAAAGCAGCGGTTGCCGGGATGATACCAAGCATGCTCAATGAAACAGGAACAAGCATTGCTGTTACAGGGAGCGGGATAATGTCTGAGAAGAAGAGAACTGCGGCAACGAGCAGGATAATAAGGGTTAGATAGGCATCCATTGATCCCGATGCGGGAGTGGCTGCTGCAAATGCAAGGGAACTTCCGACAAGCAGGACAGTTCCGACTATAGATAGAAGAAATGCAAATTTTTTCATGTCGTATCCTCTGTTAAGGGGGAACGATGTGGCGCGAACCGTATAACTAGACGTCGCGCTTTCAGTAACCGCCTGCAGTTGCCGCTGCAGGCGGTTTTCTGTGGCATTGATTATTTGTAGTAGCTTTCTACGAATGGGGCGATGCGAGCATGGGAAGCGTTGATGCGTTGCTTGAGATCTTTTTTGTATGCTTCCATGTCCTGAATAGGCATCGTTGCGACACCAGTATCCATAGCTGCCTGAGCTACGGCAGGGACTTCCCATTCGAGGACTCGTGGGTCGAGTGGCTTAGGAATGATGTAATCAATACCGAAGGAAAGAGATTTGACGCCGTAAGCATCACAGATTTCGCTTGGAACCGGCTCCTTGGCCAGATCGGCAAGAGCCTGTGCTGCTGCAACTTTCATTTCTTCGTTGATGATTGTTGCTCCTACGTCTAAGGCACCGCGGAAGATGTACGGGAAGCCGGATACGTTATTTACCTGGTTAGGGTAGTCAGAACGACCGGTACCCATAATGCAGGTTGGGCTGGCTTCTTTAGCATCATCGTAGGTGATTTCAGGATCAGGGTTAGCCATTGCAAAGATAACAGGATCTTTTGCCATGGAGCGAACCATATTTTTAGTAAGAAGACCCTTCTTGGAAAGACCAAGGAAGCAGTCTGCCCCCTGAATAACTTCTGCAAGGGAACCGTAATCTTTATCCTGTGCAAATTCAGATTTATACCGGTTAAGATCAGTACGGCCTTTATGGATAAGCCCTCGGGAATCGAACATGAAAATATTTTTAGGGTCGATGCCCATCTGTACATAGAACTTGGTACAAGCGATGCCTGCGGCGCCTGCGCCTACAACTACAACTTTTAAGTCTTCAATCTTACGGTTGGTGATTTCACAGGCATTGAAGAGACCTGCACCGGAGATAACCGCTGTCCCGTGCTGGTCATCATGGAAAACAGGAATGTTCATTAGTTCTTTCAATTTTTCTTCAATATAGAAGCATTCAGGAGCCTTGATGTCTTCAAGGTTGATACCACCAAAGGTTGGTTCCATCGCTTTAACTATCTTGATGAGTTCGTCAGGGTCGTCAACATCAAGGTTGATGTCGAATACATCGATGTCCGCGAAAGTTTTAAAGAGAACGCCTTTACCTTCCATTACAGGTTTACCGGCAAGAGGACCGATATTACCGAGACCAAGCACTGCTGTACCGTCGGAAACAACAGCAACGAGGTTGGATTTACCTGTGTACAGAGCAGCGCAAGTAGGGTCTGCATGGATTGCCTTACAAGCTTCTGCAACCCCAGGAGAATATGCCATTGAGAGGTCTTTCTGAGAGTTACAAGGTTTTACAGGGATAACTTCAACTTTACCTCTACGTGGAAGCTTATGATATTCGAGCGCTTCTTCTTTAGTGAACAATGCCATTATCTTTTTCCTTATGTGTTGAGTTAAAATTCGAAGTTTGGTTTAGCGTACTGTTCGTTACCATGGCTGTCGTTCACAACAAGCAGTGGGAAGTTTTCAACAGTCAGTTCTCGAATTGCCTCAGGGCCTAAGTCATCAAACGCAATTACTTTGGCTGCTGTAATGCACTGGGAAAGAAGAGCGCCAGCGCCGCCGGTTGCGCCAAAGTAAACACCGATGTGTTCTTGAAGTGCCTTGCGTACTTCTGGGCTGCGTTTTCCTTTACCAACGCTTGCTTTAACCCCAAGGCCGTGCAAACGCGGAGCATATGTATCCATGCGGTAGCTGGTGGTAGGGCCAGCTGAACCGATTGGCCTGCCTTCTGGAGCTGGACTAGGACCGACATAGTAGATAACGGCACCTTTCAGGTCGAAAGGGAGTTTTTCGTTGTTATCCAGCATATCACAGAGGCGTTTATGGGCAGCGTCGCGCGCTGTATAGATCGTGCCGGAAAGCTTAACCACGTCGCCTGCACGTAGTTTTGCTACATCTTCATCTTTTAATGGCGATGTCAGTTCGTAGGTAGGCATTAGAGTGTAACCTCCTTAATTCTGGAAGAATGACACTGAACATTTACAGCTAGTGGTAGGCTGGCAATGTGACATGGACGCATGGCGATTTTTACGCCAAGGCATGTGGTCTTACCGCCAAGCCCCATAGGGCCAATGCCAAGCTGGTTGATTTCGTCGAGCAGCTCTTTTTCCATAGCAGCTAATTCAGGATCAGGGTTTTCCGCAGAAAGAGGACGGAACAGTGCTTCTTTTGCAAGAGCCGGAGCCAGATCGAATGTGCCGCCGATGCCGACCCCTACGATTGTTGGAGGACAAGGGTTAGGGCCTGCTTCAGCCATGCGGCGGACAATAAATTCTTTAATACCTTCCCAACCTTGAGCCGGAGTGAGCATTGTGCAGCGGGACATGTTTTCAGAACCACCGCCTTTTGCCATGTGTTTAATAGTAAGTTTGTCTCCGGCAACATGGGTGAAGTGGATAATAGCAGGGCTGTTGTCCATGGTGTTTTTACGGGTCAGCGGATGGCAGGAAGATTTTCGGAGCAAGCCTTTGTCGTACCCGTCGATCATTGCATTATTGATGATCTCGGTAATATTGCCTTCAACTTGGACTTCGTCACCGATTTCAACATAGAAAACACCTAATCCTGTGTCCTGACAGAGAGGAAGACCGGATTCCTTGGCAAGGTCTGCGTTTTCCAACAGCTGACCGAGGATTTCTTTTGCAGAATCAGAAGTCTCGTTGTTACGTGCAACACGGATGGCGGTTTTTACGTCTTCCGGAAGATAGCGTGCAGCCTTTAACACCAGATCGACAACAGCGTCATGAATCTGTTTAGCCTTAATGACTTTCATGGCAGCATCCTTTGTGTTGAAGTTTTTCAAGAACGCGTTTTGGAAGAATTCCTTTTACGGAATGGATAGCAAGCATGCGGCGCATAATGCCGAGTTGATCCTGAAGCGGGATATGTTTAGGACAAACATCTTCGCAACCAAGTAAGCCCATGCAACCAAATACGCCTTGATCGTTACCGATAACTTGGTAGTAGTTTTCTTCGTTACGCTCATCGCGAGGGTCAAGGTAGAAACGGGCAACGCGGGCAATAGAGGTGGCGCCAAGGAAGTCTTCACGCATGCGGGCTGTACCGCAGGCAGAGACACAGCAGCCGCATTCGATACAGCGATCAAGCTCGAAAATTTCGTTGGCAAGATCGTTTTCCATACGAACTTCTTCTGCATTCGGGTCGAACTGTTCATGATCGTTATGAACCCATGCTTCGATTCGGGCACCTGCATCACGGAACCACGTGCCTGTATCAACGGAAAGGTCACCGATAAGTTTGAAGACAGGCAGCGGATGTAGAACAATATGATCTGGCAGGTCTTTTGTTTGCGTATGGCAAGCAAGCCCTGGTCTGCCGTTGATAACCATGCCACAGGAACCGCAGATGCCGGCACGACAACAGAAGTCGAACTGGAGTGTCGGGTCTTGTTCATCACGGATGATGTTCAATGCGATGAACAATGTCATGGAGTCATATTCGTTTACATAGAATGACTGCATGTGCGGTTCAGAATTAGGATCAAGCGGATTGTATCTGAATACTTCAATATGTAGACGACGGCTCATACTATATCTCCTTAGCTAGCTTTTTGGGACGGTTTTTCTTTCTTTTCGCCTGCGCCTTTACCGGGCACACGAAGCTTTTCTTCAGGAATGTCTGCAGTAATAATTTTACCACCGCCATATCCACGCTCGCCTGGAGGAATTTCAAAGTATGGAGAAGCCTCTTCATATTTCAGTTCAGGACGGGTCTTACCTTCTTTCCAGTAAGCCAAGGTGCGGTTGAGCCATTCCTTATCGTTACGTTCTGGGAAGTCCTCACGAGTATGCGCGCCGCGTGATTCTGTACGCATGAGAGCGCCGTATGCAGTACACTGAGCCAGTTTGAGCATGCCCGGTATTCTGAGAGCCAGAGAGATTTCAGGATTAAAACCGATTGCAGAGCCTTGCAGCTTGATATTTTTAGAACGGTCAATCAGCTCCTCCAGTTGATCAACGGCGGTTTGCAGATCTTTACCGTTTCGGAAAATACCTACGTTATCCATCATGATGCTGTGCATTTCATCTCGTAACTGGATAGCGCTTTCCTGTTTACTGCTGCTTTTGGTCATTTCCATAATGCGTGCTGCCACTTTAGTGTGGGCGTCGTTAATGGCAGACTGTTTGAAATCAACAGTATGACCCTGCAGGAACTCAACAATTTTCTTACCAACATAGCGGCCTGCAACAACGGTTTCGGCAAGGGAGTTGCCACCAAGGCGGTTGAAACCGTGCATATCCCAGCAAGCTGATTCGCCAGCGGAGAAGAGACCTTTCAGGCCATAAGCTGCACCGTCTTTGTCGGTGCGGATACCGCCCATGGAATAGTGCTGAGTCGGGCGGACAGGGATGAGGTCGTGGATCGGGTTCACACCAAGGAAGTTCGTACAGATATCGTATACTTCACGAAGCTTGGTAGTGATGTGTTTTTCACCCAGATGACGGATGTCGAGCCAGAGGTGGTCGCCATAAGGAGATTTAACCCCGAGTCCTTTGCGGATGTGTTCCTGCATACGGCGGGATACAACGTCACGGGAGGCAAGTTCGGCTTTTTCCGGCTCGTAGTCCGGCATAAAGCGGTATTCGTTTACGTCCAGCAGGGTACCACCGTCACCGCGGCAGCCTTCTGTAACGAGAATATCAGTAGGTACGGTACCAGTTGGGTGGAACTGGATAGCTTCCATGTTGCCCATAGGTACGAGTCCGGTATCGAGGGCTGCAATCTGACCGCCACCGTCACAGATAACGGCGTTTGTGGTAGCTCTGTAGATGCGGCCATAACCACCGGTAGCAATAAGGGTGGCTGTGGCAAGGTATGCTTTCAATTCACCAGTTTTCAGACAGCGGACGATTGCGCCAAGGCAGTTTTCGCCATCATGAATGAGTGCTTCAGCCTGAGTACGGTCATGAATACCTACTTCGTAGCGTAAGCACATGGAATCAAGGGTGTTCAAAACAGAACGGCCGGTACCGTCAGCAGTGTAGCAGGTACGCCATTTAGCAGTGCCACCGAATGCGCGGGCGTGGATAAGGCCGTGCTTATCGCGTTTTTCTTCAGCGTCGAATGGTTTACCACCTTTGTAATAGGTGTGAACGCCAGCTTCAACGCGGTTCCAAGGCACACCCCAGTGAGCCACTTCGCGCATTACGATTGGAGCTGTATCTGCGAAGATACGTGCTACTTCCTGGTCACAACCCCAGTCAGAGCCTTTTACGGTGTCGGCAAAGTGGATGTCTGGACTGTCACCGTCACCCATAATTGCGTTACCGAGTGCTGCCTGCATGCCGCCTTGTGCAGCAGAAGAGTGAGAGCGACGCGGGGGAACGATAGAAAGACAAATTACATCAAAACCGGCTTTTGCAGCTTCAACAGCAACACGTTCTCCGGCAAGTCCTGCGCCTATACAGAGTAAATCACTATAAATTATTTGCATGAGATCATCCTCTTAATCGTGTTGGCAGTTAAACCGTAAGGAAGGAAAAGCGGATAAGCGTAATAAGACCGATGGTGATAAAGCCGCCCATCATGTAATTTTCAAGACGCTGATACCATTTACGGTTTGCTTTGGTGATGTATCCGTACTTAACGCCAATACGATAGAAGCCAATGCCAACATGAACTTCGGCAAGAGGAAGAAGAACAAGATAGAATGGAAGCCAGTATCCACTCTGAATGCGAGCAGCACTTTTTACTGCGGTAATAGGGAGGTCTGTAAGGACAACCCACATGTGGATGGAGGCCATAACGAGAATGAGAAGCGCGGTGACAACCTGAGCAAGCCAGAGCCAGGTGTCTTTGTGGTGCATCATCACGCTATGTTTTACGAAAGCATTTGCTTCTTGAGCGCGCCAAGGCATTTTGCGTGCAGCGAGAAGGAAATGTGTAAAAATAAGCAGGCCGATCAGCGGCCCCCCAACCTGAGCCATGTAGGTGGTTTCAAAGAACCAGGCAATGGCATCCATAAGCTTAGGGCTTATGAGTACACTTGATACGAGCATTAAATGTGCCCAGAGAAAAAGTATGAGCAGAACGCCTGATAGCATTTGCATAACGTCAAGACGTCCAACTCCGGCTCCGTTTTTTCTTACATGTAGCGTGAGCGTACTAGCATCCATGGTCTCTCCTTAGCAGTTACTTGTGGTGCAGTGGATAAAAGAATTGTTGATGATTAAGTTCAAACAACTCTGCTTAGTTCTGCACCGTTAGTGTTAGCGGTAACCCCAATCGGGTTGAGTACTTTGCTATGAGCATGGAATATGCCAAAAGATATAAAAACTTAAATCTTGTAAAACCAGATGGTTAGAATTGTTCAGTTGATGAAGGGCAAAAGAGATATTCTTGTCAGGCAAGAAAAAATTCTTGTCTGGTAAGAAAAAAGATTGGTTGAATAATGAGTTTTATCGTTGCGCAATAGTGCAAATAAAAAGGGCTGTCCTATGTGTTTAGGGCAGCCTTTTCGTTGTGAATGTTAGTGGCGCATAAGCCGTGAGTTTTTCGATGCAACCTGCTGGACTCTTGAATAAAACTTTTTGGATATTTTTGAGAACCTTATTTCAAAAAGGTTCTTAAAGTCTCGCTGACAAGCGGCCGCCGGAGGCTCTGTGTTGAGGAATCCCCATCTACTTAAGACGATGTTTTTTCAGCAACGCATACAGGCGGGATTGAGATAAGCCGGAAAGTTCCACAGCCTGTTTGATAGAGCCTTTGGTGGAATTAAGCAGCTGAGTAAGGTAGCTGTGCTCCGCTTTCTCCATGACGGCATTTCTGTGTTCCTGCATGGTAGGAAGTCCTTCGTCACTTACTTCGTACGTAAAGTTAGAAGGCAGCCCTTTTTTTGGAGATTCATTCGGAGTTATCCTGCTTTTAGCAAGACGTGCACGTAGGGATGGCGGCAGATGCTTAATGAAAATACGTGATTCGTTTCGGGATGTTGAAACCATAAATTCTACGGCATTTACGAGTTCCCGGATGTTTCCCGGCCAGTCGTATTCTTCCAGTGTGGTTAGAACGCTTGGGTTGAACGCTTTAGAGGACAGCCCGTTCTTTTTAAAGAAGAGCGTCATGTAGTGGTCGATAAGTAATGGAATATCTTCGTGACGTTCACGCAACGGAGGAAGCGTAATTTTAGCAGCGCAGATACGGTATGCTAAATCGGTTCGGAAGGTGTCTTCGTCCTGCATGGCATCAAGGTCGCGGTTAGTAGCGGAAATTAGGCGGAAGTTGCACGGGATTTCCTTTTTGCTACCAAGCGGGCGCACTGTCCGTTCTTGCAGAACGCGTAAGAACGTTTTTTGCGTGGAAGGTGGCAGTTCGCCAATCTCGTCGAGAAAGAGAGTGCCGTTGTTGGCTTGCAGAACGAGACCTTCTTTGTCTTGTAACGCTCCTGTAAATGAGCCCTTCTCGTGTCCGAAGAGGATTGATTCTACTAAATTCTCCGGTAGAGCGGCACAGTCTACTACAATGAATGGACCTTTGCTTCGTGCGCTGTTGTTGTGCAGTGCGCGTGCGAAAAGTTCTTTACCGGTTCCTGTTTCACCGGAAAGCAGTACGTTCATGTCGCTGTCTGCAAGTTTTCCAACCTGTTCAAGACAGCGGGTAATGGCGGTGCTTTCACCAATAATGCTTTCCCTGCGCAGAGCCTGAATTTGACGTATTTTTCGGGAAGAAAGTTTGTCGGATCGGTATTCCAGTGCATTGGAAAGGGTGTCCATAATTGCATGGATAGAATCACCTTTTTCAACATAATCCCAAGCGCCGCTGGAAATAGCTAGTTCTGCAGCTTCCGGGTCACCATTGCCAGTTATGATGATGAGTTCCGGATGTGCCGGTTGATTCATAATGTCGGTGATTATGTCCATGCCGTTCCCATCTGGAAGCTGGACATCAAGAAACACAGCATCAAATTCTTTCTGTGCTGCTTTTAACAGGGCATCATGAATCGTCGCGGCAGCGTCAGCCTCGTACCCGAGATGGCGTGCGGCACGGCTGAGTGCGTACGTTACGTCAGGATCGTCATCAATTATGAGTATTGCTGGTGTATTCATGAGGTTCCTTATCTGTTGAGCAGGATTTATTAAGCAGTTGTCGTACTGCTTCACATAGAAGCGCAGGCTCAAATGGCTTTGAGAAAAACTTTGTTACGCCAAGTTCTTCCCATTCTGAGGGAGTGTCAGCGCATAAGTCGCTGCCTTCAAATCCGCTATATAAAATTGTCGGCATATCCGGTTTAACTGAATGGATTTCTTTTATGAGCTCTGTTCCAGTTAAATTTGGCATCATCTGATCTGTTAACAGCAGGTCGAAGCTCTCAGGGGCGACTTTGAAAGCATTTAGTGCCTCCTGACTGTTGGTGAACAGCGATACGTTATAGCCGTAATGTGAAAATAGTTTTTCAACAGGGTAGGCCAGATCTTTGTCATCATCCACGAAGAGGATGGATTCAGTCCCACCTTGAACTTGAATTGCGTTGAGCGGTTGTGGTGCTACCTCTTGAGATTTTCCTGCATACGGCAGAAGTACTGTGAAGGATGTTCCCACACCCGGTGTGCTTTCAACGCTGATGTGTCCTTTGTTTTGTTTAATAATAGAGGATATTACGGAGAGACCTAGACCGGTTCCTCCAATCTTTTTACGGGTTGTATAGAACGGATCAAAAATACGTTCTAATAAATGTTGTGGTATTCCGGTTCCGGTGTCCCTTACTGTTAATGCTACATAATGGTTAGCAGCAATTTTCATTTCCTGTGCTTCATCCAAGCTGACTTCACGTATTGATAATTCAATCAGCAGGCTGCCTTTTTTCCCGTCCATGGCCTGAACAGCGTTGGTGCATAAGTTCATGAGAATTTGGTGATACTGGTCAGGGTCAGCATAAATAAGGGCGGAATCACAAGTATTGCGGACAGAAACATCAATAGTTGCAGGAATGAATGATTCAAGCAGGCGTAAACATTCCTGTAGAACAGTAGCAGGGCGCATAAACTGCACATGGGTACTGTTACGGGTGCTGAACGCTTTAATTTTACGCACCAGTGCCTTGCCGCGGTTTGCAGCTTGAAGAATCCGCTGCAGATCTTCATGCGCTGACATACTTTTCTTTATGTCGAGTAAGGCGAGTTCGCTGCACGAAATTATCGCCCCCAGAATGTTATTGAAATCGTGCGCAATACCTCCCGCAAAGATACCTATAGCTTCCATTTTTTGCGCATGTCGTAATTCTCGTTCCATCTGTTTCCACGGCTGCACGATGGTGTTGATCATATAAAAACTTGCGGGAACAACGAGAAAGAACAGTACAAAGGTTGTGCCCACGGAAACGATTATAATCGCCTTCTGAACATGACTTTCTAATTTTCTGGTGAGGGCGCTCTGTTCTGCATCAATGGTATCGATATAGATTCCTGTGGCGACCCAAAAGTCGGTTCCTGGAATCATTTGCGCGTACGCGAGCTTGGGGAGAGGGGTTTCCTGTTCAGGTTTTGAGAACCAGTACGTAGTGTAGCCTCCGCCATTTTGTGCAGCTTTGGCTAGCTCTGCGATATACGTATGTCCTTTTGTGTCTGCGTGGGCAAGCCGGTTTGTGTTGACAAATTCCTGATGAACAGGGTGCGCAATGTTCACGCCTTTTGTGTTGTACACAAAATAGTATCCGTCCATGTCATAGCGGAGGTCTTTAACGGCTTTTTGAAGGTAAGCCTGATGTTCTTCTTGAGGAATATTCTTTAGTTGATTGCCCAACAAGTCTGAAATAGTGCGGATGGAGTAAGCTATGCTGCGCTTATAGCCGGTAAGCATGGCTTTTTGCGACTCTTCAATTGCATCCTGTTTCACTTTATTCATGTAGTAGATGTACGTTATGCCGATGGTCGCAGAAAAAGCGAACATAAATACCAGCAATAACGTGATTCTATTAGTGATTGTCGGTTGGTCAGACACTGCACTCACTCCATCTTTAATGAAAGAACACAGACCGACTGTAGGACAAGCTTACAAAAAGTAAAAGAGGAATGCGCAACTTTGCAGTTTAGCACAAGGTGCTCTCCGCTATCTGGCCAATTTGCAGATGTTTTCTGTGAATAAAATTTTTGAATTGAGGGTATTGGTGATTAATTTGCGAAGCTGTCAATAGTGGAGATTTCATCAGCAGTGCGCTTGATAATGCTGCATTCGCGGAGCTCACTGCCTCCTATGGTAACAGTAATAGAGATTCTGAATACGTCGCTGGCCACACCTAGCGCCCTAGTTGGAATTTGTTTTTGTGACAGGCCGATATCTTCAGCAAGTGGGAGGTACCAATTATTCGCAAAGCTGTTTTTGCTGTTGTTACGAAATGCTGTTGCAGCTTTTAGAAACGCAGCACGATACCGTTGTTCTGTTGGGATTGCCGAGATGATTTCAGGACATGCTGTATTCATATTAATGGGACCGTTTCCCCATACGGTAATGAGATCGTGTAGTCCTTTGACATCTTTTGAACCGTAGTAAAGGCGTTCAACATCACTTAGTTGGGCGTTTGGCCAGTAAATGAGCAATAGTTCTTCTGGTGAAATCAATTTCTTTTTTGGACGTTCGTATGGCTTAGAGCGTGTTTGATACCAGATGTCATGACTTATGGCGTCAGGAAGTTCTTCCCCCTGCCAGATGCGGATAGCATCAAGGAAATCTTGTGGCTTGCCATGATGTATGTCGAGGTCATGGCACAGTTGTGTTAGTAGTCTGAGTAAAATTTCTCTGTAGGCAACCGCGTCGGTAGTATCTGGCGATGTGATTCTGTTAATGGGGAACAGGCTGTTTTCATCTCGTATTATACCGGAAATATCCCCGCTTTCGAATTCATTAGAAATGCGAACCAGTACTTCATTAACTTTTCCCCATTCCTCAAATTGATGGTCTGCTTTGCTGTTCTTGTAATCCTTCTTCAGAACATCACATGCAATGGCTTTTCCTGAGTCAAAAAGTGCGTACCCAGCTACAGTTGATTGAAGATAAGTTGAGCTTGCGTAGTCTGTGAGAATTTCTTTGGAAAGCTCTACAGCGAGTACTGCTAGAGCGCTCAATACAATCAGGACAATTACGACTATTGAACCTCGTTCCGGTGATGCTATGTAACTCTCTTGTTGTGTGGAGGAAGGCATTATGACGTTCTCTTAGGCAAAGGAATTACAAGTGAATATTTATAGGGAGGTTCAGCTTCACCAAGGAAAAACTCTATGCGGATAGCTTCGGGCAGCTCCATCCTATCGTTGTCCCAGTCTTGTCTGAACTCATCACGGGCTTTGTCATAGTAAGAAAAGGTGCAGGAGCGCATGGAATTAACCAGTTTGTATCGTAGTAAAGGAAGTTTTCCCTCAATTGTCGGAAAGGGTTGTTCATTACGAAAGAGGCTGAAGTCGCCAGTGCCGTTTTTTATGATCGAATAGGTCACATATTGTAGTGAATATGATGTGGGATGTTCCGAAAATTTAAGGGATGAAGTGGTTGCAAGACCTAGAATCGTTCTCTCTTCAGGCAGGCTGTTATCGTTAGGGGGAATCATTGTGCTGAACTTTAAGTGCTCAGATGTCGTATCGGGATGCATGTACCGGATGTCTTCAGCAATAATGCCGAGGATTGCTCGTCCAACTCTGTCGGATTCCATGTGCTTTCTTGCATGTTGAGCTGCGTTTAGAACATGCGTGAAGACGCCGAACAGTGTCGTCATGATGGTTGCCATGAGCATAATTGCTATGAGCACTTCAAGCAGTGTGAACCCAGCCTGTGGATGATTCTTTTTCTGCTGCATAGGAGTTACTCAGTGAACACTTTTTCAATTGTGACGGAGTGATTCCTTTTTTCTCCCCACATGACCTTGAGCTGCAATCGATTGGTTGAAGGTCTTACTGTGGAGTAGACGTTAGCCTTCCATGAAAAATCCGGGTGGTGCTCTCCAAAATCTCCAGCTGCTGTTGTTGTGGCAGTCACTCCTTGCTGTTCCAGCTCAAAGAGCTTTTTTTGCGCCAGTATTGTTGCAGTTTCCTGAAAATATATTTTCGAAAGAGCGTCTTGATTTTGCGTGGTAAGCATAAGCGTCATAAGCACCGAAATGCTCAGTAGAACCAGAGCAACGAGAACTTCTACGATAGTAAAGCCGTTCTCTTTTGTTGTTGAATGCATCATTATAGTTACTGGATAATTAGAAATGCTCTTTGTTTCTGTAGTGAGCATGCTGTATTTAAAAACTGAAATACAATTGTCGATTGTTCTGTGTAATTACTTATTTTTCTTTGTAGAATGGGGATGTGTTTTTATATATAATGATGAGTTTTTGTATAGTTTGAAATCGTTAAGTAGAACTGCTGATAACTATGATTGTAAATTGTTTGTATGGTATTAAGATGCACGATGTCTCTATTCTGCAGTGTGATTTGGTAAAAGCTAAATATTACGCTTAAATATCGTATTTTTTGCTTAGACTCGTATATTGCTTTTTTTGTAAAGCGGCATGACTTTGTTGAATTATGTTAAAAAAGGCTGTAGCAGTGCTTTTTGTGTATCTTATGTGAATTCATATGTTTTTTGAAGCCTGTTGTTGGGGTGTTTATGCTGTTAAATTTAATTTTGAACAGTTGTTTTCTGAAGTAGTAAGTTTTTATTGATAACGAGAAGCCAATGATGGGTGTTAGCTTTCGAAAAACAAAATTATTCATAGTGGTAAGCGTTTTTGCTGTTGTTATCTATTTTTTTACAATTGCCTATGTTGCCTTGTTTGAAACAGTGCAAATGGCAACGCCTGACTATTCCATACCGTCGAAAAGTGTTTCTTCTGCGCAGTGCATTATGTCGTTTGCCTCTTATGCTGCCATAGGAAAACGTAACTTGTTGAAGGTTCATAATCAGCCTGCTGTATTCTCCGCTGCATCAGAACAGGAGTTGTTCGCAGGCGCGTCAGCCATCAGCCAACGCGGTTTTACGTTACTTGGAACAATTCTCGGAAATTGTTCTGCGCAGCATTACGCCATCGTTTTATTAAACAGTAAGCAGTTGTTGTTTAAAGTAGGTCAATCTGTGGATGGCTGGAAGATTCTTGCAATCAAGCGCAGGGAAGTGCTTCTGGAACAGGAAGGTGTCAAAGAGCGCTTGCTGATAGATGCTATGGCTGGTGCCAATACACGCGGAGGAAGTGTAGAGCATGTTCTTTCTAGAATTATGTTGAAAAAAAAATTTAGTAACCTGAGTGAGATTACCCCCAGTATCCAACTTGCACCGCGCCGTATGGGAGAGGTCAGTGGTTTGTATGTGGACTATCTACGCCCGAACAGTTTTTTATATACCATTGGGTTACGTAAGAATGACATGCTTGTTGAAGTGAACGGGCAGAGTACGTTTTCACTTCGTAATCCTATGACGCTTATGTCTATGTTGGATGAGAATATGATTGTCTTGGATATAGTTCGCAAAGGAGAACGTGAGACCTTGATGTATAGGCTCGTGAAGTAACGATATGATCGCTAAAAAAAGAGTTCATTGCTTACGGGCAGTGTTGTTTGTTTGTTTCTTGGTATTGGCTCAGGTGGGGATAACTGCCGCAGACGAGGGGCGCTGTATCAGCATGGATTTCAAAAAAGTTGATATCCATGTGCTCATCAAGTTCATCAGCGAACTTACAGGCAAAAATTTTATTGTAGATAATCGTGTTGGCGGTAGTGTTACAATTTATTCGCCTTCAAAAGTAAGTGTGAATGAGGCATATCGAGTTTTTGAGTCGGTTCTTAAGGTTAATAAATTTACAATCGTTCCAAGCGGGAGTGCATATAAAATTTTGCCTCTAGCTGTTGGTAAAACAGAAGCGCTGCCTACGTTAACTTCATATGGTTCTTTTGATGATCATGTCCCCGAAGGAGATGAGCTTGTTACCCGCATTATCCGGTTGAAGCATTCAAGCGCGATTGAGCTATCTAAGGTTTTGCCCAAAATGATGGGGGCTAACGGGGTTGTTCTTGTATATGTCCCCAGTAATTCATTAATTGTTACTGCTCCGTACCGCGTTATCCAGCAAACATTGAAGCTTGTGAAGGCAGTCGATAGGGCTCAGTTTGCTCCGCAGTCTAAGAATTTTTCCCTTCAATATGGTGACGCAAAAAGCGTTGCTGCCAGCCTTAATAAAATAGTTGCCGTTCAGGTGAAAGAGCAGGCTAAAATTGGCAAAAAATCTATAGCAATTGTGCAGGCGGATGAACGAACCAACGCAATTGTTGCGCTCGCTGATTCTGACTTAATGCTGACAATTGAAGCGCTTATACAAGCTTTGGATATAAAAACACCGAAAGGTAAAGGTGATATCCATACGCTAACGTTAGAGAATGCAAAAGCAGACGACGTTGCTACCGTTGTAAATACGTTAATAGAACGTCAGGGGAAGACCAAAGAAGAGAAGGTGCTTTCTCGTGAAGTAAAGATTGTTGCGGATAAAGCGACAAATAGTCTTGTGATTACAGCTAGACCGGATGATTTTGATACTCTCGTAGGTGTTATTAAAAAGCTGGATATGCCCCGAAGTCAGGTGTTCATCGAGGCTGCCATAATGGAAGCTTCCAGTGATTCCAGTTTCAATTTCGGTGTGAACTGGGGGGGAGCTATCGGTGGTGGAGACACTCGTATGATCGGTGGTACCAACCATGGCGGTGGGGCAGTTTCGTTGCCGAATAATGGTTCCTCCGGATTTGTGGGCTTACCATCTGGCTCATCCATCGGAGCTGTAATGACTGACGCTTTTAGTATTGGCGGAACGTCTTATAGCATCCAGTCTATTTTGAGTGCGGTAAAGGGCAACAATGAATTTACAATCCTTTCTACGCCACAATTACTTACTTTGAATAATGAAGAAGCTCGAGTTGATATTGTAGATAACATTCCGTTTGTAAAGCAGGCTGTAGTAACTAATGATTACGATATTAGTACGCAAAGTGTTGATTACAAGGATGTCGGTGTGAAGTTGAAAATTACACCCAGGATTGGACCTAACCGAACGCTGTTGCTTGATGTGAATCAGGAAGTAAGCCGTGTCGTGAATTCATTGATCACTTTGGAACAAGGGCAGCAACTTGTTGCACCGACAACCCGTAAGCGTGAAGTGGAAACTACTATTCGAATGGTTGATGGTGAGACCGCCGTTATCGCGGGTTTGTTGAGTAGGGATGATTCAAGCAACAACTCATCAACACCGTGGCTTGGTGATGTTCCTATACTGGGTTGGCTCTTTAAGCAGAAGAAAAAATCCAGTGCTAAGACCAACCTGTATATTTTTATTTCTGCACGTATCATTAATACGGTGGAGGAAAACAATCGGCTGACTAGTGAAAAGAAACGAAAATTTCTTTCACAACGTACTGGCGAAAATGGCGAGGGACTTCCTATAATGAGTCAGCCGCGTTTGATGCGGCCTGCTATGATACTTAGGTAGGGATAATGGAAATTATCAAGAAGATATCTGTACGTAGTGAAGTTGGTTCTGCTGGGCAGAATGAACAGTTGGGGGCAGTCAGATATTCGACAGAAGAGATGTCTCTTCGAGAGCAGGCAGAAGCTTATGGTATAGAGTTGTTGCTAACTGTTCCTCATCGTTTTGTGGATGTGGAGTTAATTTGCCGTTTTTCAATTTCCTATTTGAAAAAGCATCTGATGGTTCCGTTGAAAGATGATGATGGTGCGCTTGTGGTTGGCATGGCGTCATCAGCATCACTAATGTATTTGAATGATTTTACGTTGTTTTTAGGCACCCCTGTAATGAAAGGTGTTCTTTTGACAGAGCAGGCCGTGATGTCGCTTATCGATAGGGCCTTCGGTGATTCCCAGGAAGAGGCGGATGTGGCAGATGTGCTTGAAGGGGCAGAAAGCTTTTCAATTGAATACATAGATGAAGAAACTATCAACGATCTTCTTGATGATTCCAGTGACGCTCCGTTTATTAAACTGGTGAACATGGTGCTGACGCAGGCTGTGCGTGCTGGAGCAAGTGATGTTCATATTGAGCCGTTTAAAGATATTCTGCGGGTGCGTTTTCGCCTTGATGGAGTGTTGTACGATAAACATTCATTTATCAAAAAATTTCATGCTGCCATTGTTTCTCGTATCAAGGTTATGGCGAAACTGAATATAGCAGAGAAACGTTTGCCGCAGGATGGGCGAATTGCTTTGACTCTTGGCGGACGGCAGGTCGATTTACGTGTTTCTACGCTACCGACTTCGCATGGAGAGCGCATTGTGATGCGTCTTCTTGAGAAAAGTACACGCATTCTGGATTTATCCGAATTAGGCTTACAGGATGATGATCGGGAGCTTTTTCGGAATATTACCCGCCTTTCCCACGGTATTGTTCTTGTTACAGGGCCTACAGGTAGTGGTAAAACAACGTCTCTTTATGCTGCACTTAGCGATATTAACTCTTCTGATAAGAATATTATGACCATTGAAGATCCGGTTGAATATCAACTGGAGGGTATCGGTCAGATTCAGGTTAACACAAAAACTGGGCTAACCTTTGCAAAAGGTTTACGCTCTATTGTCCGGCAGGATCCAGATATTATTCTTGTTGGAGAAATTCGTGATAAGGAAACAGCAGACATCGCTATTCAGTCGGCGCTTACCGGTCACTTAGTATTTTCAACATTGCATACTAATGATGCACCAAGTGCAATCACACGGCTTACAGATATGGGAGTAGAGCCCTATTTGCTTTCTTCAGTCCTGCGGGTGGTTGTGGCACAACGTCTGGTACGTGTTCTGTGTCCACATTGTAAACGAGAGGTGGTTGCTACTGCTGAGTCGGCTATTGAGTGCGACAGTATGGCCAAAGCAATAGTTGGTAATCAGATATATGATGCCGCAGGATGTCCCGAATGTATGGAGACAGGATATAGGGGACGTCAAGCTGTGTACGAGATAATGCAGGTCTCAGAAGTGATTAAGCGTCAGATGCTGACAAATTCTGACTCCGGAGAACTGCGTAAGCTGGCTGTATCCGAAGGAATGCGGACACTTAAATCTGATGGTTGCTGCAAGGTGCTGCAAGGTATTACTACGATATCTGAAATTATGCGTGTATCTAATTTGTAGCAAAAACTTTTTTCTCTTAATGAGTTAGGCTGTCTATTGTTGGAGGATGTTGATACGTAACGTATGGTGTTTGTCGTTACCCAACGAGGCTGCTCATTTCGAAAATCGGTAGAATGATTGCCATAACCACAAAGCCAACTATGCCGCCAAGCAGCAGGATCATAATAGGCTCTATAAGAGATGTGATAAGTTGCAGTTTGGCTTTGATTTGATTGTCGCAGTCATCCGCGACAACAAGCAGCATATGCGATAGTTGTCCGCTTTTCTCTCCTGCAGCGACCATTTGTGTTGCTGAAGCCGGGAAGAAGATTGAGTGGCGCATAAAATCCGCAAGGTTTTTTCCTTCCTGTACTCCCTTATTCATTTCTCGAATACATTGTTCTAGCACTACGTTTTCCGTCACATTTTGTACGATATTCAGAGCTGTAACAAGCGATACTCCGTTTTTTACAAGCATACCGAGAGTGCGGCAGACTTTGGCAACAGCAAGTTGTCGGAGTAAAGAACCTAATATCGGAACACGTAAGATGTATGTGTGATGGAGCATTCTGCCATAATGTGTGGTCAGAAACCGCTTGAGCCCGAAAGAAACAACGGCAATCCCGCAGAGAATGTACAGCCAGTATTGTTGCAAGCCTGCGCTGGTGGCCAGAAGAATGAGTGTCGGTGTAGGCAAAGTGTGGTCAAGATCAATAAAGATTTGAGTTACTTTTGGAATCACAAAAGTAAGTAAAAAGATAACCACAGCAATACCTACAAAAAGCATGAGAATTGGGTATGCTAATGTGCTTTGAATTTTACGTGTGAGAGTAAGCTGTTGTTCCGTATGCTCTGCGAGCCGCTCCATAACAAGACCAAGTGTGCCGGAAGATTCTGCTGCTTTGACCATGGTAATGATGGTGGAGTCGAAGACCTTAGGGTGTTCAACTAGCGCTGTTGCGAGGTCTGCCCCTTCTCGTATTCTGTCACGGAGTTGAGAGATAATGGTACGCATAGGAGCTTTTCCCTCTTGCTCAAGTATAGTTTGCAACGATTCTTCTAGTTCCAATCCTGCGTTGAGTAGGGTTGCAAGTTGGCGAAGGATACTGGCAACAGTGCTTTTGGGGATACGGTTGAAGCAGCCTGGACGCGTGAAAAGGCGTTTGATGGGTACTGCGTGCTGGTTAGGAACAGGAGTGGAGTTCAGCGATATTATCTTGAGCGGATAGAGTCCGGAATCTCGCAGCTGTTTTGCTGCATGTGCGGGGGTGTTTGCATCAATAATTCCTTTTGTGGTTTTACCGATGCAATCAGCAGCGTTATACTTATAGGTAGGCATAAAAATTTCCGGAACATGGATAGAAAAGAAGTCTGTTGGGCAGTTGTTGGGATCGTGCATGAAATTTCATGCATGGCCTTTAGAAACTAAAAATCAAAGTAGGTAAATTATTGGAGAAGAAGGCGCTTACTCTTCTTTGATATTGATACTTCCTTTGGCCATGTACTCATTGTCTGGGCTTTCACGATAGCTGAAATATAAGTGAAGAGTATCAAGCGGGCTGAATGGTTTAATTGTCTGTCGGCAGTCGCTGCCGCCTAGGGATCGGAAATCACGTAGTTCGAACTGCATTGGAGTTGTTGCCTGAGAGGTCGCATAAGGTTGTAAGTCAAGTTCGGTGCTGTAAGACCCGTGGGAGTTTTTGAATCCGTTGCTTCCTGTAGGGGCGTGGTTAAAGCGGAGTTTCCATGTTGCAGGGTACTGGTTAATCGGAGAATCCGGCTGTTGATCTTTTGGAACTCCGGCTAAGTCGTACCATGTTTTCAATTCGCAAGTGATAATAAATGATTCCAGAAGAATGTCTGTGCCTGTTTTGTCTTTAGAGTATGTAATATCTACTGCTGGTTCAGCGGTCATTGTTGCGTCTGCAATTGTTCCAAGAGAGCTTTGTGGGACAAAGTATACGTCACTTTGAGTTTGCGTGACGATTTTTTTAGTTTTTTGATCAAGCACTTTAATTTGAATTTGTTTTTTGCCAACTGGAGAAGGTGCAGTGGCAACAATATCAAGAGTGCTTGGTAGAGAAAAAGTAAAGCCTTTATCTTCTGCCGTTGGCAGGACTGCAACAATCACAGAAGTTCGAGTAAGGCCATCACTACGAAATGCAAAACCGGATGGTGCGGTAAATTGCATCATTACGGCATTGAACACGTCTTCTGACGTAGCTGTGTCGAACGCAGTTTTAACCGTTGCAGCAAGCTGACCTTCAGATAGTGTAGTAATAGAACCTTCCGTAATTTTATGGTTATTTCCTTCATCAAATGTAAACAGTTTTGATGAACCTCTGCTTTCAACAGATTCAATAATAATCTCATCACGTCCTTTCACAATGAATGTCATGGTCCCCGTTACACTTGAGTCTTCAGTAGCCGTAAAGGTTATTCGGTGTGTTGAACCGACCAGTGCGTTACTGGCATCGAAGAAAAAGGAGAACTTCGTTCCGTTAGAATATGTTTTGCTTCCAGCGGTTATTTTTTGGCTAACGTTTGGGGAAAGCAACAAGTCTTCGTTTAAGATACCTGCTGAGGAAATTTCTGAAATTTTGAATTTCCCTGAATAAGTTGGAGTAGGGGGCTTCGTCTTATTTTCCGTGAGTTCTACAATGGAGTTTGTATTACTCAGTAGGGATACCCGGAAGTGAAGTGGGATAGGATTGTTTTTTTGCGGAGTAGCAATTGGAGAAGGAAGTGGCGCGAAGGCGTCACTACCGTCTTCGATTTTGGTGAACACGAAAAACTCAGCGTGTTCATCAACAGCACGGTCTGAGTTCATTATCTCGTTCATTTGGGATGTGAGTTCAATCCGTTTTTTTTCTTGTTCAATAGGACTCTTGTTTTGGTCATACAGTAATCGGGAAGCACGATGTACAATTGTTGCCTGCTGAGCTGTCAGGTATTCCGCGATGCTTGAAGTGAGTTTTGGATTTACTTTTTTTGCTGCACCACAAAAGGTGTCTGTTGGCATTTGTTGAGCAATCGCAGTCAGCGTTGGGATGAAGCTTTGCATAGCATTGTAGTCAGTTTCTTCACCAAGGTTGAGAACTGTCATAAAAGCCTGTTGCAGTACTTCATGTTTGGGCAAGGCATCTCCCAGCGGGTTTGCAAATGGATTAAATCCATTGAAACCGAGCACGTTGTGCACAATTTTTGTGACTCTTGTTTTTGCCTGATTTGCTGCAGTTGCGGTGCTGCCGTTCAGTTGAAACAATATAGCTGCAAGTGTTGTGACTGGAGTGATGTATGGCGAGTCGTCACGAGACATCATGATACCGCGTAACTCTGCCTGAAGGTAGGTGTCTTTAGCTATGGCTCCCTGTCTTCGGGCGTTTGCCCGTAGTTGAACAGGGTATGTAGTAATTTTTTCTAGATCGGAAAAATGGATGTCGCCGTTTTTTGTACGGCCTACTGCAACCCATGTATTATTAATGTAGGCTTCAACGCCTGCCCCATCAATTGGGGCAGCGACAACAGCACCAGCGGTTACTTCATGATTGTCTGAGGCAGTGTTATTTTTTGTTTCTTCAATTTTTGGCTTACAACCAATAAGCAGAAACAAAGTGATAAGTAAAAGTGATATTTTCCATGCTATATTTTTCATAAGACCCCCATGTTCTATGGGGATTAGATACACAAATAAATTTATTTTAACATGTTTTTTTACTTTGCAATTGCTATGCAAATAGTTTTTCCTATTTGTATATAGAAAAATAGCTCAAAAGTAGTGTGAAAGGGTAAGAGTAAAGTCTTTTTTGTAGATAATTTTATCTGCTAAAGAAGCGATAGAGAAAAAAAATTACACTACTGCATAACAAAAATATATAACTGTTTATTTTAAAATATTAAATATCTTTCAGGGAAATGTATCAGTTTAGTATTGTGTGCTTATTGTTTCTCAAGTCTCTATAATGTCATATTTACAGTTGCTAATCGTTGCACAGTCCTGCTCGCTTGTAGCCATCAAATTTTGTGCATAGTCCCATATCGCAAGCTTTTTTTAAGTCATGACACCCTTTTATTTTTTGACCGAGAAGAAAGTAACTTTCTCCTCGATTGATGTAAGTTTCAGGATTTGTAGGGGCATAAGCAACTGCACGGGTGTAGTTTGCCACTGCCTTCTCGTACTTCATCAAGTTTTGCTGCAGGATGGCTTTGTTGTAGTAGAAAACTCCCGTGGTAGGGGATTGAGAAATTGCTGTTGTAAAATCTTTACGGGCGAGGTCGTATTGTTTGCGTTTCATACGAACAATACCGCGTGCGTTAAGTGTTTCCGCATCATTTGGATTCTCTTTGAGAAGTAACGTAAGTGTATTGTCAGCATCTTCGAGTAGGCCAGTGCCTTCTAACGAGAGGGCTTTGTTAAACATAATGTTTTGATTTTGCGGTGCAGAGCGTTCAGCTTTTACTAGTAGAATAAGTGCTGATTCATACTCCTTCCGTTGCAGCATGATGAGTGCTTTGCCATTAAGCGCTGCTGGGTTGTCAGGAGTATAGCTCAAGGCTTTATTAAAAGACTCCTCGGCGGCGTCATCGTTTGCAAGGAGAATTTCAGCAGTGCCTTTGTTAA
Organism: Halodesulfovibrio marinisediminis DSM 17456; assembly: GCF_900129975.1. NCBI lineage: Bacteria > Pseudomonadati > Thermodesulfobacteriota > Desulfovibrionia > Desulfovibrionales > Desulfovibrionaceae > Halodesulfovibrio > Halodesulfovibrio marinisediminis. The sequence goes on from NZ_FSRG01000005.1 coordinate 353,702, forward strand.
TATATAACTCGGTAGATGAGGGCATAAAAGCTAGGGCACGATTGAACTCAGCAAGTGCTTCCTTTGGATTTCCACCATCCAGTAAGGCAACTCCTGCTTCATTATGCAATTGTGGCGTTTCATGTTCTTCAATCGCTTTAGCATAGTACTTCAATGCTTCAGCAATATTCCCTTCCTTATGGAGTTGGGCAGCTCGTTGAGCGCTGTTTTCTGATGCACAGGTGGTATCATTTCTGATGGCTGTTACTGCACACCCGCTGAACAGAAGGCAGGTGCTCAGTAAGCTGAAAACAATAATGCGATTCATATGTGATCTCGATCGGTTCAATCTGTTTCTATGAGTGGGAATTGACAAGTTCAATGCCTAAGATCGGGTGGATTAAGATGTCTTGCTGCGTGTTCTTAGTCTTAAGGCGGATAATTGTAGGTTGAGTAATTCCTTTGAGTTGAAATAATAGAAGATGCCTACCGTGTTTTCCGTCGATTTCTACATCCTCTATGGATACATTTTGGGGTAATTGAGTGACGTTGAGACGATGTCGTCCATCTTTAGTACGTTGATACAGTTCCATTTTATTCCTGCTAACTCTTAGTTCGAGTTGAGCACGTTTTAATAAGGCTCGAGAGCGTGCTTCAGCTACTGCTCCTGAGATTCTGCGTACAGCTGTGTTCATGTCGCTTGAAGAGCTGAAGTCTATGTTGAACGCAAGCATGCTCGTCATAGTACCGATAATGACAAGGACGATAAGTAGTTCAAACAGCGTGAATCCGGATATGCGGTGGCAGTTGCTATTCAATGTTCCAACTTTGGATGTCGGTGCCGTCATTTTCCCCGCCCTCTTCGCCGTCAGCTCCAAATGAGATTATTTCAAATGCTTCATGTTCGCCTGGGGCAATGTATACGTATTCGTTTTCCCATGGGTCAGAAGGGATCTTTGCAATATAACCGTTGGATGGGTAGTGCTTCGGAATTCTGCCAATTGTAGGTTTTTCAACAAGAGCCTGTAAGCCTTGTTCTGTGCTGGGGTAAAATCCATTGTCGAGATAGAATTTTTTTGCGGCTGTAGACAGTCCCTGAATTTGCATTTTTACTTTGATTACTCGTGCTTTTTGTGGCTCATCAAGGAAGCGTGGGACTACGATTGATGCCAAAATACCCAATATTACAATGACCACCATCAGTTCCATCAACGTAAATCCGGACTCTGTAGATCGTTTGTTTTTGCCGCAATGCGTATTCATCTTTTTCTCCTTATTGGCAGCAGGATGAAGGGTAAAAGTAGAAGTAGTAAAATAGCTCGCCAATGCAGTTTGATGAGGTAATGCAGATAGAAGCCTTTTCGGTCGAATGCATTACAACCTGTCTGGCGTTGCCATGCAGAGTGAAACGTCCACATTGAGAAGTGCACCCTGAGTTCGTTGGATTTCAAGATTTAGAACCGTGATGCCTTGCATTTTTTTTTCTACAGAATACAGAAAATGTAGAAGATCCAGTTGGTACAGATTTTCAAAACGAATCTGAATTTTTTCTTCGACGAGTTCGTTTTCCAACTTCTTCTGTTGTGGGCGCACCGACACAATTAGACTGTTGATCTTTTGTTTTCGTGAAATTTCTTCAACAATGGCAAACAAGGTGCCTTGATGAGCGGCTCCCCCTGAAGAAAGCGCTTTGCGGCTTGTTTGAAGTTGCGTGTATTCCTGAGCAAGTTCCGTAACCTTTCCTAACATCTTGTATGTGCGGGTGGTACGTTTTTGCATGTCATCTCTGTAATCAAGTGTTGGTAGCGCAATAAATCTCAGTACGCTGAGAAGCACTGTGCCATAGATGAGAAGGGTGATTGCTCGTCTATTTCCCATGTGGCTGTTGCCTCATGGTATTGAGTGCAAAGCGTACCCTTTCTTTATTCTGGAGAGTTGCACCACGTATTTCGATATTTTTCAGCATAGGGCTGCGGGAAAGATCGGCACGAACTTGCTCCAGCGTATTCAGGCTGTCTGTGGTTCCACGCAGGTTGATTCCTTTGGTGTTAATGGCGATGGCATCAAGGGTTACATCAAATTGGTTGGAGATGTTCTTGTGCAACTCGTTGAGGATATCGATTGTGTCAGCCTGCGTTGTCTTATTTAGTGATGTTTCACCTTTTAGTTGTAGTAAGCGACCTTGCAGGATGCTTATGTACTGAATGGTGCTGAAGTTACCATGCACGTTAGGAAGGGCGGAATGAAATGTCTTTTCCAGGCTGCGTGTAACTGCTTTTGCTTCTTTTTCTTTTTGCCATCCCTCAGCCCAAAGGGAGCATGACCATGTAAGAAGCAGGATGATAGCAATAGAGGTGACGTACTTCGCGACGGTAAGAACAGGATCAGACTGTCGACGGAAGGAGAATTCATCCTTGCGAAAGTTCATGCCCTGCTTCTTCAGACTCAGCGTGTTTTTTGCTGATTGCATGAGTCCGCTCGCCTGCAAACAATCGCCCCAGCCAGTCGCATCATTAAATTGCTGCATGATCGGATTGATGCAGCTCTTGCGCAGGGAGGTTACAGGATATGGTAGTATGTCGGATAAAAATTCATCAATGCCGGGAATTGCTGTGGTTTCACCGGACAACAGGATCGTTTCACAGGAGGTGTTGCTGCTGTTGATGCCTAGCAGGATAGTCTTTGCAAGTTGGTTCAGGCTTTCGCATAATGTGTTTTTATTTAAACTTTTTTTAGAAAATGTAACGGGATGGGAAACTATTTTATTGAAGAGTATTCGTCGCGTGACATAATTTTTTGTCAGGGAAATAGATTGCATAACATGGCGCTTAACATCTTGAAGTTCGTGCGGAGTTTGTGAGAGCGTAACAACTTGTCCTTCATGGATGAAGATAAAAAGGCAGCGTGTCGCATCGATGTCGAGTAGCAGGGTGCGAGTTGCGTTGTTTATATTAGAAAGGGCGTTCACTAGAGCAAAGGCATCAATGTCAATGCGTTCAGGATCAATCCCCCGGGCTTGAAGTTCTGTCAGAAATGTATTCAAGAATTGCTTAGGGACACTTGCAGAAACGACGTTACGGCTGTTGGCTGTTTTGGGTGCCAGATGTATGTCGGTAATAATGTCTTTTTGAGAAAGTGGAATTTCCTGTTCTATTTCGAAGGTAAGTGCCTGTTTGATTTTAGATTTTGCAGTAAACGGGAATTTCCAGTTACGGAGCATGGTGAAGCGTGAGTTGAGCGCAACATAGTATGTTTGGGAGAAAAGATTGTTATGTTCAACAGCATCTGTAATCTCAGCCGCTAACGATTGTGTAGAAAAAGGTGCTGCTGGCTTGAAAAAGATGTAGTTGGAGAGAATGGCAGTGTTTAACTTTACGGTGAATTGGTAAAGTCCTACTTGGCTTTCTGAGCAGGTGATACAAAGAAATTTATTGCGCATGTCGTATTCTAATAAAGAGTATGTAAAAGATCGTGACCTTATGTTAAAAATATAAGAAAGCCAATAGGTAGAAATTAAATATATTATTTTAAAATCAAGAATACAATTTTACAAACACTGCTTTTAAAAAGTGATGTTGTGCTGAGTGCAACAGGGAGATAGGTTGTTTGAGGATCATCTAGGTGTAATGCCGCGTCCCAAAATGTTTCTTCTAATCGCTACTGCAATGAAAATTTATTCATACGACTAATAATGTATAAGAGTGATCTGAGGGCGAGAGGAATGTTAGTAATGCGTTAAGGTGGAACTGTTAAAAAAACAATAATTCTCCGGAGCTATGCACCTCAACGTGTTTATGATGTTAGGCAGTGGTTGGTAACTAGGTGCTCCATTGGACGTACAGGACTTTCTTATATTTTTTGCAAAGCAGGTTCGTATTGTTACGTAATGATGAATTGTCTTGAGTAGGCAAGGTTTGTGAGCTTGTAAAAGAGAAATATGTGAATAGAAGGCTAGTGTTATGTAACTAGCAAAAGTTGATTAGGTAAAAAAGGCCAGCAGTACAGTGTGGGTGCTGCTGGTCTTTCTTTTGGTATTTATAGCCCGTTGGGAATGGTTGCTAATTGGGGGTATGACAGAATCTACTTTTCAGCTTGGCTGATGAGTAGATTTTTTCATGCCCAAAAATGAATAAAAAAAGAAATGTAAATTCAAAATGTTGAATAATGGTCTCATTCTTTATTGTATGTACTGTAAAAATGGGCTTTAAACTGTAACAATTTGTTTTTTAATTTAAAATTGATGTTATACTTCCTATAACATGAGGCTTTGTGACAATAATGTCAACTTCAATTATGGCGAAATGCACTTGATTTACACAATTAGGCTGTGTAGGAGTTTTCTTCGTGAGGGAAACGTACTGCTGTAATAGTGCTTTTTCTTGTACAAAAATGTCAAAAAATGCACGTTGCATATGGAATGGGTATGTAACGTGATAAAGTAAAAGAACTACAGTGCAAAATTAAAGTATATCGCCTTTTGTTTATAGGTGGTTGGGGTGTGATGTTGCACTGTGCAAAAGGAGAGGTATGCGTTCTAAGAATTTAGGTGCCGTCAGCATTGTTGCCGGCACATCTATCGGAGCGGGGATGCTCGGACTTCCAATGGCAATCGGGAGTCTGGGATTTGTAACAGGCACGTTGGTTCTGCTGTTCATGTGGCTTATTGCGATTTATGTTGCGCTGCTTTTGCTCGAAATAAACCTTGAGTTTGGTAAGGGCGTTAACTTAAACCACATGACCAAGAAAATTCTTGGTCGTCCAGGTCAGGTATTAGGGACAGGCAGTGTGTTCTTCTTGTTCTACTGCTTGCTTGTAGCTTACCTCACTGGCATGGGTGGTATTATTGCTAACGCCAGTGGCTTAGATGCACGTATGGGGACATTAATCTTTGCAGGTATTAGTGCAGTATTGCTTTTTTCCGGTACGGATTCAGTTGTTACTGCGAACAAATATTTGTTTATGGGAATGCTTGTAGCAATGGTTGTCAGCTTTGCTACCCTTGGCGGTCAGCTGAATATTGAGAACCTTGTACAGGGGCAGCCAAAGGCTAAAGTGCTTATCATGTCTTTGCCAGTGCTCTTTACTTCTTTCGGTTACCATCCATGTATTCCAAGTATTGTGAACTACATTGGTGATGATAAAAAGACACTTGTCCGTATTTTGACCGTAGGTAGTACCATTCCTTTCATTTGTTACTTTGCGTGGTTGACCCTTGCATTAGGTAGCGCATCCCCAGATCAGCTTGCTAGCATGGCAAATGTGGATGTTTTGATTAATCAGATGAGTGGCGGCTCCACATGGGTTTCCACTATTCTGTCCCTGTTTGCTTCCCTTGCTCTTGTGACTTCTTTTATCGGCGTAGCATTTGCCCTGTTTGACCTTGTGGCAGAAACATTCCGTCGTAAGGATGATAAAGTAAGCCGTGCTGGAACAACCGCAATGGTATTCCTTCCCCCGCTTATTGCTTCATTGCTTGCACCGAATGGCTTCATTGCAGCTCTTGCACACGCGGGTGCAGCATTTACGATTATCGCCATCTTTATTCCATGCGTTATGGCTTGGAAAATGCGCGATGCAGGACAGAATTTGGCTTTCCGTGCATTTGGTGGCAAGCCTGCGATTGTGCTCAGTTTCCTTTGCGGAATTGTGATTGTAACTGCTAGTTACCTTTAGAATTCAGCTAGATGTTGGCTGGTATGCTGGTATAGTTACGTAATCGAAAAGCTCCCTTTATTATATAAAGGGAGCTTTTTTTATGTTACTTATTACTCTAAGCAGTTTTTTTATTTTTCTTTCCTTGCCTCACGCTGCAGCTCTTTTAAGAAAGCTGAATGGCTTTTGCGGTGATAGTTTTCGCCTTTGCCATGAGGTTTATGATGTGTCTGGACTCCATGGAACATCCTGTGTGATGCAAAGTGCTGTGGGTGCTTGTGATCAAAGAATGCGCTTCGTCTGCCATGTCTTATTTTGTAACCAGCACCCTGTATGGAACTAGGAAAACGTCTTGCTGGCATTCCGGTTGGCGCTGGTTCTTCTCTTTCAGGCGGTCCGGCTTCTTCGTATCGTTTCTCTTCAGGCTTCTTCATTTCCATTCCATAGTTGTGCTCAGCGCAGCATCCAGGATGTGGGGTATGTTCTATTCCTTCGCAACATCCCTTATAGCCATGTACGTAGCGACCATAGCCTAAAGGCGTGTGCGTTGGTTGTCTGTAGTATTCACCTGTATCGTATTGATGCCCATGAGTTTCGTGCTTATGCCAATGATGCTCAGGAAGATCTATTCCATAATTATGCTCGGCGCAGCAGCCTCTGTGAGGCACGTGTGCCCGGTCTTCACAGCAGCCGCGAGGTTGCAGTAATTCATGATGTCCTTCGGCATGTTCATGCGTGTGGCAGAGCTTATGTTCGTCTTTTCCATGGCAATGGTAATGGGAATGGAATCCATGCTCGTCATGTTCGTGGGGATGTTCAGCGTATGGGTCAGCATCGTGCCAGAAGAAGTCATCATCATGGTGCTCGGGACCATGCATGTGGGCATGCCTGATGACGTCGCCTACAGGGCCTGTTCTGCGCTCTCTGGGGGCATGGTAAGCAGCATGGGGATGAAATTCCTCTTTGGTTACGTCTGGAGTATCCCAACTTAGTGAGATCACTAGGTGTTGTTTGTCATGCTTTGTTCGGGCTTCGATGTTTATATCAATTTCGGTATTCGGATGCAGGAGAAGTTTTTTGTTTCCTTCTTCAATAATCACCGTACCGCTGCGAAGCCCGTCTAAAAAGCATTCAACATGTGATACAGCGAGAGGGCAGGGCATTTTCCCTGAGATGTAGATCTTATTCTTTTCCATGTGTCTCTCCTCATGCCGTCAGGGCTAGCAAAGAGATAAGAGAATCCGGTTCAGCACTGCGGCATCAATATATGGTGAGCTTTGTTTTGTTATCAGATCGCAGGATACCACACGAATGCCCTCGCGCGACAGCATATCATTGTTAAGCGAGCCATTATACTGTGTTGAATCAGAATCAACGACTATCAAATTGAGGACGTCGTTGGTGGTGATTGTATTCGGTGAGTCTTTTTTTAAATGGAAAAGAAGGGTATCGACCTGTTCGGAAAGGGTATGCCCAACAAGTTCAGCATCTGTTCCTGTATTTGGGATAAAAACTTTCGGGCATTTAGTCTGGGCAATAGTTGCCCCTACGCCTTTCGGCAGTAGATTGGCTATCACGCTGGAGTAGAAACTCCCCATCGGGTAGCAGATGAGTTCAGCTTCATTAATAAGTGTACGAGCCTGATTGGAAATAGAAATAGAAACCGGAGAAGCGTCGTGCAGTGATTTTGCAAGCCAGATTTGGTCAATCTTGGTTGTAACTGGTTCACATTCCTTTCCGGTTATACGATGCTGACCAACAATGGTTCTGCCGTCTATCAACGAAACCGCAATTTGTGCCGTCGCATTTGCAATAGGCCGGACTAGCCCGCGCACTTCTGCGAGTTTTGAATACAGGTAAATAACAGGGGAGAGACGTCTGTCATGGTTAAGGTATTCTGCTGCAAGAACTAGATTTCCAAGGCTTGCACCACGAAGGTCGAACGAGCCTGAAATATGCCCCTGTATCGAAAGCATGCTTGCCTGAATGAAAGTACGCATTGGTTGAGGGATGGCTTTAATCAGCGGATGAGTTCCTTCGCAGATATGGGAAAGTTCTTCGCGGAGTTCTTTTTGCGAAGCGTCCCTGTTTAACCTATAGGCAAAAAATGCAAAAATTTCAGGGTTACCGTGGATAGAGTCGTCTGTAAGAGACATAAGTCGATTACGGATATCTCCCACAGCAGGCATAGAGAATTCATCGCGTAAGGTTGCAGAGCTGCCTCCGGAATCAAACGGGGTGATCAGGTGTACAGAGTTGTGCGTATATTTGATAATGTCACGTGCTACTCCCTGTAATGCTGTTCCGCCACTAAAAAAAAGAATACGCGGCCCACTATGCGGTGCAGTGCGGTAGCGCTCGAGTTTAAGATAGTCTGGGATAGATACTGTACGGGAAAGTTCAATATATTGCATTACTGGTTATACGGACGCTGGTTCTGTACGCAGTGTGGTTAAAGGTTCTTGAGGTGTGCAAAGACGTTATTGTCCGACAGACGTATTGTTAGTCTTGCTGAGTGACGTTTATAGTTTGAACAACTGCATCTGTATAGCTTTTGTTGTTACTGAGATATAGTTGCTTATTTTTATGTATGCGCGTGAAGACTGAAGAGTGAGCTTACTTCTTGGTATTATTTATAGTTATGATGGCATTCTGTTTTCATATGGTTCAAAGCATCAACTGTTTCATGAAACTTTTGTAGGTCATTATTGAGCCATGCCTCTTCAAGTTTGTCAGTGAGGGCAGCATAGTCGGTATAGAGCAACTCCCCTTTGTCAGGGTATTGGATCATCAAACGTGAGTCTGCAATAAAATCTTTCACAGCCTCTTCAGGCGGGGCTGTGTTTTGATGCAGGGCCTTAAAGATAACTTTAAAGCTGGTTGCCATACGTTTTTTTAAACGTTTGAATGGCGGCAGTCCCTCCGGTCTTTTCTCTACACAATCACACTCTTCGCACAATTCACATTCGTCAATAATGGTACTTACCTTAAGTTTTACTGCCAGCTGGCCATACTCATCTTTTATTGAAAGGCGGATTTTTTTTGCTTTTGTACAGTCAGGAATGCCTTCTACAGGTGCAGATTCACATGCATCTGCAAGCTTACGTAAAAAAGTAGGTAAGTCGTCACGAGAGAGAGTTTGTGTATATTTTTTTGCCATGAGTTTTCCTCTAGATTGAAGTACACGTGGTTATTTATAGAAAACCATGACCTGTGGTTAGAGTCAAATTACAAAAGAAATTATAAGTGAAAAAAGCCCCCGTATCGGAAGATGCGGGGGCTTTGAATGCGGATAAGCAAATTACATGCTTGCTGGGTATACAGGCTCGTCGAGTTCGTCGAGGAACTTGTCGGCGCGTTCTTCTTGTTCTGGTACTTCGATGTTTGCGGAAACGAAGTCGCGGTAACCGGAACCAGCCGGAATGAGGCGACCCACAATAACGTTCTCCTTGAGACCACGCAGTCTGTCGCGTTTGCCGCGCAGGGAAGCTTCGGTAAGAACTTTAGTGGTTTCCTGGAAGGACGCCGCAGAGATAAAGGAAGAGGTTGTGAGGGAAGCCTGAGTAATACCAAGAACCAGTGGTTCAGCATTCGCAGGTTTACGTCCTTCAGCAACCGCTTTTCTGTTTTCATCGCGGAATTCCTGCTTGTCGACCTGTTCACCAACGAGGAAGCTGGTTTCGCCCGGATCAAGCACGGATACCTTCTTAAGCATCTGGCGGACGATAATCTCAATGTGCTTATCGTCAATACCTACGCCCTGGAAGCGGTAAACTTCCTGAATCTCTTCACACAAGTAGTTAGCGAGGAATTTCTCGCCTTTAATGCGAAGGATGTCGTGAAGTTCTGGCTGACCTTCAGTAAGCTGTTCACCTGCTTCAACGAAGTCACCTTCGGTAACGGTGATGTGCTTACCTTTTGGTACGAGGTATTCTTTAGGCTCGCCAACCTCTGGAGTAACCATAAGCTTACGCTTACCTTTGGTTTCACCTGCGTAGGATACGATACCGTCGATTTCAGTAACAACAGCAAGGTCTTTAGGCTTACGTACTTCGAAGAGTTCCGCAACTCGTGGAAGACCACCTACGATATCCTTGGTTTTGGATGTTTCACGCGGCTTACGAGCGATAACATCACCCGCTTCAAGCTGCTGACCATCTTGAACCATGATAATCGCGCCAACAGGGAGCTGGTATACTGCAGGGATGGAAGAATCACCGCGGAACTTAGGCTCGCCTTCTTCGTCACAAATGGAGATGGAAGGTTTCAAGTTGGTTGTACGGTACTCGATAATGGTACGTGTTGCCATTTGAGTAGCAAGGTCAGTTGTTTCCTGGAAGGTTTTGCCATCGATAATATCGGTGAACTTAACAGCACCAGGAACTTCGGAAACGAATGGTTCGTTGAATGGATCCCATTCAGCGATTACCTGACCTTTAGTTACTTCCTGACCATCGGTAACGTTCAAACGGGAACCGTTAGGCAGGATGTATTTTTCGCGCTCACGACCCTGTTCATCAACGATGGAAACCTGACCGGATTTACCAATAACGAGGTGGTAACCTTCTTTGTTGGTAACAGCTTTAACACGGGAGGTCACAACACGACCGGAGTGCTGAGCTTCGATGCTGGATTTCTCAATCTGGGTAGATGCTGTACCACCGATGTGGAAGGTACGCATTGTAAGCTGAGTACCAGGCTCACCAATGGACTGTGCAGCAATAATACCAACAGTCTCACCGCAGTTTACGAGACGACCGCGAGCAAGGTCACGACCGTAACACAGTGCACAGATACCGTGTTCGGAAGAACAGGTCAGTGCAGAGCGGATGGTGATGGAGTTAATGCCATGATCGTCGAGAAGCTGTGCGCGTGTTTCGTCGATGAGGCCATTTGCCGGAATGATTTCTTCTTTAGTAACCGGATCAAGTACCGGGTAAAGAACCACACGGCCGATTGCACGTTCTGAGAGACGCATTTTGATCTCACCACCGGTGATGAGGTGGGAAAGTTCAAGACCGTCAACAGTGCCACAATCGTGTTCGCCAATGATAACGTCCTGAACAACGTCAACAAGACGACGGGTAAGGTAACCGGAGTTCGCGGTTTTAAGCGCGGTATCCGCAAGACCTTTACGAGCACCGTGAGTGGAGGTGAAGTACTGAAGCACGGAAAGACCTTCACGGAAAGATGAAGTAATTGGTGTTTCAATAATTTCACCGGACGGTTTCGCCATCAGACCACGCATACCTGCGAGCTGACGCATCTGGTCCTGGTTACCTCGAGCACCGGAGTTAGACATCATGAAGATGGAGTTAAAGGAGAGGTTAGCCTCTTCTTTACCGGTCTTCTCGTCTTTGATGATATCACGGGAGATGTGTTTCATCATTTCGTTGGACACGTCCTGAGTGGTCTTAGTCCAAACGTCAACGATTTTGTTGTATTTCTCGGTGCGGGTAATAATACCTTCTCGGTACTGGCGTTCAATTTCGTCAACTTCTGCCTGAGAGTTTTCCAGAATGCCTTTTTTGCTGTCTGGAATCTCAAGGTCTTTAACCGCAATGGTAACACCAGCACGGGTACCGAATTCGTAACCAAGGTTTTTGAGTCGGTCACAAAGAAGTACAGAAGCTTTAATGCCGCATTCGCGGTACGCGGAGCTTACGAGTTTACCAATGTTTTTCTTGGTCATAACTTCGTTAGCACGGTCAAAGCTCATGCCTTCTGGCAGAATTTGAGAAACGATTACGCGACCAGGGGTTGTATCAACTACGCGCCCGTCATCAAGACGAACCTTGATGCGTGCGTGCAAGGATACCTGACCGTGATCGTATGCAGAAATAACTTCCCAGCGGCCGCAGAATTCCATGCCTTCGCCTTTCTCGAAAGAACGTTCAACGGTCATGTAGTAAAGACCAAGAACGATATCCTGAGAAGGAACGATAACAGGTGAACCGTTAGCCGGAGAAAGAATGTTGTTTGTAGACATCATGAGTACGCGTGCTTCAATCTGTGCTTCAACAGAAAGAGGTACGTGTACAGCCATCTGGTCACCGTCAAAGTCCGCGTTGTACGCAGAACATACGAGAGGGTGCAGGCGGATAGCTTTACCTTCAACGAGGGTCGGCTCAAATGCCTGAATACCGAGACGGTGAAGAGTCGGCGCACGGTTAAGCAGAATTGGGTATTCGCGAACAACCTCTTCGAGGATATCCCAAACGACCAGTTCTTCACGTTCAACCATCTTCTTCGCGCTCTTAATGGTAGAGGCGAGGTTTCTTTCTTCGAGCTTGGAGTAGATGAACGGCTTAAAGAGCTCAAGAGCCATCTTCTTAGGAAGACCACACTGATGCAGTTTAAGGTTTGGACCTACAACAATTACGGAACGACCGGAGTAGTCAACACGCTTACCGAGAAGGTTCTGACGGAAACGACCCTGTTTACCCTTAATCATGTCGGACAAGGATTTGAGAGGGCGACCGTTAGTACCGGTAATTGCGCGACCACGACGACCGTTGTCGAAGAGTGCGTCAACAGATTCCTGAAGCATACGTTTTTCGTTACGGATGATGATCTCAGGAGCACCGAGTTCCATCAAACGCTTCAGGCGGTTGTTACGGTTAATAACACGACGGTAGAGGTCGTTGAGGTCGGAAGTAGCGAAACGTCCGCCATCCAGAGGAACGAGAGGACGAAGTTCTGGTGGAATTACCGGAACAACTTCCATGATCATCCATTCTGGACGGTTATTAGACTCAAGGAATGCCTCAACAATCTTCAGTCGTTTTGTAAGCTTTTTCTTTTTGGTCTGAGAACGGGTAGTCTGAGACTCTTCACGTAACTCATGACGCAGAGTCTCAAGATTGAGCTCTTCGATGAGACCGCGAATAGCTTCTGCACCCATGCCAACTACGATAGCATCTTCGCCGTAGTGGTCGATTACCTGGAAGTAGTGGTCTTCGGAGATAACCTGATTCTTGGCAAGGGAAGTCTGACCCGGATCAAGAACAACAAAAGAATCAAAGTACAATACTTTCTCAAGATCAGACATGGTCATGTCGAGCAGTGTACCGATCTTGGAAGGCAGAGTTTTCAGGAACCAGATATGTGCAACTGGTGCTGCAAGCTCAATGTGACCCATACGTTCACGACGAACTTTGGAAGCAATAACTTCAACGCCACACTTTTCGCAGACGATGCCGCGGTGTTTCATGCGCTTGTATTTTCCGCAGTTACACTCGTAATCTTTTACTGGGCCGAAGATTTTAGCACAGAAAAGACCGTCGCGTTCTGGTTTGAACGTACGGTAGTTGATTGTTTCTGGCTTTTTAACTTCACCAAAAGACCACTCACGAATTGCTTCCGGAGCTGCAATGGAGATCTGAATAGCCTTCAGGTTGTGAATATCTGCAGCCTGAGCTGTATTGCTTCGTGCAGAGAAAAGATCATCTAAAGTCATAGTTGTTACCCCACCCATAAAGGTTGTATGCGGGTTTTGGGAACTGTAACAGTATCCTAAAATCGGGTTTGCCTTGGTCTGCAAGACAAACCCGTTCTATTTAATCATTCAGGAAGGTGCGTGGACCTTTTTGTTCCTCTTCCTGATGCAGGGTGACATCCAAACCAAGGGACATCAATTCCTTAATAAGTACGTTGAAGGATTCAGGCATACCCGCTTCAAGGAAGTTGTCGCCTTTTACGATCTTCTCGTACATTTTTACACGACCGGTAACGTCGTCAGACTTAACGGTCAGGAATTCCTGCAACATGTAAGCTGCACCATGTGCTTCCAGTGCCCAAACTTCCATTTCACCGAGACGCTGACCACCGAACTGAGCTTTACCGCCCAGTGGCTGCTGCGTAACGAGTGAGTAAGGACCAGTTGAACGGGCGTGGATTTTTTCATCAACCAAGTGGTGCAGTTTCAGGATGTACATAACACCTGTAGTTACACGGTTCTGGAACTGGTCACCGGTACGGCCGTCGAACAGTACGTTCTTACCGTCATCAGGCATGCCGGCATCGGCGATCCATGACCAGATTTCTTCTTCGCGTGCACCATCAAATACCGGAGTCTTAGTTACGATACCGGTGCTGAGTCGACGAACGGCTTTGGTGAATTCTTCATCATCCATTTCGTCAACCATGCGGTTGATTGTATCACACTTGTATACTTCCTTAACGCGGGTACGAACGTCTTTAAGATGTTCGCCGGTTTCAAGAAGTGCTGCAAGCTGTTCACCAAGTTTGAGTGCGCCCCAACCTAAGTGAGTTTCCATGATCTGACCGATGTTCATACGAGACGGTACGCCCAATGGGTTAAGTACGATGTCTACGGTAGAACCGTCTGCGAAGAACGGCATGTCTTCGATTGGCAGAATCTGGGAAACAACACCTTTGTTACCGTGACGGCCAGCCATTTTGTCACCTACGCTGAGCTTACGCTTAACGGCGATGTAGCATTTAACCATCTTGAGCACGCCTGGAGGCAAGTCATCGCCTTCAGACACTTTTTCACGCTTGGTGTCGTAGATATCCTTAATGAACGCTACCTGCTTATCATATTCTTCAATGATATGCTCGATGGCATCGTTCACGTCATTAGACTTAAACAGGCCGGAAAGCTTCTTAACTGGTACTTCGTTAAGAACTTCAGCTGTTGCTACGTGACCTGCTTCAGCAAGAACTTCGCCTTTGCGTTTACCCTGAATGTTGTACGCAAGCTGCTTGCCTTCAGCTTCTTCCATAACTTTTGCCATGGTAGACATGTTGAGTGCAGCAATGTGGCTCTGTTCTTTACGATCAAGCTTAGCAAGTTCGTAATCTTCAATATTTTTAGTGCGTTCGTCTTTCTCACCGGAGCGACGGTTGAACACTTTAACGTCAATTACAGTGCCTTCGATTCCAGGAGGAACTTTGAGGGAGGTGTTCTTAACGTCACGTGCTTTATCACCGAAGATCGCACGCAGGAGTTTCTCTTCAGGGGAGAGCTGTGTTTCGCCCTTAGGAGTAATTTTACCTACGAGGATGTCGTCAGGAGATACGTTTGCACCGATGCGAATAATGCCGCTTCCGTCAAGGTTGCGGAGCATTTCTTCGCTTACGTTCGGAATATCGCGGGTAATCTCTTCAGGTCCAAGCTTGGTGTCACGAGCAACAACTTCAAACTCTTCAATGTGTACAGAAGTGAATACGTCTTCTTTTACCGTACGTTCGGAGATGAGGATGGAGTCCTCGAAGTTGTAACCACACCAAGGCATAAACGCTACAACGAGGTTTTTACCCAGAGCAAGTTCGCCGTCTTCAATACCAGGGCCGTCAGCGAGAATAGTACCGCGAACAACCTGCTGGTTAGGGTAGCAAGTAGGCTTCTGACCAAAGCATGAGCTCTGGTTGGACTTGTGGTGCTTCTGCAAGTCGTAGCTGCGAACGCCACCGGACTCTGGGTAGAGACCGTTAGTGTAAGATACAACGATGCGGTCAGCATCAGCAAAGCGAACAAAACCTTCGCCTTCAGCGATGATACATGCTCCGGAGTCCTGTGCAACAGGGCCTTCCATGCCGGTACCAACGATTGGTTTGTTACAGCGGAGCAGTGGAACTGCCTGACGCTGCATGTTGGAACCCATAAGCGCGCGGTTCGCGTCATCGTGCTCGAGGAACGGAATCAGCGCAGCAGAGATGGAAACCATCTGGCTTGGAGAGATGTCCATAAGAGTTACATCTTCACGTGGAGACATGAGAACGTCGCCGAGGTAACGGGTAGTAATAAATTCTCTTACGAAGTTACCGTCAGCATCGAGCTCTGCGTTTGCCTGTGCAACAACCTGTCCCTGTTCAGTGGTAGCATCCATGTAGATGACTTCATCAGTAACGCGGCTATTCTCAACAACGCGGTACGGTGTTTCAATGAAACCGAAATCGTTCACTTTGGAGTATGTGGTCAGGGACACAATCAGACCAATGTTTGGACCCTCTGGAGTCTCAATTGGGCAGATACGGCCGTAGTGAGAAGTGTGTACGTCTCGAACTTCAAAGCCTGCGCGTTCACGGGTAAGACCACCAGGACCAAGAGCAGACAGACGACGCTTGTGAGTTACCTCAGACAAAGCGTTTGTCTGGTCCATGAACTGGGAAAGCTGAGAAGTACCGAAGAACTCTTTGAGTACTGCAGCAACCGGTTTAGGGTTGATGAGGTCGTGTGGCATAAGGGTTGCCACTTCCTGCAGGCTCATGCGTTCTTTGATAGCACGTTCCATACGTACAAGACCGATGCGGTACTGGTTTTCTACCAGTTCACCTACCGGACGTACGCGACGGTTACCGAGGTGGTCGATATCGTCAGCTGGGCCGTGAGAGTCTTTCAGTTTACACAGGATCTTGATTGCTGTGAAAATATCGTTGTCTGACAGCGTGCGCATGTCGTTCGTACGATCGAGATCAAGGCGCTGGTTCATTTTGTAACGACCTACTGGAGATAAGTCGTAGTAGTCTCCGCTGCGGAAAAGGTTTTCGAAGAATGTATTCGCAATTTCCGGAGTAGGAGGTGAACTTGGACGCAGACGACGGTAGATCTCAACACGTGCGGATTCGGAATCTTCTGTTTTATCGAGCAGAAGGGTATCGCGCATGGAAGAAGATACATCAGAACCACGGGTGTGAAGCACAGGTAGACGTTTAACACCTGCTTCACGAATGCGTTCTACGAGATCTTCAGTAAGCTCGTCTGCTGCATCAGCGAGAACTTCACCTGTGTTTTCATCAACAAGGTCTTCAGCAAGGAACAGGCCGTGAAGGGTGTCTGGAGCAACTTCGATTGCTTCGACACCGGCTTCGAGAAGCTGACGCCAAGTACGTTTAGTAATTGGTTTGCCCTGCTTCGCGAATACTTTTTCACCATCGCCAAGATCCACGTACGCAACTTCTTTGCGGTACATGTCCTTCTGCACTTCCCACATGACTTTTCCATCTTCAAAACGGAAGTACTCTTTCTCGTAGAAGCAATCGAGGATCTCGGAACGAGACATGCCCATTGCTTTAAAGAGAATAGTGGCAGGCATTTTGCGACGACGGTCAATACGCACGTACAAAATATCTTTATGGTCAAAGTCGAAATCGAGCCAAGAGCCGCGCATCGGGATGATACGGCAGCTGTAAAGTACTTTGCGGCTGGAGTGAGTTTTACCTGAATCATGTTCAAAGATGATACCAGGGGAACGTTGCAGCTGGTTAACGATTACACGTTCTGTACCGTTAACAATAAAAGTACCTTTCTCGGTCATCAAAGGCAGGGTACCAAAATAGATGTCCTGCTCTTTAATGTCGCGGATGGTGCGGTTTTCGGTCTCTTCATCTACATCATACACAACAAGACGCACGGTGATGCGAATTGGTGCTTCGTAGGTAAGACCTTTTGCAATGCATTCAGCCTGATCGTATTTAGGTTCGCTAACGTCGTAGCGAACGTACTCAAGGCTTGCAGTGCGGTTAAAATCTTCAATAGGGAAGACAGAACGGAATACACCTTCAAGACCTTCGTCAGGCAGTCGGTCAGTACGTCCTTCCTGCAAAAACTTCTTGTAGGAATCAACCTGCAAGTTGAGAAGATGCGGGATAGGAAGCGTTACTTCGATTTTACCAAATTTTTTATAAAGTTGGCCCATATTTACACCTCAAAAGAGACGGTTTGCCAAAGATGATGCCACTGCGGCTAAGAAGCATCGGAAAATGGCGCGTTTGCTTAACCTAAGTCGGCGGATTATCTCCGAAACGGATACATAAGCATGCGAAAAACGGTGCCCGATGGACTGAGGTGTCCGAAAAGATTGGGCAAACGGTAGGTGCTGCTTGAAGCATGCAAATTCAGCAGCAGAAAGCAGAACATGTCCGCACGGTCATGCTCTGTATTAAGTGAAAAAATTCGGAATGGTAAACGTTCGGAAATGGTCAGCAACGTGTCGCCCAATTGTTAATTAGCGTTACGTAACAAAGACAAGTCGACCAAATGCGTAATCTAGTCTACTGCCAGATTTAATGCAAGCTTTTTTTTGATCTACCCCTGTACATCAGAGCTAATAAAACGCGGACGAGAAAAAATCCTCGCCCGCGCCTGAATTCGCTTCAGCAGTAAAAGTAGAATTACTTAACTTCTACTTCTGCGCCTGCTTCTTCGAGAGCTTTCTTAGCAGCTTCAGCATCTTCTTTAGATACAGCTTCTTTGAGAGCTTTAGGAGCGCCGTCTACAGCTTCTTTAGCTTCTTTGAGGCCAAGACCGGTGAGAGCGCGAACTGCTTTAATAACAGCAATTTTGTTGCCGCCAGCAGCTTTGAGGATAACATCAAACTCAGTTTTTTCTTCAGCTGCTGCGCCACCATCTGCTGCTGGAGCTGCTGCTACTGCTGCTACTGGAGCTGCTGCGGAAACGCCGAAGGTTTCTTCGAGTTCTTTGATGAATTCAGAAAGTTCGAGTACGGTCATGTTAGAGATAAATTCTACAACCTGTTCTTTGGTCACGGACATGGTAGTCTCCTTAAATATTATTGGCTTAATTGTTTTTTAGTTAATACACGTTCTGCTTATGCAGCTTCTTTCTGATCTTTGATAGCGTTCAAAGCGTAGAGGAAGTTGCGCAGGATGTTGGCGAAAAGGCCAACGAAGTTTGTTGGAACGGCGTTCATTGTGCCAAGTGCCATGCCAAGCAGCTGCTGCTTGCCAGGGAGCTTTGCAAGGTCGCCAAGCTGAGCTTCGGTGAGAAGCTTGCCTTCGAGAGAAGCATGCTTAACAGCGAAGTTTTTGCTCTTCTTAGCGAATTCAACTACAGCCTTAGCAACTGCAACGGGATCTTCGAAACCAAGGGCAATCGCGGTGTTCTCTTTGAAAGTATCAGCGAGAACCTCATGAGTGCCACCGGTGACTGCGATGCGTGCGAGAGTGTTCTTTACAACGTGGTATTCACCAGAAGCGTTGCGAAGATCATTTCTAAGCACGGTCATCTCTTCCACCGGCAAGCCCTTGAAGTCAGTCACAACCGCAATAGATGCACCTTCAGCTTTTTCTTTCAGGCGTTCAATAATGACGGCTTTTTCAGACCTGTTCACGTTCAGTCTCCTTAGACTAAGGGGGATTTGCCAATGGAAAACTAAGCCAAATTGTCTCGGTAGGGCTTAAATGCCTACTGTCTTCGACTCAGAATTCCAGTCCTCTGCCAAAAAGCAGGAGCGAAACGAGAAGCTTCGCTCCTACTAAATATCATTTACCGAAGAACTAGCCTTCGATGAACTTGCGAATGAGAGTAGGGTCTACTTTGTAGCCAGGACCCATGGTACTGGAGAGGGACATAGCCTTCATGTAAGTACCTTTAGCGGATGATGGCTTAAGACGGTTCACGTTCTCAAGGACGGTTTTGAGGTTGTCCATGAGCTTTTCAGCGCCGAAGGAAACCTTACCGATTGGAGCGTGAAGAACACCAGCTTTGTCTACTTTAAATTCAACACGGCCAGCTTTCATTTCTTTAACTGCGTTTGCTACGTCAAAAGTAACAGTACCAGTTTTTGCGTTAGGCATGAGACCACGAGGGCCGAGTACGCGACCGATCTGACCTACGAGAGCCATAACGTCTGGAGTTGCAACAGCTTTGTCAAAGTCGAGCTTGCCTTCTTTAACGTCTGCTACGAGATCTTCTGCACCAACGATTTCAGCACCAGCTTCACGAGCTTCAGCCTGTTTTTCGCCTTTACAGAATACTGCTACGCGCACATCTTTACCAAGACCGTGTGGAAGGGAGCAAGCGCCACGAACCATCTGGTCAGAGTATTTTGGGTCAACGCCGAGGTTGATAGCAACGTCAACAGTTTCATCAAATTTTGCAAAAGCAGAATCAACTACTTTAGCCATCGCTTCTTCAACTGCAAAGCGTGCGTTGATCTCAAGACCTTCTGCAGCCTTGCGGTATTTTTTTCCATGCTTAGGCATAGTAATATCCTTATTTCTTCTGTGTTAATCTCCTGCCGTTCGATCTAAGATAAAAATAGCCGTGACTATAAACACGGCGAACGGCAGTCCAACTGATTTACAGATTGCTATTTAACATCAATGCCCATGGAACGAGCAGTACCTGCGATGATCTTCTTAGCTGCGTCCATGTCTGCAGCATTGAGGTCAGGCATCTTGAGAGTAGCAATTTCTTCGATCTGTGCATCGGTTACGGAACCAACTTTGTTACGGTTAGGTTCGCCGGAACCTTTAGCTACTTTAGCAGCTTTGATGAGGAGCACAGATGCAGGTGGAGTTTTAGTGATGAAAGTGAATGAACGATCCTGGTAAACAGTGATGATTACAGGAATGATCATGCCTTTCTGATCCATGGTCTTAGCGTTGAACGACTTACAGAACTCCATAATGTTCAAGCCGTGCTGACCAAGTGCAGGACCTACTGGTGGGGATGGGTTCGCAGAACCAGCAGGAATCTGAAGCTTAATTTTTGCAATTTCTTTTTTAGCCATACCACTATACCTCTATAGCAAACGCCACTTACGTGGCGATAGGTGCTTTATTGTGCTTGTTTATCCCTTATCTACCTGAACAAAGTCCAACTCGACAGGTGTTTGTCTGCCGAAGATAGATACGGATACTCTGAGCTTACCCTTGTCGTAGTTTACATCTTCCACGACGCCGTTGAAACCGCCGAACGGTCCGTCAATAACGCGTACTGAATCACCACGTTCAAAATTGAACTTAGGACGAGGCTGTTCTTGACGAGCTTCCATCATAGAGAGGATACGTGCTGCTTCTGAATCCCGCATCGGGGTAGGGCGGTTTTTGCCGCCAATAAAGCCAGTTACCCGCTGAATGTTGGAAATAAGATGCCAAGAGAGGTCAGTCATGATCATTTTGACCATAACGTAACCAGGGTAAAACTTACGAGTAGAGGTGCGTTTTTCACCTTTTACTAGTTCTACCACCTTCTCAGTAGGTACAACCACTTCCTCAATTTCACCTTGAGCTTCGCCAGTGCGGATCATCTGTTGGATGGTCTGCTCAACACGCTGCTCGAAACCAGAGTAGGTGTGGATAATGTACCAACGAGCTTTTCTTACGGGTGCTTGTTCCTCGGTCATAGGAATATCCGTTTAGGAAAGAATGTATTCTACGAGCTTTGTAAGACCTAAGTCTACAAAGCCAAGAAATAGAGACATAACAACAACAAGAGCCAGCACTGCAATGCTGGTTGTCACTGTCTCTTTTCGGGAGGGCCAGACTACTTTTTTAATTTCGACCTGGGACTCTTCGAAGAACTCTTTAAGCTGAGTTGCTTTGTTAGCTTCAGCAGCTTTCACTTCAGCTTTTTTTGAGTGCTTTTTTGCCATTGTCGCCTCGCCGTGTAAGAAGGAAGAAAAATGGCAGGGGTGGAGGGATTCGAACCCGCAACATCCGGTTTTGGAGACCGGCGCTCTAGCCGTTGGAGCTACACCCCTGCGTTTTTATAACAACTACTTACTTAGTTTCGCGATGCAGAGTGTGTTTCTTGTCCCAAGGACAGTACTTCTTCAACTCTACGCGAGCAGTAGTGTTTTTCTTGTTCTTTACGGTCGCGTAATTGCGTCGTTTGCACTCAGTGCAAGCGAGCTGGATATTAACGCGCATGAATTACTCCACGATTTCAGAAACAACACCTGCGCCTACGGTACGGCCACCTTCACGAATAGCGAAGCGGAGACCATTTTCCATAGCGATTGGGTTGATCAGTTCTACGTTGAATACAGCGTTATCGCCTGGCATTACCATTTCAACGCCTTCGTCAAGAGCGATTACACCGGTGATGTCAGTTGTACGGAAGTAGAACTGAGGACGGTAACCGGTGAAGAATGGAGTGTGACGTCCACCTTCGTCTTTAGAAAGAACGTATACTTCTGCTTTAAACTTGGTGTGAGGAGTGATGGAGCCTGGCTTACAAAGAACCTGACCACGTTCAACTTCGTCACGTTTAACACCGCGAAGGAGAAGACCAACGTTATCGCCAGCTTCACCGCGATCGAGAAGTTTACGGAACATTTCAACGCCGGTACAAGTAGTTTTCTGAGTCTCTTTGATACCAACGATTTCTACTTCTTCACCAACGGTGATTACACCACGCTCAACACGGCCAGTTACTACTGTACCACGACCGGAGATGGAGAATACGTCTTCCACTGGGAGAAGGAAAGGTTTGTCGATGTCACGCTCTGGCTCAGCAATGTAGTTGTCACAAGCGTCGAGGAGTTCGAGGATTGGAGCTGCAGCAGGATCGTCAGCAGAATCAGCTTCGAGAGCTTTAAGTGCAGAACCACGGATAACAGGAATGTCATCACCTGGGAAATCGTAAGAAGAAAGAAGTTCACGAACTTCCATTTCTACGAGCTCGAGGAGTTCTTCGTCGTCTACCATGTCGCATTTGTTCATGAATACAACGAGAGCTGGTACACCAACCTGACGAGCGAGCAGGATGTGCTCACGAGTCTGAGGCATAGGACCGTCAGTCGCTGCAACAACGAGGATACCACCGTCCATCTGAGCTGCACCGGTGATCATGTTTTTAATGTAGTCTGCGTGACCTGGGCAGTCAACGTGAGCGTAGTGACGTGCGTCAGTTTCGTACTCAACGTGTGCAGTTGCGATAGTAATACCGCGTTCTTTTTCTTCAGGAGCTTTATCGATTTCGTCGAAAGCTACTGCGGTACCGCCCATTTTGAGTGCTGCAACTTTAGTGATAGCTGCGGTAAGAGTGGTTTTACCGTGGTCAATGTGACCAACGGTGCCGATGTTAACATGCGGCTTACTGCGTTCAAATTTTTCTTTACCCATGAGTAAATCTCCCTGGCAATGAATTTTTCTCGGTTATCCGAAAATAATTAATGGAGCTCTCAAGCAGAATTGAACTGCTGACCTCATCCTTACCAAGGATGCGCTCTACCTACTGAGCTATGAGAGCTTCTCGTATTCAAAAAGCTATAGGGAGAACTCAGGCTAGTTGGAGCGGGAAACGAGACTCGAACTCGCAACCCTCAGCTTGGAAGGCTGATGCTCTACCAATTGAGCTATTCCCGCTTATAAGCGCCGTAGTTCTCCGACTTGAGTCTCCTACAGCCTGCTACTTAGCAACTGGTGGTGGGGGGAGGATTTGAACCTCCGAAGGCATACGCCGACAGATTTACAGTCTGTTCCCTTTGGCCACTCGGGAACCCCACCTGTTCTGGAGCTGGCGATGGGACTTGAACCCGCAACCTGCTGATTACAAATCAGCTGCTCTACCAATTGAGCTACGCCAGCAACGAGAAGAGTGTTTATATACCGCCCAAAGTTTTGGCAAGCAAAAAAACACTTTTTTTTATGTTTTTTTGTTCTTTTTTATAAAAGTCAAAAAAAACAAGCAGTTGAAAATATGCATAGACTGAGGATAATCTCTTGATTTCAGCCTGTTAGACAGTGGATGTCTATGTAACAAGTGTATACACTCTTTTATTTTACGGTATTTGTCCACTAAAAAAATGAAAACCTCTTGCTGAATGCTGCGGTGCTTACCGTCATATGTGGGTGCGGTCACACTATAGTAGAATATCTTCTGCTGGTGTTTTATATATTACCGCTTTTACGGTTGAATATAATTGGACAGATAAGTCGATTGTAATGCTGTTTTTCACTTTATTTCGTGATCGGTTCCTAAAGTTGTAGCGACCGTTTTGCTATGTGCATCATTATATAGAGGTGTAAAAAAAGGCCGCCCAAAGGGCGGCCGAATGTTTAAAAACGGAGGGTAGAGGTTTGTTATGCTACAGCTGGAGCTGCGGAAGCAGCAACTTCTGGTGCGGCTACTGCTGCTGGAGTTTCAGCGGTAACACTTTCAAGGTAGATGTCTGCATTCTCGTCGATGGTGCGCAGGAACTGGTTGTTCAGTGCGTGACCGGAGCAGTATACTTCAAAGTGGCCTTCGAGAGGAGCGCCCAGCATGGAAATGTCGCCGATGAAATCGAGGATTTTGTGACGAACAAATTCATCAGGGAAGCGTAAGCCGTCTTCATTTAGTACGCCGTAATCATCAAGAACGATAGCATTCTCAAGGGAGCCGCCAAGGGCAAGCTTTTTAGAACGAAGGTATTCGACTTCACGGAAGAAACCAAATGTACGGGCTTTTGCAATGTCAGTAGCGAATGTTTCAGGGGTAATTTCTACGGACATTGTCTGCACGCCGATGAGTGGATGTGCAAAGTCAATGGTGTAGTCGATGGAGAGACCCTTATGTGGCTTGGCGGTGATGCGTTTTCCATCGCGTTCGAAATTAATTTCTTTTTTGATGCGCTTAACAGTGCGTGGACGAGTCTGTTCACGCAGGCCGGCATCTTTAAGCAGGAAAATGAAAGATGCAGCGGAGCCGTCCATGATTGGCACTTCGCCGCCTTGAATTTCGATGCGGATGTTATCAATCTGCATACCATTAATAGCTGCAAGCAGATGTTCTACTGTTGCGGCAGATGTGTTGCCAACGCCAAGAACAGTTGCGAGCTGGGTAGCAGTTACAATCTGTGGAGTAGGTGTAACAACTTTTACACCGTCTTCGCCATGTATATGAAAAATGATGCCTGTGTCTTCAGCTGCAGGGTGAAGAGTAAGTTTTGCAACTTTACCACTGTGAACGCCTACACCAGAGCATCCGATAGATTTGTTAATTGTCTTTTGTAGCATAAATAATCCCTCCAGCCACTCATAAGCAAAGAGTGTGCCAGAGGGTTTCTTTGTTTTAATAAATTGAATTTAATGAATTTTCTATACAGAGAATACAGGGGCTAACTGTGTGTTTTTAGCACAATGTGACTTTTTAGCACCGTTTTATGCTTTATAACCACATACAAATCGGTCATGCCCTGAAAGATCTTTAATGATAGCTGAATCGCGCCATGCTGAAGCGTTTTTTTGAAATTCTTTCATTAAATCAGCACCTTGCCAGAATCCCATCTCCATGATGAAGAATCCTGATGGCTTAAGCCAATTTGAAGCAAGCTCTATAAGTCTTACCCCGTGTTCAAGTCCGCTGGTACCAGGGACTAGCGCGGAAGCGGGTTCAAATTGCTGAACTTCTGGGTCTAGCTTTATATATTCTGATTGACTGACATATGGCGGATTTGTGGCAATCAGGTCAAAAGTGTTGTTTTTGAACAACGGTGTGGTGAAATCGGCACGGATACATGTGACACGGTTGCCTACATTATGTGCCTTAAGGTTTCGTTTCGCTGTGTTAAGTGCCCCTTCTGAAAGGTCAACAGCTACACCGGATGCATTTGGAAGTTCTGCAGCAATAGTTGTAGCAATACAACCGCTGCCTGTGCCAAGATCTGCAAACAGGAATTCACCTTTATCAGCAAAACGTTCTACAACAGCTTCTATAAGATGTTCAGTTTCCGGTCGCGGAATAAGCGTGTGCGAATTGACATAGAATGGACGCCCGTAAAATTCTCGCTCCCCCATGATGTATGCGGCTGGTTCGCCAGTGCCACGTCGGAGAATGAGTGCCTCCATTTTATAGTAGGCTTCATTGGATACCTCACGGTCAGAGTTGATAAGAATATCAAGACGGGAGATTCCGAGAACTTTGCGTAATACCAGTTCAGCAGAGAGTCTTGGAGAATCAACAGCCTTCCCGGAAAGGTATTCCGAGAAGGCTGTGAGTGTCGTTTGAATAGTGAGCTTTGCGGGTTTTTGTACCGCCATAATGCCCTCGTGTCTTATGCGTCAGCCTGAGCTTTAAGCTTTTCAGTCTGGTCTGCAGTGATAAGAGCGTCGATCAGCTCGTTGATGTCGCCGTCCATGATGGCGTCAAGTTTGTATAAAGTCAGGTTGATGCGGTGGTCTGTACAACGACCCTGTCCGAAGTTGTAAGTACGGATACGGCCGGAACGGTCACCGGAGCCAACCAGAGATTTACGCTGCTCAGCAAGTTCGTCATGCTGTTGCTGCTGTACCTGCTGCAATAAGCGGGAAGAAAGGATCTTCAGTGCTTTGGCTTTGTTTTTGTGCTGGGACTTTTCGTCCTGACAGGAAACAACAAGGCCGGTCGGGATGTGTGTCACACGAATAGCGGAGTCAGTAGTGTTAACAGACTGACCGCCAGGGCCTGAAGCACGGAAAACATCGAAGCGAAGTTCTTCGTTTTTGATATCAACGTCAACTTCTTCTGCTTCAGGCATAATTGCGACGGTAGCAGCGGAGGTGTGAACGCGGCCCTGAGTTTCTGTAGCAGGAACACGCTGTACACGGTGGATCCCGGATTCAAATTTGAGACGGCTGTAAACTTTGTCGCCCTTTACGAGTGCAACAACTTCTTTCAGACCGCCAGTTCCGGTTTCACTGGAGCTGAGCAGTTCAATTTTCCAGCCGATACGTTCAGCGTAGCGGGAGTACATGCGGAAGAGGTCACCAGCAAAGAGAGCTGCTTCGTCACCGCCTGTACCAGCACGGATTTCCAGAATGGTGTTCTTTTCATCCATTGGATCTTTAGGAAGAAGAAGGATGGTGAGCTGGTCTTCCATTTCAGGAAGTTGACGCTCGAGTTCTTTTACTTCTTCTTTTGCCATTTCAGCAAGCTCCGGATCGCCATCATTCATAAGCTCTTTGTTTTCTTCAAGAGCTTCCTGCATGCTGCGGTATTTACGGAATGCATCAACAACTTCTTTAAGATCAGAATGAGCCTTGGTCAGCTTACGGTAACGCTCCTGGTCACCAAATACTTCAGGAGAGCTAAGCTGTTGTTCAAGGTCTTCGAATTTGCGCTCAAGATGTTCTAGCTTGGCTAACATTATTCTTTCTCCGCTACTGTATACTCAGGGGTATAAATATCGTCAGGAGCCTCGTCACCGAGGGCTTCCTTAAGTGCAACAATGGCAACCTCAAGCTGCTGTGAATCTGGTTCATGGGTAGTGAGCATTTGCAGCATCATACCTGGTGCGCTGAGGATCTTGCCTAAAAATGTGTCATTAATCTTTGCGCTGTATTTGATAAGTTCATATGCAAATGCGCTGATTGGCGCCATAAGCAACAGCTTAAAGAATATAATGAAACCGTGTTTTACTACTGCCGATTCTGGTGTCCATGCCATAAGCATTGCTGGAACTAAAATAGTATGCAGAATGATCGCTACAGACAGAACAAAGAGCATAAAAGTGGTACCGCAACGTGGGTGCAGTCTGCTGTGCAGAACCGCAGAGCCAGGGCTTACAGCTTTGCCGTCTTCATATGCCCAGATGGTCTTGTGCTCAGCGCCATGATATTGGAAAACACGCTTAATATCAGGGATAAATGAGATACTAATGATGTATCCCAAGAATATAGCAAATTTAAAGAAGCCGTCCCATACCTGAAACGAAAATCCGTTTACATCGCCACCAAGCCCTATGTAGTTCATTCCGATAGAGAATAGGTGAGGCAATACAACAAAAAGGAATAGTGCAATGCCTACGGAGCAGATGAGAGTAAGGGTAAGGTGCCAAGGCTTAAGTTCTTCTTCCTCTTCAGCGTCCACAGCCTGTGTTGCGGAAAAGTTAAGAGCTTTAATGCCGTTGACTAGCGTTTCAATAAGGATAGGAAAGCCGCGTACGAAAGGACGCTTAAAGAATTCAGCTTTGGAAAAAGTGAACCATGGACGTTGATCCACAACAATTGAACCATCTGCCTTGCGGACTGCAATAGCAAGTCGGTCCTGATTGCGCATCATTACGCCTTCCATAACTGCCTGACCACCGACATTGCATCGGGCTGCAGAAAGTATGGTTGATAAAATTTTGCGGAAATTTTTGCGGAGAGTAGTCATCTTTTCCTCGCAGTAGAGCTAAAGAATACTCCTCCCCAAAAAGAAAATCTTTAAGGGGAGGAAGATTCGCCGCCGGTCTGGCGACGGCCTCAAAAAATGCGAGAAAAGTGCTATTTCTGGAATTTGGCGTATTTCTTGCGGAAACGATCGATACGACCAGCGGTATCAACGAAACGCTGCTTACCAGTGTAGAATGGGTGGCACTGAGAGCAAATCTCAACTGCTACTGCTTCACCTTTGGTAGAAAGTGCTTCGGATTCGTAACCGCATGCACAAGAAATTTTTGCCTTAAACACTTTAGGATGGATATCGTTTTTCATATTTAACTCCTACGAAGATGCAGAACGGATTTTCTTACGTCAGTTGCGTTTGGAAGGCAAGAAAAAATCTATTGAGTCTCCACAAACGATGATGTAGTTGACAGTTCGCTTAGGTTTATAAGCGCTGGCATCATAAAATGCAGTTAACTAGTCTGCATACCTCAGGGGAATGAATTGTTTTCGAACCTTGCCGAGGTGCAAAGAAATTTTTACCGAGTCGGTGCTCTATGGTTTAAATACATAGTCGACTCGTCGCAGTCTAAGATGTCCTGCGCCATCTTGTAATTATAACCGGCAAGGAGTGCGTATGCTTCCCTTGCTCCAATGTCAAGGTAAATAACATGGCAAAAAAAGAACGTGCCGATCAACTTGTTTTTGATGCGGGTCTTGCAGATAGTCGAGAGAAGGCAAAACGCTTGATTATGGCGGGTCAAGTGTACGTAATTCGTAATGGAAATCCGGAGCCGGTTGCAAAGCCGGGACAGAAAATGGATTTAGACTCTCTTTTTGAAGTTAAGGGAGTGGAGCGTTTTGTTAGTCGTGGTGCGTATAAGCTGCTTACAGCTATTGAACATTTTGGGATTGATCCATCTGGAAAAGTTGCTCTTGATGCTGGTGCTTCCACCGGTGGTTTTTCTGACTGCTTGCTCCAGCACGGAGCAAAAAAAGTTTACGCCGTAGACGTTGGATATGGACAGCTGCATGAGAAACTGCGCCAGGATGACCGTGTTATCAATCTTGAGCGTACTAACCTTCGTAACATTGATGAAACTATCATTCCTGAACCGCTCGATCTAATTGTCGGCGATGTTTCGTTTATTTCATTAAAATTGATTCTTCCGCCGTGTGTGGCACTTCTCCGTGATGGCGGCGAATTGGCGATGTTGATTAAACCGCAGTTTGAGCTTGGGCCTGGAATGACGGAAAAAGGTGTTGTGCGCGATCCTGCTTTGCATAAGCAGGCAATAGATGATGTGACTGGCTTTGCTATAAATGAACTGAAGTTGACGCTTGTGGGAGTTGTGCCTTCCAGTATTAAAGGGCCAAAGGGAAATCAGGAATTTATTGCGTATTTTAAAAAATAGATTGTGTGAATTTTATTGCGTAGCCTATTGCTTTTGTTGTGTTAAGTTTTACTTCTACTAACCGATAAGAATCAATACGGTTCTCTAGCTGCACGATAACGATGTTTGTAGCTGATTGAAAAAAAGAGATTTATGTCTATTTGATATGCTGCCAAACTCTGTAGGGGACAGTTTAATCAAATAGAGTCCGTCTATGTTGGGGTTTTAAGTCTTATTGGGAAAAGCAGGGGTTTAATGTGCGCATAAAAAGTATTGCTACTGAGCTTGTTGCAACAGTATTGCTCATCGTTTCGGTTTCGGTGATGTGTATTGTGCTGTATGTCTCATCTTCGACAAGTGAACTTGTTGAAGACATTCAACTGGAGGCAATGGGCAGGGAAACGGTGCTGGCAGACACTTCTTTGGAGCAGTTTACTGCTAACATACATTCGCTTGTCGCCTATCTTGCCGGCCATGAAGACGTTATCAATAGTGCTTGGGTAGAAGGGGAAGATGGACGTAAGCTCCTGAAAAATATTCTCAAGTTGAATAGTGATGTCGAGGCTGTCTTTGTTTTTAATGCCAAAGGGGAGATTACCTCTGGCGTTACCCGTAGCGGTCCTTCGTTGAACGGCGATACTGAGCGTTCTGTATTGTGGAAATCAAAGCTTATTGATGCAAACAATGAGCAATTCGTAACGCAGCATGTTGTTTCTGATGATGTGATCGGAGATCGTCTGTTAGGCATGGGTGCTCGACTGTATGATTTTGTAGATAACACGCTTATTGGCGGGGTTGTTGTGTTTGCTAACGTGGGGAAATTTAGCAAACGGTATATTGATCCTGTTGCGTTTGGCGAGTCTGGCTACGCCTATTTAATGGATGCTTCGGGTACGATCGTTGCGCACCCTAATAAGGATATTCTTTTTAAACGGTCTTCCGTACATGAAATGCTTGTGAAGGCAGAAGCCGCAGGGAAGAATATTTTCAACTATACTTATGAAGGAATCGAAAAGTCTCAGCGTTTTGTTAAAAACAGTGAGACCGGTTGGTACATCAGTACAACCGTTCCTCGTGCCGAACTAGTTGCCACAGCAGATAAACAGCGCCTTATCATTATATGTATTGGTGTGGTGACATTACTGTCTGCTTCTATAATATTGTTGTTCGGCATTCGCAGAGTGTTCGCAAACCCGCTGACAGCTCTTGGTGAATATTCTCAGAAAATTGCATCTGGTGATTTTGAAGCGAAGCTTGATGGTAACTTCCGTCATGAACTAAATGTGTTAGCTGAACATCTCCAGAAAATGTCTGTTGAGTTAAAAGAGCAGCTTGGCATGTCACAGGGTGTGCTGAAGGGAATTAACTTCCCGTGCTGTGTTGTGGATACAGACGGATGCCTGACTTACATGAACAAGGAAGTTCTGGAGTTATTCGGGAGACCTGGAGTGCCGGATGAATTTCTTGGCAAAATTTCTGGTGAAGTGTTCTTTGGTGATGCCAGCCGTGAAACTAGATTGCTTCAGGCTGTGCGTGACACCAGGGAAATCCGTGAAGAAGGCGTGATGAATCGGTTAGACGGCACTGAGTTGACTTTGTATTACACAGTGACGCCTATTTATGATGTTTCTGGAAATGTTCTTGGTGCCTTTGGCTTGTATTATGATTTAACAGAAATTAGAGCGACGGAAGCCCGTATTTCTGAGCAGCATAATGCGACACTTGCCGTGGCTGACAGAGTCAATGCTGTAGCTGCTTCATTAGAAACTGCTTCAACTAATTTGCTTTCTCAAATCAATGAGACAACCAGCGGTGCACATATTCAGCAGGAACGTGCGTCTGAAACCGCTGTGGCGGTTGAGGAAATGAATGCGACTGTTCTGGAAGTTGCAAAAAATGCAAGTAGTGCAGCTTCAGGCACAGGCGTCTGTAGTGAACGAGTGGATGAAGGTTCAGCGGTTGTAATCGAAACTATTCACGCGATTAGCAAGGTTAATGATGAAGCCAACGTGCTGAATGAACAGATGGCTGATCTTGGAAAACATGCTGAAGATATTGGTAAAGTTATCAGTGTGATTTCTGATATTGCGGATCAGACAAACTTGCTGGCGCTTAATGCTGCGATTGAAGCGGCACGTGCCGGTGAAGCTGGTAGAGGCTTTGCTGTTGTTGCTGATGAAGTTCGGAAACTTGCAGAGAAGACAACCGTGGCAACGCGTGAAGTTAGTGAAGCTGTTGCCAGTATCCAAAATTCTACCTTTAGTGTGGCGGAAGGCGTTGAGAAGGCTGCAGCAGCAGTGAACGAAGGTACTGCAAAGGCTGAAGCGTCTGGAGAGCTGCTTGTTGCTATCAAGGATTTGATGGACGAAGCTCTTGGAGAGATAACCGCCATTGCTACTGCGACAGAAGAACAATCTGCAACGTCAGAGCAGATCAGCAAAGCGTCTTCGGAGATCAGTACGATTACTGATGAGGGCGTTCAAACGCTCGGGGCAGCCACGATTGCTGTACAAGATTTGCAGGAAATGGTGCTTGAATTGCGGGCACTGACTGAAGAAATGAAAGCATAGAAATAAAAAAAGGTGGAGCTTACAGGCTCCACCTTTTTTTATTTAAATGATGACGTTGAGTCCAAGATGATGAGACCAACTCCGCTATTGACCTTAGCGTACGTACCTGGTGATGATACGCTGCCGATCATTTTTCTGATGTGCAATCCTGCGGGTGTGAATAGCAAGCAACTCTACTGAGTACAACTGCCAGAAATCATATTGCATAGTTAAGGGTGGCAGTGACAATCCTACTGCTAAATCATCAACAGTAGTTGTAAGAAGCTCAGCCTAACGTGTTAAAACGCTTTGTTCATTTTTTCGAGGCAACGCTGGAGGCAGGCCCGTTCTTCCTGAGACAGGTCAGAAACCATTGTTTCAGTTAATTGCATATGCAGTTTGTCGTGCTCAAGAAACATTTGTCTGCCTGTATCTGTGAGTTCAATGATGATGGAACGACGGTCAGTTTTGTGCGGACAACGGCGTACGTAGTCTTTCTTTTCCAGTCGATCAATCAGCACCGTGAGGGTGCCAGTAGTTGTGCCCATCCAGCTTGCGAGCTCTTTCATTCGCATGGACTCATGTATGCCAAGAATTTCAAGTGCATGAATTTGCGGCAGAGTAAGCCCTTTTTCACGAACTACGTCATGCTCCCAAGAGGATAATTTTTCGTAAAATTCAACTATGGCGTGGTTTAACTCTTCAAGTTCCATCACCGATCTCCTTTAGATCATATTCGTGTCAGCTAAATATGAGTATACAGCAAATACGATTGTCAGCACTCCTGCGGTTCGCATAACGAGTGGCTCAATCCACGGTTTGTTAAGCGCATTCAATGCATTTGTTGCCTTGTAAATTGCGAAAATGACAGCAGAAAGTGTTAGCCCTGTGCCAATGGCATAACTCAAGAATACCAATGTGCTTTTCAGGATGCTGCCTGAGTCCAAACCGTATGTATACATAATCGCAACGGTTGGGCAGGGGACGATCATATTGATGAAGCCAAAAACTGTCAGCCCCCAAAATGTAACTTTTGTAATTTTAGTACTACTTGAGCATCCGCAGCCACGATGATGGCTGTGTCCGTGCTCATTTTTTGTCTGGGAAATCGTTTGTCCCAATGTGAAGTTACTTTGGTTTGTTGAAACCGCGCCGATAGGCTGACCTAATGTATAGGCAGGTTCTTCAGCTACAGCGGTGTTTCCGATAATTAGTGGCTTGAGTTTTGTGTCGTGTTGGGAGTTGCAGCACGCAGGGTCTCCCGGTGCGTGATGACCGCAGCAGTTTTCCGCATGGTGATGATGGTGGTCGTGGTGGTTATGTGCATGATGTTCGTGAGAATGGCTATGACTGTGTCCGTGTTCATGCTCATGATCGTGACTGTGAAGCAGGTGGGGCTTAATGATAAGAATAAGTCCCAGCAGGATTAGGATACCAGCAGTACCGATGTTGACAAATGTTTTAAATGAAGCAGGGATAGCTAAGGAAATAGAGCCTAGAGAAATGCCAATGGTAATGCAGGCAATGGTAGTGCCTAGAATGAAGCCAGAAGTAAGGGAGAATACGTGTTTTCCACTTTTGGCACCGTAAGTAAATGGGGCCAGCACCAGCCACGAATGACCGCATGGGTTAACCCCGTGGATGAAACCGAGTACGAGAGCACTCTGCAGTGCCATAATGAATACAGAATCAAATAGCATAGGGAGTCCTTTTATTTTTTATGAACAAAAGAACTACGCTTTGACAGCTTGAGTGTCAAATAAAATACTGATCAAGTAAAATCGATTGTGAGCAAGGTGTGTATCAAATAAATTAGATTCTAGATAAAATGCTTAACGAATAAAGAAGAGATCGAATTAAATGTGGTTTAAAATAATTGGGGAAAATACTGCCAGAAGAATGCAGAGGGAAATAATAACTTCGGAGAAACGAAACGGAAGTGATGTACTCCATGCCGCTGGTGAATCCAGTTTGCGTGCTGCAACTGCAACGGTTTGCGTCCATGTTTTTTGTGCACAGATACGCAGTACTGCCTGCGGGACAAGAAGGAATTGCTGCCACTTTGACCGTGGAGGATTTCGAAGTGTTATGGCCTGTAAGACCTGTGAGAATGTACGTTGAATAAGTGGGATAAAATGGATCATAAGCGCCAGACTTAATGCAGGCTCCCAACTTCGTTTGCCAAGTATCGGGCGTAGAAACCATGAAAGTGCAAGCCCCAGCTGTCTGGCAGAGCTTGTTGTGGCAAGCAGTATGCCTATTCCAATAAGGATAGTCAGCCGCAGTGCCAGAACACCAGCTGCCTGTAATGCTCCTTGGTAATCTGGCGCAATACCTTGGATGAGTGAAGTGCAGTCCAGCGCAAATTTAATTCCTGCCCATACGATAATAAAATAAATGTATGTTGCGATGGCTCGACGACCAAGAGCAATGTGAACACGGTTGGTTATACCGAGGATAAGGATGAAGCCTGCATAGGCAGAAAGTGCATACACGGGAACATGCCATGTAAGAATACCTATCGTGGCAGCAAGGATGATCTTTAAACGGGGATCAAAAGAAGAAAGAGAAAAAGTTTTCATAACTACGGTCGCGTATAGTTGAATGTGTACATATGCCGTCGTTGCACTCGCGTGGCCGGTATCTCTCACGTATTCTATTGTACATAGAGTCAGGCTGCAATTGCAGTGTACGAAGTGAGGTACCTATATGAGAAGAAGGACAGATTATCCAGAAAATAGCACAAGAGCAGATGGATATGGTCAAATGCACACGTCTTGCGCCCATGCCGGTTTTCCGTCTCCGGCTGATGATTATCTGGAGGGGGCGCTCGATTTAAATAAGTTGCTTGTGCATAACGCACCAGCAACATTTTTTCTGCGCGTGAAAGGAGACTCCATGACTGGTGCAGGAATTCATACAGATGATATTCTTGTGGTGGATCGGTCTGTATCCCCGACACATAATTCAATTGTTGTTGCTGTGCTGAATGGTGCTCTCACCGTAAAACGTCTGTGGCAGAAGAATGGGCGTGTTGCGCTTATGCCGGATAACCCGCGTTATAAACCTATTGAGGTAACACACAACGAAAGTTTTGAAGTGTGGGGCGTTGCCACGTCTGTCATTCATTCACTTAGGAAGAAACAGTGAGCCTAGCTGCCTACGCATTGGTAGATTGCAATAATTTCTACTGCTCGTGCGAACGGGTGTTTCGACCTGACCTTCGCGATAAGCCTATTGTGGTTCTTTCGAACAACGATGGTTGTATCATTTCACGTTCCAATGAAGCAAAAGCGCTTGGTGTACAAATGGGGGCGCCGTATTTCAAGCAGAAGCCATTTCTCAAGCGCAACAACGTAACGGTATTTTCCTCCAACTATCCATTGTATGGCGATCTTTCTGATCGGGTTATGAAAATACTTAGAACGTTTTGTCCTGATATGGAAGTGTACTCCATTGATGAAGCGTTTCTGCGACTTGATGGATTTTCTACCTACAACCTCACAGAGTATGCACAGCATATCCGTAATACAGTCTATCAGTGGACCGGTATCCCTGTATCTATCGGCATTGCTCCAACAAAAACTCTTGCAAAGATCGCTAGTCATATTTGCAAAAAAACACCCAAGTCATCAGGTGTCTATAATATGAATGATAAATGGGCGCAGCCCGCACAGATAGATGCTCTGTTAGAAAATGTTCCTGTAAGCGAAATTTGGGGCATTGGTCGCAAGTCTGCGGCTAAGCTTTATCGATATGGTGTAACGACAGCAAGGCAGTTACGAGATAGAGATAACGCGTGGTTGCAAAAAATGCTTACAGTTACGGGGTTGTATACTGCTTTAGAATTACGTGGGGTTTCTTCAATTGCTCTTGATGAAGCACCAGCAGCCCGTAGAAGTATTCGGTCTTCCCGTTCCTTTGGCAAACCGGTAACAGAGAAGACTCATGCTCAGGAAGCTGCTGTTGCTTATACGGTTCGCGCCGCAGAAAAGTTGCGTCGTGAAGGGCTGCTTGCCACAACAATTTCTGTTTTTATTAAAACAAGTGTCCACCGGCCCGGAGATCAGCACGCTGAGTATTGCACCCATACTTTTGATAAGCCTACAGACTTTACTCCGTTATTTGTGCATCATGCATCAGAAATGCTTCAAAAAATTTTCCGAGCTGGGCATCAGTACCAAAAAGTAGGTGTGCTTCTTTCTGGTTTGGAATTGAAGCGCAATCAGCAGGGATCATTGCTAGAAGTTGTTTCTACAGAATCACAACGACAGACTGAAAGTGAAGCACGGCTTATGCACGTAACAGACGCCATTAATAAAAAGTTCGGACGTGGTACTGTCCAGTATGCAGGTGAAGGACTAGGGCAGCCGTGGAAAATGAAGCAAGAAAACTTGTCGCCTAAGTACACAACCGATTGGAGCAAGCTACCGGAGATTTATTAGGTTTTTTGTATCCTATAACATTCTCTTCATATGTGAAGGAGATTGGTTACAGAATTGGTCATGTGGATTAATAGGTTAGCGGCTTGCTAATGAAAAGGCCGTCCATCAACACGGAGGACAGCTTTTTTTATTCTATGAAAGGGCGTGGAGCATAAGCCGCAAGGTTGAATAAACAACGGGCTAGGCTCGCAGATAAAAGTCGTTGGAGATTTTTAAGAACCTTTCTAGTAGAAAGGTTCTTAAAGCCCCGCTGGCAAGCGCCGTCGGAGACAACGAAAACATCTACTTTTTCACAGGAATAATCATGTGAGAGAAGTAGTGTGGCTTTTCTGGAGCATCATCAATATTGCGGGCGATGATTTCTCCATCCATTCCGAGTCGAGAGATAAAGATTGCGGACTCTTTTCTGTCTGTTTCTTGAAGTAGATTTTTGAGTTCTGCAAAGTTCTTATAGGTCTTGAGGATAACGGCGTTATCTACGTGACTCAGGAGGTTTTTTGTGTCTTCGGTTGCGCGCACGCCTGATGCAAGTAGCAGGTTTTCGCCGGATTCACAGAGAATTGTTCCGGTGCGCGCTGCGGAAGCTTGATAGGAAGTGATGCCCGGTACCACGCAGATATCAAAGTTTGTATCAAGAGCTTCGAGTGTGCGCTTCAAGTAACCGAATGTGGAGTAGATGAGCGGATCGCCAAGGGTCAGGAACGCACAGCTTTTACCTTGCTTGAGCAGGTCAGCAACGATTTTTGCGTTGTGTTTCCATGCTTCCATTAAGACTTTTTCATCACGGGTCATCGGGAACCCGAGCTGGACAACTTCAACATTCCCTTTCATGTGCGGCTGTGCAATGGAGAGTGCCGTTGAGTAGTCGTTTTTTGTAGATGAAGCAGCAAGAACGATATCGACGTCTGCTAATACCTTGGTAGCTTTGATTGTAAGTAAGTCTGGATCACCAGGGCCAACGCCGATGCCGTAAAGTGTGCCTAAGGAAGCGGGCATTACATGTCTCCTGAAATATGGGAAGTCGGTTGCATGCGGTTCGGATGCAGTAGTGCTGCCAGCTCTTCTACGGCGGATACGGCACGGGGGCCGGGACGTGAATAGCTGGATTCATCAATAACATGGACGCGGTTGTTTTTCACAGCAGAGATTGTGCGGAAATGAGCACGTTTTCGTATTGGCTGTGGATTCGGATTCATGGCACCTTGTTGAATAAGGTATACTTCCGGATCACGCTTGATGACTTCCTCTTCGTTTATGCGAACCAATTTTATAGCGGCATCCATAATGTTGATGCCGCCTGCATGGTTGATAATATCATTAACAATGGACGCATTTCCCGCACCGAGAAGGTTTGGATAGCGTACTTCAAAAAAAACAGATGGCTTGTGTTCAGTGTTTTTGAGTAGTTGCTGAACATGATCAAGCCGTGCTTGCAGATTGTTGCATACAAGCTCTGCCTGCTCTTCGGCACCAGTCAGCGTACCGAGGCGTTTTATGACAGAAAAAAGTTCGTCAAATGTGGTTATAGAGAAAAAGGCAACTGGGATGCCAAGCTCTTCGAGCATCCGGACAGACTCCAGTGCTTTTTTCCGTCCACCCATCTGGAGCACAATGTCTGGTCGCAGGCCAGCCACAAGCTCTGGATTGGGGCGCATATGGGTTCCAATAGAAGGCTTTGAAAGAATAGAAACTGGTAACGCATCTGCCTTTGTACGGGCAATAATGGTATCTTCTTTTCCAAGCTCTGCCAGCATTTCATTAAATGCTCCATACAGCGCAATGATTCGAGTTGCAGGGCGTTGCAACTCGATAGTTCTGCCAAGATCATCTGTGATGCTGACAGGCGTGGGTAGAGTTTCCGATGTGGAATTACTTGCGAGAGCTGTGCTAGCGAAAAGTAGCAGCAGAACCGGGAGTAAAAAATGCTTGAGGCGCATTGGTAACCGGATGCCTGAATGTATGGATTGGTGTGTCATAAATTGTCGTTAAGTTTTCGTCGGTAAAAACGTCTTCAACACTGCCGTCCAGAATAACGCGTCCGTGTTTCAAAAAGATAAGGCGCGTACAGTAAAGGGCGGCAAGGTTGATGTCATGAATTGCAGCAACAACGGTGGTTCCAGTGCTGTGTCGTTGCTTCAGCAAGTCAAATATTTCGATGGTACGGGCAATGTCGAGACCGGAAGTCGCTTCGTCTAAAAGCATGGTGTCTGCTTGTTGAGCAAGAGCACGCGCAATTAACACTCGTTGAAACTCACCGCCGGAAAGACCACGTGCTGACCTGTATGCAAAGTCGTTTGTAGCAGTCTCTTTCATGCAGGATAAAGCAATTTTTTTGTCTTCAGCACTATATCCACCAAGGGCGGATATGTAGGGGTATCGCCCCATAAGCACTAAGGAGAGTGCTTCGATGTCTGGGGTTTCTCCAGTGTATTGCGGCACGGATGCAATTTGTGCGGCGCGCTGTTTGGGTGGAATCTGTAATAGACTCGTTTCGTTCAGAGTAATAGCCCCTTTCAGCGGTTTTTTGACTCCGGACAATGACAGCAGTAGTGTCGTTTTGCCGCATCCGTTTGGCCCTAGCAGCCCTACCATTTCTCCTTGCTGAATAGAAAGAGAAACATCATGCAGCACTGGTGTGTTGGCATATCCCGCAGAAAGATTGTTAATGGTAATATGTCCTGACATTACTGGCTGCTCCGTTTCATAGTGCGATGCAGGAGCAGGCAGAAGAATGGTCCACCCAGAAGTGCTGTCACAACGCCTACAGGTAATTCAGCACCTTCAGGCAGGATTGTGCGTGCTAAAACATCTGACCATAGAAGAAGCAATCCGCCGATAAAGGCAGAGCTTACAAGTAATGGTCTGTGCTCACCACCTTGTATAAGTCGTACCAGATGCGGCACTACAAGACCGACAAATCCGATAACACCGGAAACAGCAACGGACGCGCCCGTGATCATGCTGGCTCCAATCAGAAGCCATAGGCGAACACGGCTTGCGTTCATTCCTAGTTGCTGTGCCTGTGTTTCTCCAAGTGAGAGGATGTCCAGCTCACGGGAGAATCGCCAGATAATAGCAATGCCTAAGGCGTACCAAGGAAGAATGAGCTGTACGTGTTGCCATGTTCTTCCTTGAAGGCTTCCCATAATCCAGAACACAATTGATGCCACAGAATCTTCATCAAGTGACTTGATGAGTGATATTAGTGCGGCAAGAAATGTAGCGACTACAACACCGGCAAGCACAAGGGCATCGCGTTTGAGTTGTCCGCCTATGCTGCCAAGAGTGATAACTGCCCCGAGGGCAAGAA
The DNA here is from genome assembly GCF_900129975.1 of Halodesulfovibrio marinisediminis DSM 17456. Taxonomy (NCBI): domain Bacteria; kingdom Pseudomonadati; phylum Thermodesulfobacteriota; class Desulfovibrionia; order Desulfovibrionales; family Desulfovibrionaceae; genus Halodesulfovibrio; species Halodesulfovibrio marinisediminis. The sequence goes on from NZ_FSRG01000005.1 coordinate 392,853, forward strand.
GAGCACCAATAAGTGCGGCAAGAGGAACAACTCCAACTCCGGCAAGGTGCGGGATAGCACCTGAAAGACCAAAGAAAATGGCAACAGAGGCGCCGAAGGCTGCACCACTAGAGACACCGATTGTGAACGGGTCAGCAAGCGGGTTGCGCAAAATTCCTTGAAATACAGTGCCGGAAATGGCAAGGCCGCTTCCAATGAGCAGCGACAGTATAATTCGGCTGAATCTGATTTCCCACACTACAATTGAGTTGGTAGTCTCAACAGACTGCGCGCCTGAGAAGATATGTTGTACAAGAGTGCTGAATGCTTTTTGGAGCGGGATATCAAGCGGTCCGTACGCAGATGCCAGAACAGCAGACACAGCACAGGCTAACGCTGTGAAGCTGGCGAAAAGAGCGCAACGGCGAGCGCGGCGCTGTGCGATGTCTACTGTTCCAGTCATAATTACTTAGAGTCCAGAGCGGTAAATGCTTCTTTCAAGTGCGCCACCCACAGGGCAACAACAGCATCGAATTCGCCAGTACCTTTGATTACAGTCTGTACCTTGAAACCTTCTTTTTTAAGAATGGATTTCCAGCTGTCGTCCTCGTCGCCAGCCATATCGTTGCGTGCGTGGTCGCCTGCTACAGACATAAACGGCATGAGCCATACTTTTTTGATACCTTTTGCTTTCAGGCTAGGAATGATGTTGTCGAGAGTCGGGTAGCCTTCAACAGTGCCAACAAAGATGTTGGAGTCCTGTTCCTGAAGGTAGGTAGCAAGACCCGGGTAGTAGATGTTGCCTGGATCGTGGGTGCCATGGCCCATAAAGATAACTGCTTCGTCTTTTTTACGTTCAGCAGGAATGGTTGTAGGCAATACTTTAGCCACTGCTTCTACGTCAGCAGGGGAGTTTAACAGCGGTGTGCCTACAGTAACGTGACTGATGCTTTTAGGCATGCCGTCGAATGCAAGAGCGGTTTTTGTGATGTCAGAAAATTCCTGTCCCGGAATTGTATGCAGGGACTGAACAGCAACATGTGTAAAGCCTTCATCACCCATCTGCGCGAGGGCAGTAGCAGGAGAAGGTACAATCATATTTTCTGTCTTTTTAATCTTATTACGGATCATCGCAGCAGAGTACGCCCAGCGGATTTCGGTATTCGGAAATGCTTTGGCAACTTCTTCACCGATGTTGTCTAAAGCAACACGGGCTTCAGGTACGGATGTACCAAATGCTACGAGCAGGATGCCCTTTTTAGGAGTTTCAACGTGTCCGTGACCTGCAAAAGCTGGGAAAGACAAAACGAGAACAAGGGTAACAGCGAGTAAGAGTCGCAAAAAACGACTGCGGTTCATGGCAAAAAGCCTCCAAGTTTGGGGCGGGGACATGACGCATGGATAGTGCGAAAGTACGCACTGATAGCGAGGTGTGTTTTGCTGGACAAGGCCCCGTGTCTGCAAAACTGTGCCTGATATTCACAGCTTCGGAAAAGAAGATGGTTAGGAATCCGAAGACAGAACTGTGTGAATATCCACAAAGTCTCAGGCAGGTCTTCCGGCTTGTTCCTCTTTCTCCGACCTTCCCAGAAAAACCAGTGGCACAATGTGGAGAAAGATTAAACAGAACTTACGGCGGCGGGTCCGCTCCCGACTTTAACGGGATTCCCTATTAGGCTCTATGAGCACCTGAAGTGAGGTACTTTATACGTAATAAAATTGAGTGGTCAAGAATTGAAATTATTATCCTACTATCCAAAGATATAAGGCTGTTACAAATATAAGGCTGCTTATGCGCAATACTTGGCTCATGAGCAGCATTGGAAACCCAATCTTAAAGGAGAATACACCTGTCTGCGAAGGAAGCTGATGACGTAATGCGCGGATTGGTGTGGCCACAATTGTTCCAAGCACAAGTGCAAGAACAAGTTGTGACGTTGTGAGCGCTCCGCCGTCCAATAATGCGCCAGCTGCAGCAATACCTGTTGTGAATTCAGCAGCAACGGCAAAAACAACAACACTGACGGCCTCAACAGGAAGGTAGGCAGATGTAACCCATCCGGCAGCAGTTGTACGCATGTATTCAAACATTCCGGCCTGATTTAATGCATAGATAAGAAAATAAACAGGTGCTGTAATGGTACAGATACGAATGAACCGCTTTCGAAATGCACCTAATACTTTTGCCGCGGTAGTAGTCCGGAGTTCAGGCTGCCTTTCTAGCGAAGGTGCGGTGGAATGAGGTGTCAGTTTGATTCTGGTCCAGATAAGTAAAACTAAAGTACGCAGTAGTGCGGCGATACCATTTAAGGAAAGGTAGATAATACCAGCTGTTCGAGTCATCGGCACAATAATAAAGAATGTAGTGGGAAGGTGCAGGAGAAAAACAGGCAGCCCTGTGTTAATTAGATAGCTCAGCTTCATTTCTTGCAGGGAGATTTTTTTTTCCTTCCAAAATGTCATTAGCATCGTGTTGGCAGCGGTTCCGGAGAAAAATGCCGTAGTGAATGCCGCACCAGATTCATCTTTAAGGTTGCCGAACCGCATAAGAGGGCGCACCAGAGTGGCAAGAAGCGGCGCCCAGCCCATACCTTCAACAGCGATGCCGACAATAAGGCCGATCCCCAGAAATCCAAGCATACGCAATAGCGGACGTACAAGCCCCGGCCACGCTTTGCCCCATGAGAGCAGGCTTGGGTCATTGGTCAAAATGACAGCTAAAGCCGTTAGGCAGCAGATTGCTGCAATGATGAGCGCTTTAACCGGGCTTTTAGCTTTGCGTTTGCGTGGCGTGGACGTTGATGTGCTGGTGGATGCGTGTGACATGAAATCTCCTTGGGGTGGTGGTACGCCACACCAAAAGTAATTTCAAGTAGGTGAGTTGTTATGTGTAATAGGAACCGTCTTAGTTAAAGATAATGAAACAGTAGGTTGTTACAGAAAAAGAGTAAGTGGCTTTTGTCACAAAAAAAATCGCGCTACAGCAAGCTGTAGCGCGTATTTTCAATCGACAAAGCGATCAAGGAACCGGATAGCTTTCGCCGGTACGAAAAAAGTAGCTTCCCCTAACTTTGTCCAACACATGGGGAAGTTTCCTTTTCAGGAGCAGACCATTTCTCCTGCACTCCCCTCTCTATACCAAGAAGCGTGCCATTTGTCATAACCTATTAATACGCAAGAAAAAAAAATAAATTAATAGTAAGTGATAATGGTTGTCGATGCGAGATGTAGAGAAAGTTGGCTGAATGTCCGTGGTTGCGGACAAAGGCGTCCGCGATTACGGACATGTTTTTTGGTTTTGTGCAGATTTGCGGACAAGTTTGGCTATAAAAATTTATTTTTTGACAGTGTATTTTTTTAGTAGGTCGTATAAATATGAGCGTGATAAGCCGGATAATTTACACGCCGTTGCTACCTTTCCATCAGCTAACGTCATGAGATTTTGAAGATATTGAGTGAAGATCTCATCTCTGAACTCGAAAAAAGGCTTGATGGAGTCAGGTGAAGAAAGAGTGTCCGCAATCGCGGAATTTCCTATTTTTTTGTCCGGATAAGCGGAATCTTGTCTGTAGTGTTCAGTGCCAGACTGTGAGGATATGGGTGCAGCAAGAGAATGCTCCCCTTGTCGAGGGAGTTCTGAAGAGTGAACTTTGTTGTTAGATATTCCAACGGAGTTTGGTTCTGCATTTGGGCGTAACGATGGTGGTGATTGCGGATGAACAAGACGTGGACGTGTTTGCTCCTTAGGAGAAGAAGCAAGTCGTACTGTGTAGTTGTCCAAGCCCTGCTCAGCGTCGGAGATAGCGCAGGAAGCTCCTTTGTGCAGTGGGATAGGTGGTTCTTCACGTTGTGTTCTATCAGCGGCAGCGCGGGCAATATTAATACGAATGTGATCCGGCAAGTGACGGCTGAAAATTTTAGGTGTGTCTTTTGATGCCAACACAGCACGTTCAAGAGTGTGGATCAGTTCACGCACGTTACCTGGCCATGGATATTTTTTGGCGATGTCGAGGAGGTCTGGAGAAATTCCTTTTGCCGGCATGCCGTATTTACCACAGAGCTGCTTTACATAGTGTTCTATGAGCTTGGGTAAGTCGTCTGCTCTGTCCCGTAACGGCGGGAGTGCCATAACAACCGTACGGATTCGGAATAGCAAATCACTTCGGAATGTACCGCGGGCAACCATTTCATCAAGGTCTCTATTGGTGGCGCAGATAAGACGGAAGTCAGATGTCTTTTCTGTACGTGCGCCAACAGGGCGGAACCTGTGTTCCTGAAGAACACGAAGAAAAATTTTCTGCATGGCAAGCGGCAGTTCACCCACTTCATCAAGAAATAGGGTGCCGTTGTTTGCCTGTGCGACAAGACCTTCCCTGTCCTTATCAGCTCCGGTGAATGCACCTTTGCGATGACCGAAAAGAATGGAACTGGCAAGCGTACGAGACATTGACGCGCAGTCCACAGCCACAAACGGACCTGTAGCTCGCAGGCTGTTTTCGTGGATAGCGCGTGCGAATACTTCTTTGCCTACGCCGGTTTCTCCAAGCAGCAAGGCTGACGCATCAGATGATGCTGCTTCAGCTACGAGAGACAGACATTTTTTAATGCCCGCACTATTACCGATAATTCCACCGCGCTTCAGTTTTACGGCACCGTTTTTCGTTGGGCGTTTTCCCCTGTAATCAATGGCGCGGATGAGCGGAAGAACCATGCGGTCAACAGTGCTTTGTTTTTCCACATAATCCCAAGCACCGTTGCGGATAGCTTTTTCTGCTCCGTCCGGTGTTGGGGTTCCTGTCATTACGATAATCTCAGGGTGTCCACGCATTGCGTTGAATTGTGCAATGGCAAGGAGACCGTTGCCATCTGGGAGCTGGGTATTGAGATACACAATATCTGTGTCATGCTTGCGGCCGGAGGCAAAAGCTTCATTTAAGGATTTTACTTGCTTGCTACGATGACCAAGGCCCGTCACAATAGATGATAGTGTTTCGGAAAAAACTGGATCGTTATCAACGATGAGGACGCGAGCCATTGCCTACTCCTGATGGTCTTCAAGTGCGGACTGCACAAGCTGGAAAATATGATTCGTGTCGAGTGGCTTATGTGTCAGTGTCAGCACGCCAGCACCGAGAGCTAGTTCGTTTGTAATCGGGTCTGTCGGGTCTGCACATAAGACAAGACGTGCTGCCGGATGCACTCCGAGTAAGATGCGGGCAAATTCCAGCCCGTTCATTTGCGGCATGGCAAACGTTGAAACAATCAGGTCAAACGTATCCGGTGATTCTAGGAAGAGTCGCAGGGCTTCTACACTGCCGGAAACAGCTTCAATACGGTAACCCAGAGGAACAAGTAGGCTTCGCCACTTTCGGATTTCCTGTTCTTCCGGTGACACAAGCAGGATGCGTTCGCTTCCTAGTCTTGGTGATGGTGCAAGAGGGCGTGACTGATCAACTTCCTGATCATGGAATGGGATATACAGGCAGAATGTGGAGCCGAGTCCTTCTTCAGATAAAACAGTAATACCTCCGTCGTGTGCTCGTGCGATGCCATGGGCAACAGCAAGGCCAAGTCCCTGCGCCCCGTCGCAACTACGGGTAGTGAAGAATGGATCAAAAATTCGTGGGAGTAACTGCTCTGGTATGCCTACGCCAGTGTCTTGTACGGTGATGCGTAAGTATTTGCCTGGAATAAGGTCGGCACGGAATGCGCCAGTGCGTTCATCAAACTCAACTTCTGCCATACGTACGGTAATTTTACCGTTCTCGTTAATTGAGAGAAGCGCATTTTCAAGGAGATTGTCGATAATCTGTCGAATTTGTCCAGCGTCTGCCAAAACTGTACGGTTGTTGGCGCTGAGTTCTTCCAAGAGCTCAACGTGTTCAGGCAGAGTAGAGCGAAAATCGCTGACAGCTTCATCCAGCACTGGCTGTAAGGTGGTCAGGCGCATTTCTCCCTGACCTTGTCTGCTGATAGTTTGAAATTGTTTGATGAGTGCCATAGCGCTATTTGCAGCACCAAGAATTGTGTTCAGGTTACTTTGAACCTGATCATTACCGGAACTTTTTTTGAGCGCGGATTCAGTACTGCTGACTATAGGCCGGATAAGTGTGCTGAAGTCGGACGCAATGCCGCCAGCTAGAATGCCAATAGCCTCCATGCGCTGGGATTGACGAATCTGTTCGTCAATAATCGCTTGTTCAGTTTCAGCATCCTTACGTTCGGTAATGTCTACAAGGGTTCCTTCATAGTATTTGATAGACCCTTTGACAGTGTACACAGTGCGGGCGTTGATGAGTACCCACATGAGCAGGCCGTCCCGTCTGCGAAATTGCATTTCGAAATTTTTTACTTCGCCCTTTGTCTTCAGGTCTGTCAGCAGGTCTAAAAATCTGCCTGCATCAAGGGTGACTTTCTCTTGATCAAGGGGGAAGTTGCGGAGCATTTCTCCGGGAGAAGCGTAGCCGAAAATCTTAGCTAATGCAGGATTGACTAATAGAAAACGACCATTACGCGCTTTGCGGAACATTCCCTCGACTGCATTATCAAAAAAACTGCGCACGTCAATTTCGTCCTTCTGGGAAGGACGGACGTGGATTTGACGGGGAGATTTGTTGGAAGCAGATGTAGACATAGGCGCACAATACGCACCCTGCAAGCACATGGCAATGGCGTTCTTGCGCGGTTTATGGCCGGTCTATGATCACTCCTGCGTAACCTACAACTTGTGAAAGATCTCCGGTAACAGCACCGGAAGAAGTATATTCAAGAATATCAGCGCGTGTGGCACCAACGGCTTCGCAGGCAATTAGTCCTACAGTCATTGGGAGCACGCCGCACATGCTTATGTTGTTGTGCGCAACAGCATTGAGTAGTCCTTGAGGGTCCACTGTCTGCACATACGATAGCGCAAGTGTATCCAGCTTTTTAGCAGCCTCAGCAGAAATATAGTGACTCATATCAGAGCTGACTACGATGGAGCTGTCTGAATCGTGTTTTAATGCTCCGCCGAGAATGGCCCCTATAAGCGCAAGTGTTTCCTGGTTGTGTGTAGCAATGGAGATAGGAACAATAGTTGCTTCTGGGTTGGCAACTTGGATGAAGGGGAGAAGTACTTCCAGAGAATGTTCGTTGGCGTGGGCGAGAGTATCAGCCTCGAATAACGAGCCGGCAGCGAGGAGTTTGTTTCTGGCTTCAATATTTACAGGCACAACTCCAAGAGGTGTTTCCCAATCGCCGCCACTCCAAACTGAAACAGGAGCTCCCCGGCCCGTGTGGTTCGGGCCGAGGAGATAGATTGTATTACTAAGATTGCATGAGCCGAAAGTGTATCCGGCAGTATTTCCGGAGTACATGTATCCAGCGTGGGGTGACATCGCGAGAAGAGTTGGCGCAGTCCGCTTAGTTCCGCGTTGAAGTAATGCCTCTACCTCTGCTCTTAGCTGTTGCGGGTTTGCAGTATAGAATTGGCCTGCAACAACAGGTAACCGTCTTTCAGCGGTGGTATCTGCAGTCTTCATAGATGCTTCCCCTTAGAACATGTTTTTATTTTTTAACTTTAGCTTTTACAGGCTTCCTGTTGGGGAGAATGAGGATGCATCTTTTGACAGATTTTGTGTTGTCAGGTCAGATGTTGCCATTCTTCCGTACAACGATTTCGGATCGGCTGCTACCAACTGGCTGAGAATGTCTTTCCATTTTTTGATATCACCGGTCTTCTTATAGAGTGAAGCAATTCTGTAACGCATTGCAGGATACCCCGGATCATTTTCCGGTACAGCCTGTGCCAGTTCTCGAGCCCATTCCAGAGCTTCTTCAGATCGACCGGTACGTTCTGTAATATCCATTAGTGAGTTCAGCAGGTCTCTTATTTTTTCATTATCCGCTTTTTCAGGATCTTTTGCAGCAAGTTCTTTAAATGTTCGGAGAGAAGTAATGCCGAGCTTGTAAGCTGGCTCAAACTCTTCACGTCGTTCAGCATCACGTGAAAGGAAGTAGTTGATATAGGCTTCCTTCGCGCGCGGCATATCTTCAACGCTCTTCAATCGTGTCCATAAGTCAACAGCCTTATCTGACTGATCGAGATTTTCGTGCGCTAGAGCTACTGCGTAATCAAGTTGGTTTTTACTTTCGTCATTCAACTCCCACAGCTCTACACGGCGTGCAAGTTCGATAATATCGTTCCAGCGTTCGTTGTCCACATATACTGAGAGGGCAAGGCTTAAGCCCATCTCTGAATATTCAGGAATTTTGAGCTGCTGGAAGAATGGGTCGAGAACTTCCAACGCATTGGAAGGCTTGTTCTTTTTCCACATGGAAAGGGCAAGCGCTACGCGGCTTTCAGGAGTAAGTTTCGGTTCCTGATTGTGCACGATCGGGAAGTCGTCCCAAATCTGGAGAATCTTCTCGTAGTTTTCTTCTTTAATATTGTTGGCAGTCAATACGCTGAATGAGCGCATGGCCACTTCTTTTACTCTTGGAATAAGCTCGTGGTTCGGGTGTTTTTCCATGAAGGAAGAAGCCGTGGCCAGAGCTTCCGGATGCTGGTTGTTCCACAGGTACCAGATTGCTTTTTTCAATCGTGCCAGTGGAGCCAGACGGCTTTGCGGGTATTCCTCGATAATCTTGGAGTAGATTTCAAGTGGCTTTAAGCTGTACGGCTTGTCGAACACTGAGAACATGTCTGAAATGGTCGGAGTATCGTATTTGCCTTCTTCTGCAAGACGCATGAGCGATACCAGGCCGCCATCACGGCTAGGGAATTTGCGTACTGCTTCTTCGTAAATTTCACGGGCAGCATCAAACTCTTCTGTTTCAAGGTAGATGTCACCAAGACGGGCAAGAACCATGTCAGCATCATCACCATCAGGATCAATGTTGTAGTATGTCCAGTAGTGCATACGGGCTTCGTCTGATTTACCAAGACGATACGCAACGTCACCCATCTGGCTCAGGAACGGTGGGTAGTCGAGGTAGAAGCGAGGCCAGCGTTTTCCAACATAGTCAACAATCTGGTATGCCTGATCGTAGTAGGCAAGCTGGTATAAGGACCTTGCAAGTCCGACACCGGCTTCGCGTACGAACTTAGTGTCCGGATATTTCTGAACGATGTACTGGAAGTTATCCGCTGCTTTCTGCCATTCTTTTTCTTTAAAGTAGTGCTCACCCCAGTAGTAGTACGTTGCAGGAATGAGGTCATCTTTAGGGTGGTTGCGGCGCAGAATATTGAAGTATGCTCCTGCTTCACGCACGTTACCAATCTTTAAGTTTGTGTAGCCGAGTCGCAGCAGGTGGCTCGGGACTTTTGGACTTTTGAGGTCGAAGTTCATTGCTTCTGTTGTTGCGGCAATAATACTTTCGTAGTTGTTTGTAAGGTTATTTTTGCCCATTGCATACTGAGTATCCGCAATGCCGTTAAGCACTTCGTTACGCTGCTTTTTAGTCAACGTCGGAATACGCTTGAGTTCTTTGTAAGAATCCAAAGCTTCATCGTACACGCCGTTATTCAGGGCCATTTTAGCTAATTTGAGAAGGTGGTCAGGACTTGGTGGCGGTGCCACTTCGTTCCCGTTTTTGTCTACCCACACAATTTTGGTTTGTTCATCAGAGCTGACAATTTTTTCCAGCTTTTGCTCAGGGACAGAAACATTGCCAACATGTGGCATAGGTTCTTTCATTGCAGCCTGACTATTCTTTTGAACAGGTTTTGGCTGTGCAATGTTTGCCTGAGGAGAATTTTTCTGTGTTGCAACAGGTGTGTTTGCTGGAACAGATTGTGCTGGTGAAGCCGCTGTAGGCTGAGTGACCCATGATTCAGGCCCGCCTTTGTTTACGCGACTTCTGAATGCATTATCAGCAGTGAAAAATGGTTGTTTTCCATTTTTACGGTGAGGTGCTGCCTTGATGCGGGATTGAGTTGGCTGCTCATTGATAGCAGGAGATGTTGCTTGCGCAGGCTGCACGACAGGTGCCGGTTTTTTGGCAACAGTTTTTTTAGCAGGTTGCTTTTTCGTTGATGCTTTTTTCTTGGATGTAGCAGGAGTAAAAGTACCCTTACGATCCGGATAAATATCAAACGCAATTTTGTTGGTATCGGCCCTAGAAGTTTTGACACGGAATCCATTGAGCTTAGTACGGATGCGCAATGTTTTACCTGCATCTTTAGGAGCAGCTAGAAATTGGGCTGAGTTGATACGTCGCCCGTTTTTAATGGGCTTAAGCGATTTGACAGCCTGCTTTTTTTGAGGCGTGACAAAGGTAAGCTCATTTTTACCTGTACGGGTGAGCGTAAAGTTTTTGACTGGGGAATCAAACGCAATAACAAGGCGTTCAAACTTTGGATGTTTGCCCCAATACCAAGATGCAGCCTGTGTTTCTGCGGGTAATGCAACCGACAGAGATCCTACCACCACTATGAGCCAGATAAGTCTGGAACTAATATGTTTTATCACAGCTATCTCATTGCAATTAATGTGCAAGAAACGGACGCAATGCACCCCTGAAAGTCCAATGCAATACAAAATGTATTGTAGTGCCTAAGATAATTAGTCAATTTTTTTCTTTTTGAGCTTTTCGATAAGCGTGGTGCGTTTGACACCCAATATTTCGGCAGCCTGGTTTTTAACACCGTTTGCTTGCTGCAGGGCTTCCAACAATAGTTTTTCTTCGACAGTGTCAAGAAAGTCTTTAAGTGGAAGTTTTTGCTCGTTTAGATCCTGAATACAAGGCCAGCGGAATCCTTCCTGTTGTGATCGAATAGGTTCCAGAGCAACAGGTTCTGGAAGTTCTTCGATAACCCCTACCTGATCGAGAATTTTGCGAGGGAGATCAGCTGGAGAAATGCAATTGGAATCGCAAAGAATTGTCATGCGTTCCATAAAGTTTTCCAGTTCGCGGACGTTACCAGGCCAGCTGTAGGCAGCGAGAATTTTACGAGTGTCAGGAGATAGCGTAAGCCGTGGTCGTTGCTGTTTTTCGCTGAATTTTTGTAAAAAATGCTCGCACAGAAGCAGAATATCACCACCGCGCTCCCGAAGAGCAGGCAACTGAAGAGGAATAACGTTCAGGCGGTAGTAAAGATCTTCTCTAAACCGTCCTGCTGCAACCTCAGCTTCCAGATCGCGGTTTGTTGCTGCAACAATGCGTACGTCAACATTTTTTATTGATGATCCGCCAACACGTTCAATTTCTTTTTCCTGAAGAACGCGCAAAATTTTAACCTGAAGAGTCAGGTCCATTTCGCCTATTTCATCAAGAAAGATAGTGCCGCCGTCTGCTAGTTCAAAACGGCCGGGACGTGAACGTATAGCGTGAGTGAACGCGCCTTTTTCATGGCCGAAGAGTTCGGATTCAAGAAGGTCACGTGGGATTGCACCGCAGTTGATGGGAACAAATGGTGCGTCTTTTCGAGTGCTGTTTGCATGTAGGGAACGTACTAGTAATTCTTTACCAGTGCCAGATTCACCTGTGACAAGTACTGTACTATCCGTTGGGGCAACTTTGGCGAGAACGCTGAAGACATCCTGCATAACAGATGATTGTCCAATCGTTCCAAGTTTGTTCAGGCTCATTTCCTCTCCGAATTGATTACGTCCCCCCTGCTAACGCATCCCCTTAAGCCTAATGACTGTCAAGTTTATGACGTTTAGTCAATAGAAAACTTCCTAACGTATATAGAGCCTTACCTTATTTGAAAATGACATTAAGGCAAGTTTTTTGTTGTACTAGCGGTAAATTAATTTGAAGTTTAGTGTTGTATTTTGTTTTCATAAACAAGAAAGTATACAAAAGAATATATTGAGAATGAAAAAAAATTATTTTTGAGCTTTTTATCAATGTGAAAAACTGAAAAAAAGAAAAAGAAATATAGAAGAACAAAAAGAAATGCTTATTTAAACTACATATTTTCACTGAATTGTAGTGTATAAGAGTTTTATGTGTATAATTTGCTGTATAACTTATTTTTTTAGTAGTATTTTAGATGGACTCTAAAATAGAACAAAAAACGTTTAGTTTTGTTGATTGAAAAGTTGTATTTATACAAAAATATATTTTTTTTAATACAACATTTTTCAATGTGTCTGTTGCTTACTTGTATTTATCTATTTAACTTATGATGGTTTTATGGAGTTGTGGTTGGATAAAGTGAAATGATATTGGTGTGTTGTTTGTTTGTCTTCATGGTTGGGATATGTATGTTGTATTGTGGTTACGTTGACAGCAGTTCGAAGGAATGTATACTTTTCTGAAAACAATTCGATAATGTCGAGGAATAGGTTATGTCCCAACAATCTATAGAACGTGCAACCCGAGTACTTGGGTTGTTTACATTTGAACGGCCAAGCTGGCGTGTGAGTGACATTGCGAAGACACTTGATCTTGCAATCGGCACCACACACGGCATTGTAAAAGCCTTGGCTAACAGTGATTATCTTGCGCAGGATCCTGCGACTAAAGAATATAAATTAGGTTTGAAACTTATGGAGCTTGGTTCGTTGCAGTCTGCCACGTACGAGCTCAATCGTAAATCTGCCACTCCGATTACCTACCTTGCTCAACATACTGATACGATTGGCAGGGTTGGCGTGTTGTACCATAATGCAATTTTAACAACATTAAGTACTGATCATCAGGAATGGCATCCTTCATCATATATCGGTCCTACAGTTCCTGCATATTGTACTGGCATGGGCAGGGCAATTTTGTCACAGCTGCCAATGCGGGAGCTTGTGGAACATCTGGCAACCGTTCAGTTATTGCCATACACCCCGAAAACGTTGACTGACCCTGTTGAGTTGCATGAAGAAATCAGCGCAACCCGTGAGCGCGGTTATTCATTGGTTTTCGGTGAAACTCTTATTCATTTAAATACAATCGGCGCACCCGTTTGGGGGGCAGAAGGTAAGGTCATTGGTGCAATCAGCGTAAGCGGCACAAATGATGTTATTGGCCCTGAAACAGATATTGTAGGTTTTGCAAACCGGCTCATGGACGTTGCATCAGAGATTTCTGTGCAGATGGGCTATAGAGCGCAGCCAAAATTTGTGGATGAAACATAATGCAGAATTACGACGCCTTTTCGCACGCGAAGACTACAGCTAATATTGATTTTGACGCTATTACCGAGATTTTCACACAGGCGCATAGTGAGGGCCGCTCATCATTGTATGAACATGAAGTATATCGTGTCATGGAGAGCATTGGTTCCGAAACACCGCCGCAGGTTAAATTGATTCCACGGGGAACTCGTCCTTCAGACGACGAGTTGATGAGTATTCCTGGAAAAAAAGTAGTGCTTAAGATAGTTTCGCCTACTATTGTCCATAAAACAGAAGTGGGCGGGGTTCGTATAGTTGAACGCGAGCCAAGTAAAATTCGTTCCGCATGGCGTCGTATGATGTATGAAGTTCCGGAAAAGTATGCCCGTTGGATAGAGCGGCATCCGGATGCTGCCCCCGAAGAGTATGCCGGACTGTCCGGAACCGCACTGGAAGAAGCAATTTCTCTAGATTTGAAAGGCGTGCTGCTTGTGCAGTTTATGCCGCCTGATTCTGACGCATTCGGCAATGAACTTATTGTCGGCATCAGACGTACCCGTGAATTTGGTATGGTGTTGAGTGCTGGTCTAGGCGGAACTGATGCTGAACTGTACGCTGAACGATTTAAGAAGAATCAGGCTATTGTTGCTGCATCTACAAAGCTGACAGACGGTGAAACCTTTTTTAGCTATTTCAGGCAGACAATTTCGTTTGAGAAATTGGCAGGCCGGACACGTGGTCAGGAACGAATCGTTTCTGATGATCAGTTGTTAGAGTGTTTTGATGCCTGTATTCTTCTGGCGAACTACTATTCTCCGATAAACCCGGATGCTCCATTTATTATTGATGAGTTTGAGATCAACCCCTTTGCGTTTACAGATTTTCTTATGGTTCCCTTGGACGGGTTGTGCCGCTTCTCTTTGCCGGAGAAAGGTGTAACGCCTCGTCCTGTAGCAAAGATAAAAAATCTGCTGCATCCTGAGACTATTGGTATCATCGGTGTGTCTGCATCCCGTGAAAACTTTGGTCGTATCATCCTGCGCAACGTTCTTGCTGAAGGGTTCCCGAAAGAACAGGTACGTATTATTCGTGAAGGTTGTGATGAAATTGAAGGCGTGCGCTGTATTCCTTCAGTAGATACAGACGGCAAGCTCGATATGCTTGTTATGGCAGTTCCTGCTCAGCATATTCCAGCTATTGTAGATGAGGTTATCCAGAAGGACGCAGCAAACAGTGTAATGCTGATTGCTGGTGGTCTTGGTGAAACTGAAGACAGTCAGGAACGTGCGAAGCAGGTTATTGCTGAGATTAATAAAGCGCATGAGTCCAAAGATGGCGGCCCCGTATTTATTGGTGCAAACTGTATGGGGATTGTATCCCGTCCCGGTGGCTACAATACATGGTTTATTCCGGAAAACAAGTTTCCACGGAACGGCCTTGGAACTCCACGTCGTGCTGCACTCGTTAGCCAGAGTGGAGCGTTCATGCTGTTCGGACTCAGCCGTTATCCGCACCTTTCACCGAACTATATGATCTCTATGGGCAATCAGACCGACCTTACTTTGGGCGATATGGTTACCTATCTTAAAGATGATGAGAATGTCGATGTGATTGCTGTCTACGCAGAAGGCTTTAATGACCTCGACGGACTGGCATTCTGCCGCTCTGTTCGAGAAGCCGTTCTGGCAGGCAAAGAGGTTGTGTTCTACAAAGCAGGACGTACGCCGGAAGGTAAATCAGCAACCAGTGGTCACACCGCATCACTTGCTGGTGACTACATGGTTGCCGAAAGCTGTGTGCGTCAGGCTGGTGCTGTTGTAGCACAGACTGTAGAGCAGTTTCAGGACCTCTTCATGCTGGCTGAAACACTGCATTCGAAAAAAGTTGAAGGCAATCGTATTGGTGCTATCAGTGGTGCTGGATTTGAAGCTGTAAGTATGGCGGACAGCATCGACGTAGGTACCTTTACCATGAAGCTCGCCCCGTTTTCTGATAAGGCAGCGAACAAGTTCCGTGCACTACTTAAAGAAAAGCGCCTTGAATCACTTGTTTCTATTTCAAATCCAATGGATGTTACTCCGGCAGGTGATGATGAGCTTCACGTAGAAGTTGCGAAGATTATGTTGGATGAGCCGACCGTGGATGCGGTTGTGCTTGCTCTGACTCCGCTTAGCCCGATGATGCAGTCTTTGGATATTGAAAAAGGTGATCCTTTTAGTATGCATAATGAAAAGAGTATCCTTTCCCGAGCGCTTGAACTGGCAAAGCAGTCAGACAAACCGCTTGTGTGTGCGTCTGATGGCGGTGTGCTGTTTGAGCCAATGCGTGAAGCATTGAACGAAGCAGGGGTGCCTGTATTCCAGACAGCAGATAGAGCAGTAGCAGCGTTGGCGCGCTATGTTCAGTCTCGTCTGCATGCGAAGTCTATTCGTTGTGGCGGTTGCGGGATTCGATAGTTTTGCTGTTGCCTCCGGCGGGCAGGCGGGCGTTGCCCCCTGCACCCCCGCAAGGGAACGCGTCCCCTTGACCCCGATTAGGGGACCCATTTGGGGGAGGCATGGCTATCTGAGACGTTTATGTTATCCTTACTCTGAATAAAAAAGAGCTGCCCTACTTAGATAGGGCAGCTCTTTTTTATTATGTGAAATGTAGTAAGCGTATGCTGTGAAACTATTCGCTAGCTGCGAAGGAAAAGACCTTCAGCGAAGTGCTCGCTTTCACAACGGATGAATCCAAACATGCCCGGGTGTACTGTATCCACAGCTTCACCACGATGGTTTTCAAGCTGGAAGCTTCCTACTGGAAGTACCGGACGTTTGAGGCCTGGAACCATAATCTGTACTGGCTTGTCTGCTCGGAACGGAGAACGCACGGCGATTTGCCATTTGCTGTCGCTTTCTTTTTGGACGAGCTTGGCAACAATTGGGGTACAGTCTTTCTTTGGTAGTGGGGGCACAGATTTTCTGTGACCTTTTGGCAGGAAGAAGCCTGTGCTTAAATTCCTTGATGCAGTATTTTGCAGTTCACGGATATACTCATCATATCGGAACTGCTTAGCTGCTACGTCGTCGATGGCTGTTCTGTATACATCCACTACGTGTGCCACGTAGCTTGGAGTTTTCATACGTCCTTCGATCTTAAGTGATGCAACATTGTTCTGACAGAACCATCGCATGTATTTGACAAGGCAAAGATCTTCCGGAGCCCAGAATGCACTATGCGGACCTTCATGGGTAACGTCCCATGTTGGACCTTCGCGCATACCTTCTTCTACGGTCAGACGCATATCCTGAACGGTAAGTCCTTTATATTCGAACCGACATGGATGAGTGCATTCACCAAGATTTGCAGGACGCTGGCTCATCCATGATGACAAAAGACAACGACCGGAGAGGGCAAGACACATCGCGCCCTGCACGAATACTTCAAATTCCATGGTCGGGTATGCCTTAGTGAGCTGACTGATAGCATGTGCGCCAAGCTCGCGTGCAAGGTTGACACGTTCGATTCCGAGATCATGCCAGAACCCTACAGCTTCACTGTTTGATGTGTTTGCTTGCGTACTGAGATGGATAGACTTGTTCGGTGCAATACGGCGTGCCATGCGAAGCACACCCGGATCAGCGATGATGATGCCATCTACACTGGACTCAGCAAGATGCTCGAGGGATTCCTGTACACCGGCAAGATGCTTTTCGTGAGGCAGGATATTAAGTGTGTAGTAGATGGAAGCATTTTTCGCATGCGCTTTGGAGCAGGCTACTTCAAGTTCTTCCCAGTCAAAACCGCCGGAGCTTGCGCGAAGGCTGTGTTTTTTTCCACCAAGATAACAAGCATCTGCACCGTAAAGCAGTGCAGTATCAAGTCTGTCCATATCTCCTGCTGGACAAAGCAGTTCAGGCAATTTTTTTGTCATAATATTTGTAACTAAACAGGAAGTCCCTGCTTAGAGCGTAGTTCTTTTAAGTTATCAAGCACATTGTGCGGTACAAACAACCCACCCTTACCACGGCCAAGCGCAATATTAGGCTTCACCGCGCCGTGATAGTCCGATCCGCCAGTGAGTGCAAGTCCATGTACGGCTGCAAGCTCGACAACAAGTCGTGTTGAAGCATCACCGTGTTCACTGTGGTAGGCTTCCAACGCATCCAGCCCGTGAGGTTTCAGCGTCGCGATCATATCATTAAGATACTCTGTGGAGCGCCCATGAATACACATATGAGCCCATGATACGGTAGCTCCTTCCTCTTTCAGCAGCTTGACACCTTCAATTGGTGTAAGAACTTTTTTGGGAGCGTATGCCTTGCCACCGTCGCACAGCATTTCGTCAAAAACGCTTTTTACAGTCTTAAAGTATTTTTTATTAACAAGAACCTGCGCAATATGAGGGCGACCAACAGAACCGTCACCAGCGGCTTCAAGCACTTCTTCATAGGTAATATCCATACCAAGTGCCTGCAGTTTTTCAACGATGATCTTGTTGCGTTCAGCGCGGTATTTACGCAACTCACCCATTACGTTTTGCAGCTTAGAAGCTTTTGGATCAAGCCAAAGGCCGAGAAGATGAATTTCACCGAAGTCGGTTTTTACTCCCAGTTCGCAGCCCGGGATAACGTCAACACCGAGCTCCTTACCTATATCCATAGCTTCTTCAACACCGGCAACGGTATCGTGGTCTGTTAGTGCAAGTGTTGTAATGTTGTTTTTTTTAGCTAGTTGTATCAGTTCTTCAGGAGAGTCACTTCCATCAGAAGCTGTCGAATGCGTGTGCAAGTCGATATATGTCCGCGTCATATTTCCTTCCGTTTGTAGGACTATCTACTAATGTCTCTGGTTGTTCTTTCACCATTTTAATTACGCCTGCGGTTTGCGCCTTGTCAAATGGCGAATTTGTGGTGTTCTCTATCTTACTTATTTTATAAGCTCTTATTTTAAATTTTTTCAAAATTATACTACGCCGCTTCTTGTTGCTGTGCGTACAGTAACTGCGTATACTACCCCTTCTGCACACAACGTGTGTATATATTTTTTAAGGAGTCGTACTGTGACTGTACAAGCTGATTTACTGAAGATTCTTGCCTGCCCGAAGTGTAAGAACTCTCTTGAACTTACTGAAGATAAAGACGGACTTTCTTGCTCCAAATGCAACGTTGTGTACCCTATTCGCGAAGAAATTCCTGTAATGTTGGTAGAAGAATCCATCCCTCAGGAAGACTGGGACAACGGAGTGCGCGAAGCACGTAAGTAAGTTTTCCCCGCTCGCTCAGTTGTAGTCTTGCACGCAGTTGCTTATCTTGACGGATTGTTGTCTCTGCTTATGATATCTGCTGAAAGGAGAGCCGGATTATGGTTATCAATTATGGATCCTTTTACGACTTCCCTCATCTGTTTGATAAACTGATGAATGACCTGCACGACCCGCAGCCAACTTCCTTGAGAGGCGCAACATTTCCTCCGCTGTACATCAGTGAGGATGATGTAAACGTCTATGTAAGGGCACTGCTGCCGGGGGCTGCAATGGAAGACGTAGAGCTAGCTATTGAAGATAATACCCTTGTGCTTCGAGGGGAACTCAAGCCTGTTCAAGGAAAATATCACCAACAGGAACGCCCGACAGGCTCATTTCAACGGCTGGTAAAAGTCAATGTTCCGATCCATAAAGACGGTATTACCGCAACCATGAAGTCCGGCATGCTGTTTGTTCAGTTGCCTAAGTCTACGGCAATGCAGCCGCACACAATCCATATCCAACCAAGGTAGCAGCTATGCACCAGATAGCTAACAGAATAGGAAAGCGTCCACTGGTACAGCCCCCATCTGATTTTGTTGAACGGGAAGACGGATTTTATCTCTACCTTGATATGCCGGGAGTAGAGAAAGAAAAACTCCTTTTGGACATTGAAAACGACAAGCTTTCGGTTCAGGCAAAATCTAACTTCGGACTTGTTTCTGGAGAACGTGTACACTCTATGGAATTTGGGGAAGTGGAGTATTGTGCGCGTTTTGAAGTAAGCGAGCTTGTGGATAAAGAAAGGGTAAGCGCCAAATTTGAAAACGGCGTACTGACAATATATCTTCCAAAACGGAATGAAGTACCGCCTAAGCGCATTAAAATTGACGTCCTCTAACTATTTTTACAGACACACTTAATGAAAATTTTATTTATCTCAGATTTGCACGGTTCTTATGACCGTGCAAAAACTGTTTTGGACAAGGCTGAAAAAATTAATCCGGACTGCATTGTACTGCTTGGTGACCTGCTGTACCACGGTCCTCGTAACCCGCTTCCAGTGGGACACGATCCTAAAGCGACTGTCGGCCTTCTGAACAGCTACAAAGACAAAATTATTGCGGTGCGCGGTAATTGCGATGCAGAAGTAGACCAGATGGTACTCGAGTTCCCGATTATGTCAGATTTCTCTTGGTTGCTCGCGGACGGTCGCCGCATCTTCCTTACCCACGGTCATCTGTGGAATCCAGAAAACATGCCTCCGCTTTGTGCAGGAGATATCTTCGTATACGGACATGTTCATCGTCCTAAAGCATATACTGATGAAAATGGCATTATCATCTGGAACCCGGGTTCATGTTCACTTCCTAAACAGAGTGATCGCCCTACGTATGCGGTGTATGAAGATAACACCTTCTGTGTTTTTGAATTAGACGACACACGCATTCTTGAACAAATTTTGTAGGGGTATCCATGCAAGCTGCTGAATCTTTCTCTGCGCCTATTACATTGCGCGGTAGAACCATCCAGAATCGCCTGTGTCTTGCCCCTATGGCAGGACTCGGACACATTGCATACCGCTCTGTTGCCGCACATTACGGTGGTTACGGTCTTCTGTTTACAGGTATGTGCAGCGCCCGCGCTGTACCAACAGAAAATCGTTACAAGTCTCCGGTGTTCAGCTGGCAAGATGAAGAACTGCCCAAGCTGGTATGCCAATTGTTTGGTGCTGCACCGGATGACATGGCACTCGCCGCAGAACGTGTTCAACAAGAAAACTTCTTTGGTGTTGATATCAACATGGGATGTTCAGTTGCTCCCATTGTAGACAGGCAATGTGGTGCTGATCTCATGCGTGATGTTGATCGTGCCTGTGAGATGGTTGAAAAGGTTCGCAAAGCTGTTGATATCCCGTTGTTTGTTAAATTCAGAACAGGCTGGCAGAACGAGCCGGAACCAGCAATAGCCTTTGCAAAAATGCTGGAACAGGCTGGTGCGGATGCATTGACATTCCATCCGCGTGTTGCACCAGACAGACGCACAAAGCGCCCACGCTTTGATGATATCACGCTCGTAAAAGAGGCTGTATCAATCCCAGTTTTTGGAAACGGTGACGTGTGGGATGTTGCATCTGCTAAAGCTATGGTGGAGCGCACAGGTTGTGACGGTCTCGCCATTGGTCGTGCGGCAATTTCCAAGCCGTGGATGTTTGCAGAACTGTCTGAAGGCTTCGAAGCGACACCGGAAACGTATAGAGAATCGCTCTTTTTGTTTTTGGATCAAATTGAAAAATGGTACGACCCGACCCGTGCGATTAAGCTTTACAAAAAGTACTGCATGTATTTTGCGGCAAACTTTTTATATGGTAACCGCTTGTTCGGGCAGTTGATTGCTGGTGATACCATGGAGATTATGCGTGAAAACGCAGGGCGTTGTTTTGGCGATAGGATTCCGCAAATTTCTAAGAGCCTCAATGCCCTGATGATGAACCGATAGTATTGAGACTTTTCTGTCGTTAGTACTTGTAGCGGGGACTTGAGAGTCTGTAGACTGTTTTTTCGATATCTTGTGGTTCATGCTACACTACTCTTCTCGTAAAAAGAAAAGGGCTGTCCTAGTTACATAGGTCAGCCCTTTTTATTTAAGTCAGTAGCGTAAAGTCGTGTGGAGGCATAGTCAACGGATTTACCTCGGGAGTAAAAGTCTTTGGAAGGGGGGCTGGGGGAGAACCTTTCTACAGAGCCTTAGCCGTTCTCGAAGAATGAGAGAGTACGGATAAGGACAGTGAAACAAGGTTTCAACCAGCCGTCGGAGACAAAATAAAAACGTCGTAGATCCGCCGGAGGCAAATCGCAGCTAGCAATTAAGCCTACCGCTTGCGGCGTGGTTTAGCACTACGTGAGCTACTTGGCTTTTTACCTTGAGGCTTCTTACCTTGCGGTTTGCGTTTGAAGCTTGGCTTGCGGTGTGAGTCTGTGTGTGTGTCAGATTTGTTGTTACCTGACGGCTCGTTGTAGTTGAAGTTAGCGAGCTTGCGCAGCGCAAAAGACTTACCAATGTCTTGCTCCATCTGGAGCATGCGCATGAGCTCTTTTTCACCAAGAAGGGTTATGGCCGTTCCTTTGCGGTATGCCCGTGCTGTGCGTCCTACACGGTGGATGTACTTGTCTGCACTATCAGGCGTGTCGAACTGAATGATGTGTGTGATGTGATCGAGATCAATACCGCGTGCAACAAGGTCAGTGGCAACAAGGATTCGTGCTTCACCTGTTTGCATTTTTTCAAGCATTTTGTTGCGCTTTGACTGCGAAAGGTCACTGTGCAGCGCAGCTACTTCACCGAACTTGTTGGCAAGTGTACGTTCAAGGGCACGACAAGTTTCTTTGGTGTTGGTGAAGATAATGATGCCACCGTCAGCCTTGGAGTGCGGACTGTGCTCAGCACGTTTTTGCTTGTGGACAAGATTGTCAGAGTCATTGAGCAGCAGCGGCATAAGTGTGAGCAGTAGCTTTTTCTTGAGATGCGGTGGAACTGTGAAAAGTTCGTGCGTGATGTCCGGCTTTGCTTCTTCTGTGCGTACATCAATAACTTTTGGGTCTTTTGTGTAGGTGCATGCAAGCTGTTCAATAGGCTTTGGCATGGTTGCAGAGAAGAATGCGGTAGTGCGCTTGGACGGAACACGATCTAAAATTTTCTGGATATCCGGTAGGAATCCGAGATCGAACATACGGTCTGCTTCATCAATTATGAGTGTATCGATGCCGCCGAGACGGATTTCTTTTTGATTCATGAAGTCCAGTAGACGCCCGGGGGTTGCCACAATGATTGTAGATTGTTTGGCAGCTTTTTTTTGTGGTGCAGCGCCGGCACCGCCATATACAGCTCCGCATCGGTAGCCAGTCTGTAGTCCAAGTGCGATGCAAGTTTTTTGAATCTGGAGCACAAGTTCACGGGTTGGAGCAAGGATAAGCGCGCGAACGGGACCACGCTTGAGAGCGTCTTCATCTGCTAAGTATTGAAGCAATGGAAGCAGGAATGCCGCAGTCTTACCAGTGCCTGTGTTTGCAAGGGCAATGGTGTCTCTTCGTTCAAGCAGAATAGGAATTACAGCCTGTTGTACCGGAGTAGGGGCGGTAAACTTGCAGGCGGATAAACCGGAACGAATTCGCTGATCAAAAGAAAATTGATCAAAAGGTACCTTTTCTACCTCAGAGGTAGTTTCAGGTTCTTTTTTTTGTTCGTTGGCGTTTGCTTCAGGCGTAGTCATGGGGATCCTTTGTTGTTCAACATTACATTCAGGCAGGAATGAACTTCATGCTCAGTTTGTACGAGCCTTGTTTCCTTACTGTGATGGTCATCGTAGTATAAGAAAGGTAGGCCAGCTGCAAATGAAAAGTTTTGAAAATAGAAAGTGCTCAGGTTTAGTGACTTATCATGTCTGCGCTGTGGGCATCCTCGTATCATGGTACGTTAATACTAGTGTGTTGCATCATATCGAAATTATATGGTCTGCATATAGATAATGACGGGGGATCCATGTCGAAAGATGTTAAAGATTATCTGCACCTGCTGGATAAACCACTGGATGAGTTTGAAGCGCCTGGAGCGCGCAACTCTACACTTGGAGAAGATGCATTGTGGCATGTTCTGTATTCATTAGGGCAGGATAATACGTATCTTAATAAGCGAAAAGCTTATTGGGGACTTGTGCTGGCTGTACGCGATCGTATGTTAGAAAAATGGACGGCAGTGCAGAGAAAATATTACGCAAACGATGATAAACGGTTGTACTATCTTTCGCTTGAGTTTTTACCCGGTAAGTTTTTACGTGGAAACTTGTTGGCACTGGGGCTGGAAAATGAAGCTCATGAATTTTTACACGAACATGACCTTTCGTTAGATGAAATTGTTGACGAAGAATGCGAGCCGGGGTTGGGAAACGGCGGTTTAGGGCGTCTTGCCTCGTGTTATATGGATTCTATGGCTACATTGGGGCTACCGGCTTACGGGTATGGTATCCGCTACTCATATGGTTTGTTCAGACAAGAAATTAGAAATGGTCATCAAGTTGAACAGCCGGATAACTGGTTGCATGAAGGCAGCCATTGGTTGATCCCTCGTCCGCATAATCTCTTTCCTATTCGTTTTTACGGTACGGTGAATGAGTGGCTGGATGATGATGGTATGCTACGTCACGATTGGCGTGGTGGTGACCTTGTCATGGCTATGGCAAACGATATGTATGTACCGGGCTATCGTAATGGGCATGTGAACAGCATCCGTTTATGGGAAGCTCGTCCTCATAAAGAGTTCGTGCTGAGTTCGTTTAATGCTGGCGATTACATAGGCTCTGTTCAGGAAAAAATATCGGATGAGAATATCTCAATGGTGCTGTACCCCAGCGATGATGCTCCAGAGGGAAAAACTCTGCGGTTAAAGCAGCAGTATTTTTTTGTGGCTGCAACGATGCGTGATATGGTGCGTCGATTTAAAAAGCTGAATAAGCCTTGGGATCAGTTACCGGAAAAAAACGTTGTGCAGCTTAACGAAACGCATCCAGCCATTGCCATTCCGGAATTGATGCGCATGTTGCTGGATGAGGAGCTTTTAGGCTGGGAAGAAGCTTGGTGTATTTGCCAGAAACTTTTTGCGTATACTAACCATACCATTCTGCCGGAAGCGTTGGAAACTTGGCCTGTGAAGTTGATTGAACGGCTGCTTCCGCGTCATATGCAGATTATCTATGAGATCAATCGACGCTTCCTTGAAGAGGTTCGATTGCATTTCCGTGACGAACCGGAATTGCCTTCACGTGTCTCTCTCATTTCAGCTGGTCCTGAACAAAGAGTACGGATGAGTCATCTAGCGATTGTGGGAAGCTTCAGTGTGAACGGCGTATCTTCGTTGCATACACAAATCTTGAAGGATCGTGTATTCCACGATTTTATCAGAATTTTTCCAGACAGGTTTAACAACAAAACAAACGGGATAACTCCGCGCAGGTGGTTGCGCCAGTGTAACGTGCCCTTGTCGTGGTTATTGAGTGAACACTTAGGGTGCAACTGGATAACTGACCTTACTCAGTTGAAAAAGCTTCGCGAGCTGGTGGATGATGTAGAGTTTCGTCATGACTGGGAACAGTGTCGTTTAACCAATAAAAAGCGTCTTGCAGATTACATAGAAAAAGTGAACGGCATTACGGTTAACCCGCATAGTATCTTTGATGTGCAAGTGAAGCGTTTCCACGAGTACAAACGCCAGTTGTTGAATATTCTGCACATTATTTCGCTTTATAACAATATTCGGAGGAATCCGGATGTAAAGATGCAGCCTTGCACGTTTATCTTTGGTGGCAAGGCGGCTCCAAGTTACCAGATGGCAAAAGATATTATCTATCTTATTAACTGCGTAGCGCGACGAGTGAATTCTGACCCGCACACTCGTAATTTCTTAAAAGTTATCTTCCTGGCAAACTACAATGTTTCTTTGGCGCAGCTTCTTGTGCCAGCAACGGATGTCTCAGAGCAGATTTCGACGGCAGGGTATGAGGCATCCGGCACTGGTAACATGAAGTTTGCTCTTAATGGAGCGTTGACTATTGGTACCAGAGATGGTGCGAATATTGAGATCGGTGAGCGTGTTGGAGATGGTAATATATATCTTTTCGGTCTGTGCGAAAAAGAAGTGCTTGCTTTACGAAGACGTGGGTATGACCCTTGGGAGTTTTATAAGAACGACAGTGAATTACGCGAGGTTTTGGATATGATCAATTCTGATCAGTTTACTCCGGGTGATTCGACGGCCTTTAGTTCAATTTTTAACTCCTTGTTGACTGGTGGTGATCCTTTCATGGTTTTGGCGGATTATCGTGCCTATGTAGAAACACACAAACGTATTTCTCATGAATATGTAGACCGTGATTTATGGATAAAAAAGTCCATCATGAATACTGCGGGGATGGGCTACTTCTCCAGCGACCGAGCTGTGAAAGAGTATATTGACGGTATTTGGAGTTTAGAACCGGACGTCTAAATGAAATGTAAGGTACCCGCATTGCGGGTACCTTTTTTTATGTACGATGATTGTAAGATCGAACTACATGAAGAGCAGGGCAGAGCCGCCACAAGCTGTGAGTATCCCCAGTACGACTCGGGATGATGGTGTTTTCTTTTCGTGGACTGCGGTAATCATAATAATCGCAAGCGGCGTTAGGCTGATGAGTGAGGCTGCGATTCCCGCTTTAGCGTATTTCATTGAGAACAAGGCAACCCAGTTTCCTAATGTGGTACCAACAAAGCTTGCAACGAATATAATTTTCATGGCCTTAGCCATGTTGTCCTTACGCTCAGTAATTTTGTGATGATAGCCCATAACAGCTGCGGCGATCCATGCGCAGCTTGCTGCTGCGGCAATACGGAGGATGCTGCCCATTAGTGGGTCAAGTCCGTAAGAAAGTCCTTTACGGATACATACATGAGAGAGGCCAAGTGCCAGAACAGAGAGCAGGACGAGTTTAAAGCCGTAGTGCCACTCTTTGGGATCTACGGGGCTGTCTGTTTGTTCATCATTTTTGGTAGTGATTGAAATTACTGAAAATATGATGATAAGCATGCCGGCAATATTCAGAAGCGTTAGTGATTCGCCCAGGGTGAAAAATGCGATGACTGCCGTGACGCATGGTGTCATTTGCCACAAGATTGAGCCTGTTCGGGCTCCGATACGGGTACATCCTTCATAGAATAAAGTGTCTGCTATTCCTAATCCCAAAACGCCGGAGAGCAAAATCCAACCGATGGATTGGCTTGGGAATACCCATTCCGCACCTATTACAAGCGCAATGCAAATGTTGTAGAACAGTACAAGCGGAGTGCGGCATAACGTGAGTGGCCATGCTCCGATAAGTTTTGCAGCATTTGTATGCATGTAAGTAGAAAGTCCCCATAGGCAGGCTGTGCCGAGTGCTGCGATTTCACCTACAAACATTGGTGTCTCCTTACTGGAATGCTGTGTTGAAAGTTTGCAACATAATATATTGTAATATAAGAAAAATGCACGTCATCCCTAGGCTCATTTTCAGGTTTTTACAATAAGAAAATAGCTGGAAATAAAAAAAGCCCTGTAGAAGTTTCTACAGGGCTTTTTTCTTTTTTGGTTTCTAAAAAAAAGCTACTTAACAATTAATTTGAGGAAGCGCTTTTTACCAAGTTTGATGACATACTCACCTGCTGGAAGAGCATCCTCAGAGTTGCACTTTTCTCCATCAATGGAGAGTGCTCCCTGTTTCATGAGGCGGCGTGCTTCACCACGTGATTTGGTGAGCTTTGCATCTGTAAGGAATACAGGAGGCATGGAAGCGTCACCGGATTCGCAGGTGTGTTCCGGCATATCGTCTGGAAGCTGACCTTTAGCGAATACGGAGTTAAATCCTTCACGTGCTTTGGCTGCTTCTTCAGCACCGTGGTACTGAGTTACGATGTCTTCTGCGAGTTCTTCTTTTACAGTCTTCGGATGGAGTTCACCGGCTTCGACTTTTGCTTTGAGCTCTGCAATTTCTTCAAGAGACTTGAGAGAAATAAGTTCGTAGTAACGCCACATCAGTTCGTCAGAGATGGACATGAGTTTGCCGAACATATCAGCAGGTGCTTCATCGATGCCTACGTAGTTGCCGTAGGATTTAGACATCTTACGAACACCGTCGAGGCCTTCAAGAATAGGCATGGTCATAACGCACTGAGGGGCCTGACCTTCCTGTCCTTGAAGAGTACGTCCCATAAGCAGGTTGAACTTCTGGTCGGTACCGCCAAGTTCAAGGTCTGCTTCAAGTGCTACAGAGTCATAGCCTTGAACAAGCGGATACAAGAATTCATGGATAGCAATAGGGGTGTTGTTCTTATAACGCTGCTCAAAATCGTTACGTTCAAGCATACGTGCTACAGTATAGCGGGAAGCAAGACGGATAAAGTCGGCTGCGCCGAATTTGTCGAACCACTCAGAGTTGAAGCGAACTTCGGTTTTTTCAGGATCGAGGATCTTGAAAACCTGTTTTTTATATGTTTCCGCGTTAGCGAGAACTTCTTCACGGGTGAGTGGAGGACGTGTGTCAGAACGACCTGAAGGGTCACCGATCATACCGGTGAAATCACCGATAAGGAAGATTACGGTGTGACCGAGTTCCTGAAAATGACGCAGTTTGTGGATTGCAACACTGTGACCAAGGTGTAAGTCAGGAGCTGTAGGGTCAAAACCCATTTTAATGCGCAGCGGTTTGCCTTTTTCGAGCTTTTTCTTGAGCTCTTCAGCATCAATAAGCTCAGCACAGCCACGCTGAATGATTTCGAGCTGTTTTTGAATATCCATAATTCTCTCTTTTACAAAAAAATATGTTGTAGCTTGGTGTCTGTTACAAAGAATTAGCGAATTGTCAAACTTTACAAAAATGTCAATATTGATTGGTTCTGGTTAGATGCCGATAGGTGGCTTCCTCTTTGTTTTCTTTACGAAAAGAATCCCCTTCAGCCTTTATTAGGAAAAAGGGGGAAGAGTTGACCAGAAAATATATAAAAAGAATAAAACGTAATGCTGTTACCCACCGTTACGCAACGCATTGACGTAGTCAAGAGAACGTTCGTGCAGTCGATTTACGGAGGCAGATAAAAAGCTATTCGCGAATAAGCTCAATTTTTGTACACAATCCTGTTTCACCATCAACATTCAAGAACAGACCGTTGATGTGTGGGGAGCCTTTGGCAATTTTGAATCGTTGTGGAAGTCCGGTCATGAACCGGTCAATAATGACTTTCGGATCCATGCCGAGACAGGATTCTTCAACACCACACATGCCGGCATCAGTAATATAGCCGGTGCCTTTTTCCAGAATCATTGCGTCTGCAGTCTGCACGTGTGTGTGCGTACCAATAACAGCTGAAACTTTGCCGTCTACATAGAAGGAGAGTGCTTTTTTTTCGCTCGTTGCTTCAGCATGGAAATCGATAATACGGACGCAAACGTCTTCCGGAATAGACGCAAGCAGTTCGTCTACTTTTTTAAACGGGCAGTCAATGTCATCCATGAACGTGCGTCCAAGCAGGTTCATGATCGCAATCTTGCGACCGTCTGCAAGTTTATGAATAACAAGCCCGGAGCCAGGTGCACCCTGTGGATAGTTTGCAGGGCGGATAATCCGCGGTTCGTTATTAAGCAGGTTGTACATTTCCTTATGCTTCCAGATGTGGTTACCGGAAGTAAGAATGTCTATGCCTGCACCAAAAAGTTCGCGCATTGTGTCTCCTGAAAGACCAATGCCGCCGGAGGCATTTTCACCGTTAGCAATAATAAGGTCTGCCCCTTTTTCTTCTCTGAGAGAAGCAAGGCGCTTACGCAGAATAAGTCTGCCCGGTTTGCCTACAATGTCACCGAAGAATAAAATTCGCATGACGCTTCCTATAATTTAAAAAAACAGTACGTCAACAACTGTACCTTCGTAGATTCCTTCGCTGTCTGCGTTAATACGCGCAACACCGTCAGCTTGAAGCATGGTTTTCAGCAAGCCGGACTTACCGAGCACAGGTATTGCGATGTTTTTTCCATCTTTTTCTGTGACAGTTACCCGCACATAGTCCTCACGTCCCGGTTTAGATGCCACGTTGCGGCTGAGTTCTGCCTGCTTGGATGGCCAGCGGGATTGATCAAATGCGTTGGTGTCCCCACTAAGGTATCGCAAAAACGGCATGCCGAGAACAAACATGACAACCTGTGCTGAGGCAATTTGGCCGGGGAGTCCCCAAATAGCTTTGTTGCCGCATTTAGCAAGAATAAGCGGCTTACCCGGACTGATAGCTACACCGTGGTTGATGAGTTCTGCGCCTTCGATTTGTTCAATGGCGCCAACGGTGAGGTCGCGGACTCCAACTGAGCTTCCGCCGGAGAGGAAAACAACATCGTTTTCCGCGAGGGCGTTTTCAAGCGCTTCTTTCAGAGAATCAAGCTTGTCTTCAACAAGGCCATACGTGGTTGCGGTTGCACCTGCGCGTCGTGCGCATGCTGCAAGAGTGTAGCTGTTTACATCGCGAACTTGTCCAACAACCGGCTTTTCATCAATAGGAATAAGTTCATCACCGGTTGAGATAATGCCTACACGAGGTGAGCTGTACACAGGAATTTCCTGAATGCCGAGTGCAGCCAACATTCCTACTTCCTGAGGGCGGATGCGGGTTCCTGCAGTGAGAGCAGGCTTACCTGTTGTCGCGTCTTCGCCTTTGAGCATGACGTTTTCGTATGGTGCGAGAGACTTACGGATCTCTATGGTGCCGGCACCGAGTGATTCGGTGTGTTCAACCATAACAACTGCGTCTGCACCGTCAGGCAAAATTCCGCCTGTTACGATTCCGGCGCATTCGCCGTCTTGTAGAGTGAAAGATGCTGGCTTCTCAATGTCGATGTCACCAACTGATTCAAGATATGCAGGGTTTGCTTCAGATGCACCGAATATGTTGGAAGCATTGATTGCGTATCCGTCCATACAGGAGCGGCTGGCAAGTGGCAGGTCTTCCTCTGCAATAATGTCGGTGGCAAGTACGCAGCCGTCTACCTTTTCGATAGAAACAGTATTGGCTTGAAGCGGAGTGAATGAGTGAAGTTTTTGAATAAATTCTTGCACGCTGAGTACGTTGAAGAAATCTTTTTTCATATTGGATCCTCGAATCAATAGTATATGGCGAACAGATTGATGATATCCCTACCGCATTGCTCTCTGTAGAATAAAAATTTTTGTATATTGTTACAGATGGATAGTGTGGGGCTTTAACTGTGAGTTGTTGATGTTGTCAGCAGTTTAGACCACGCAGAGTAGCCTGTTACTGTATGTGGTGCAAGGTTATGCCGGTGTGGCAGCAGAAGAAATACTGTGTTTCAGACATAAAAAAACATCCGTCTGGACCTGGAGAAAAAGGAAGGTACGAAGTTCTTTTTCTCCGAGTACAAACGGATGTGCGGTGCTTTCTAAATGCCCCTTCGGGAAAAGGGGCATTTAATATGGGATAGGACGTGTATTAAACAAATTCTTATTCTGGAAGCGCAGGGAATACGCGGTGTATTGCTTAATACCGGTATGGGAAGCTACCAGCGTCCAATAGGGTACATATTATAAGAGCGCGATACCTTGTTTGATGAGTCCTGCAGCGATAAGCCACATGATTGCGCACACCGTGCCATCAAGGATTCGCCATGAAGAAGGCTTGCGGAATAGTGGTGCAAGAGCCTGTCCCCCAAAAGCGAGAGCGCCGAACCAGATTGCGGAGGCGCAAACTCCGCCGATCCAGAAGTAAATCTTTCCGTTACCGATAAATTGCCCGCCCAGTGAGCCCATAAGGACAACTGTGTCCAGATAGGTGTGCGGATTTAAGAAGGTAACAGCCAGCGTTGTTAAGACAACGCTTCGTAAAGAACGTGTTGCATCTGATGATGTCGTCAGCACTCCCGGCTTGCAGGCAGATCTGAAAGCACAGAATCCGTACCAGAGTAGAAACGCTGCACCAAAAAAGGTGGCAAATATTTTTACTTCAGGTGAGGAGGCGACAATTCGCCCAACACTGAAAACACCGAGTCCGATAAGTAACATGTCGGACATGATGCACATGAGCGCGATAATAAGATGGTGGTTTTTGCGAACACTCTGTGAGAGCAGAAAGGCATTCTGTGCCCCGATCGCCATAATTAATCCACCGCAAGTACCAAATCCTTGAAAGAATGGAGCGAGCATGTTTTTCCCAACCCTTGGCTGCATTGTGAGTAATAATTGCTTGTTATTCAGGTCAATGCAGAAGGCGTCCCTTCAGCAGACACATGGGAAGTTCAGTGAGCGCTGTAACAGCGGGGTACGCTCAACACCCCGCCATCACATCTGGAACTTGTTTGCGAACACTTATGTAGAAGAAAAATTGTTAGAAGTGAAATTCATTGTTTTGATGTTGCATAAGTTTTGCTAATGTAGACGTATGATCGATTACAAACAGCTTGAAGCCTTTGCTGCCGTTGTAGAAAATGGCGGTTTTGAAAAAGCGGCAACCGTGCTGCATATTACGCAGTCTGCGGTTTCTCAGCGTATCCGGTTACTTGAAGATAGGATCGGCGCTATGCTTATTGTCCGCTCTACTCCGGTGCAGCCTACAGCGATGGGGCAGAAACTGCTCGGGCATTATAAACAGGTAAGCCTTATGGAACAGGATCTGTTTGAGGATACTCTGGGTAAAACAGCTGAAGATTATATAACAGTACCTGTAGGTATTAACGCCGACAGCCTTGCTACATGGATTCCCGATACATTGCAGGAACTCCTGACCACTACAAATATTCTTGTAGACATCCGGTTGGGGGATCAGGACAAAACGCATGATATGCTTAAAAACGGGGAAGTGGTAGGGTGTGTCAGCTCTCAGCCGGGGCCTATGCAGGGATGTAAGACTGTATATCTTGGTAAGATGATCTATGTATGCTGTGCGACACCTAGTTTTGCTGCTCAATGGTTTCCTGACGGGTTTACACCTGACGCAGTGCGTGCTGCGCCTATCCTTACGTATGATCGCACTGACGAAATGAACAACGAGATGTTGGGACGTTATGCCATCCGTGCCGGTGAGTTTCCGACACACTACGTACCGGATTCTCATATGTTTGTGGATATGTGTAAAAAAGGGCTTGGGTACGGGATGATTCCAAGCTTACAGATTGAAGAAGAGCTAAAGACAAAACAGCTTATTCCGATAGTAGAGTATTCTGTGACCGTACAGCTGTATTGGCATTGCTGGAACTTACAAACACGCCATATTACGATGCTTACGGATGCGTTTGAAAAAGTCGCTAAGCTGCATCTTTCCCGCTAACTTTGACAGTACATGTAATCAGATCAGTTTGCATATTTAGTATTGGACTGAAAAAAGAATAAAAGTCGTAATACTTCACTGTACAAATAGGGCATTCGTAATTACCAGTATCGCATACACATTGTCACATAAGAGTGCCAATGGTTATTTGCGTGTCTATTGAGCATGTGTTATATTTCACAATGCAAGGTGACTTATTTAGATTATAAAAACGCTATGTTCTTACTATAGCATACTATATGAGACTATGTGGTCCGGTTTTTATCGGTTCTACAATAGGAGGATGAATGACTCAGCCTTTTAAAGATGCCGTTGGCATTTGTAAGACTATTATGCGTAACGGATTTGATGCGTACGTTGTTAACGCTCAGCTTCAGCGCGAACTGCTTGAAGATGCAAAAGAAACTGAACTGGATATCGCATGTGAAGCTCCGTTCGATGAAATCCAGCGTATGTTCCCTAATGTTATCGAAGGATCTGAACGCGGAGTAGTTGCTCTGCTGAAAGAAGCAGATGTCACTTACCGTTTTTATCCTACTGATGTAGAAGATGCGTCTCATCCAGAAGAAAGCATTGCACGTATTACTCCTCACTTGTTGAAACGCATGGAAGAGAAGTATGGCAGCATTCCGGCCCAGTACGCATGTCCGTATGTTCCTGGTTCAGAAATGTACGAAGGCTTTGAAGACATCGCTACCGGTGTTGTTAAGTTTACAGGTATTGCGCACGAAACATTACGCCGTAACTACCTGCTCGGCATTCGTGCTCTGCGTTTTGCTGCTAACTACGACCTGCCAATCGAGCAGAATACTTGGATTGCCATCGTAAAAGGCTCTTCCCGTATTCTTGATTACGTGCCTTCCCATAGCATTATGGAAGAGTGGCGTAAGGTTGAAGCTGAGAACATGTGGCGTTTTGTTGAACTTCTGTTTGATTCCATGATCCTGCATGGTCTGATTCCGGAAATCGCAGCACTTTCCCGTTGTACTCAGATTAAAAATGAAGAAACCGGCGAAGAGCAGACTGTATTCGAGCACACCATCGAAACAATGCGTCATTACCCTGAAGAATTACCGTTCGACTGGTTCGGTACCTTTGCGGTTCTTTGCAGCAATGTAGGTAAACTTTACACTGCAGAATTTAGTAATGACACATGGACCTTTAACCAGTTCTGTCGTGTTGGTGCTAAAGTAACCAGAAAGATCATGGGACGCCTGTCATTCCTGCCGCAGGATATCGATCTTGTGTGTCACCTTGTTAAGCATCATCAGTTCTTCCACAGCATGCTGACTGATAAAGGTATCCGTCGTTTCCGTGCTCTTGACGAATATCCACGTCTCATTGAGATGGCTCGTGCGGACCTTAAAGCCCGTGACAATGCCTTTAACGCATTCAACCATAACATGAAGTGGCTTGAGCGTGCTGATACTCCGGAACAGATGGTAGAACCATTCCTGAACGGTAACGAAATTATGGAAGCAACCAGCCTCAAACCTGGTCCTCATGTAGGTATTCTGCGTGACGAGCTTCTGAAAGCACAGATTGAAGGCAAAGTTAATTCTGTTGAAGAAGCTATTGCTTTTGTTCGTGATTACAAAATGTAAGTTGATGTTGAGATAAACCAGCACACTGCTGAGTTACTCAAATGTTATTCAGGCCGGGCAACATATGTTGTCCGGCTTTTTTTGTGCGCAACATATCATTTAACTTACTGCCAGTGTATCAGATTTTATATCAGGACTGTCCACTTTTTAACTCGCTGTCATTTTGAGATAGGCAGCAATTTACGACAGGAAGGTATAAAAATGAGTACTCGTAGACAATTTCTCGCTGGTACAGCAATGCTTGCCGGTGTTTCTGTAGTTAAGGCTGTTCCTGCATTTGCATGGCAGTTTTCAATGGAAAAGGGAATCATCTATACCAATAGTCAGACTGGCATGTGGAAAGGAAAAGAGAAATCTCATGTGCCGATTGTAGATACTAAAAATTTGCTTGTTATGATGACAACACCTCATCCAATGAGCCAAGAGCATTATATTGTACGTCACACTATCGTTTCTGAAGACGGGGAAGTGGTGCATGCAAAGACATTTTCATGGAAAGATGATCCAGTATCTAAGGCAGCATTGAAGAAAAAAGGAAAGTATGTAGCTACGAGCTTCTGCAATCTCCACGACATGTGGGTCAAAGAGTTTACGGTGTAAGCGTTGTTGCCTGTAATGGTCAGGTGTTTTTCCAATTCATTCGCCTTATCATACGGTTAAAAAAGAAAATGAGTTGAAAGTCTTGGTTACCAAGTCTTTCAACTCATTTTATTCTTCATAAGGGGTAGGAGCTACGTTCCCCATCAATATTTTTAAGCGGGGGTCAAGAGGCCGGTGCTCCCTTGCGTGGATGCAAGAGGCAGAGCTTTGCTCGCGGAGACCCGCCGGAGGCAAGATTTTTATTTAAACTACACGTGTTCCGCCAAGCCAGTGTGCTTTAACGCGACCCTTGAGGGTCTTGTTAAGGAACGGTGTGTTTTTGCCTTTTGAGTGCATGGCGTCAGCA
This sequence comes from Halodesulfovibrio marinisediminis DSM 17456, assembly GCF_900129975.1. Lineage (NCBI taxonomy): Bacteria > Pseudomonadati > Thermodesulfobacteriota > Desulfovibrionia > Desulfovibrionales > Desulfovibrionaceae > Halodesulfovibrio > Halodesulfovibrio marinisediminis. The sequence continues at coordinate 427,526 of NZ_FSRG01000005.1, forward strand.
GTCATTTCCCATTTTTCGTTAGGATCGAAGAGGAAGAAGTCTGCAATGTCGCCTTCTGCAAAGGTGTTAAGTGGAAGCTTGAAGAGCTCAGCTGGCTTTTCAGCCCACAGCTTGATGAAGTCGTCTTCTGTGATGGTGCCGTCTTCTACCTGAGTCCATGTGAGTGCTACCGCGCTGTCCAGACCGGAGATACCGTTAGGTGCACCTTCAATTGGATGCTCTTTTTCGTGGTCTGCATGCGGTGCATGGTCAGTCACAAAAATATCGATGGTACCGTCTTTCACAGCTTCCTTCATGGCAAGGCGATCTTCTTCGCTACGCAATGGAGGATTAACTTTTGCTGCGGTAGAGTAATTGCTGAGAATCTCATCGGTGAGGATCAGGTAGTGCGGGCAGGTTTCAGCTGTTACTTTTACGCCTCTTGCCTTTGCCCAGCGGATGAGATCAACAGACTGTTTACAGCTGATATGTGCAAGATGAACAGGCAGGTTCAGGAATTCTGCCAGCAGAATATCGCGTGCAACCTGCATGGACTCAGCAACTACTGGCTGACCTTTTACACCGATGGCTTCACTTACTACACCTTCGTTCATATGGCAGTCTTTTGCCAAAGTAGGGTCTTCGCAGTGATCGATGATGGTCAGTCCGAAGTTTGCTGCATATTCCATGCAGTGACGGAACATTTCTGCACCGCCTACTGGCACACCGTCGTTGGAAATTGCCACACAACCGGCTTCAGCAAGTTCGCCCATAGGAGCAAGCTCTTTACCTTTAAGGCCGATGGTTGCTGCACCGATAGGGTAGAGGTACGGGCCATTTGGCCAAGTCTGCTGCGCACGCTGAAGCATTGCTTCTGTAACGGATGCGGAGTCGTTGGTCGGGTTTGTGTTAGCCATTGCCATAACGCCGCCGAAACCGCCGTGTGCTGCAGCTGAAAGGCCGGATTCAATATCTTCTTTATATTCAAAGCCCGGTTCACGCAGGTGTACGTGGCAATCGTAGAAGCTTGGGAATACGATGAGACCTGTAGCGTCTACAACTTCTGCATCTTCTGGTGCAGTTACTTCACCATGTGGTGTAACTGATACAATAGTGGAGCCGGAAACAAGAATATCTACGGAGGTTCCACGAAGCAGGCCATTGGAGATAAACAGATTAGTCATGGCTATGCTCCTTTGTCTTTACGGGTTGCGTGGAGGTACAGGATCGCCATGCGTGTGGCTACGCCTGCAGAAACCTGATTAAGAACTCGGCTTTCATTGCAGTCAGCAAGATCAGACGCAATCTCAAGTCCTCGGTTCATAGGTCCCGGGTGAAGTATTTTAGCACCCTCTACTGCCATATCCATGTGTTTTGAAGTAAGGCAGTACATGCGTGCGTATTCATTCAGGTCAGGCAACAAACCGGCCTGCTGACGTTCAAGCTGTAAACGCAGACACATAACAGCATCCACACCTTCAACTGCTTTGTTCAAGTCATGGAATACTTCAACCGGCCATGTATGCACAGTGTGCGGCAGCAGCGTGCGTGGTGCACACAGTCTAACTTTAACGCCCTGACGGGTGAGCAGGTTAATGTTGGAACGAGCAACACGGCTGTGCTTGACGTCGCCGAGAATAAGGATGGTTTTTCCTTTGTACTCGTTATTCCATGCTCTACGCAGGGTAAAGTTATCCAGAAGTGCCTGAGTTGGGTGAGCGTGACAACCGTCACCTGCGTTGACTACTGCGCAGTCCAGACGTTCAGCGATGAACTGTGATGCTCCGTTTGCTTTGTGGCGTAGAACGATAACATCAGGGTTCATTGCTTCCAGAGTAAGGGCAGTGTCCTTCAGGCTCTCACCTTTTGTCAGGCTTGAGCTGCTGCTGGACAGTGAAAAAGTATCGGCAGACAAACGCTTGCCTGCAACGTCAAAGGAGGTCTTTGTGCGCGTGCTTGGCTCAGCAAAAAAGAGCACCACGCTTTTCCCTTTAAGGGTTGGAACCTTCTTAACAGGGCGCTGGTTGATTTCGTGAAATTGCTCGGCTGTATCGAGAAGATGAGTAACTTCTTCGAGTGACAGCTGACTTACGTCCAAAAGGTCTTTGTGCGGCCAGATGAAGTGTTTTTCTTGTGGCATTTCATTTTCTCTGGTTTGCGGGCAACGCCCATGATGAATGAAGACTAAAAGTCTTCCGGCAAAATAGCATAGTGGAATCGTTTGCCTTTCGACAACGTTCCTAGTTCACTTGTAATGCCCAGTGCTTTTGCTCCAGCAATGGTAAGCATGCGTAGCAATGCACCGGTAGGTATATCGAAATTATCGCGCAGGTAGCGCGCTTCATTCCAAAGGTTAAGGTCATGGTTTGAAGCAAGACTGTCTGTACCAATGGTCAGTTGCAGCCCAGCTTCAAGAAAATTTCGTACAGGGGCGGTACCTACTCCGATGAGTTCGTTAGAGCGCGGGCACAGGCATACAGTTGTACCACTTTCCTGAAGAATGTTGATGTCTTCCGGCGTACAATGCACACAGTGGACTGCGAGTGTGGACTCATCCAGCAAGCCGAGGTGCATCGCATATGGTACTGCACGCATTTTGGGTGGAGTAAAATCTTTAGGAAGTACCCTGCGAGAAAGTTGTTCCCTGAATCGGCCTGTTCCTTTAGTCAGCAACTCTTCCTCGCCGGGGTGTTCTGCCAAATGGACAGAAAAATACCGCTCATTAGAGCGGCACCATTGTTTTGCAATAACCAACGCATCAGGGCTGGTAGAATAAAGAGCGTGACCGGAAAGGGTCATCCATCGCTTCTTAGCTTCGTTAGGCAATGCGTCAACAGTTGAAGGGAATAAGTCTTCTGCGCCCAACGTGCCGGTAGCGAGATTCGGAAAATTATATCCAAATACTTCAAATTGAATATGGCAGCTGAGGTTGTGTGCAGTAACTGCGCTATACACAGCCTCAGGAGCACGCCCATTGACATCTGCGATGTGTGCAGTGCCGTTTAGAGCCATTTCGGAAACTGCTGATTCAAGACTCTGAACATCTACCGGTGTTGCCATGTACGGCAGGGCGGATTCAATCCATGTCTCAAATCCTTCACCAAAAGTAGCTTTACCTTTCATGTGGGAAAGCTCCAGATGGTTGTGGCAGTTAATGAGAGCAGGCGCCAGGGTAACGTCACCTAAATCTTCTGCTTCAATTTTGTAGTTCTTGGAAAAGGCGCTGAACGAAAGAACGTCCACAATAGTTGAACTATTGTGGACGATAACGCCGTCTTCAATGACATCTGGAAAAGAGTAATACCCCGAATCGGTTCGGGGGGAAGTGTTATGGCCTTCCATAGTAAGGATGCGACGAGCGCGGATGGCATTGAGCATGAAGATAAAATTTGGTTATATGTGGTTATGTTTTTGGCGTACCGCCACACATTTAAATCACACATGTTCGGGGTCTTGTAAAGAAAAGAATGGGCTCCAGTGTGATCAAAGATGTTTTGTACTTTGGATACAGGTGGTTGCTTAATGCTTTTTTTTAGATGCATCGTTAGCAATGCTAGACGTGACCGACTAATATTTTTTCTTTTTTGGGTGTGTGAACACTGTTGTTCAGCGTGTATTAACTGCATTTTTTAAAAAAAATTAAGTTATAAACTTGTAGTGCCGAAAGAATATAACGATAGACACACATAGAATATTTGACTTGGGAGGATGTGAAAGCGCTTTAACCCGATAAGGTGAAAAGAATGATGTTTTTTATGGTGCGATAAATAGGTGGTCTTTTGTTTTTATTAATATATTGTAAGTGTTGGGGGTGTAATGTTTAAAAGTATTAAGGCGAAAGTGACAGCCTTGGTAATGACTGCGTCGTTAGTATCTGTTTTATTAGTTCTTATTATTTCAAATGCTATTGTGCGTGACGATGCAATTAAATCGTTTGAGATGTCGTCAGAAACAGATGCCATCCTTGTTGAGCATATTGTAACAAACTTTTTTACTGACGCTATCAATACGACAAAAGAATTGGCGTTACTTGAAGAGTTGCAGGAGGCAACTGGGGCACTTACTTTTAACAGTAGCATTCAGACTGAAGTTACTTTTGTTGCCAAGGGGTTGCCACAGCTGGAACGACGTATTGCGGGCGTTCTCCACAATGCACGAGCTTCACATGAGAGTTATGAGATAGTTTACTATGGTAGTAGTACTGGCGGCTTTATTATGTCTGATCCAACAGAATTACCGCCGCGGTTTGATCCTCGTCTGCGCCCTTGGTACAAAACTGCAGTAGCCTCTTCTTCCGGCTCGGCTGTCTCCAAGGCTTACCAGAGTACTGCCGGCATGCCGGTGGCTAGTACTATGACTGCTGTTCGTGATCAGCAAGGCAATGTGCTTGGTGTTGTGGCTATTGATGTTCAGCTTTCTATGCTTGTCACGATGATGCAGGATATTAAGATTGGTGAAACAGGCCATGTAGTGTTGCTTGAAAATGACGGAACTGTTCTCGCAGCCCCTGGGTATGAAAATATTATTATGAAGCATATTGGCGCTACAGGTAATAATGCATTGGATTCACTTTCAGAAAAACAGGACGGCATGTACGAAATTGAGGCAAAGAGCGGTCTTCAGTTTGTGCGCATGCATACTGTGCCTTCAACTGGCCATAAGCTACTTGTTATAAAAAATGAGAGTGAAGTCGTTGATGCTGCGAATGAAAGCCTGATTGCAACCGTGGTAGTTGGTTTAGGCGTAGCATTGCTGATTGGCTTATTAGCTTATTTCTTTGTGCTGCGTACTATGAAACCTCTATATGTGATTGTTCAATCTGCAAAAGAGGTAAGCCAGGGTGAGTATTCAAACGTCCCACCAGATACAGAATTTTCAGGTGAATTATTGGACTTGCATCTTGCATTGAAGGAAATGGTTGGGAGTCTTGTAAGCTCTATTCAGATGGCAGATCAAAAGACAGAAGAAGCCGAAGCTCAGACTGCACGGGCAAATGATGCATTGCAGGCTGCTGCTGAAGCTCAGGCTCAGGCGGAAGTTGCTCGAAAAGAAGGCTTGAATCAGGCGGCAGGACAGCTTGAATCTATAGTTGTAAATATTGGTTCGGTTTCTGAAGAGCTTTCACTACTGGTTGAGCAAACTCGACGCGGCACAGAACGTCAGGCTGCACGCAGTGGAGAAACTGCAGCGGCTATGGAGCAAATGAATACTGCCGTGATGGAAGTAGCCCGCAACGCATCTGATGCTGCTCAGCATTCAGAAGTCATGCACGAAAATGTTGTGAATGAGGCGGAAGCTGTAACGGAAGTTGTGTCTGCAATTGATGATATAGCAGTTCGATCAGAAAAAATGATGGAGAGCCTTGGTGAATTAGGAGAAAGGGCGCAGGGCATTGGGCAGATCATGGATGTGATTTCGGATATTGCTGATCAAACTAACCTGTTAGCCTTGAATGCAGCTATTGAAGCAGCACGCGCAGGCGATGCAGGGCGTGGCTTTGCAGTGGTTGCGGATGAAGTGCGCAAACTTGCAGAGAAAACAATGCAGGCTACTTCTGAAGTCGAAAAGGCTGTTTCTGCCATTCAGCAAGGAACAAGTCAGAATATTGATGCAATGAAGCAGACGACTGACGTGGTTGTTAACTGTACTAGCCTTGCAAAGGCTGCGGGTGATGCTTTGTCAAATATGACCACGATGATTGAAGGGTCGACAGATATGGTTCGTGTGATAGCAACAGCATCTGAAGAACAGTCTGCTACAAGTGAAGAGATTAACGCAAGTGTAGAGGAAGTAACTCGTCTTGCGGATGATATGGCATTGTCTGCCGGAGATGCGGCAAAAACAATGGTGACTTTAGCAACACTGTCTGATGAACTTAACGGAGTTATTCAGACATTGAAGCAGGATTAACTTTAAAGAAATTAGTTAGTAAAAAAGGCTCCCTCTTATTGCAAGGAGCCTTTTTTATTGGTGCGTTATGAAGAGTTAAAGGAAAATATTTGACTATAGTACTTTTGAAAGGAAAAGTACGCTGTAGGGAAAGATCGTAACGTGAGGGGGATCAGTCACTTTTGTAGAAGTTTTTTTGCTCAATAGCACAGGTTGTAAGCGTAGTTGTTATGAATGTTTTTGCGCAAGGGGGTAACTCTTGCTGGAGTGAGGATGAGAGATCAGATGACCTATTTTTCTATAGTAATGACGTCCGTGCTGTTTGTCCTTTGGGCCGTTGTTTGTTGGCGTATGATTCTTCCTCTGAGAGTTAGTCGCCTTACAAAGTTCCTGCTTGTAGTCGGGGGGCTTGTCTCGCTGACATTGTATTACGTTACGCGCCTCTTTGTTCGCGAAGGGCTACCGGTGGAGTTGCATGCCACACTGCGTTGGATAGGGTATCTTTCTTTAGGAGGGATTTCACTTACGATTCCATTCCTTTTTGCAAAAGAACTGTTGCAGCTTGGTGGGCGGGTAGTGATGTTTAAGAAAAAATCTTTTGATGGTGCCCGTCGTACTTTTTTGCATAATGCAGGTAATGCTGCAGTCTTGGCTGCCGTTTTTCCCACTATGGCGTTTTCTGTTCAGGAAGCTTTTCAAGAGCCTGTTGTTAAGAAAAATACACTGCAGGTTGCAGGGCTCCCTTCAGATCTCGAAGGGGTGACCATTGCTCAGATTTCTGATTTGCACGTAGGTTCAATTTTGGATGGTACATGGCTGAGCCAGTTAATGAGGCAGGTGGAAGATCTGCGGCCGGATATGTTGGTTCTGACTGGGGATGCCATTGATGGCAGAGTCTCTCGTGTAGGCAAAGAGCTTGATGCCTTGTCGGGTTTCGAAGCACCGCTTGGAAAATTTTTTGTCACCGGTAACCATGAATTTTATTCCGGTGTAGAGGGTTGGGTTGAGCAGATGCGGTCGATGAATTTTACCGTGCTGAATAATGAACATGCTCTCGTGCAAAACGATTCTGGAAAAATATTAGTCGCTGGCGTGTGGGATTACCATGGTGAGAGGTTTGGGAAGCGGTATGCCTCAAGTCCTTTTGCAGCAAAAGCTGATGCTCCGGAGCATGATGTATCTATTTTGCTGGCTCACCAGCCTAAAAATATTTTTGAAGCAAGCAAGGCAGGGTTTGATATACAGCTATCGGGGCATACCCACGGTGGGCAGTACTTCCCTTGGACATACGCAGTTCACTTGTTCCAACCATATGTGAAAGGGGTGCATCAGGTTGATGGAACAACGTTGTATGTGAGCACAGGAACTGGCTTTTGGGGTCCTCCTATGCGCCTGACTGTTCCACCTGAAATTACATTGCATACTCTTATGGCTGCATAAGTTAGCATTCACCGTCCCAAATGTTTTCTAGCGTATATGGAGAGTTGTGGCCGGTGAATGTTGTTCCGTCGATGATACGTGCTCCTATGTCTAGCTCTTTGATAGCGATCATATCATTACGATCCAGACAAACATCTAACGCTTTGAAGTTTTCTTGAATTCTTTCTGGATGTACTGATTTAGGGATTGCAACAACCCCTTGTTGTAGAAGCCATGCGAGAAGTACTTGAGCTGTTGTACAGTTGTGTTTGCTTGCGATGGTCATAATTAGGGGATGGTTGAGGAGCGGAGGGGGATTGCAGCCATCAGTTGTTTTGATGGGAGTGCCGATAGAGGCGAGCGGACGATAGGCGGTGAGGATAATGTTATGCTTGCGGGCAAAAGCCACTTGAGCCTGTTGCTGCTGATATGGGTGCATCTCAATTTGATTAACTGCAGGTGGAATTGCAGCAATGCGTAATAGAGCGGTAAGTTTTTTTATGCTGAAGTTGCTTACGCCGATATTTCGAACAATTTCTTTGTCTGCACAATGCTCCATTGCACGCCATGTATCACGTAACGGTACCTCTTCTAAGGTTAAGTAGTCATCAGGCTTTTGTGGGAAATCTACTCCAGATTTCAATGCTACTGGCCAGTGTATGAGATATAAATCCAGATAGTCGAGGCCAAGGTTTTCGAGAGTTCGTGTAAGTGCAGGCAAGACATCATCCGGTTTATGGGCGTCGCACCAAAGCTTTGATGTAATCCACAACTCTTCACGGGGATATTGTTTAAATGCTTTCCTCAGAGCTACCCCAATCTCTCTTTCATTACCGTAAATAGACGCACAGTCGATGTGTCTGTACCCAGCATCAAGAGCTGACAGTATCGCGCGCTCCACTTGGTCGGGAGGACTTAGGTATGTTCCGAGTCCTAATGCTGGAATTTTGTCCCCATTGAGTAATTGAAGGTATCTCATGGAATGTCTCCGCTCGGTGTCTGTTGGTCAAATAGAAAAAGAGTCCTCCTAGAATAGCAGAGATGGGGTGGATGTAAATGTGATGTTTTGGGAGCGTTCAATCAAATCAAAGCTATAGCCAGTCTTTAGCGAAGGGGAGGCGCTTTAGTGTTGTCTTTATTCAATGTGCTGAAAGCGTTGGAAGTTTGTATTAATTTTACCTGCCTGTTTAATTGACATTGTAAAATGGTGAACACACATTTGGTTTCGCAGGGACGCATTTATAATGCAGGGACTGTTTCTTGTTGGAGTAGTTCTTTTGATAGGAATAGAAAAGCCCGCCTCAGTTGAGGCGGGCTTTGTTTGTTTTAAGCGATCAATAAGCGAAGGTTGTTATAGTCCCTGACGTTGATATTTAGCACGGCGGAGGAAATTAACCGCACGATCCGGGAAGTCGGTGAATACACCATCAACGTCTACTGTGTAGTAGAAGATGTCGAGCATATCTTCAAAGCTCGCTGCGTATGTAGGGATACGACCGTTATCAAGACGGAAGGTGTAAGGATGGACTTCCATGCCGTTTGCATGAGCTTCTTTTACCATGTCTGTAATAACAAGGTTGTTGCGGGTAGATTCATTTTTCACAAGCATTGGTTTCCAAGGGCCAATGCCGTCGGCATATTCAGCAATTCGCTCAATGCCACCTTTTTCAAACATCCAATCGTAATTGTATGGAATAAATTTGTCGTTTTTCTTTTCCATAGTTTCGTTCCAGCTTGTTTCAGCTATGAGCTGGACAATCTTAAGATCCATACCAAGTTTTGGAAGTAGTTCTTTGCTGATGCGGCGGGTTTCATTTGGATCAAAGCACTGAACGTACACTTTGTCTTCCTTGGTAGTGTATCCGTACTTTTTAAGCATGTTCAAAGCAGCCATGCTGATATCCTTACCTTCTGCACGATGGAACCAAGGGGCTTTGATTTCAGGGTAGATACCAACGTTTTTGCCGGTAGATTTGTTTAACCCCTGAATGAGTTGAAGTTCTTCTTCGAAAGTAGGTACTTCAAATGATGAGGTGAACATTGGGAATCGGGTATCAAATCCCTGCACTTTTTTTCCGTCTTTAATATTAAACCCTTCAGTAACTTTAAGGGATTTAATTTCGGCTAATGTGAAGTCGATAGCGAACCAGCGTTTTTCGTCATCAACCATACGGAAGCGCTTCGGGAATTTTTCCATTACATCAGTAATGCGATCAAGGTAATGATCGTGAAGGACTACCAACTGGTCATCCTTGGTCATAACAAGATCTTGCTCAATGTAGTCTACACCCATGAAGTAGGCAGCAGCTTTAGCTTCAAGAGTGTGTTCCGGTAAGTAACCGGATGCGCCACGGTGCGCGATAACTATTTTATTCCCACCTGCAATGGCAACACTTGCACCTAACACCATTAGTGTAAGAAGTGAAAGTGACAGCAACTTTTTCATAATAAACTCCTTATAAAATTATGATGTTACATATCATGGTAGGACGAAAAAGCAAGCATGATATCGGTTACAGCAAAGGTGTGATCAATTCTTTGCAGATGTGATTACACTCTTTTCGAGTCTCAATTTAGGTTTGTACATTGAAATATTGTGTAGAAGAAAAATGTTGAAGTAGCGTTACAATAATGTGTTGTTTGCTTGCTTAGATATAAAAAAACTGCTGCACGGTAAGTGCAGCAGTTTGACAGGTCATAAAGAAGACGCTGGAAGTATATTATTTAAGATTTGAACAAGCTGTTTTATCAGTAAAAGCATTCAGTAGCTTAGGTTCAGGAAGGGAATCTTTTAGTGCGTCAGAATACCGTTCGTAAAGTATAGATCCATAAGCCATCCCAAGTGGGAAGAATAGGAAAAATGCACCTTCATCGCTCTTTATGTAAACATCTGTAAGGCCGTAGCCAAGGTTAAACAGTGTTACAAGAATTAAGAAATGCTTGGTTCGGCCTTTTGAAAAGCGGATAGCAGGTATAAAGGCGAGTATCAGGAGCATGCTGCCAGAAATCCCCCATCCGAAGAGTGATGAAACGTAGAGGCTGTGTGGGTGTGGCCATCTATGTGTTAGGTCATCAGATACTGTTAGATAGCTCACTTTCTTTAATTCTTGAAGGTGAGAGCTTCTATATTGTATGTCAAAATCTGTGAAGCTGCGGAGTCCATTTCCAAGTATCGGAGATTCAGAAAATCCTTGAAGAGCAGAATACCACATGCCCAATCTGGTTCGGATGTTCCGATCTTGAAGTGGGGCCGAAATTGTATTTGTAAGGCGATTTTGCTGTTGAGCTGGAAGCAGTGGAAAAGCGATAGCCAATAGTAAGATTGCAATTAGTGCATATTTCCAGATTTTATTGGCATGGAAAATCAAGGTGTAGATTCCACAGGAAAAAAGCAATCCGACATATGTTGATCTGCTGACGGTTAACATGATGGTGAATGCGGCAATGGGTGCAATAACGTAGCTGATGTGCTTAAGAATTTTTGGTAGCGTCTGAGCGTAGCATATACATATAAAAATTGTAATTGCCGCAGTAAATGCAAGGTATTGCGGATTATTAAAGTGTAATGATAATCTGTCGTTAAAAATTTCAGGGTGGGATATGAGGCTATATGTACATCCGGTAATAACTGAAATTGATAAGGCGGCTGCAAGTAAGAATAGGGTGTTATGAGAATATCTTGTAAGGAATAATTGTAAACCAACCCCAGCAAATAAGGCGCAAGCCAATCTGCCTGCTATACGCGCATCAGCAAAGGGCGCTCCGGGAGTTATTAGCACGAAAAGAATGAAAGGGATTGGTGTCAGCAATAAAAGAGCCTTTTTGGGCTCTGACGAGATTAAAAGACATGTAAGAAGGAAAGAGGCTATCCCAGATGAATATAGTGCAGGTTTGACTCCAAAATGAAGACCAAGGGCTAGCATGAGGGCACTTGTTGAAAAAAATAGGAAAGATGTACAAAGCCTTGTCGCGGGATTTTGTAAAGAACGGTACAGCATTATAACCTCTGATCAAGAGCGAAAATTTTTAAGCATTTTGTATTCAAAAATGCTGGAACGAATTCTTATGGATGCTACATGCAGCTCTTTTATTATCTTTGAGACCAATTTCTTTTTATGACCGCTTCTACCATGAATTGTGGTGTCTTCCCAGCTATGATCGATACTATAAGGTTTCAACATGAAACAACCGACTTTGTGAAGGTAGCTTAGATTCATATAAATATCTTGTCCGAATATCCATTCGGTGCTGTGGGAAAGGAATTTAGATGCAGCATCAGGGCTGAGCATATAGGCTACGGAGCCAAGTACTCCCTTGCGGGAAAAATCGATTCGAAAACCACCATCTAGTATTTCAAGAGTCTTATGCTCTCCGCCGCGATGTCCATAGAAACGTAGGCAACCATATTTTTCTATGTGCTGTTCTGCGATTTTAATGGCTTCTGGAAATTCAGGAAGTAAGACCGCATCATCTTCAAAAATAATGATTGGCTCATTTAATTCAACGCATTTCTTCCAGAGTCTATGATGGCTTGCGAAGGCTGCAAGTTCTCCTCGAGTCAGTGGCCGGCTGCGTAAAAAGCGTCGTTTTTTGTCGTTGTAATGCTCAAGTTCTTCAAAGTTCTTTGAGCCATCGACTGCAGGAAAAATTTCATATTCAAGCCCAGCGTCAGTGAGGGCTTTGATCATGCGTTCACGCCTTTCATGAGAGCGTTCAAGGTTGATTACATAAATTTTCATAGTATTTTATTAGGCGACTAGGAGAAAGTTAGAGTTGATACCTAGGGGATTAAATGAACCTTGCTGCGGCAATATATAAAATGAGCAGGCTGGCTAACGAGCTAGGCAAGATTAGTTTCCTTATAATAAATTGATATTAAATGCTATATGAGTGGGTAGCTCATTTTTTAGAAAATTTTTAATTCTAGTATGTTGAACCTCCAAATTTTTCTGTACTAGAGTTTTTGAACCATAGTGCTAGAAAAAAACGTGGTGCATTTCTGCATCATAGGTGGTTGTTTTTTACATTCTATGCGATTTTTTTTGTGTGTAGGAACAGGTGTTTGTGAAAAAAAGAATAAATAGAGGATGTAACGTAAAGTCTGCTGTTGATGGAGGTTGCTGCTTGTCGTGATGCGAAAGTGCAACTATATGGTGCAATGTTGCATAAGCGCTTCAAGGGTACCGGTTTCATTACGTTCAAGGGGTGAATGCCATATTTGGAAATGACAATATTGTGTGAAGAGACAGTGCTAAGATGAAAGGAAGAAAAAAAATGAAATTTTATAAAAAAATTTAATATATTAAAAATATTGAATAAAAATCACTTAACAGTAATTGTTTCTATTCTCTTTTTTTTATGTTTGGTTGTTTGCACACTTATTGCTAAAGAGAAATGCTTGTTAATTTTCGTACAAGGTATCTTTGGTGCAAAATTACAGCATGCAGCATGATGCTGTGTTTCGTTTGCTGGAATAAACGAAATGAAGAGCGTTTGGGTCACTGGGGTAGTGGCTCGTTCTGGCAAAGAATAAAAGGTTTTTTGGGTTACTGAATTTTATTTGGTGCAAACAGCAACTTTCATCACCGGAAGGAATTGAGATGAGCTTTCAGCAGACAGTAGCACCTGTCGAGTTTTACATGCCGCCAGTTACAGTTATCGGTGCTGGCGCAATTAAAGAGATTCCAGCAAGACTTAAGTCTCTGGGAGGTACCAAGCCTTTACTCGTAACCGATAAAGGTATGACCCAGCTTGGGGTTACTGCTTCCATCACACAGCTTTTGCAGGCTGCAGGTATGCAGTGCGCTGTGTATGACGAAACTGTACCAAACCCTACCGATAAGAACGTTAGCGATGGCCTTGCTCAGTACACTGCTAATGGTTGTGATTGTATTATCACACTTGGTGGCGGTAGCGCACATGACTGCGGCAAGGGTGTGGGCATTGTTGCAACTAACGGTGGCGCTATCCATCAGTACGAAGGTGTAAACAAGGCTCGCGTGGCTATGCCTCCATTCCTTGCTGTTAACACTACTGCTGGTACCGCGTCTGAAATGACTCGCTTCTGCATTATCACTGATACTGCTCGTAAAGTAAAAATGGCGATTGTAGACTGGCGTGTAACTCCTGGCATCGCTCTCGATGACCCTGAGTTGATGGTTGGTATGCCTCCTAGCCTTACTGCTGCTACTGGTCTCGATGCGCTTACTCACGCTGTTGAAGCATACGTTTCTACTGGCGCTACTCATATGACTGATGCAAACGCAGAAAAAGCTATTAAGCTTATTTCTAAATACCTGCGTCGTGCAGTAGGTAACGGCCGTAACCTCGAAGCTCGTGAAGCAATGTGTTACGCACAGTACCAGGCAGGGATGGCGTTCAACAACGCAGGCCTTGGTTACGTTCATGCTATGGCACACCAGCTTGGTGGTTTTCTTAACTTGCCTCATGGCGAGTGTAACGCAATCTTGCTTCCGCATGTATGTGAATTCAACATGCTTGCTTCAATGGATCGTTTTGCAGAAATGGCAGAATTCTTCGGTGTACAGGGTACAGCTCGTACACAGCGTGAAGCTGCTAGCAATGTAATTCAGGCAATCCGTGATCTTATGCAGGATGTTGGAATTCCTTCCAGCCTTACTCTTCTTGCTAAGAAATATGGCAAGACCGTTAATCCTGAAGATTTCGAAGTGATGGCGGAAAGCGCGATGAAAGATGCATGTGCGGCTACAAACCCACGTGGTATGCGCAAAGAAGACATCATCGCAATCTACCGTAAGATTTTATAGTCTTACCAGATATCGATTGAATAGAAAGCGTCTGACAGTTTTTGTCAGGCGCTTTTTTTTATGTGTGAAGTGTTTGGGGGTAGATTGTGAACAGCAATATGTCTGGTGCGAAGATGAAGGATAGGAATTTGTGTTAAAGGTAAACAAAATGCCCTGATTTCTTGGCAAGAGAAATCAGGGCATTTGTGGGGAGTGTGCTCCCGTGCCCAGACAAGGCTTGAAAGATGAGGGACAATGTTGGCTCAAGAAGCGGGGAGAATCTTTAAGCCGCGCGTGGTACCTGCGCTCATGTCACCTCAAGCAGGGTTCGGAATGGAGTGTTCCGTTAGGGTAACCGGAGAAGATGAACAGCCGTTAGAGGCATGATCAAAGGAGGAGCTGTACAACCTCCGGTTTAAAAAAAATTTGTGCTGTGCGTGTGCTGTAATTTCCAGTCTGCGCGCACTGTGTACACGCAGACTGGAAATATAAAAACAAAGTATGTTGTGCGACTATTTGCCGAGGCGTGCGAGAACTTCGGTAACGATGTCTTTCACGAGGTCAGCAGATGCTGCGCCTGGAGCAACGGAACCAGCTGGTGCAGTTTCGAGGCCGAGGAGTTTAGCAGCGTTGTCGTGCATAACTTTCTGACGAACTTCAGGAGTGAATGGAAGTTCACCGTAAGTCTGAAGTGCCTGACGGAAATCAATGAATGGGTGAGCAGATGCGTAAAGCAGCTTGTCAGAAATCATTGTGTTAGCAGCCTGAATGTATGCTTCAGACATTGGGGAACGTTCGTATTCAGAAATTTCGATGAATACGTTTTTGTTACGTTCAGCAACGATGATAGCTTCGTTAACCCATGGGTAACCACCGTGGCTGATAACGATTTTGAGCTCAGGGAAGTCGCGAGCAACAAAGTCGATGTAGCGAGGTGCAACGTGGTCAACTACTGCAGCAGGAACGAGAGTAGCAGGACCGGTTGTGAATACGAGAGGAATGTTGAGTTCACAACATTTTGCGTAAATTGGGTAGTACTTAGCGTCGTTAGGGTAGAGCTGAGCGAGGTATGGGTCAACAGCTGCACCACGGAGGCCGTAAGTCTCAACAGCGTTGTTAAGATCGCGGATGCCCTGCATGCCTTTGTGTGGGTCCATGCCGAAGAAGCCGATGAACTTCTCTGGGTGAGCCTGAACAAAGTCAATAACGCTCTGGTTGTTGGCTTTGGAACCGTAGGTGGTTTCACAGTCACGACCGGTGATAACAGCGCGTACAACGTTGTGAGCGGTGAGGTCCTGAACACACTCAGCTACGGTCTGAGCTTTCATTTTAGAAAAATCGATGTGCTGGCAGAGACCTTTGAACATAGTACTGTTCTGGATTCCGCTCAGAGTTTCCGCAGTGTTTGGACGGAAACGGAAGTCAATCACGTTCATTGCAAATCCCCTATGGGTTTTCATCTATCGCCGGAGACATAAAAATGTATGCTTCGCAGCGTTATTAAAATCATTTGGTAGAATATAAAATACTGCCACCAGTGCAAAAGCAAGTAGAGTGCCAGAATGGACACTGAAGTCCTTGTGAAAAGTGTACTTAGAAGAGGTTTGCTGGATGAAAATGCTTGAATGCGAGGGGTTAACTAAGCGAATCTTTGTGATAACGATAAAAATGTTCCAAAAAAGATTGATTAGTTAATCAAAGTTTTTCGTGAAAAAACACCTAGCTAGCTATGTGGAGATGTGCTTTTTGGGGCAGTATATTTGATGCGTAGATGCAGCATTGTTGCAAAAAAACATCTAATTGCACGGAATGCAATGCTTTGCGCGAAGCTGGGTGATGTTGCAGTGTGGCATCTTAAGTAAAATTGTTACTTATTGTTAGAAAAACTGAAGAATATAACTTGTTGAAATAGTATAATTATTGAAGATTGTTAATAACTAATACTAATTGCATATCGATGGTGCATTTTTGCATCCTCCTCTTGACGGTGCAGGCTTGGACGGTTTTATGCTTAAATTGTGTAGAAAATCACAAAGTCTTTTTCCACTATTTTTTTTCTGCTGATTCTTCCTCAACATGCAGAAAACAACGCTTTATTTTTAGTCAGTCTTGTAAGTGACAAGGTCTTTAACATTATGTATAGAAGCGCGGCTTTTTGTGCACGGTTGTTGCAAGAAGAGCAGTGCCTGCTATTACTTTGCAGGTCTATATAAATGTTACGCACAGGTTTTCTTAGCCTGGAAAACTTGAGCAAATGACTGAAAGCCCCATACTAGAACAGCCAACACTGGAGGTACTGCATGGGAAAACGGATAGTCACCGAGGCTGACGTTCACAAAGCCGTTGATAACGGTACTAAGACTCTTAGGCTTAATATTTGTGAATGCATTATTACTCCGCAGGCTCAGGATCAAGCTGAGTTGCTTGGAGTAACTTTCATTGATTCTTCTCTTGAAGAAGCTGCACCTGCACAGGCATGCAGTGCACCTGCTTCTGAAGCATGTGTTGCTCCTGCGCCAGCTCCAGCACCAGTAGAAGTTCCAGCACCAGTTGCCGCTCCGGCTGCACCGGTTGCTCCAGCAGCACCAGCTGCTCCAGCACCGGAAACTGAATGTTCTGAAGCTGATATTGTTGTTCTGCAGGTATGTGCGCTCCTCCAGGATAAGCTTCCGGCAGGAACTAGCCTTGATGTTCTTGAGGCTATTGTTCGCCGTGTTGTTACCGCTAAGCTTGGCGATGCAGCATGTGCGACCACTGCTCCTGCAGCTGCTCCAGTTGCTGAACAAGCAACCGGTGGCAACGGTATTTGCTTTATCGATGGACAGCGTTTGCAGAAACAGGGTTCCAGCCCTGTAGCGGTTGATGAGCAGGTTTTCATCGCTGACGCTATCGGCGCATGCGATAACGCTAAACTTGCTGGCGGCTACATGGAATGGGAACGCGCTTCCTTTACTCGTACTGTTGAATCTCCTGAGATCGGCATCGTTCTTGAGGGTGAATTACATCTTACCATCGGCGGCGAAACCAAAATTGGTAAAGCTGGCGATATGATGTATTTCCCTGAAGGCGTTGATGTTACTTACAGTACTCCTACTTCTGTACGCATCGCTTGCGTAAACAACATCCAGTAATCACGGAGATTGATGTGAGCATTCTGGAACGTTGTAAAGAAGCATGTAGACAGAATCCAAAAACTGTTGTGTTTCCGGATTGTCTGGACGATCGTGTGTTCGAGGCCGTTACCCGCCTGAAGGCTGACGGACTTTGCGAACCAGTACTTGTTCAGTCTCCTTTTGCTGTGCGCAGCAAAATGCGTGAAGCAAAAATCCGTACTACCGGTTTTACCGTAGTAGACCACACCAGTCCTACACTGCTTGAAAAAAATGCAACTGAGTTTTTCGCAATGCGCGAAAAGAAAGGTAAGCCTATTACAATGGATGCTGCTGTAAAAGCCATGCGTTGTCCGCTTGCCGGTGCTGCAATGATGGTTCGCCGTAATGAAGCACAGTTGGGCGTTGCTGGTAACCTCTCCTCTACAGGTGATGTTATCCGCGCCGGGTTGCATATGTTGCCTAAACAGAAAGGTCTTAAAACCGTTTCTAGTTTCTTTTTCATGATCGCCCCTGAAGGCGGCAAGGACTACATTTTCGCAGACTGTGGCGTTGTTCCTGCACCTAATGCAGAGACACTTGCTGATATTGCCATTGCATCTGCGGATAAAGCTCGAAAGCTCCTTGGTGAAGACCCTAGAGTTGCTTTGTTGTCTTTCTCTACCAAAGGTAGTGCAAAGCATGACCGCGTAACTCTTGTTCAGGAAGCTTTGGAAAACGTCCGTGAACGTGAATCTGATCTTCTTATTGATGGTGAATTGCAGCTTGATGCTGCGATTGTACCAAGTGTTGCTGCCTCTAAGGCTCCTGATAGCCCAATTAAAGGTGAAGCAAACGTTTTGGTATTCCCATCACTTGAAGCAGGAAACATTGCGTACAAGCTGGCACAGCGCCTTGGCGGTTACACCGCATTAGGTCCGCTTTTGCAGGGCTTTGCTGCAGGTTGGCACGACCTTTCCCGTGGCTGTAGTGCAGATGATATTTATAAAGTTGCCGTAGTGGGTCAGTGCCTGTAACGGCAATCAAAGTAAAACATATGTCAGTTACTGACTAATTAATTGGAGGATACAATGGACGCATTAGGAATGATCGAAACTAAAGGTCTTACCGCTCTTATCGAAGCTTCTGACGCAATGGTAAAAGCTGCTCGTGTACAGCTCGTTGGTTACAAGCAGATTGGTGCTGGTCTTGTTACCGCTATCGTTCGTGGCGACGTAGCTGCTTGTAAAGCTGCTACCGATGCTGGTGCAGCAGCTGCACAGCGTATCGGTGAAGTTGTAGCAGTACACGTAATTCCTCGTCCTCACGGCGACCTGGAAGACGTTTTTCCTTTTAAACGCTAGTTGGCGCTCTTTGTAGCCCTTAACGCACAAAGAAGAATGTCATGGACAAAGTAACACTTATCCGTTCGATCCAGAATGCTGGTGTTGTCGGAGAAGGCGGGGCCGGGTTTCCGGCCCACGTCAAATACGACACACAGGTAGATACGGTCATTGCCAATGGTTGCGAATGCGAACCATTGCTCCATACTGATCAGTACATCATGAAGTCCCATGCTTCTGACATCATCCGTGCTATGCAGGCTGTTGTCGCTGCGACAGGGGCTACACGTGGTGTTATTGGCATTAAACGCAAATACACCGAAATTGCAGGAATTTTTGCTAAGGGTATCGAAGGTACAGGCCTTGAGCTTGCACAGCTCGATAACTTCTACCCTGCCGGTGATGAGCAGATTCTGGTTCATGAAGTAACTGGAAAATCAATTCCTCCTTTGGGATTGCCTAAAGATGTAGGCGCTGTTGTTGCCAACGTTGGTACTCTGCAGACTGTTGCAGATGCTATGGACGGCAAGCCGCTTACTCACAAGGTGCTTACCGTTACCGGTGATGTAGCTAAGCCTTCTGTTATCCGAGTACCTCTTGGTACTAGCCTTAAAGAATGTCTTGAGTTCTGTGGTGGTGCTACCAACTCAGATCCTGTGTACATTCTTGGCGGCCCGATGATGGGACGTATGTGTGATTCACAGGCTGCTTTTGAGAATGAAGTAATCACAAAGACAAGCGGTGGTCTTATTGTCCTCCCTCGTGGACATTACCTGCACAAGCAGGCAACCCTTGATCTTCACACCATGCAGCGCCGTGCTGCAACTGCCTGTATCCAGTGTCGCATGTGTACAGAACTGTGTCCTCGTTACCTCATCGGTCACAGCTTTGAGACACACAAAGTTATGCGCGCATTTGGTGGAGGACAGGATGTAGCAATGGGTGCCACACAGGCAGCTATGTGCTGTGAATGTGGTGTTTGTGAACTCTTCAGCTGTCCAATGGGACTTTCCCCGCGCCGTATCAACAGCGCGTTGAAAGGACAGTTCCGCGAAAAAGGTGTTCAGTACACCGGCCCGCGTGAAGTTCGTTCCGAGCAGTCTGCAATGCGCCCGTACCGTAAGATTCCGGTACCTCGTCTTGCATCAAAAATCGGTATTGCCGATTACATGAATATTCATCCTGAATTTGAAGGCGATTACAAACCAGCTCAGGTAAGCCTCCCGCTTCGCATGCACATCGGAGCACCTTGTGTTCCTCAGGTGAAAGTAGGGGATACCGTAACGGTTGGTCAGCTTATCGGTGCAGTGCCAGAAGGTGCTCTCGGTGCAACCGTTCATGCTTCTATTGCAGGTACAGTAGTAGAAGTTGGCAACAATATCGTCATTAAAGGAGCATAATTGTGGTAACTCAACTCCAGTCTGTTGGCATGATTGAATTTACTTCTATCGCAGCAGGCATTGAAGCAGCAGACCGCATGATGAAAGCTTCTCTTGTAGAACCTCTCATGCTTAAAACCATCTGCCCTGGCAAATTTGTCGTTGCAGTTCATGGTGATGTTGCAGCAGTTCAGTCTGCAGTTGACGCAGGCATGAGCAGCGCTGACGGTACTGTTGCTGATCACTTTGTAATCCCGAACATCAATGAAGCTGTTGTTGCTGCAATGGCTTGTGCTACCCCGGAACCTACCGGCTCCGCACTTGGTGTTATCGAAACTTACTCCGCAGCGTCCGCTATTCTCGCAGCTGACACAGCAGCTAAAACTGCTGATGTTGATATTGCAGAAGTGCGCATTGCAATGGGGCTCGGTGGTAAGGCGTTCTGTCTTCTTACCGGCGACGTTGCTGCAGTGAACATGGCAGTAGAAGCGGCAGCAAATGTTGTTTCTCAGAGTGCTATGCTTGTTCGCAAAGTCGTAATCCCTAGCGCAGCTCCGGAAGTTTTGCGTAATATTTTGTAGATGCACCTTTTTTAGGTTGCGTCGCTTGAAGAACGAAAGGAACGTATCGTTATGAACGACTCTTTAGGTTTAGTTGAAGTTGTAGGTCTCGTGGCTGCTGTTGAAGCTGCAGACGCTATGTCCAAAGCTGCTCGCGTGCACGTACGCAGTGTTGCTAACGCTGACTCCGGTCTGCTGACTGTTATCTGTGAGGGTGACCTTGCTGCAGTTGGCGCTGCTGTTGACGCTGGTAAAGCTGCTGCTTCTCGCCTTGGCGAGTGCGTTGGCACCAATGTTATCGCTCGTCCGGGCGATGGCCTTGCTGACATGATTGCTAATAAAATTGGTTCCATTTTTGATGAACCAAAAAAAGCTGAAAAAGCTGAAGAAAAGCCAGCTAAAGCAGCTCCAAAGAAAAAATAAATCGGAATATTCCGCTTTTATATAAATAGGAGATACACATGGGCGATGCTCTTGGTATTATTGAAGTAAAAGGCATGACTGCTCTCGTTGAAGCGTCTGACGCCATGACTAAGTCTGCACGTGTTGAACTCGTTGGTTACGAGCGCATCGGTGCGGCTCTCGTAGTTGCTCTTATCCGTGGCGACGTTGCTGCTTGTAAAGCTGCTATTGATGCAGGTGCTGCAGCAGCACAGCGCGTTGGTGAAGTTGTAGCAACTCACGTTATCCCACGTCCTCATGCTGATCTTGAGGAAGTTTTCCCTATTAAAACTAAGTAAACTGCCAACGGAAGATTGCCAGACGGCATTTGAATAAGGAGATACAACATGGAATTAGGAAGAGTACGAGGACAGGTAGTTTCTACTGTTCGTGATCCCGGCGTGCCTCCCGTAACATTGTTGCTGGTAGATCTTGTTACCGCTGACGGTCAAGTTGTTCGTTCTGGACAGGTTGCTGCTGACACCCTTGGTGCCGGTGAAGGTGAATTGGTTCTTTTAGTCCGTGGTAGCTCCGCGCGTTTTACCATGAACGACAGACCTCCGCTTGACCTGAGTGTGATCGCGATCGTTGATCAGATCTCTGCACAGGGCGAAACGGTTTACAATAAATAATATAGTTTGGAGATAACATGGCTATCGCACGTGAACAGATAGAGTCTATTGTTTCTGAAGTTCTTACTCAGCTTAATGGCGCAGCTCAGGCTCCTGCTGCTGCACCAGCACCTACCGCAGGCGACTGGGGTATTTTTGACGAATTGGATGATGCTGTAGCTGCAGCAAAAGTAGCACAGACAAAAATCGGTACTATTGCGATCCGCAACAAAATTATCGATATTATTCGTCGCGCTGCACGTAACAATGCTCGTCGTCTTTCTGAAATGGCTGTTGAAGAAACCGGCATGGGTAACGTTGAAGACAAGATCGCAAAAACCCTTCTTGTTGCAGACCGCACTCCAGGTACTGAAGTAGTATCTGCTGAAGCAATTACTGGTGATAATGGTTTTACCATGATCGAAAAAGCTCCTTGGGGCGTTATCGCATCTGTAACTCCTTCCACCAACCCTGGCTCCACTGTTATCAACAACGGCATCAGCATGATCGCAGCTGGTAACTCTGTTGTATTCGCTCCGCACCCAGCTGCTAAGCGTATTACTCAGGAAGCTATCAAAATCATCAACAAGGCTGTTGTTGCTGAAACCGGCATTGCGAACCTCCTCGTTGCTGTTAAAGAGCCTTCCATTGACGCTGCAAAACGTCTCTTTACTTACGAAGGTATTAACCTCCTCGTAGTAACCGGTGGTGAAGCTGTAGTTGAAGCTGCACGTAAAACCACCAACAAACGTCTCATGGCAGCTGGTGCTGGTAACCCTCCTGTAGTTGTTGATGAAACTGCTGACATTGCTCGTGCAGCTGAGTCCATCTACATTGGCGCATCTTTCGATAACAACCTCATCTGCGCTGACGAAAAAGAAATCATCGCTGTTGATTCTATCGCTGACGAACTCAAAGCAGAGATGAAAAAAGTTGGTGCT
Source organism: Halodesulfovibrio marinisediminis DSM 17456 (assembly GCF_900129975.1). NCBI lineage: Bacteria > Pseudomonadati > Thermodesulfobacteriota > Desulfovibrionia > Desulfovibrionales > Desulfovibrionaceae > Halodesulfovibrio > Halodesulfovibrio marinisediminis. The sequence continues at coordinate 449,944 of NZ_FSRG01000005.1, forward strand.
TACGAGCTGACTCTCGAGCAGGCTAACACCATCGCTCAGACTGTTATCCTCGATTACGGTACTGACAAAGCTCGTGCTAATCCAAAATGGGTTGGTCGTGACGCTAAAAAACTCGCTGCAATTGCAGGCGTAACTGTACCAGATACTTGTAAGCTTCTCATCGTAGATGCTGGCCGTGACTCTGATTACGTGTTCGCTAAAGTTGAGCAGATGATGCCTCTCGTACCAGTTCTTCGTGCACATAACTTCGAAGAAGCACTCGAATGGGCTCTCAAACTCGAGCGTGGTCTCAGCCATACTGCTGGTCTGCACTCCACCAACGTTAATAACATGGAAAAAATGGCTCGTGCTACTAACACCAGCCTCTTTGTTAAAAACGGCCCTCACGTAGCTGGTCTTGGTGCTGGCGGTGAAGGTTGGACTTCCATGACCATCTCCACCCCTACCGGTGAAGGTGTAACCAACGCGGCTACATTTACCCGTATCCGTCGTTGTTGCCTTGTAGATTGCTTTAGGATCGTTTAGTTATGGCCATTTCTTGGGAGTTAGCATGCGAGCGACTTGATCGCGCCGCAGCCATGATCAATGATACCGAACCAGTTTCGGTTGAAGGTCCAATTCACATTGGCATTGACTTAGGTACAGCAGACGTTGTGCTTATGGCTGTCGATGGCGAAGGCGAGCCGGTTGCTGTCTTCCTGGAATGGACAGAAGTTGTACGTGACGGTGTAGTGGTTGACTTTGTTGGTGCTTGCGACGTTGTTCGTAAATTCGTAGCCATGGCGGAAGAACGTCTTGGCATCGAAATCACCGAAGCTTCCACTTCGTTCCCTCCAGGTACCGATGCGCGTCTTTCCACTAATATTTTGGAAACCGCAGGTCTGGAAGTTACCCACGTTGAAGACGAGCCAAGCTGTGTAGCCTCTCTTCTTGAGTTGGATAAAGCAGCAGTTGTTGATATTGGTGGTGGTACTACTGGTACCGCAATCGTTAAAGACGGCGATATTGTTTTCAGTGATGATGAGCCGACCGGTGGTAAGCATATTACACTTACTATTGCTGGTCATTATGATGTCGATCTTGAAAAAGCTGAAGAGTACAAGCGTAAGGCTGAGGAATACAAAATCCTTCCTATCGCAAAACCTACTCTTGAGCGTGTAAGCGATATTGTTGCAGCTCACATGAAAGGGCATGAGGTTGATTCAATTCTTCTTTCAGGTGGTACATGTTGTCTGCCAGGAATTGAAACTATCTTCGAAAAAGAGCTTAAGCTGCCTGTACATCTTCCAAGCCAGCCGCTTATGTTAACACCGCTATCTATTGCGTCGTTAGCACTGCGCTAGGCTGAAGCGATACGAAATAATAAACCGGCTGTCCGTAAGGACAGCCGGTTTTTTTTATGCCTAAAGTTATGTTAGTTCGTATCGTCTAGCGGAGTTTTGATGATTCTCCGAGGGGGAACATTCCCATAATGAGTTCTCCTTTGACAGATCAACGTACTGAGGAAGTGTTGTCCGTAACCGATGGTAAAGAAGGAGAGGAGGGAAATTCTATTTTGAGAGGGTGGTAGTAATGACAGTTTCGTGGACATCATTGGCTTGAGCGACTACTTCGCCGTTTGTATTCCAAAAAGTAGACTTTCCGGCACATGTGTATGGACCAGATTGACCAACGAAATTTGATATCCCCACCACAATGTTATGTTGCTGAGCATACTTCATAAACATAGTCGCATCTGCTGAGTACCCTTGTTCAGATATTAATAGTGAAGCAAGATAACAATCAGCTCCGGCATTCACTGCATGTTGAATATGTTCCGGATGCGTAGTGTCAGCGCAGATGGCAAGTCCAATGGAGAAGCCTTTCATTGAAAGAAGCATTTGCTCTTTACCAGCGGAGAAGAATTCATTTTCGATTCCGTGGAGGTGGATTTTGCTGTAGTGGCGGATTGGCGCATCGGGAGAGAGTACAACAAGTCCAAGTTCTGGCGCTGTGTTTTTTATTCGTAGTGGTGTACCTACAAGGATTGTCATCGAGTGCTTATTGGCGAGGTTATGCAGTACGCGAATAGGGTGGCTTCCATATGTTATCGCAAAGTCTGCTGAAATCTCAGGCTCATATCCAGTTAATGATAGTTCAGGAAAGATAAGCAATTCGACTTGCTTTTTTGCGGCTTGCTTAACAAGCTCAATGTGCTTTGTGAGATTTTCAGAAATGTTGCATTTGATTGGTGCAAGCTGTGCAAGCCCTACAGTAAGTGCCGAAGTCGTCTGTGCTACCTTATGGTTGGTTGTGAGCGTAGTACAGATACTTGAGTTGTCTTAAAAATACAAACTTGATCGTTGATTGAATTAATTGGTTACTTCCTAAGAGCCACAGTATTTTTCTTGTAATAATATTTAGAATAAAAAACTCTAAATGGGGTCCAGGACGTGCAGCGCCCTTCCTGCACGTCGGAGACAACAATCACTCACAGGGAGATAAAAAAAGCGGAGAACCCTTTCGGGCTCTCCGCAATTTTTCGAGTAAGGTACAAGCTTGTGCTTGAGAGTATTACATGAGCATTTGTGGCAAGAAGAGTACGAGCTGCGGGAACATCACGAGAAGGAAGATAACACCGACTGTGACGCAGCAGAACGGAATTGCTTTCGCAGAGATTTCTTCAAGAGATACGTCTGCAATACCCGAGGCGATAAACATGTTTTCCCCAAGTGGTGGAGTAGAGAAGCCTACGCCACAGCAACATACGAGAACGATACCAAAGTGGATTGGGTCCACGCCGAATGCTTTCATAACTGGAAGCAGTACCGGGGTAACGAGAAGGATGATTGCCAGGGTTTCCATGAACATGCCAAGGAACAACAGGATAACTACTACAAAGATCCAAACAACCATTGGGTTGGAAGTAAATGCGAGGAGCATTTCAACGATCTGGTCAGGGATACGGTACTGCACGAGCAGACGACCGAATGCGTATGCAGTAAACATAATGATAAGTACGCGACCAGTAAGCCATGAAGTAGTCTCAAGAGACTTCATCAGTGCTTTGATTGTAAGTTCTTTATAGATGAAGAAGCCAACAAATAATGTGTAGAAAATAGCTACGATAGCTGCTTCAGTTGGTGTAAAGAAGCCGGAGTAGATACCACCCAGAATAACGATAGGTGCCATCATTGCCCAGAAGCCGTCTTTCATGGACTTCAACAGAGTGGATGCAGACCATTCTGCCATATCCGGTGAAACTTCCATTTTACGACACTTGAATAAGTGCATCGCAATAAGGCCAACAGCAATCAGGAGACCTGGAATAACACCACCGAGGAACATTTTGGTGATAGATTCCTGAGCTGCTACGCCGTAGATAACCATAGGGATTGAAGGTGGAATAATGATACCTACACCACCTGCAGTAGCAGTTGCTGCTGCAGCGTAGCCAGGCTCGTAGTCACGTTTGATCATTGCAGGGATCATCAGCATACCAACCGCAGCAGTAGTAGCCGGGCCGGAGCCAGAAATAGCGCCGAAGAATACACAAGCAAGTGCGGTAGAGATTGCAAGACCGCCACGAACAGGTCCTACGAGGTTCTCAGCAATGAGAACTAATCGTTTTGATACACCAGCACATTCCATCAAGGCACCAGCAAGTACGAACGCAGGAAGCGCCATGATTGGGAAGCTGTTAACAGAGGTGAATGCGATCTGGATGAGCGTACTCAGATCCTGACCTACTACCATGAATGAGAACATGGCAGACACACCAAGTGCTACTGTAATTGGCGCTCCCAAGAGCATGAGCACCAAAAATGTTAGAAATAAAACTTCTGCAACACCCATGACTAGTCCTCCTCACCCTTCAGAGCATTTTTACTCTTTTCAATATCAGCTTTGTCAGGGTCTTCAATTTCTTGCTTCAGAATCCACTTGATGTAGTTGACCTGCAGAATTCGCAGAGTCATGAGTGAGAAGCTAAGTGGGAAGATCATGTACACCCAGCTGAGCTGCCAGTCGAGCGCAGGGGTTGAGTACGGAAATTCGATCAGGTCCTGAATGGTCTGAATGCCTTTCCAAGTCATCACGCTGTTAAATACGATCCAGACACCATCCATGAGCAGCATGGAAATATCAGCTACGATTGGTGGAAAGAGCTTAAACTGGAGCGTTACACGGTTGTGAGCAGCGAGTCGTGCCGCGTAGGAAGCGCCGAAAAATACAAACCAAACAAATGAGAAGCGGGCGACTTCCTCACTCCAGTACAATGGTGTTCCCAGTTCGCGCAGAATAATCTGTAAGAAAAGGATAACAACAAAGAATGCAAGGAGTGCTTGGCAGATGTAACTCTCAACATGGTCGAGAATATTAAAAAGGATTTTTTTGAACATCAGGTTTCCCCTAGTTAAAATGGAATGAGCCGGTGGAGACCACCGGCTCTCTAGTATCTGCTAGATTATTTTTTGCCGATGTAACCGAGGTAACGATCAAGCACTTCCTGGCCGCCAACAAAGTCGGTCATTTTTGGCCATACGTTTTCTACTGCAAGTTTTTTCCACTCAGCTTCGTCTTCGAGGGTATCGATCTGGATACCGGAAGCGATGAGCTCCGCTTTAGCACGGCCAGCGTCTACGAGCTGGAATGCGAGGCAGTATTCCTGTGCGTCACGACCAGCTTCTACTACGAGCTGCTGCATTTCTGGAGAGAGCTTTTTGTAAAGACGCTCAGAAATCATCATAGGCTGGAGCTGGTAAGTGTAGTGTACTTCGGTGATGTACTTCTGTACTTCGTTGAATTTAGCAGCCTGGAAAGTGATGTAACCGTAGCACTGACCATCTACTACGCCCTGCTGGAGAGCGGTGAAGGTTTCTGCCCAAGAGATAGGCACTGGGTTTGCACCCCAAGAACGGTAAGTTTCAAGGATAACTGCAGACTGAGGAACACGGAATTTCATGTCTTTAACGTCAGCAAGAGACTTGATTGGGCGCTTGGAGTTAGAAAGGTAACGGTAGTCAGTGTAGGTCCAACCAAGAACACGGAAGCCACCTTCTTTTACTGCAAACTCGTTAAGCATTTCGTGAGCAGGGCCAGTTGCACCACGTACTACGTCGTACATGTTGTCGAAGAGGTAAGGCAGGGTAAGAATACCAAGCTTTTTAACGAAAGGAACGGTGTTCGCGATACCTACTACTGCCATGTCGAGGTTACCGCGACGAACGTTCTGAATCATTTCGGTTTCATCACCGAGCTGACCACTTGGGAAAATCTGTACTTCTACTTTACCGTCGGTACGACCTTCTACGATTTCCTTAAAGCGGGTTGCGATAGCACCCATTTCGGAATCAATAGGGTCACCCATACCGATACGGAGAACAGTTGGGTCCTGAGCAAATGAAGCAGTGGAAACTGCCATCATAGCTACCAGCGCAACCAGCACTAATGCTTTCCTAAACATACTTCCTCCTGAATGTATTCCATAATAGATACGCCTCTAGTTAGAGCGTGTAACTGCCGTCATGGAATAAGGTTGTTATTCGCCCCCCTTCAACTGGCCGAAAGTTGTTAGGGGTAGTATTTCTTATGCTGAAGAAATTTATTGTCCGGAGGGAAACGACATGTCTTTAACTGGTGGGACAGGTCATGTCGTTTCCCGAGGGCATAAACCATATGCTGAGTATAGAGCAAAGAAGGGACCAAAAGTTGTAATTGTAAGAATATTTGTGAGTATCGTTCAGTAATAGTTAACAAAATACTGTTTTTGACTGTTTTGAAGGGGCAAGTTTGGGGTAAAAAAAAGGGACACGGTTGTCCCTTTTTTTTGCTATTTTTACTAACTGTTTAAAAATAAAGAATTATTTTGTGGGACACCTATGTCTCATTAGGGTTGATTGTGAAAAAAAGTGCGAAATGAGGGTGGATATGCGTGACAAAAAAGTCCCAAAAAACAACGGGGTGGATTAGGGGAAAGAAAAAAGTGCAAAAGTGCAACATGATTTTCCGGTTTTGACTCACGGATTGTCTGTGTTATGGTCGATTTCCCGTTTGTTTGAGACAGGAGTGACCCAATTGGATTTTTATGAGTTTTCATTGGTCAACTCTGAAAGAATAATCGGACGATGATGTCCCACTCTGTAATCACATTATGCCTGAATTGAATTCGTTTTTGGGGAAGAGTGTGACAAAAATGTCGCAATATTAGTGTGATGGATGTGGTGAGGCATTATAATCTGCACGTCAGGCGTGGCTTGTGCCTTCGAGAACAATCCCTTGAGAACAGTTGTTGCATGGATATTGGTGCATATTACGCTCAGTTTTCGCGTGGATGGATAGATAAGGATGTCGCTGTAGCGCAAAGCAGTCAGGCATCGACTGCCTTATTATATATAATGATAGGGTGGTGTATTAGGAAGCGTATGGTCTTTGTTGGCAGCAGAGAGCATGCGGTTGGTAATTTTTTGGTAAACTATGCGGATTGATTCCGTGGTGGTTGCAGGAGTAGGTTGAATGCGCCTGAAAATGTTAACTCTTCTTGTGTGCGGTATGTTGCTTCTGGGAATGGGGGCAATATATAAAACCGTACTCTCTTCTTTGGATTCTCGTGATAATACTGTTGAGCGGTTGATTGAAAACAAAGAGTTTGTGTGGGCGAATTTTTCACCTGAAGAACGAGAATGGCTTTCTAAACACGGCACCGTCCGTGTGGGAATCGATAATGACTTTTTCCCAATTGAAGCCAGAACAGAAGACGGGCAGCATGTCGGTATGACAAGCGACTACCTGCGTATTCTGGAGAAACTCACAGGATTGAAGTTTGAAATTTCAGCTGTGGGTGAGTGGACACAAGTAATGCAGAATATGCGCAAGGGTGAGCTCGACATGATCGCTGCGTTAATGCGGACTCCAAGCCGTGACGATTTTCTTAATTTCAGTGCCCCGTTCATTAAGATGCCCGGCATCATTGTTGTTCGCAAAGGGGACTGGAAGGACCTTACCCTCGATGACTTAAGTGGCAAGCGTGTTGCCGTTGTTCGCAGATATGCATGGCATGACTATCTGGAAGACTATTATAAGGATATCATCATTGATGTCGTCGAGAATAGTGAGGAAGGACTACAGCGTGTAGCGTTCGGACAGTCGGATGCACTTGTAGACTATCAATTCAGTATTACACATCAGATTAAAAAGAGTGGTGTTCTTGATTTGCAGGTCGGTGGCGTTGTGGGCTTGACTGCAAGCTTATCCATCGGGATTAGCAAAGATTTACCACTGCTGCAGAGTATTCTTAACAAAGCACTGCATAACATCACTTCAGAAGAACATAGCGCCATTGTGGGCAAATGGGTTCGGATGGAAGAGATGGATCCTGTTTCCACACGCGCAGTTGTTCTCATCTTAATGTGTTTTACATTTCTTATTGGTGCCACATGCATCATTGTTCTGTGGAACCTTTCCCTTAAAAAACTTGTGGATAAAAAGACCAGCGAGCTGAACGATGAGCTTATCAAACGTGATTCTGTAGAGGCTGCGTTACGAAACAGTGAAGTTCGTTATCGAAGAATTTTTGAAAACATTCAGGACGTGTATTTTCAGGCACTTCCGGATGGTCGTATTCGCGAGGTAAGCCCTTCCATTCAACAGGTTTTTGGTTGGACGCAGGAAGAAGCCCTGAATGCGTCTATCTACGATTTCATGGAGCCGCACGTTATTGAGGCGCTTAAAAATGAACTTCGTAGGCGCGGCAAGCTGGAAGACTTTGCATTTGTATTCGGTACTGGTGAAAGCGCAATGCATTGTTCTGTAACGGGTAAAATGCTGTACGATACAGAAGGAAAACCGGCAGAATTTGTTGGCTCCGTTCGTAACGTAACTACTCGTGTCGAATATGAAAAAATGCTGAGTAAAGCTAACTTGGAGCTTGAGTCCCGAGTTGAAGAACGTACCCGTGACTTAAAGGAAATGAACAAAGAGTTGCAGCGGTCAAAAGAAGCTGCGGATGCTGCAACTCAGGCGAAAAGCCAGTTCCTTGCAAGTATCAGTCACGAAATCAGAACGCCGTTGCATGGCATTATTTCATTTGCAGAACAGGTGCGCATGCTCGAAGCATCGCCTCCTGTACGTAAGTATCTGAGAAATATTTTGGATTCTTCATTTACTTTGCTTGATATTATTAATGAGCTGCTGGACTTTTCTAAAATTGAAGCTGGACACGTTGCGGTTGAAAACATGCCGTTCCATTTGGACAGCACAGTTCAGCGTGTATGTAATCTTGTTTTGGGTAGAGCAGCTGCTAAGGATCTAGAATTTATAGTAGATCTTCCTTCCACAGTACCAACAAAACTGTGTGGTGATTCCGGTAAATTGCAGCAGGTTATGTTGAATCTTACCAGTAACGCTCTGAAATTTACTCCTCCAGGCGGTACCATCTCGTTGTCGTTCCGATACCATCAGATCAGCGATAAGAACATTCTATTGCAATGTTATGTTCAGGATTCCGGTATTGGTGTTCCATCAAGCTCCATGGAGCAGCTATTTATTCCATTCCAGCAGTTAAGTGCTCCAGAGCTGCAAAGCTATGGTGGTACCGGACTCGGTTTGAGTATCTGTAAACAGCTTGTGGAGCATATGGGTGGTGAAATATGGGCAGAATCCGAACAGGGAGTCGGTAGTCTTTTTGCTTTCTCCGTGCCGTTTGAACTTGAGGATTCAGGCTGTGATATTTGGGAACTGCCTCAAGAACTCTCTAATATCACCGCGTTGATTGTTACCAAGTCGGAGCAGTCCGGTAGTGTTATCCGCTCTCATTTTAATGCAATCAATATGACGTCATCAATTGCATACGGTGTTGATGATGCGGTGTTGAAGCTTGAATCAGGTGTGGTGAAGCCGGATGTTATCTGCATAGGTCATAATATTCCACTGGCTGAGCGCCCTGAACGTCTTTTTGAGTTTACATCCGATGGTGAACCTATTCCTGTTCTGATGATGGCGGCAAAACATGGAAAGCTGGTGCTTTCAAGTTCCAAGCTTCCAGAGCATGTATATCTTGCTACAGATATTTTGACTATGCGTATGCTGCTGAGTTCGCTTTGCACCATGCTTGGAGCAGAGGGGGCAGTACTTGCGGATGCAGAAATGAATATGATGGGCATAGCAGACGAAGACAGGTTCAAAGGAAAGCGAATTCTCATAGCGGAAGATACGCAGACTAACCGTGAAATTGTCACTATGTTGCTTGAACCGACAGGTGGTTTGCTGACATTTGTTACCAATGGCCGAGAAGCTGTGGAAGCAGTCCGCAAAATTACTTACGACGTAATCCTTATGGATATACAGATGCCGGAAATGGATGGCTATGAAGCTGCTACTCTGATTACCAAAGAACAGGGTGACGCAGCTCCTCCAATGATTGCGTTGACGGCACATGCCATCAAAGGCAGCAGACAGCAGGCAAAGAGTGCAGGTATGAACTATTATCTATCAAAACCATTTGGCAAAGAGTCCTTGTATTCAACCATTGCAAGTGCTTTGAATGCTGAAGAAAACGTTGAAGCAACAGTGCGGGATTACTCAGAAGATTCTAAGCCGTTATCTGTTCCGTATGGTATCTGTACCGAGGTCGCAAAACGTCTTGGAGTAACGCAGGAATCTTTCAACAGACTGTTGAAGCTGTTTGCTCAGGAGCATGCAGATGCTGTTGAAATGTTGCGTACTGCACGAGAGAATCATGAATATGAGCGATTGATGAAAGTTGCTCATACGCTATCCGGCGCTGCTTCCAATATCGGTGCAGCACAAAGCGGAGCTATAGCCAAGCAGATTGAAATGCGGGCAGAGCGAGTTGTGAACGGGGAAAGTACTCCGCTTGGTGTTGATGATCTTATTCTTTCTTTGGAGCGCGAATTAACTCCGCTGCTTGAAGAAGTGGCTGTGAAGAGTGAGCCTGAGACAAATGATGTTGTGGGGACAGAAGGAACGCCTCTTTCTGCATCACAATTTGCCATAGCAAATGATCTGGCTGTTGCTCTTGAGACCGCCGATCCAGTAAAAATTGAAGAATTATTGCCACAGGCTGCCGCATTTTTGCCGCAGGCAGATTCGGTGGCACTTGAGTCACTGGTATTCCAGTATGACTATGAAAAAGCACGGGAACATCTGCTTGGGTGCGAGCAGGTATCCGCGTTTAGTGCTGCATAGACAAGGATGAGAGACGCTGTGAGAAAAAAACCTTTGATTCTTTTGGTTGACGATAACCCCGTCAACCTCCGTATTCTTGTAGATAACCTTCAGGAAAAGTATGCGCTGGTTGTTGCAAAAACTGGTGAAAAGGCGCTTGAGCATGCCATCGTTCAACGTCCTGACCTTATCCTGCTGGATATTGTATTACCGGATATGGATGGCTTTGCTGTTTGTGAACAGCTACAGCAAAAGGATGCGACCTGCAGTATTCCGGTAATATTCATTTCCAGCATGCAAGATCCGGAATACAAAACTCGTGCTTTTAGTGTCGGGGGCGTTGACTATGTTACCAAGCCGTTTCATCAGGCAGAGGTGGTAGCAAGGGTGCATACCCATTTGCTTCTCAAAGGTATGCGTGAACGGCTTGAGGAAAAAAACGTACTTGTAAAGCAGGAATTGAGTGAAAACAAACGTCAGTTAAATACACTGATGGATAACTTACCGGGTATTGCCTACCGCAGTGAAGTTGATGCGCAACGCACTATGCAGTTTATGAGTGTTGGCACCTACGAGCTCACTGGCTTTCCTCATACGCACTTTACTGAAGGTGGTATGGAACCGTTCATTTCTGTTGTTGTTGAAGAAGACAGGGCAGAGCTTACCGAGCGGTTGCAGGCTGCATTGGCGGCACAGCTGCGTTTTGAGCATGTTTACCGTATTCAGACTGAGGCAGGTGATTCACGCTGGGTCCGTGAGCAGGCTGTAGGTTTGTATGATGATGACGGTGTACCATTTGCAATTGAAGGTTTTATTTCTGACGTTACCGAAAGTAAATTGCAGGAACTGGGCATTTGTGAAGAGAACCGTCTTCTTAAAAGTAAAATGAAGGCGCACTACTTCGGTAACATTGTTGGCGATTCAGACCCAATGCAGAACATTTATGAAATGATTCTGAAGGCCGGTGCAACCGATGATAACGTGATCGTGTACGGTGAGTCTGGTACTGGTAAAGAACTTGTTTCCCGTGCTGTGCATGACAACAGTTCGCGATTTAACCGTAACTATGTTCCAGTTAACTGCGGTGCAATTCCAGAACAGCTCTTTGAAAGTGAGTTTTTCGGACACAAAAAGGGTGCATTTACCGGTGCGGTTGCAAACCGTAAGGGCTACCTTGAACAGGCTGATGATGGCACACTTTTTCTTGATGAATTAGGCGAAATTAGTCTTATCGGGCAGATAAAATTGCTCCGTGCAATTGAAGGCGGTGGCTTTACTCCTGTTGGCGGTACAGAACTTGTACATGCTCGTCCACGTATTGTTGCGGCAACAAACAGGGACTTGATGGAGTTGGTTCAGCAGGGACAGATGCGTAGTGACTTCTACTATCGTATTCATGTTGTGCCTATTTACATTCCACCATTACGTGAGCGTAAAGAAGATATCCCGTTGCTTATTGATCATTTCCTCAGGGTGTTGCCTGAGTTGGATAGTCGTCCGCAGATCACAACAGAAGTACTTAATGCATTCATGGCATATGATTGGCCGGGTAATATCAGAGAAATGCAGAACGCATTGCATCAGTATCTGAACCTTGGAACTCTGACACTTGGCGGGGAACGCATTATTACAGGTAGTGATAGATCGGGCATGCAAGTGCTTCAGGAACCGCTAGAAACTGCTATGTCCCGTTTTGAACGTCAGTATATCGTAGATATTCTTAAAGCAAATGACTGGCATCGTTCTCATACAGCCCGCACTTTGCAGGTGGATAGACGAACCTTATTTCGTAAAATGAAACAGTACGATATTGATAAGGATTAGTTTTCATCAGATGCATTGCTTCGCTTAAGAACTAAACCCCTCCTCCACAGAATCCTCTGTTGTGGGAGGGGTTTTATTTTGTGGATAGTTAATGAGATTGTAGGTTGAATGAAGCTGATAGCTCGGAACAGACTGCAAAATAGTAGCATAGTTACTATGCTATATAAGTTAAGTCTGTTTCTTGACTTCATTGTAAACCGGTCTATCCTGAAAAATAGACAAAAACTAAAAAATGTCCAAGGAGGATGCTATGACTGCTTCTAAGTCTAAAGAAGGTTCTATGGTCGTTTCTAGGCTGAATCCCTGGAATTGGTTCAAGAGGGAAAGTGAACAAGAGAAAATCCTTCCAGCTAAGCATGCGGAGCGGAGACTAAGAGGTTATGCTCCTCCGTTTGACCAATTCCATGCCGAGTTTGATCGTATGTTGGATTCAATGTTTTCTGATTTCGGTTTTCTTCCACCTCGTCACATGGTTGATGTGGCTGACAAGAGGTTGGAGCACGTTATGATAAAACCTAAAATCGACGTATACGGAACTGAAAAAGAGTATGTCATTGAAGCTGATCTTCCCGGGATTGAGGAAGAGGACTTGTCCATAGAACTCAAGAATGACTTGCTGATTCTCTCCGCGGAAAAGAAGTTTGAAGAGAAGAAGGAAGATAAGGGATATTATCGCGTGGAGCGTTCCTATGGATCATTTAGAAGGGTTCTCAATATTCCTGAAGACGCTGATAAAGATAATATTAAGGCAAAGTTGGAACATGGAGTTTTGTGTATCACTATGCCGAGAGCCAAAAGTCTTGAAAGTAGTGCAAAAAAGATCGCTATTGAAAGCTCTTCCTCAAAGTAAGAATTATTGATGAATAGAAAAAAAGACTCCGATACAAAACGGAGTCTTTTTTTTATGAGTAAATTTATGATGTACTTTTGTTTTTTGTTATTTGAATAGTAATTTCAGTTAGTTCTTCAGCAAAAGACATGTCCATTGGGGCATGACCTATGAGCAGACGATACCACATGGAGCCAAAAATAAGGTCTGTTAAAATCTCCAGATTTTGTTCAGGGCTAATTTCTCCACGTTCTACCGCTTGCTGGAAAATAGATAGTAAGACTGAGCGTCGTGTTAACGAAAAATTATTCCTGAACCGTTTGCGAAAGTCTTCATCCTTTTGGGCATGCGCTATTAAGAAACGCAAATGAGCACCGCCCCAGTCAACGGTTGCTTTCATGGATTGTCTTAAAAATTCATGAAGTGTTTTTTCTAACGATTCAAATTTAATGACTGGAATATCGGTACCAGCCTGACGCAAGACGACATCTAGCACTATATCTGCCAATGACGGCCACCAGCGATAAATAGTGGGTTTGCCAACCTTAGCTCGCTTAGCTATGCCCTCGATAGTAAGTCCGGAACCGCCTTTTTCGTTTAACAGCTCGTGAGTTGCTTTCATTACGGCCTGCTGTGCTTTTTCACACCTAGGGCGTCCAATTTTTGTATTTTCCATACGCATCCTATAGTTATTCTTGCAAAAAATATTTTGCCATGCTTGACATATGTTGGCAAGTTTAATTACGTTACGTCACGTAAAGAAAAATAAATTGTCTTTACAAGGTGTTAGTGCCGAAAAAAAACGACCGAAAAGCGTAAAGACGTTGCAGCAATTTAATGAGCAATTGTCGAAGGGAATGAAATGGAAATAGATTCTGCAAAAATAGTATATTTTTCCCCAACTGGAACAACGAAAACAGTTGCTCAAGGGATTGTGAAAGGTATTAATCCTAGTTCTGTGGATTTGATCGATATAACCACACCGAGCGGAAGAGAACAGTCATTGCAGACTACAGAGAATGAACTGCTTGTGGTGGCGGTTCCTGTCTACATGGGAAGAGTTCCTGCACTCGTAGTAGAATGGCTTAAGACTATTAAATCCAGTAAGACTCCTGTGGTTTGTGTAGTTGTCTATGGCAACCGTGTTTATGATGATGCGTTGTTGGAATTGAAAGATATTGTAGAAACATGCGGGTGTATTCCTGTTGGATGCGGTGCTTACATTGGTGAGCATTCATTTTCAAATGCAGAAACTCCGATTGCCGAAGGGCGTCCCAATAAGGATGATTTGGCGCATGCAGAAGATTTTGGACGCAGTATCAGTAAGAAGTTGGAGGCAGTTTCATTCTCCTCTCAACTGTCTGACATAGAGGTGCCGGGAGTGCGACCGTATGGCGGTGTGACAACGTTGTGGAATGTAGATTTTATTGCTGTGAATGATTTATGCATTCAATGTGGTGTTTGCGCAGAAATATGTCCTGTAGGGGCTATAGCTTCGCAAGACTATACGTTGATTGATCAAGAAAAATGTATCACGTGTTGTGCCTGTATTAAGAATTGTCCTCAAAGTGCTAGAGCAATAAAGCCAAGTCCAGTTAAGGATGCTTCAATCAGGTTAAATAAGCTTTTTCAAGAACCGAAGCAGCCGGAAGTGTATCTATAGTCTGACTGCAAGCAACTTGAGAGAGTGGAATAGCTCGGTGAGTAGCTTGTGGAGGCTAAAGAGTGGAAAAAGGACTTACGATTTTCGTAAGTCCTTAAGTTTTATTATTTCAGAGATTTTGCATTATGCATTCAGATTCATAATTAAAGCCAAATCGCTCATAAATGTATGAGCTTGAACGGGCGAACCTAACTGTTTGCGCTAAGGGGGAAGCTTGATGTTTTAGACTTAGATTGCGTACCCAGAGAGAAGCAGGATGGTTACAACGCTTTGTTCAACAACTGGCGAAAGACCTGGGGTGATCCATACAGTCATTGTAGCTCCGCCAAACATGTTTTCTCCAACTTTTACAACTCCAAGAGTTTTTTTCCCGCTCATTACCTTGTAGCCAAGCGGTGAATCGTGCTTTTCCCCTTTTTCATCTTTGTAAACAGATTTAAGCTGGTAGCGCTTGTTGAGAATTTTTGCACCACCACTCAGTGTAAGATTGGCGTTTACAAGGCTATTAAGTCCTGCCTGTTTAAATATCTCTCTTTTGGTATCTACCTTAGGCATGCTGATACCAATATTACCAATTATCTTCCCGTTACACT
Source organism: Halodesulfovibrio marinisediminis DSM 17456 (assembly GCF_900129975.1). Classification (NCBI taxonomy): domain Bacteria; kingdom Pseudomonadati; phylum Thermodesulfobacteriota; class Desulfovibrionia; order Desulfovibrionales; family Desulfovibrionaceae; genus Halodesulfovibrio; species Halodesulfovibrio marinisediminis. Next base: position 465,014 of record NZ_FSRG01000005.1, read on the forward strand.
TTACTACTCCAACATAAGGGTTGTGCAGTCGAATTCCGGCATCAGGAAGTGCAAAACCTTGTCTTCTGCTTGTGGCTGTAATTTTCCACTTTTGGGCGGCATTAATAGTGAGGGTAATGTTCTGTGCCCCTGTGTGGTATACAACGCCACTTTGGTGTCCGATGCTTTTATATGTGCCTGTGGCAATGTTTTTGAGTTCGAAGTCAGAGGCTATGCCAATTCCTGTGTAAGTTAATTCGGCAGTCTTGGCTTTCGGGTGAACTCCATACAAAGGGGTTTTGGACCCCATGCAGCCAGTCAGACATAGAACGAGCAGTAAGTTAAAAAGAATTTTTTGCATTTTTTCCTAGATGGACAGGTGGCTGTATTCGAAGATTGCATTAGTGACGAGTTTATACCTGAGGAGCGCAAAAGGACCCTCTGTTCATTTTTCATAATACGATACAAATGTCTTTGGATGCAGATTGGAAGCCTTAGCCTTTGTGGTAGTTAGGGTCGAGAAAGTATTATGCTGGCAATGTTTGAGCAAGGAACTCCAGCAAAAGTGTATTTACACGTTGTGGTTGCTCTAATGTGCAAATATGTCCTGCATCAGCCACGATCGTCTGGTTACAATTAAGTTTTTCGGCCATTAAGTGTCCTTCCTGAGGTGGACGAGGCATATCTTGTTCCCCAGTCACTACAAGCGCTGGAATATTCATCTGTTCCAGTAGGTTGCAACGATCTGGACGACCAAAGATCATGCGTCCTAGTGGCACAATGCTGTTCCTTAAATTTTGCGCTGACAGAGCTGCTAAGTGTTGGCTCAACGCTGTCGTCAGTGCGGGATCTGGTGTACGTCTGAAAAAGAGCGGTACAATTTGTTCTAATAATGGCAATGGGATAGTGCCTGCTTGTTCGATGGCATCCATCATAGCAAAATAGCGTTGGTGCGTTACCTCAGGCTCTCGCCCAACAAATGTGTCCATTAACACCAAAGCAGTGCAACGCTCCTTGGCTATCGCGGCCAGTTCGGTGCCCCACATACCACCAACAGAGAGACCAATAACCGCAAAATGCGTAATTTTAAGATGGTCCATCAGTGCCAGGTAGTCTTGAGCCAGATCGGTCAATGTCTGGTGGCCTTCTGGTAAGTCCTCGGAATTACCATGCCCCCATAAGTCTGGCACAATTACTCTATAATATTTGCTTAATGCCTCAATTTGTGGACGCCACATTTCAGCATCAAACAAATAGCTGTGTCCTAACAACAAGGGAAATCCGTTACCGTGATCTTCATAATGCATATTACGATTGTGTAGTTGTAGTTTTGGCATACATTTCCTTAAATAGTTTTATGAGGAATCAATTTTGATTTAAGTTACCTTAAGCTTTTAGTTAAGGTAGCTTTTAAATTTATAATAATTTGTTCTGCACTGTAAATGTCAGTACAAAGAATATATTGATGTTTTCCTCTGGGGTCACTTGTGTAACTTGTGTCAGTGTGAATGTGAGTAATTCGTTGCTCAATACACATGTGAAATGGTGCATTGTCTAGAAATTAATTATCCCAAAAAGAATAGAAATTTTTTTTAATACAACTTTCTTATATTATGCAAAAAAAAAAATCTACTGCTACAGGCCCCAGTCATGATGAGACCTTTGTTAGGAGATGCAGGATATAAATGGCTTTTACAGGATTTTTTAAAGAAGTTATTGCGGAATGGTTAGATGCTGCAGATGATTTTAAAAAAGAGTATTCAAGGCGAGGGGGGCTTGAAATTGTAGGAAATATGATTAGCAAGGCTAGGGGAACGAGGTGTACTGCTTAAGATAGTTTTGTGTGTGGAACGTTGTAGAGATTAGAAAAAAGCACTTACGATTTTGTTCGTAAGTGTTTGATTTTTGAGTAGTGCGCAGGGGGTAATGTTTTTTGATTTCGTAGGGATATGAGTATTAGGTTGTAGGCAATCTCACCGTTGGCTCGCAAAGTAATCGGAAGAGTTAGTCAACCGTTATGGAACCCGATGTCTTGAACCCATGACTGGTTATTTTTAAAGTAGAAGGGTGCTTCTTAGTAGAGATAGCCCAACTACTTTATGCCAGAAAACGTTATTTTTGACTTATGTCTTTTCAAGGGAAACTTACGAAGGGCATGCTGGAAGTGCATGGAATGAAGTGCCTATACGCTTGCCGTTCAGGTGAGCTATGAGGAGCTTCTGAAGAATATTGGTGAGACTGTAGTGCGGGTTAATCAGTAGACCATAAAAAAAGTTTTTGCTCTTGGTGGCTGGGAGCTTATGTCGTCAAGGCTGCAGGGGGATTTAAATGCTTATCAGAAGATAGATAGTTGTCATGCCATAACTCTTCGATTTTTTTAGCAGGAACAGGCTGGCTGAAGTAATACCCCTGTCCATACTGACATCCTATGTCACGAAGATATCTCCACTGTTCTTCCGTTTCGATTCCTTCTGCAAGAGAATCAATACTAAGAGTATCACTCATCTGAATAATAGCCTTCACAATAGCTATGTCATCAGTATTCAGAGGAATACCGTTAACGAACGATCTATCGATTTTGAGTTTGCTTATGGGCATTTGCCTTAGCCGAGATAATGATGAGTATCCAGTTCCAAAGTCATCAAGGCTGATTTTTATACCACTTGATTGAAGGCCATCAAATACAGTCGCTATCCGGAAGCTATCTTTAATCACTGTACCCTCAGTGATTTCAATTTCCAGTTGTTCCTTACTAACTCCTATCAATTTGGTTGTATTTATTATTTTTTCCAAGATATCTTTTTGCCATAGTTGCCTACCAGAAATATTAGCTGCAATGTATAGTGGGATATTCTCTTGCTTCCAACTGTGCAATTGTCTGGAGCATTCTTCCAATACCCAATCGCCAATAGGGTTTATCAACCCGATAGATTCGGCTACTGGGATAAAGTCATTTGGTGAGATAACCTTGCCATCTTTTACCCATCGAATCAGCGCCTCTACGCCTATCATTCTGCCGCTATTCAGTTCTACTATTGGTTGGTAATGGAGAACAAATTCTTTGTTATCAATTGCCCTACGCAAATCATTTGAGATGAGCATTAATTTATTCTGCTTAGCAGTAAGGTCTTGTGAGAAGTATTGATAGGTACCACGCCCATGCTCCTTGGCTCGGTACATGGCGGTATCTGCTTGCATCAATAAAGTTGATTTGTCATCACCATCATCAGGGTAAATGCTGACACCTATACTGGCATTAATGTAGATGTTCTGGTTTTCGATTGAAAATGGTTTTTGTATTGTTGTAAGAATACGTTGAGTAACCAGAGTTACTTTCTTACAGAAGGAATCTTTGTCCTTACTTGCTGAATTATTCTCCTCAATACCGGATATCAACAGGATAAATTCATCTCCACCATGTCTTGCTAGTATATCGGACTCCCGAAGATTCTCACTTAATCTTTTCGCAACTTGGTATAGGAGAGCATCACCAGCATCATGCCCCAATGTGTCATTAATTAATTTGAAATCATCCAAATCGATAAAGAGAACTGCGACACGGCTTTCATGTCGTTTGGCTTTCACCAGCAATGAATCCAGTAATTGGAGCAGGTTGTTGCGGTTGGCTAACCTAGTCATACTGTCATGGTTGGCACTATATTCAAGTTCTTTCTCTTTTTGTACTAGCTCGTAGAGGAACTTGCGTGTTGTATACAAGCTAGCAATGAGACTAATAGGTATAAAGGTGATTATGCCCAAAATGATTTCGTCAAGCTGCATTTCTTCATGGGCACGAGTGTAAGAGTATAATAAATCTAAGGCATCAATATGGGTGAGGAGTAGGGTAAAAAAGATGGTGGCCAGTAATACGATAGGCAGCAAGCGAACTATGCTTTTATGCATTTGCCCCACTCTTTTTTTAGATTCTCTTTCCATAGACCATAGCATCCTATATCGCTCCATTAGGCATAGCTCTATTTACTCAATAGGTTAGTGATAATAGGCACGCTACATCATACTAAATGCGCAAGCTAAATGGCTGTATGTCATAAAACTATTTAATTTGTTTAAATAAAAAATTGAAAATAAGTAGAAAGATTCAAAAGATAGATCATAGATGATCTTGAGTATCACAATGAACATGTGGCCTAACTTGATGGCCACATGTTTGTTGTAGGATCAGACTACATTTAGCATGGAAATGCTTTTTATCAACAGTTCCTTTTATAAGGGTGTGGCTCATTACCTTGGGTGCAAAACTAAAGGTAATGAGTAGTGCGTTGAGACATGTTACACTTTTGGCTCCCCCCATTTTTGAGGGAATTTATAGATTGCCTTTTGTGTTTTGGGGAGGAACTGGGAGGTTTGGTTTATAGTTGTACGCGTTTTTGAAGAAAAAAGTGTTTTTAGTTTAAGTTGTTGGGATATGTTGGTGGTGTCTGGCTTACTGTGCAGTTAAAAGTGCACTGAGTTGATAGATAGTTGCCCCCAAAGCCATTTCACAGAAAAACAAAAAACCCGATAAGTGTTTAACTTATCGGGTTTACTTGCAAAAGTGGCGCGCCAGGAAGGATTCGAACCCTCGGCCAACGGCTTAGAAGGCCGTTGCTCTATCCAACTGAGCTACTGGCGCGCGTTGAGGGCTGTTGTTTATCCGAAGCTGGATGGATGGTCAAGCCCTCTTATGTAATTTATTGCATTTTTGAGGAAAAAAAGTGCAATTTTATGTCGATGCAATGCAGGATGAAATCCTAAACGTAAAATTAGTGCTAGTGGATGATAATTACAGTGCAAATTTGCTTTGCAGAGTCTTGAAAGTTGCTGCAAAATGCTCGAGGTACAAATTATGGCATCCATAATCTGTAGTTTTGAGCATAAATGGATGCTGTAAAAGCATTGACCTGTAAGCAATCATATTCTAGGGCGACTGCATGAGCGAAACCGAACGAAATTTTTTTGCAACGTATGATGACTTTGAAGCGCATTTAATGAAGCTTGGCCTGTTCCATATGGATCTGGCGCATAGCAGAATTGATGCGGTTTTACATGAAGCGGAACTGAAACGACCTGATTATCCGGCGGTTCAAGTTGTCGGCACAAACGGAAAAGGTAGCACCAGCTCCTTCCTGTCTGCATTCGGGCAGGCTACAGGATTGAATGTTGGGCTGTATACCTCTCCACACTTTGTTACTCCACGTGAACGAATTCTTATCAATGGCGAAATGCTGGATGAAGAAGAATGGTGTGATGTGGCAAACGATGTTATGGAGTGCGGAGGGCAGGATCTTACTTATTTTGAGCTGCTTACCGTAATGGCTGTCTTCATGTTCTCTGACTACGAAGTCGACCTTGCTATTTTTGAAGCCGGATTGGGTGGAGCACACGATGCTACTACTGCCATTGAGCGAGATCTTGTGGTGTATACACCAATTGGACTTGATCATGTAGATGTACTGGGTGCTTCTATTGAAGAGATTGCCCGCGATAAAGCTGGTGCGATGCGTAAGGGTATGCCTGCAGTTACCCATATCCAGTCCAAAGAGGCTTTGGCGGTGCTAAAAGAAGAAGCGCAGAAAGTAGGCGCAAAACTTGTTGCTGCTGAAGGCACTGTGACTTTGCCAAAGACTGAACGTTTTGGACTGGTTGGTGCGCATCAGAAAGATAACGCTATGCTTGCCCTTGCAGCGTTCAAGCAGCTTGTTGATATCTATGGATGGCAACCTGCTGATATTATGGATTGGGATGATGTGAAAGAAATTGGTGTTGCAGATGCATGGATAGCAGGTCGCTTCCAGCATGTGTCAGCAACGGATTCACTTCCTGATTTGTACCTCGATGGCGCGCATAACGAACCGGCATTTGATGTTCTTACAGCTGCATTACAGGAAACCGGAGTTAAACCGGCCGCCATTATCTTTGGCTGTATGAACAATAAAGATATCCAGACGCTTGTTCCAAAGGTTCAGGCGCTTACAGAAGGCTCTATTCTGCTTCCTCAGTTTACAGAAATGGATAGGGCAGAACCGGCAGCACGGCTTGCAACTCATTTTGATGAACGGGCAGAAGTCTGTGACTCTTTGCAGGATGCGTTGACCCGCAGTAAAGAAATTGCAGGGGATAAATCTGTGTTGCTGTGTGGCTCATTGTACTTGCTTGCTGAATTTTTTGCTCTGCACCCAGAATTTTTACAGCGCTAAGGAGCTTCGCTTGTCTATTCTTTTCCGCGCATTACCATCTGTTGATAAAGTCCTTGATGCCCTTACCGAGTCGGGTGAGTTTTCCCATATTCCTCGCTCGATTGTACGCGAGCACGTGAACGGCTTTCTTGATGTTTGCCGCGAAGAGATTCGCGCAGGTGTTATCACTGAGCAGGAACAGCTTGCTCTGGGTATCATTCTGCCGCGTATGAAAGCGTATATCCGCGCACAGTCACGTCCTCATTTTAGACGTGTGCTTAACGGCACTGGTGTTGTTGTACATACCAACCTCGGGCGTTCTTTGCTTGCAGAGTCTGCTGTTGAAGCCGTTACTGAAGCTTGCGCGTATTACTCCAACCTTGAATTTGATCTTGCTACGGGTGAGCGTGGTAGCCGCTATAGCCATGTGGAAGAGCTGCTTTGTAAAGTTTGCGGTGCAGAAGCTGGCCTTGTTGTGAATAATAACGCTGCGGCAGTGCTTATTGTTCTGGATACCCTGTGTAAGGACAAAGAGGTTCCTGTTTCCCGTGGTCAGCTTGTGGAAATCGGCGGTAGTTTCCGAATCCCTGAAGTTATGGAAAAAAGCGGTGCAACCCTGCGTGAAGTGGGAGCCACAAACCGTACTCATCTTAGAGATTACGAGCAGGCGATTACAGAAGAAACCGGTGCGCTGCTGCGTGTGCATACATCGAACTACCGGATTGTTGGCTTCCATAAAGAGGTGACTCTGGAAGAAATGGTTGCTCTTGGCAAGAAGCATGATCTGCCAGTGATAGAAGACCTCGGTAGCGGCAGTTTTACTGATTTCTCTACTCTGCGGATTGGCGAAGAACCGACTGTGCAGCAGGTAGTGGGTGCTGGTGCTGATGTTGTTACCTTCTCCGGTGACAAAGTGCTTGGGGGCCCTCAGGCGGGGATTATTGTCGGTAAAAAGAAGTACATCGACATGATCAAACGTAACCCGATGAACCGTGCATTACGTATTGATAAAATGACCCTTGCTGCGCTGGAGGCTACCTTGCGTTTATACCGTGAGCCGGAGCTTGCCCGTATAGAAATTCCAACTCTTTCTATGATGTTTGCAGAGCAGTCTCAGTTGAAACAGCGTGCACGTCGCCTTGCAAACCGTATTAAAAAAGCCTGTGGTGAACAGATTTCTGTAAAAGTAGTGGATGGCAATTCCCGCGTTGGCGGTGGTTCTTTCCCTGAACGAGATTTACCGACAGCACTTGTTGCAATTACACCGTCTGCTGTTTCAGAAACCATGCTTAAAAAAGCATTGCTTGATAGCAATCCTCCGCTTGTAGGACGAATTGAGCAGCAGGCTTTTTGTCTAGACCCCCGTACCTTGACCGATAAAGAGTTCACTTTGGTCATTGATGCTTTGCAACAAGCCTTACAAGTTGTTTCCCGATAAATTAAGCACTGCTAAGTGCATTGGAGATATGAATGAGCTCTAATAACTTATCCTGTGAGCCAAAAAGTTGCTGGGAAGTTTACTCCAGTGACAGTGATCTTGCAGCAATGGATTCTCTTGCTGCGCGTTACATTGAATTTCTTACTACCTGCAAAACTGAGCGCGAAACCATTGCCTATGCTGTACAGCGCCTTGAAGAAGCAGGGTTCTCAACTGATATTTCTTCTGGAAAATATTACACGATCCTCCACGATAAGACCTTGTTTGTTGCCCGTAAGGGTGCAAAGTCTTTAGCTGAAGGCGTACACCTTATCGGTGCTCATGCAGATACTCCGCGTATCGATTTCAAACAGCATCCGTTGTACGAAACCTGCGGTGTGGCACAGGCCAAAACCCACTACTATGGCGGTATCCGTAAGTACCAGTGGCTTTCCCGTCCTCTCGCTCTGCACGGTGTGGTTGTAAAAGAAGATGGTAAAAAGGTTATTGTGAATATCGGTGAAGATGCATCTGATCCAGTGTTCACCATTGCAGACCTTCTTCCGCATCTTGCGCAGGATCAGTCTAAAAAGGTTCTCGCAGATGCTTTTGAAGCAGAGAAGCTGAATATCATCCTTGCTCATCGTCCAGTAGAAGTGGAGGATGAAGAAAGCAATGATGCACCTAAAGAAAAAATTAAGCAGCGTGTTCTCGATATCCTGCACGAGAAGTACGGTATTAATGAAGAAGACCTGTACTCATCCGAATTACAGGCTGTTCCGGCTGGTCCTGCACGCATGGTTGGTCTGGATGAATCAATCATCGGTGGTTACGGTCAGGATGACCGCATTTGCTGTTTCACAGCGCTTGAAGCTTTGCTTGAAGCCGATGCGTCTGATTACGCTCAGGTACTCGTTTTATGGGATAAAGAAGAGATCGGCTCTGAAGGTTCAACTGGTGCCAAGTCTCGTTTCTTTGAATATTGCATTGAAGACCTCATTGAAGCATGGGATCCAAACGCACGCTTCCGTCAGGTAATGTTGGCAACTCGTGCACTTTCTTCTGATGTACACGGTGCAATGGATCCTGATTATCAGGAAGTGCATGAGAAGTTGAACTCTGCAACACTTGGCTACGGCCCGTGTTTTTGCAAGTTCACCGGTCATCGTGGTAAGTACGAAGCTAACGATGCACATCCTGAGTACCTCGGCTGGCTGCGTGGTGTAATGAATTCCGCTGGTGTGCCATGGCAGATGGCAGAACTCGGTAAGGTTGATCATGGTGGTGGCGGTACTGTTGCAATGTACCTTGCAATGTACGGTATGAACATCGTCGACTTTGGTCCTGGCCTTCTGGCAATGCACAGTCCGTTCGAGCTGGCAAGCAAGGCGGACTTGTACGCGACCTTGAAAGCATTTTCAGCTTTCCTTGAAGCTAAATAATATCACTAAGCGATGGAACATGGTTCCATCGCTTTTTTGTTTTGCCTCCGGCGGGCAAGGCGCTGCCTTGCAGCCGCAAGGGGATACTGTCCCCTTGACCTAAATTAGGTATGATTAGGGGAGGTACTTCTTATATGTACCAGTGGGCAACCTTTTGTTATTGTTTTTTGATGTAATTGTTACAGGAGGTTGCTTTGTTGTTGGTGCTGTGTGAATTTGTCAGAGTTGAAGCAGTACTAATTGCTGTTAAAAGATAGTTGCAAACACGCTCAAAGCTGCAAGGAGTTAGGATATGATCGATTTTATGTTTCACATGCCGACAAAGGTAATTTTCGGTAGTGGTAAATTAAAAGAGCTTGCTAATCCGGCTAATGTGCCGGGTAAGAAAGCATTCATTGTCATCAGCTCCGGCGGTTCGATGATTCGTCACAGCTATCTGACCTTTGTGCAGAACATGCTGAACCACAATGGCGTAGAGAGTGTTGTCTACAACAAGATTCAGGAAAACCCGATCCTTGATCATGTTACTGAAGGTGCTGCATTAGCCCGACAGCATGAATGTGACTTTGTTATTGGTCTTGGTGGTGGTAGTTCTATCGATTCTGCGAAGTCCATTGCATTAATGGCAACCAACGAGGGCAACTACTGGGATTACATGCAGTCAGGCACGGGTGGTAGAAAAACTCCAGCGAATCCTGCTTTGCCAATTGTAGCCATTCCGACCACAGCAGGAACAGGTACAGAAGCTGATCCATGGACCGTTATTACTAATAGTGAAACCAATGAGAAAATTGGTTGGGGGAATGATTCAACGTACCCGACTATTTCTTTTGTCGATCCTTGGTTTACGCTTACTGTTCCGCCAAAGGTTACAGCTTTTACTGGCATGGATGCGTTTTTCCACTCTGTGGAAACCTATCTTTCAGTACAGCGCCAGCCAACCAGTGATCTGCTTTCTCAGCAGGCAGTGCAGTTAATTAATACTTTTCTGCCTGAAATTGTGAAAGAAGGGCAGAACATTGAAGCTAGAACCATGGTGTCATGGGCATCCACTGCCGCAGGCGTCTGTCAGTCTTTGTCATCATGTATGTCATTGCATTCCATGGAACACGCATTGTCTGCGTACTATCCTCAAATTCCACATGGTGCTGGCTTGATTATGCTTTCCAGAGCGTACTTCAAGCATCTTACTCCGCATATGCCGGAGCGCATGGTTGATCTTGCATATTTTATGGATGTTGATGTTGATAGTCTGCCAGAAGATAGGCGCCCATATGCATTTGTTGATGCTCTCGATAAGCTTATCAATAACATTGGCATGGGGGAACTTTCTTTGACAACGTATGGTGTGAAGAAAGAAGACTGTGTAAAGCTGGCAAAGAACGCTATGGAAACTATGGACGTACTCTTTGCTTGTACTCCTGTGAAAATGTCCGAAGAAGAAGTTGCGGCTATTTTCGAAGAATCATTCTAACGGCGAGGTACGTTGAGCAAAAAACTATTTTTGCCGCAGTCGTGAGTATAAATAAATGATTAGGGCTACTGTACCAAATGGACAGTAGCCCTAATTGTTTTTCAGTTGGGGGAGTGCAGAGGGGGCAACAGAAAAATGCCTTGTTACCCCCAAGGAGAAATCGTGTGTTCACGCAGCCATGAATATGGTGGTCGTATTCCGTATTCCAACAGCGAACTTAAGAGTCCTTCCGGTACGCCTGTTCCCTTAAGTTCACCATGATGCAGCACGATCATTGAATCTGCCAGATCGATAACAGGCTCAAGATCATGCACCGACACAATCTGGGTGAGTCCTAGTTTTTTGTTTGCTTTCATAATGGAACGCATTTCAAGCATGGCTGGATAATCCAGACCGGAGAATGGTTCATCTAGTAGCAAAAGGGATGGCGTTGAAAGCAGGGATACTGCGAGGCAGAGTTTTCTTTTTTGTCCGTAAGATAATGCATGTACAGGCGAGTCCCAATGGTCGAGGAGTGAGAATCGCTCTGCCATTGCGCGACAGGTAGCTTCTGCATCCGCATCGTTTGCAGGAAACGCAAGCATCATGTCTTCTGCTACAGTTGAGCCGATGATTTGTAGATCTGCATCCTGCAAAACTAAAGCGCTCTGCGCCCGAAGTTGCTGCTCGTTTCCCTTGGCGATGATGAAACCAACTTCCAACGTGCCGGAAGATGGTGTTTGTAAACCGGACAGCAGTGAGAAGAGTGTTGATTTGCCACTTCCGTTTGTTCCGCACAGGCAAACAAGTTCTCCTTTAGGAATGGAAAAGGAGAGGTTGTTCAGAGCAGGGGAAGTATTTCCACGGTATGTGAAGGAAAGATTTTCTGCGGTGATCATTCTGGCAGCAGTCCCTGTTTGCGTAAGAAGCGAAACGCGGTGGCGGCGGCAGCTACTTTAATAAGGTCACCCCAGATGAATGGCGCAATGCCGATTGCGGCAGCTTTGGCAAAAGAAATATCGAGGACAAATTTTAAGCGTAGGAAGCCAACAAGATAGACAAAAGCCAGCCCCAGAAGTCCCCAGAAGAGAGGCATTAAGTTGTTTTTGCTATGCTTTCCAAAGCCGGCAAGGTAGGCTGTGCCCACAAAGCCGAGAAGGTACCCACCCGTAGGGCCAAACAAAACGGCGAAGCCAGCTTTACCACCGGCAAAAATCGGAAGTCCGATGGCTCCTGCAAGGATGTAGAGTAGCATAGCTGCTGCACCGCTGACAGGGCCGAGGATGTATCCTGCCAGTACAATGAAAAATGTTTGTAAGGTTACCGGTACCGGTCCGATTGGAAGTTGAATAAGTGCTCCTACAGCAATCAGTGCTGCAAGTAACGCAGTCCAGACTTGTTTGTGGAGTCCTGTAAGTGGTGAAGATTGCATATATATCCTTACTATTAGTTGCATGGAAAAACAGGGTGTGCCTTTTTCTGGTTTAGGCATATACCTGCCGGAGACCTGTAAGGTCCTGAATGTATAGTAACGAGGATAAGGAAAGGTCACAAGTGTGACTATGTTGGTTTGAATTGCATATATCTGCATTTTGGAGCAGCTGTCTTTTGTAGACGGATGAAACAAGGTGCGCTATTGAACGTTTTTCTGCAAAACTCAATGGTAGTTTCGATTAATGAATCAACTTTCTGAATATACACCGCGTCTGGAAGTGCCGCTTTGCGGACGTACTTGGACGTTGGATAGAGCTGCTGATCTTGAAACACTATGGGAAGCCATGGTGGATGATGATCTCGACGATGACGAGCGCTTGCCGTACTGGACAGAACTATGGCCTTCGAGTCTGGTACTTGGTGAGCATTTGTTTGCGCATAAAGATCAGATTGCAGGCAAGCGTTGTTTGGATATCGGTTGCGGTCTTGGACTCACTGCAATTATTGCATCATGGCTCGGTGCGAATGTAATTGCAATGGATTACGAGTTTGAGGCTCTGCGTTTTGCTAAAAAAAATGCCGATCTTAACAACGTTACTCAGCCTGTGTGGACTCTTATGGACTGGCGTTTTCCAGCAGTACGTCCACAGTCTGTAGATTTGATGTGGGGTGGCGACATTATGTATGAAGTGCGTTTTGTTGAACCAGTCCTCGACTTTTTGGATCATTGCCTCGTGCCTGATGGTCGTGCATGGGTGGCAGAACCCAATAGAAATGTGTACAAAGAGTTTAGAGCACAGCTTGATAAAAGAGGATGGAAATCCCGCAAACTGCTGACTGAAAAAACATCGGCTATATACGAGCAACCATCAAAAGTTACTGTTAATCTTTGGGAACTGTCCCGCTAGAATTTCGGGAAATCTGGAGGAGATATGGGACGTACAATCCGCTTCGGCGTATCCCTTGATTCCGAACTGTTAGAAAAATTTGATGATTTATGTGAAGAGCGCTGTTACCAGACTCGCTCTGAGGCTATTCGTGACTTAATTCGTAATACTCTCGTGCAGCAGGAATGGGAGCAGGACGATAAAGAATTAGCAGGAACGCTGACGCTTGTGTATGATCATCATAAGAGCGATCTGGCGCAGCGTTTAACAGAGATCCAGCATGATGCTCATGATATGATCATTACTTCCCTGCACGTGCATCTGGATCATGACAATTGCTTAGAAGTTCTTGTTCTTAAAGGGAATGGAGCTAATATTCGTGCACTAGCTCAAAAGCTTACCTCTACGAAAGGGGTTAAGCATGGTAAATTAAACTTAACTACAACAGGACAAGACATTGCCTAAGAAACTGCAAGATATACAGATGAGTTCATCTGAGGTGGCAATTCCTATCGATAGTGTAGGAGTGAAAAATTTACGAGTTCCTCTTCTGGTGCGTGATCGGGAGAACGGTGCACAACATACCGTAGCTCAAGTGGAAGTAGGGGTTGATTTACCGGCGGCATTCAAAGGCACACATATGAGTCGCTTTGTGGAGTCCCTTGAAACCTTCGGTGAGGAACTGGATTACCATAGCCTCAGAGACCTGCTTGCGCAGATTCAGGAACGTCTTAGCGCACGCAATGCTTTTATTTCCTTTACGTTCCCATATTTTATGACTCTGCCGTCACCGGCAACCAAGCGTAAGAGCCGTATGAACTACGAAGTTACGCTTACAGGTGCACTCGAAGATGAAGAAATGAGCTGCATGCTCGAAGTCTGCGTGCCGGTTATGACAGTATGCCCATGTTCTAAAGCTATTTCAGATGAAGGTGCACACAGCCAGCGCGCTGAAATTCGTCTTCAGATTAACATGAGTGGTTTTGCATGGATTGAAGAATTTATCGAAATTGCTAATAACGCCGGATCATCTCCAGTTTATTCTCTGCTCAAGCGTGAAGATGAAAAGTATGTAACTGAGTACGCTTTTGCGAACCCTACCTTTGTAGAAGACGTAGTACGTGCCGTTGCAAAGCAGCTTAGTGAACATGAGAAGATTGATTGGTACAGAGTTGAAGTCGAAAGCTTTGAATCAATCCACAATCACAGTGCCTACGCTGTGATCGAAAGTCGCTAATCGCAGTTAGTTTTTTGCCTTCGGCGGCTTAACTTAATTTATTTGAATTCAAAAGGGCTGTTCTAGATTTTCTAGGACAGCCCCTTTTTTATTGAAGAAAGATCATGGGGTATAAGCCGCGAAATTGAGTAAGCAACGTTGCTTATCTCGCAGATAAAAGTCTTTGGAGAGTCCAGAGGATCCTTTCTACAGAAAGGTTCTCTGGGCGCCGGAGGCAAAAAAATTATTCCCCACCACCAGTGACCGCAAAGCCTTGGCTTGCGAGACCTGTTGACGCTGGCGTTCCGGCGATTTTGCTTAGGTATACATCGCCGAGTTTTTCAATATGCCCTGCAATCGCATCGAAGTAGTTGTAATGCAATTGTTCTTCTTCGATGACGGTCTCGAATATTTTCTGACTCACGCTGTCGCCGTTTTCGCGGCAGACGATGAGAAACTGGTTGTATTGGTCAATTGTGTCATCTTCTTGATTTGCATCGAACGGGAAGATACGCTTCACGGGCTGTTTGCGTTCCACGGGGCAACATTGTTCTGCTGTCGGTTCTCCGCCCAGTTCCTTAATGCGTTCTGCAAACATTTCTGCGTGACGCATTTCATCAAGAGCAATCAGTTTTACCTGTTTTGCAAGTTCTCCGTAATCCATGTCGTCCAGCCCGTAGTGCTGATTCATGTACTGAGTAATGGCGTGCAGTTCCATGCTGCGCGCTTTGTTCAATACTTCAATAACATTTTGCCGACGGGCATCTTTGTCAGATTTATTCATGCAGTATTCTCCTACAAAGGCATTGATGATTCCTTTTGTTAGTTGGAAAAGACTGTATCGTAGAATCTGGGAAGGCGACTATGATAGAGGATTACTGGCTAATTGCATTGGAACAATCGTTGTGAACTGGCGTGCATACGGCCTTCAATTCCTGCGATTGTTTTTGGAATCTGCTGTCCAAGTACTCTGTGTCCGTCACGGGAGATGTAGACATTATCTTCGATACGAATCCCACCGAACTCGCTAAACTGTTTTGCGGTATCAAAGTTGATGAACTCTTTGCATGTGCCTTCCGCTTCCCATTGCTCCATGAGAGCCGAAATAAAGTAGCAACCTGGTTCAACAGTAACAACAAAACCGCGTTGAAGCTTACGGGCAAGACGCAGGCCGCGCAGCCCGAATTTTTCGGAACGGGTAATTGTGCTGTCGTAGCCAACGAAGTCTTCACCGAGTCCTTCCATGTCGTGTACATCTAGTCCAAGCATATGGCCGAGGCCATGCGGGAAGAATAGTGCATGGGCACCAGCATCTACGATATCATCAACATTGCCTTTAAGAACACCAAGGTCGCGCAAGCCTGATGCGATAATTTTTGCAGCAGTCATATGGCAGTCAATAAACGGTACATCCGGTGCACATTTGGAAATGGCTGCTTCCTGCGCAGCAAGCACGATAGTGTACACAGCACGTTGCTGATCAGTGAATGTTCCGGATACTGGGAATGTGCGTGTGATGTCAGATGCATAGTGGTTTTCAGACTCTGCACCGGAATCAATAAGTAACATGTCGCCGGAGTGGAGAATATGGCTGTATTCATGGTTGTGAAGAATCTGACCACGTCCAGTACAAATTGGGGTGAACGAAGCTGTGGAACCGGCAAGCGCCAGTGTTGAGTGCAGAATGGAAGCAATCTGTCGTTCAGAAGCACCGGGACGCGTAGCGGAAAGCGCGTTAGCATACATGGCGTAGGAGGTCTCCAGCGCCTGTTCGATCTCCATTACTTCTTCAATGGATTTTATGGAACGCAATGCAACTACTTCTTTAATGAACGGGGTAGAAACAAATGTGTCTACTTCCATAACCCCGCAGTCCAGTAGTTGCACGAGACGCATGCGGGAGTCTGCGCGGTAGACTGGTAAAATATGTATTGGACGCTGAGTTTTTTTTGCGTCGGCGATCATTTGGACAAGTGTTTTTTCTTCACCATACTTTTCTGCACCGCAGCGGGCAGCCAGTTCTTCAGGTGTAGCTGTTGCTCCAGACCAAATGATGTCATCCATTGAGAAGCCTTGGTCAAAGTACCATGATTCTCCTGCATCAAGATTAATGACGCCGGTTAGTCCCTCATGATCGTGTCCGAAAAAATAGAGGAAGGAAGAATCCTGACGGAAGGGGTAAGCGTTATCCGTGTAGTTCATTGGGGAAGAAGCATGCCCCGGAAACAGTAATAATCCCTTTTCGCCACGCTCTGTAAGACGAGCGCACAGGGCCTTTCGTCGCTCAGCATATGTAGCAGCAGAAAACATGAAGCCTCCAGTTTTTCTTATGCACGCTAATGGCAAAGCTGTGCAGGATGTGGAATATGTTGTGGTTCCAAGATTATATACGCTTATATGGTATTTGGAAATCAAAAAAGGCTTCATGACGCGCTGACGTCATGAAGCCTTTTCTGTTCCAGTGTCGAATGATGGATGGTGGTGGAAGAGGAGGTGGGTCCTCCGTGCGACACTGAAACCTAGTGAGAGGAGCACTATGTGTGGATCAACGTAATTCGGTTGCCGACGAAGTTACGTTTCTGGATAGACAAATTGGAGGAGGTCCAAATGAGCCTAGTTACTGTTCGATTATGTATATCCAAATGCCGTGCCAAAAAGATGTTTTTGCATAATGCATTGAAATATATGAAATAAAAAATCTTGATGTTGAAATTGTTAAAAAATAAAAGCGTTGCATAGTGCAACGCTTTGAAAACTGGCAATTGAAAACCGCTGTCATTTAGGGGAATGCAGAGAATTGTTGCACAATGCAACGTGTTGCAAAGTGCAACAGGTAGAAAGCCGGTAATTAATTGATTGATTTTACAAAGAATACTTTTTTAATTTGCGCCACAGAGTCGCTCTGTCGATACCGAGGATTTTGGCAGCACTGGCCTTGTTGCCTTCCACGCTGTTAAGCACATTTGTAATATGTTCCTGTTCGACATCTGCAAGAGTTCTGTGTGCATTGCTTGTGTGAGCTTTGCGTGTTTTTTTGCTACCAGTGGAAAATTCCTGAGGGAGATGATTGAGGTGGATTGTTCCACTGTCGCAGAGAACAACGGCGCGTTCGATGATGTTCTCAAGCTCACGTACGTTACCCGGGTAAGAATGACGCATTAATGCAAGCATGGCATCTTCTGAAAGACCTGTGACTTCTTTCCCGAATGTTTTTGAGTACTTCTCCATAAAGAAGTTGCAGAACAGAGGAATGTCGTCAGGGCGTTCGCGTAGGGCTGGCAAGCGGAGAGTGAAGACGTTGAGGCGGTAGAAAAGATCCTGCCTGAATTGGTCCTTCTCTACCAGTTTTTCCAGATTACGGTGGGTAGCTGCAATTACGCGCACATCAATAGAGATGTCAGACGTTCCACCGACGCGAGTGATTGTACGCTCCTGAAGAACACGAAGGAGCTGAACCTGCATGTTTACAGGCATCTCACCAATTTCATCAAGAAGGAGCGTACCTTTGTTTGCGGCTTCAAAAATCCCTTCTTTGGTGGACTGGGCACCTGTAAAAGCACCTTTTTCGTGTCCGAAAAGTTCGTTGGCAAGTAATTCTGCACTGAATACGCCGGCGTTGATGGCATAGAAGCGTTTATGCGCGCGCGAGCTGAGCTTGTGGATCATTTTGGCGACCATCTCTTTACCGGTACCTGTTTCTCCTTGAATCAGGACGGTACAGTCGAGAGGCGCAATGCGGGCAATTTCTTTTTTAAGCTCCTGCATGGCAGCGCTTTGGCCGATGAGGGTCGGCATTGTCTGCTGTTTTTTAAGAATCTTACGAAGTTCTTTTACTTCTGATTGCAGGAGGCTTTTTTCCATTGCCTTCTCAATAATAACAAGAAGGTCAGCTGGATTTTCCGGTAGAGATAAAAAGTGGAAGGCACCCATTTGCATAGCGCGCACGGCAGCATCAACCCGTGCAGCACGGGAGACCAAAATGACCTCTGTTTCCGGTGTGGATGCTTTGATGGATTTAAGCAGGCTTTGCTTTTGCGCGTGATGCTCTTCCAGACCGGCAATCACTACTGCAAAGTGCTCTTGGGCAAGGGTTGATCGTGTTTCATGGTGGTTGTGAACATGAATCACCTCATAGCCCGCAGCCTTCAGAAGTTTCGGAAGAGCTGCGAGGGAACCGTTGTCTTTATCTACTACTAAAATATTGCGTCGCATATCTAATAAGAAATAGTGGAGAGACGCTATGAGGTCAATGGCAATGTCTTTCCCCCTTCATGGAAAGAAGTTGCGTGCGCTGTCCTGTGAGGCTAGTATGACTATATGATTAAAGAGATACTCTTATACTTACAGGAACTCCCGGTAGCGACATTTCTAACAGCACTTCTTGGAGTGCTGACCATTTTATGGGCTAAAGATAAGATTGATAAGACTGAGTCACAGCGACAGCAGCGAATTTCCTCTCTAAGTCATTTTCAAGCCAAAACCACAGATTCTCCTGTGGATCGCCCCAACAGACGGGCACGTAAAAAAGCGTTGGAGTCAATTGAGAGTCGGTTCTCGATTATCCGTCGCATTTCCTTGTTTGCTCTTATTATCATATGGGTACTTGCGCTTATTTTTCCGTATATTGGAAGCATTCCTGCGACTTATATATCTGTCTTCGCAGCATCTGTCGGTGTTGTTGTGGGTATTATGGCTCGCCCACTTATCGAAAATACCATTGCAGGGATGGTTATTTCGTTTTCACAGCCGTTTCGTGTGAACGATACGGTGATTGTTGACGGCCACTACGGGACCATTGAAGATATTACCACAATCCATACCGTTCTTAAGCTTTGGAACTGGAAGCGTGTGATTTTTCCTAACAGCTTGATGCTGTCCCAAAAGATAATTAACTATACAAAAACGGACTTGTATCAGTGGGTATATATTGAATTTATGGTCTCATATGATTGCGATTTGGATCGAATAGAGCGACTTGTTAAGCGTGAAGTGGTGAATTGCAATCATTTTGCTGATTATGAAGATCCCCGTTTTTGGGTAATAGGGATGGAAGAACGAAGTTTTAAATGCTGGGTTGTAGCTTGGGCGAATAACCCGCCTGCTGCATGGGAACTTGGTCACGAAGTGCGGTCAAAAATAATCAAGACATTCCGCAAAAATAACATCCATGCTTCCAAGGTTGAGTTTAGCCTTTCTCAGGATAATGAGGGACAACCTTTAGTGAAGGGTGAATAATAAAAAGAGCTGCCTATTACGGCGGCTCTTTTTATTATTAGAAAGATGTGATTTTGATTTTCGACGGATCGTCAGGGCTTCTAAAGAGCATTGCAAGGAAGAGTTGATTCAAAGGGACGCTTTTGTTGTCAGGGAAACTAAAGTCTAGAGATAACTTTTTAGAGCCATCTATGAAGCTGTTTAAATCTGCCTGATAATCTACGGCAGAAATTTTATGTATGTCTCGTTCTGCTTTAGTAATTGTGGCTTTTTGAATGTGTGCGGCGGTTAGTAGTTCTTGAACCCCGCCATTGTTTTTCAGTGTAAACTTGAATCCCTTAAGGGCGATGAAACGGATGAGGGTACGTTGATCGATTTTGTCGTTTAGTTCATACAGCTTCGGGTCTACATCAAGTGAAATATCCGATGTGATGCTTCCTACTTCCGGGATGTCTATTGTTGCAGCTGTCATAACATCTCTGTCATTAATGTCAGAGCTCGCGGCAAAGTTCAGTTTCAGTGCACCCGCTCCATATTCCTTGGACATAGATTGGTTAAGGGGAACAGTAACCCCGTTGCAATTGATACTGGTTTTCCCCTGTTTCATATCACGCGAAATGAGCATTGTGAGTGACGGAAGCTTCGCAATAGTCATACTGTCTATTGTGATGGTTTCATGAGGATTGTTGCTGCCTTTTGGCTGAATAGAAAGCCCACTGTATTTGATTGATAATACTCCTGCGTCTACTTTTTCACAGTTGACGGAGATGGCGCGTTTATTGACATCTTCGAGCATCTCTACCGCGAGCTTTTTGTTGTGGTC
This sequence comes from Halodesulfovibrio marinisediminis DSM 17456, assembly GCF_900129975.1. Lineage (NCBI taxonomy): Bacteria > Pseudomonadati > Thermodesulfobacteriota > Desulfovibrionia > Desulfovibrionales > Desulfovibrionaceae > Halodesulfovibrio > Halodesulfovibrio marinisediminis. Next base: position 485,055 of record NZ_FSRG01000005.1, read on the forward strand.
GATAAGTAGAAATGAGTCAATGAGCATTGCAGAGCCAAGAAGGATGACAGTAATAAGCAGAAGTTTTCGTTTGGAAGTCATAGCTGGTAACCTGATAGTAGGACGTTGAAATGGGGATAATAGTAAGTGAGTACTTGTTTGTTGATAGTGGTAAAGTGATTGCCTGTCTAGAGATAACGCTTATGGTGTTTTTACTCCTTGAAATACAAGAGTTTTGTTTCTGTTGCATACCTTGCATACTAAATAAATACTGATCACGACTGTGCTGCAAAGTATTGTTAGCACTTTGTATAATAGCTTGTTTTTATTGTGTTAAGTTCTCAGGCTGTGCTGGTTTGTACTTTGGGTATGCAAACTTAGGTAAGCATCTATTTTTCTTACAGGAAGGTTCAGGAAAATTTACATATTCTCAATATGTTGATTTTATTGTTCTTATTGTTTGTCGAAAAAATGGCATCCTCCTTGCTAGTTGCCAGTAAAACCTGCGGGGTTCTTCGTGGGGTGTACTGATGACGGAAGTGCCAATTTGCAAAGGAGGATATGCATAATGGCTGAAGAAAAAAATATCGTGGTTGATGAGGGGAAGTCCAGTTTCTCCGACTTGTGGCTTAAGGAAGACTATTGGGCGATTTGGCTTGGTGCTCTTATTTTGATTATTGGTAGTTTTATCTACTTCAGTAATCCACCAAAAGATCTTAATCAGAAAATCTCAGCTGCAAATGCTATTATGCAGGAGCAGGCTGATTACGCACCATTTAAGACTGTTGCGTATTACGAAGCTCAGGACAGCAAAGGTAAGCTGAAAGCTACTGGCTCTCCTATTGGTAAAGCAATCAAGTCCTGGACCAGCAAGCCTAAAAAGTGGAGCAACAACCCGCTTGACGCTTTCTACATGGATAAAGCTACTGCAGATGCATTGAACGCTAAGTACAAGCCTAAGTACGAAGCAGCAGCAGCTAAAACCAAAGCTTCCAAAATGGTTGCTCTTGTTGCACAGGAAGCCGCTGCACAGGCATCTTTCAAAAACGCTGCTCTTAACGATGAAGCAATTTCTAAAATTGCTACATGGCGTAAAGATCGTCAGGCTTCCCAAAAAGCTAAAAAGAAAATTAAACATAAGCCTTACAACTTGTTCCCATCCTTGCTTGGCCTCTGCCTTGCAATGGCAGTTATGTTCTCCGTGGGTATCAAAGTCATGGGTAAAGATGCTGGCGGATTCCTTAAAGGTTTCTTCGCAGTGTTTGCTGTAGGTGTTATTGCATACCTTATGGGGTATCAGTCCACTATGAAGCATTATGGTATCGGCTACGCTGCATGGGCTATTGCTATCGGTATGCTTATTGCTAACACCGTCGGTACTCCTAAGTGGATCAAACCTGCTCTTGAGGTTGAATACTACATTAAAACCGGTCTCGTACTTCTCGGTGCTGAAGTTCTCTTCAGTAAAGTAATCGCGATTGGTGTTCCTGGTATCTTTGTAGCGTGGGTTGTTACCCCGGTAGTTCTGATCACAACATTCATCTTTGGTCAGAAAGTAATTAAGATGCCTTCTAAAACTCTTAACATGGTAATTTCCGCTGACATGTCTGTATGTGGTACTTCTGCTGCTATTGCTACCGCTGCTGCTTGTCGTGCGAAAAAAGAAGAACTTACTCTTTCAATTGGTCTTTCCCTCGTGTTTACTTCCATCATGATGATCGTGATGCCTGCAGTTATTAAAGCAACTGCAATGCCACACGTTCTCGGTGGTGCATGGATGGGTGGTACCATTGACGCAACTGGTGCTGTAGCTGCTGCTGGCGCATTCCTTTCTGAGAAAGCAATGTTCGTTGCTGCTACAATTAAAATGATTCAGAACGTACTTATTGGTGTGACTGCATTCTGCGTAGCGGTTTACTGGTGCACCAAAGTTGAAGCTGAAGCAGGTAAAAAAGTTGGCTGGATGGAAATCTGGCACCGCTTCCCTAAATTCGTTATTGGCTTCGTTATCGCTTCTGTAATCTTCTCAACCATCTACACCTCTCTTGGTTCCGACGCAGGTTTTGCGATGGTTGACCATGGTGTAATCCGCGGCTTCTCTAAAATCTTCCGCGGTTGGTTCTTCTGCCTCAGCTTCGCAGCAATTGGTCTTGCTACCAACTTCCGCGAGCTTGCAGGTTACTTTAAAGGCGGTAAGCCACTCATCCTGTACGTTTGTGGTCAGTCCCTCAACCTCGTGTTGACTCTCACCATGGCATACATCATGTTCTACGTGGTATTCCCAGAAATTACCGCAAAAATCTAAATGCCTATACAGTGGGGGAGGCCAATGGCCTCTCCCGCTATTACGCAAAAAAAAAATTTTCACCCTCTCCGGTGCAGCTACACCGCATAAGGAATGGGATTATGACAATTAATAAGACAAGCGCAGCTTATAGGTGGACCAAACTTCTAGCCGGCATCGCAATCTTTTGGTCTTTCACCTATGTTATTTGTCCTGCTATTACTGCAAGCTCAGAAGACTTTGCTACTATGGCAAAATTTATTGACGATAGCGGGATTGAAACAGGTGAATTTTACTACACTGATATTGAAGTTTGTGGCGAAGCAGATCTAGGTGCCCGTTCAACATTCGAGCATATGCCCCGCTCGATGGATGCGGCAGTGAAATAGATCCCTTGGCTTGTTTTTTGTCTGAGACCCCGTAGTGCACACTCTACGGGGTCTTTATGTATTTTTAACGGGTTAGATGCATAGTTGGGAAAGGGGCTTCACGGGAGTTGTAGCTCTATACTTTCTGCGCTACGGTACCTTTTCCGGCTTTAACTGCATACCATGGTATGCAGGGACAACATGATGCTGTGCTGCTCAATATTCAGTGTCAAATTTTCTGGAGACACACTTTTCTATGCTTTTTCGTAAACCGTATTCTTTGCAGAAGCAGTTCCTTGGTGGGCTTGCTGTAGCCTCGCTTGTGCTCGGGATAATTTTTGCTATCGGCTTCTACATCCATATGCGTACCGTACTGGAAGATGAAGTTGAGGCGAAAGCGACCCTGACGTTCACGCAGGTGGATGCGGTGCAGAACTATGTGCGGAAGGTGCTGCGTCCCAAAATGTACGAGATGATCCCTGAAACCTTTATTATTGAGGCCATGAGTTCTTCGTACATTTCTCGAAGTGTTATGGAGCGGTTTAAGGGAGAAGAGGGATATTTATATCGCCGTGTAGCTATTGATTCCCGTAATCCGGAATTTGAAGCAAACACGTTGGAGCGCGGTTTTGTGGATTATTTCAGTAAACACCCTTCAGAGGGGCTCTGGAAGGGCTACAAAGAAATTGCAGGACAGCGCTATTACGTTATGGCGCGTCCGGTTGCGTATGTTGAAAGTTGCATGCGTTGTCACGGTGATATTAACGATGCTCCTGTCGAAGTTGTCCGACAATACGGTGAGCGTGGTTTTAACAAAGAAGTTGATTCCATCGGTGGCGTAGATTTGGTGGGCATTAATGTAATGGCAAGTCTCGGCCAACTGCAAAAGACGATTATCGGCTATTTTGCATTCTTCGTAGTTGGCGCGATTGTCTTTTTCTCCACCACAAACGTGCTGTTTAAAGTGCTTGTTGTGGACAATATTAAACGAATTTCCAAGGTGTTCCGCAAGAACCTTGAAGAGACTGGCGGTGCAGACCTACTTGATACTATCGCAGAGCAGGATGAAATTGAGGAGTTAGAATCAGGACTTCTTGAGTTAAATAACCACCTGTTCTCTGCTCGTGCTCAGCTTAAAGAATATGCGGAAAACCTGCGCACAATGGTAGATGAACGTACGCAGGAACTGACACACGAGGCTTTAGAACGTCGTTCTGATGTTGCGTTGTTTATCACCATGCTTTCCCTCATGCAGAAAAGTCGTTCTCGCGGCGAATTGCTGAACCTTGCCATGCCGGAAATTGGTAATCGTTTCCGAGCTACAACAGTTACATATATCTGTACGTTTGCTTCCAATAATAGCTATTCTTGGCCGCGCGGCGCAGAGGCGCAGACACTCCCTGAAGATTGGCTTGATATCATCACAGAAAGCGGAATCAAATTTGAAGATAACCGTATCATTATTTCAGTAGAATCCAGTGCAGGCAACGCCGAGGGGGTGTTGATTCTGTACTGGAGTGACGCTCGGTATGTCAGATTGCAGGATCACGGATTAATGCGTGCTCTAGGTCGACAGCTCGGTGCAGCAGGGGAGAACCTTGTGGCGCTTGATAATATGATGCGTCAGATGCAGACACTGCAGACTATCGTAGAAGGTATTACAGACCCTCTCGTACTGATGGATGCATCCTGTAACGTGCTTACTGCGAATAAGGCTGCATGTGCCCTCTCGGCAGAATTAAGCGCCGGTCGTGATACCAGCGGCAATATTCTTTCCATGCTTTCAGATTACAATGCATCAGACGGCTGTTCTATGCAGCTTGCTCTTTCCCGTAAGGTTCCGTTCGTTGATGAAGTAGTTATTGATGATACTCGTACTTTTTCCATGGGAATTTATCCTGTAATTCAGGGAAACAATTTGCCTGATCGAGTCGTTGTGCATGTGCGTGAAACTACTCGAGAAAAACGTATGCTCGCGCAGATGCAGCAACATGAGAAACTGGCAACGATTGGTAAACTCGCGGCTGGACTGGCGCATGAGATCAATAACCCGCTTGGCGTTATTCTTTGTTACGCAGAGCTGTTGAAGGGTGATGCTGAGGATGCTCAGCAAAATCAGGATATTGATATTATCCTGCGTCACACACGCCATGCGCAGCGTGTATTGCGTGATTTGCTCGATTTTGCCCGTCCTAAAGTGAGCCGTAAAGGTATTTCAGATGTGGCTCATGTTGTTCAAAGTATTACAGAAGTGTTCTCTGTTCAGGCAGCAACAAAGAACGTCGGACTTACGTCGTCCGTTTTGGCTGAGCATTTATTTGCCGCAATGGGTGAGCAGGAGTTGGAGCAGGTTCTCTCTAACCTTGTCTTGAATGCACTCGATGCTGTTGAAGAACATAACGGCCATATTCATCTGAGTGTAGTTCAGCAGGATGGTGCAGTTGTGCTGAGCGTTGAAGATAACGGTGAAGGGGTTTCACCGGAGAATATGCATAGAATTTTTGATCCATTCTTTACAACAAAGGGTCCGGGTTCCGGTACAGGGTTGGGCCTTGCCATTGTGTATGGCATGGTTACTGATCTTGGCGGAAAGGTTGAAGCCACATCAAGTGTTGAATTTGGCGGGGCGAAATTTGTTGTGCAGCTTCCGGTTGCAACATCATGTGAGCTTGGAGAATAGTCGTGGAACAAGCTGGAGTAAAACAAACTATTTTGCTCGTGGATGACGAGCAGGATTTTGCACGTGGGTTACAGCGTCTTATTGGACGTAAGTTTCCTGCCCTTGAGGTGGTGCTTGCCCATACTGGCAAAGACGCGCTTGAGGTTTTGAAATCAACGCATGTGGATATTATGCTGACTGACATGCTTATGCCGGGGATGACCGGCATGGATCTGCTCCCCCTTGCCCTGGAGCAGCGTCCAGATCTTTCAATGGTTATGCTTACTGCTCATGGCACCATTGAAACAGCTGTTCAGGCGGTTAAGCATGGAGCGTATGACTTTTTGACTAAACCTGTTGAACCTGCTGAACTATTCAGAGTTGTGGAAAAAAGTCAGGAACGTGCAACCTTGATGAATGAGAATAGGCAGCTGAAAGAGCAGGTGCGCTCTTTTGGAGCTTCGGGTGAGCTTATTGGTGAGTCTCCTGCCATGCAGCAGCTTAAGCTATCCATTCAGGCTGTTGCGCATTCTGATTACACCGTATTGGTTCGTGGTGAATCCGGAACTGGTAAAGAGATGGTTGCACGAATGATTCATCAATTGAGTACCCGTGCTGATAAAAATTTCTTAAGCGTTAACTGTCCTGCAATTCCAGAACAATTGCTTGAAAGTGAGTTGTTCGGACATGTGAAGGGTGCGTTTACAGGCGCTGATAAAGATCATAAAGGGCTTTTTGCCACAACAGACGGCGGGACACTGCATTTGGATGAGATTGGCGATATCTCCTTTCAAGTGCAGACGAAATTACTTCGAGTCTTGCAGGAGGGCGAGGTGCGTCCTGTAGGTGCAAACTACAATGAGCAAGTAAATGTTCGTGTGGTTGCTTCTACAAATCAGGAACTGGAAAAACGGATTCAGGATAAAGCGTTCCGTGAAGATTTGTATTACCGTTTGAATGTTCTCACTGTGACTATCCCACCACTTAGGGAGCGTGTGACAGATATTCCTTTGCTGACGCATCATTTTTTACGTCAGTCTTGTAAGGAAATGGGGTTGCCGGAAAAAAGCATTGCGCCGGATGTGCTTACATTCCTTTCTACAAAACAGTGGCAGGGGAACGTGCGCGAGTTGCAAAACTATGTTCGCCGGTTGACCGTATTTTGCTCTGGAGAGACCGTGGATATGAGTGTGGTACGACTTGTGGATAGTGGTACTTTGACGACCGCTACAACTGTAGAAAGTGATTCGTCCGGTATAACTCAGTACAAGGAAGCAAAGAACAAGGTTATCGACGACTTTACGCAAGCATATGTGTCTGAACTACTTAAAAGCACAAAAGGAAATATCTCGGAAGCTGCTCGGATGTCTGGTTTATCCCGTGTTGCACTTCAGAAAATCCTAGGGCGTCTTAACATGGATGCGGCAAGTTTTAGATAAAAGTTGCTTGCAACACAGACAAGCTTGATGCAAAATATTAGAGCTTTTACGGCAGTATTGTCTGCCGCTAATCATATGGTATGCAGGCTCCTATCATTGTGGTGGGAGCCTCTTTTTTTGAGGCAGCGACACTGTGCGTCATGCTGGTAGCTTGAAAGGAAGGTGTTGCGGAACGAGTTTTCATCTATGTTGAACTTGCATAGTATGAATAAGCATGAGTTAGAATAGCAAGCTAATCAGTAATAAAAAGTCCCCGATAGTTGCATGCCTATCGGGGACTTTTGAATTCAAATATAAGAAAATCTTACTTCGGCGCTTTGTATTTTTCTGGTGCAGGGTCTTTTGTTACACCGTAAGTTGTGAGACCTTCATGATCTTCTGGAAGGTGCTCAGTTACTGGCATGCCGTCTTCGTTTACAAATAACATGCAGTGGCAGTATTTGTAATTTTTCATGTCGGTACATGGACAAAGCCATGTACGGCTTTTAATTTCTTCTGCTTTGTCTGGGTAAAAGCGGCATGGACAGAGAGGTTTACCTAATGTTTCAATATTGTGCGCAAGGCCAGTTACAACTGCCTCTGTAACTTCAGGCATTGAGTGAGTGGTAAGCCCTGTTTTTCTGCAATATTTTGTAACGTAGTTGTTAACGCGATTGATATTTTCGTCTGTTGCTTGGCTCATGTTGGTGTCCTGAAAAAGTATTTGGGGGTGTGGTATCCCGATAAATTTGGTAAGTATTTTGCCGTGTGCTGTCAAGGGTAGAAAAGTTCAGGAACCTGTTTGAATTCCAAGAATATTTCATAATATACTGTAAAGAATCGTTTCTTGATTTTTATTGTATCCGCTAGGCTAATTATAAGTGTAAATCCTTCCTCACTAGTATGAATTTCATGGTCACAATTTGTGATCCAAAGTGCTGATGCATTCAGTGACGCATTTTTAACATAAGAATGCAGTACTAATGTATTGCAGAGCGGCGCTCTTGGTTTGAAAGATGTGTATCAATAAAGTGGAGAAGAAGAGCTGTAAGATACCGACAGAACGTAACAAAAAAATGATATTGATATTGAGTGGCTAGACAATTGCTTGAGAATAGCGTTAAGTACAGTATTGGATAATCCCCACTGCTGTGCTGCCATGCTCATTTTTTCATATTGTGCGTGAGCAATATTCGTATTTATCAGCAGTAGCAGTATATGAAGGGGAAAACTCTGCACTGTACGTACTGCCAGACAGAGGGTTTGAATACTACGTTAATTTTGAGTTAGGATTGGAACAGGAGAGAGTATGAAAACATTTTTCTTTTTTGGCGACTCTTTAACTCTCGGTGTGAACGATCCGTCATTACGTGGGTGGATTGGACAGTTAAGCTTGGTATCTGGTGTTCCAGTACCTCCTGCTACGTTTTATAATTTAGGCGCACGAAAGCACTCAAGTGCAGCAATTTCTAAGCGGTGGAAGTCTGAAGTAGAAGCAAGACTCATTCCTGAGAGCAAGCCGCGGTTATTATTCACCTTTGGGGTTGTGGATATGGCTACTACCCCGTCAGGTCAGCAAAATATTTCCACTGAAGAATCCGTAGAAAATGCTCGTGCCATTCTTGTGGATGCAGTGGAAACATACGGTAAGAAAAACGTTGTCATGGTAAGCCCGTTTCCTGTTGTGAATATTGAGCATCGAGAGCGGATTGGCGAGCTTTCCGCAGCGTATCTCGATATGTGTGCAGACTATGATATTGCCTATGTAGATATTTATTCCAAACTTGCACAGCATGAACCATACTTGAATAATTTGTCAGATGGAGTTCATCCAAGTGAAGAGGGACATGCGATCATTGCTGATCTCCTTCATCAGAATGAGCATATTTTGCTGTGGATGAATAACAGTTAATGAACTTTGAACGTTCAACGGGTGCTTCGTATTGTCGTTAGGCAAGCCCGTATGTAATGTATAGAGAGGCTGTGCAATTGGTGCACAGCCTTTTTTTGTTTAAGTTATGAAATGAATTTTAGATCCCATTTGTTTTTTTGTCCTGATTTTATTGAATAAAGTTTTTACTTAAAATTTTTTCATGAAGAAGGTTAATTCTTTGAATTTTACTTTGCAGGTGGCAAGGCATAGATATTTCTCAACGGAGGGAAACGAGATGAAATACGTAATGAATGTTTGGAAGAAATTTGAAAATGCTCTGGTAGACGCAACATTCGCTGAAGTAGGTTGCGGAACCATTTGTACTTGCTGCAACAAACGTTGTGGAAAGTAGAAAAAGCGCCTCAGGGCGCTTTTCTGCGTTAATGGGGTAAGTTTATTTCGCCGAAGTTTTCATTCTATCTAGTCAGCAAAAGAAGACAGAAAGTCTTCGCATGAAGTGTCCTGTAGATTCGTCTGCGGGATTTTTTTATGCGCGGTATGGGGCCAAGTCGGAGTGTTTTTTCGGGGAACAAGCATTAATTTCGATAAAAAATGGATGATAAGCAGTGTGAAGAACGATTTCTTCCCTGCTAATTATCTGAAAATGAAGAGTAATTTTTGTATATAAAATTTTTTCATGAAGAAGGTTAATTCTTTGAATTTTACTTTGCAGGTGGCAAGACATAGATATCTCTCAACGGAGGGAAACAAGATGAAATACGTAATGAATGTTTGGAAAAAATTTGAAAATGCTCTGGTAGACGCAACATTTGCTGAAGTAGGTTGCGGAACCATTTGTACTTGCTGCAACAAACGTTGTGGAAAGTAGAAAAAGCGCCTCAGGGCGCTTTTCTGCGTTAATGGGGTAAGTTTATTTCGCCGAAGTTTTCATTCTATCTAGTCAGCAAAAGAAGACAGAAAATCTTCGCAAGAAGTGTCCTGTAGATTCGTCTGAGGGATTTTTTTATACGCGGTATGGGGTAAATCGGAGTGTTTTTCGGAGAACAAGCATTAATTTTGATAAAAAAATGAATGATAAGCAGTATGGAAAACGATTTCTTTCCTGCTAACTGTCTGAGAATGAAGAATAATATTTGTATATAAAATTTTTTCATGAAAAAGGTTAATTCTTTGAATTTTACTTTGTAGGTGGCAAGGCATAGATATGTCTCAACGGAGGGAAACGAGATGAAATACGTAATGAATGTTTGGAAAAAATTTGAAAATGCTTTGGTAGACGCAACATTTGCTGAAGTAGGTTGCGGAACCGTTTGTACTTGCTGCAACAAACGTTGCGGAAAGTAGAAAAAGCACCTTAGGGTGCTTTTCTGCGTTTGTGGGGTAAGTTTATTTCGCCGAAGATTTCATTTTATCTAGTCAGCAAAAAGAAGACAGAAAGTCTTCGCAAGAAGTGTCCTGTAGATTCATCTGCGGGATTTTTTATTTGATAAAGACGCTACATTTTTTTTGGTGAAGTTATACTTTTAAGAAAAACAGTGTGTGTTCTTCCTGTTTTTTAGATGCCTTTTCTCGCTAACTCTTTGATACCAAGGGCTAAAAGGATATCATAAAAAAATATTATGGAATGAATGAATTCTTTGAATTTTACTTTCTGATTGCCGAGGCATAGAAGTAGGTCAACGGAGGGAAACAAAATGAAATACATCAAAAGTGCATGGAAACGATTTGAGAATGCTTTAGTAGACGCAACCTTTGCAGAAGTAGGTTGTGGAAGAATTTGTACTGGCTGCAAACGTTGCGGAAAGTAGAAAAAGCGCCTTAGGGCGCTTTTCTTTTTTTATCTAGACAAAAAACACAGAGCGTGAAAGTTTTCACTATTTATCTTTTTCATTTGTTCTGAATCTTCAAAAATAGATAATGCATCTTTGTCTCCTGTAGAGTTATTTCTACAGGTTTTTTTCTGCCCAATTCTGAACTGCTAAAGTAGGAAATAATAAATACAGAGTGAAAACTGCATGCAAGTAGCAAAATAAAATTTATTTTTGAATGTTTTTAGGTTTGCCTACCCGCTAACCCTTTAATACCAAGGATAAAAAGGGTTACATAAAAAAAATTCATGGAGAAGCTAAAAAGTTTGAATTTTACTTCGACCATAGTCAGGCATAGATACGTTTCCAACGGAGGACATAGCCATGAAATACATTATGAGTGCTTGGAAAAAATTTGAGGATGCTTTGGTAGACGTAACTTTCGCAGAAGTAGGTTGCGGAACCATGTGTACTGGCTGCAAGCGTTGCAGAAAGTAAAAAGTGCCGAAAGGCACTTTTTTTTTGCCTGATGATAAAATTTTACGGGTAGCGCTTGACTTTGAACGCTTTTGGCAGGCACCAATTGGTCTCAAAGATGGTACTCAATAAATCAGGTAGGAGAGATGATGACACTTTCATCAGAAAACACAGTGCAGGAAGTTTTAGCGCAAATGGGCGCTCCTACACCTGCTGACCGTAAAAAAAAGAAGGTCACACTGGAAACCACATTTCCGGACAGCCCTGCATGGCAGCCACAGCCTGTTGATTCTGCAAAAGCTGAGCGCATGGCTTACGATGGTTGTATCGGGGGATACGGCTGCTGTTATGCTGCGTTCTATAGCATCATCGGTCAGATGGCTGAAAAACACGGTGCGCCTTACAAAGATTTTCCGTTTCACTCCATGAAGGCTGGACGTTCCGGTATCGGTGGCTGGAAATCCACTTGTGGTGCGTTGATCGGTGCAGCGTTTGCCTACGGCATGTTTTACGAGAAGAAAGAGCACAATGAACTTGTACGTGAACTCTTTCATTGGCATGACATAACTGAGCTGCCTGTTTACCGTCCTAAAACGAACTGTAAGCTTGATGTGGATATTCCAAGTAGCATTAGTGGCTCTGTTTTATGCACAACTTCCAAAGCGCGCTGGGCGTACGCATCAGGATTCCCTATAAAGTCCAAAGAATGTTCTGAGCGTTGCGCACGCCTTACTGCAGATGTCGCTCGTAAGGCTGTTGAGATTTTTAACGCAAAAATCGATGGAACCTTTGTTTCGACCGTGGATAAGAATGTAGAAATGGCGTGTGAAGTCAGTGAACCTTCTTCAGAGGGTGATGCTGCATCCGTCATTCTTGTAAAGCAGCCTGAATTCCGCTCTGTAAAAGCTAGCTAGTTTTGCGAGATTAAGCCTTCGTAATTTTTTATTTCTGGTGGGGTAAGTGTTTGCTTTAGTAGCTAGCTATACCCTCTGATACCTATTGTTTTGGAACAAGCTTCGTTGTATCCCACGTAGGCTAGGAGCCCGTGTTTTTTTGGCTTCACAGCATATACAGAATTTCCTTTCGATAAAAAAAGGGTTGTCCTTCATATGAAGGACAACCCTTTTTATTGGTCTAGGGACTAGCGATGCTAGTTGAGAGGCTGAGCTTCTTCTGCACTTGTTTCGAGACAACCGCGTGCAGCTTCTTCTGCTTTCTGAGCCTGGTATTCGTGGATTTCTACGAACTTGATAGCGCCAAACTTACATGCTTTGGCACATGCAGTGAGTTCTTCGCCATTTTTAGCACGCCACTCGGAGCACTGGTCGCATTTGATAGCAACTTTGCGGGAGGTAGGTGCTGTATCGCCGATGATAGGTTCGTTGTGGTCAACGCTAACAGCGCCGAACGGACAAACCATTACGCACATTTTACAACCAACGCAGAGCTGCTGGCGAACACGAACCATACCTGGCTCACGAACGAGAGCTGCTGTAGGACAAACACGTGCACAAGGTGCGTTGTGGCACTGGTGGCACTGTACAGGAACTTTAGCTTTCTCAATTTTACATACTTTGATGCGGCTTAAGTTAGTAGCTTTGTTCTTAATGATTTCTTTACGGGTGAGGTTGGTGTGCGCTTCGACACAAGCGATTTCACATTTTTTACAGCCTTTACATTTCTCTGCGTCAACAACCAATGCGTACTCTTTAATTTCCATAAGAATCATCCTTATTAACAGGTTCCACTTCGAGACTTTTTACTTGTAATTCCCGACCGGTAACCATTGTGAGATTTGTATTTGAACATCGCGGACATGCGTCCGCGACGCGTTTTTCGAACGTGTAGTGACACTCTTTGCATTTCCAGCTTGCCGGAACATCAATGAATGTCAGTTTTACACCTTTAAGAGGAGTGTTTTCTGTGCAGACTTCAAAGCATCCTTTGAGGGTGTGCTTTTCTATGCAGGTATGTTCACCAATTTCTATGCGGATTTCGCGCACGATTACGTCTTTATCCTTAACGGTCTCGTTGACGATGGTGATCATACTTTGGGTAATAGCTAATTCATGCATCAGATTTCTTCCTCTTATTCTACTAATTCTGGCTGCCAATGGGGCGTTCCGCTCATAACGTGCGGAGGTACGCCCTTCAGAGGCAAACAGAATACACCTAAATCAGACACCTAGCGTTCTGTACAAGACAGGCAAGGGTCGATGCTGTTTACGATAAGTGCGATATCCGCAACTTTCGCTTTATCCAGCATTACGCGCAGACCTTCCCAGTTTACGTAGGTAGGTACGCGCCACTTAAGGCGTTCAGGGTACATGGTACCGTTGGTACGCATGTAGTAGATAAGTTCGCCGCGTGGTGCTTCGGAACGAGCCACAGCCTGACCTGCTGGAATATCCGGAAGCGGATCGCAGCAGATTGGGCCTTTAGGCATCTGGTCGAGGCACTGTTCGATAAGGCTGATGGATTCGAAGATCTCGTCAAGACGAACAAGTGCACGGGAGCGTACGTCGCAGCCATCGCCGAGAACTACGTTGAACTTCAGCTGGTCGTATGCCGCATACGGGGTTTCCTTACGAACATCGTTATCGATGCCGGAACCACGTGCTACAGGGCCACCAAGACCGTATTCAATGGCAGCTTCCGGAGGAAGAATGCCTACGCCCTGGGTACGTGCTTTTACCTGTGGGTGAGTTGCGTACATGTGGCGGAACTCACCCACAGGCTTTTTAAGTTCTTCGAGAGTCTTGCGAAGGTATACTTCGAGCTCGTCGTCAAGATCGTACTTGGCACCGCCGATGGTGTTGGCGGAGATGTCCATGCGGTTACCCCAGATGGACTCTTTGAGATCCTGCATAGTTTCACGAACTTCCATGGCGTGCATGAAGAGTGTGTTGAAACCAATAACGTGCAGGCCGATACCCACGTTGAACATGTGAGAAGCAATACGTTTTACTTCGTCTGCAATAACGCGAAGGTACTGACCGCGTTCAGGAACCTGAATTTTCGCGATGTTTTCCAGCGCCATACAGTATGTCAGTGGGTGGTTGTTGGAACAGAGAGAACATACGCGCTCTGTGAGCACAATGTTCTGGAAAAAGTTACGTTCAAGCGCAAGGCTTTCCATACCACGGTGAGCGTTTCCTGCGAACATTTCGATGGATTGTACAACCTCACCTTTTACGTCCACCTGAAAGTACATTGGCTCTTCGAGCGCAACGTGGAGAGGACCAACCGGAATAGTATAAGTCTTAGACATGGTAGTTCTCCTATCCTTTTTCACCCATAATTTTTTCCCACAGTGCGTTGGTAGACGCGCTGTTGGTCATGGTGGAAAGAGGAACAAGGCGTTCCATTGCTTCAGACTGTACAGCCTCGTGCAGGAACAGCGGACGCGGGTTAGGGTGGTTAGCTACAGTAATGCCGTAGCTTTCAGCCATTTCGCGTTCAGTCCAGTCAGCAGACTTATGCCACTGAGTAATAGAAGGCACAGTCGGCTCAACACCAGTAGGCAGTACGGTGACAGTAACGGTAAGGCCTTTCATAACAAAGTGGTAACACACTTCGTGGAAGGACTTTGCGTCTTCTGCTTTAGCGTTGCATGCAGAAACGGTTACCAGACGACCTTCAGGCAGGATTTGTTCTGCAAGTAACGGAAGGTCTTCAACATCTTTAAGAGTAATCCAAGCGAATTCGTTCTCTTTAAGGTCGGTTGTCCAGCTAAGTTCTGCACCTTTAGGCATAGCTTCTACGAGTTTGATCACTCGCTGTTTCATTGCATTAATCATGGATTTGAGCTCCAAACTGCTGAGCAGCTTTCTGTCTTCTGCACTCAGGACAAAGACTGTAGATGTTCTCGAGTTCTTTAGTTGCTGTACCGTAAATGTGATCAAGCATTGCATGCGGCATATGCGGCATTGGCTGATTACATTCGGAACAACGTGCGTATGCGATGAACTCGTGTTCTTTCATCTTGTATTTGTCTTCGTTGCGGTGCGCTGTAGACCAGTTGTTGGTCAGACGGATTGCATCAGTAGGACAGTAGTGCTGGCAAAGTCCGCAGAAAGTGCAGGTGTTATGCCATACATAAAAGTCCTTACCGGAGCCGTCTTCGCGCTCTACCTGCTTGATTGCGTTTCCTGCGCAAACAGTTGCACAGACACCGCAGCCTACACAGGATTCAGGGTCGACAGTGACCTTGCCGCGAAGGCGAGCCGGGGTGAAGGTCTCACCGAACGGAAACGGATCAGTGGACGGGCCTTGTTTCAGGTTGTTCCAAAGAACTTTGAAGATACTAAGCACCATTACCCCCTTAGATCCGTGTTTTCCAAATATCCAATGCCATAGCTACACCTTCAAGAATAGCCTGAGGGCGAGGAGGACAACCCGGTACGTTCACATCAACAGGAATAATCTCGTCCAGCATAATCGGTACAGAATAGCTGCCACGGAACACGCCGCCGGAAACAGGGCAAATGCCTACAGCAACGGTTACCTTTGGATCTGGAATCTCTTCGTATACACGCAGCACCTTTTCTTTAACCATGGAGGTTACAGGGCCGGTGATAAGAACAATATCAGCATGCTTCGGGCTGCCGCAGTATTTGCAGCCGAGGCGTTCAACGTCGTAGCGTGGAATAAGCGCGGTAGTAGCAAGTTCAACGTCACAACCGTTACAGGAGCCCGCGTTAATACGGTACAACCACGGAGAACGGACAGCCTTGCTTTTAATAGCATCAATAATAGACATATCAGCTTTCCTTATTTGAGCAGAAGGGTCAGTCCAAGACTCACGTATGCAAGCACTGACGGGTACTTGAGGTAGAACTTGAAGGTCTGGTCAGTACGCAGACGTCCGGTCGCAGTGCGAACAATGGTAACGGACACAAGCATGAGCATGAAACATTTGAAGATGAACCATGCGAGGTTTGCCAGAGCGCCACCCGGGATTGTGCCCGGGAAGAAGAGTGCAACGCCGAGACCCATAACAACAACCAGCTTGAGCGCGCTCATGAGGTTGAACATAGCGAGTAACGGACCGGAGTACTCAAGCAGTGGGCCTTCAAGCAATTCCGGCTCAGCTTCCGGAAGGTCAAATGGAACTGCGCCCATTGTGCCCGGAATAAAGCAGAGGAATGCGATGAAAGCAGGAAGCATGCTCAGGTTAAAGCCGAAGGAGCCGTTTTCATGCTGGTACGCTACAACCTGTGCAAGGGAGAACTCAGAACCGTCTGCACCACCTGCTTTGAGTGCAACAGTAAGAAGCACAACAAGCAGAGGAATTTCATATGCAAACATGAGTACCATTTCACGGGAAGTACCGATTGCACCGTACGGGGAGCTGGAAGCGGAACCTGCAAGCATGAATGCAATTGCAGGAATCGGCAGCAGGTACAGGAGCATCAGCATGTCACCAAGACCGGTAGCACCGTTCCATACACCCGGAACTGGGATAAGCATGGCTGCTACCATCATACCCATGAAGCCGAACACAGGAGCAAACTTGAAGATTGCTTTGTTTGCGGTGTCAGGGATGATTGTCTCTTTCTGGCTCAATTTAATGATGTCGTAGAAAGGCTGGAGGATCGGAGGACCTACGCGGCGCTGGAGGCGCGCGCAGATCTTACGGTCAAAACCTTTCAGCAGAAGTCCCAGAAGCAGAGCAAAGAGTCCGCCAGGGAATATGAGTAAGTGAAAGCTATGTGAAAGCATATCTAACATGACTATTTATTCCTTCTACCGGAAAGGAACTCAGCTGGAAGGTTCAGCCACTGTTCCAGAACGGTCAGTGCAGGTTCGTAGAAGTTTGAGCCGCTTACATGAGATTTTTCAGGGCTGATGTCATTTACACCACAGCTGTGGGTATGACAGACACGCTCTGTTTTGCTCATGAGAGAGAGGATCAAACGAGCCACACCGTAGGAAATTGCCATCACGAGAGCACAGGAAATTGCGTCCCATGCGCCGGAACCGGTAGCGATGCCGCCGAGGTTGATGTCGAGCGGTGCGAATCCGGTAGATTCGATGATGGAGTTAACTGGTGCCAGAAGCATACCCGGGAACACGCCGAAGAATACGGACGCGCCAGCGAGAATTGCCATTGGCATACGCATAAGTTTTCCTACCTCGGTAACATTTTCGAGAGCCGGATTCAGCTTGCCGAAGAATGCGGAGTGCAGGAACTTGATCATGTATGCAAGGGTAAGCACGGAGCCTGAGAGTGCGAGCAGTGCAAGCAGTACTTCGCCTTCAGCCATAAGACCGTGGTAGAGCATCCACTTGGAGGTAAAGCCGCTAAGTGGCGGAACACCTACAGCAGAGAATGCTGCGATTGCGAATACAGTAAGTGTAAACGGCATCTTGCGACCAATGCCGGAAAGCTCGTCGAGCGTGTCAGCATGGGTGCGGTACATGATTGCGCCTGCTGCGAGGAACAGGAGGTTTTTAAAGAACATGTGGTTAACAAAGTGCATCAAACCGCCGGATACGGTCAGCGAGGTAGCCATACAGATACCAAGCAGAACGTAAGCCATCTGAGAAACGGTGGAGTAAATAAGCACGCGTTTAATAGATGTCTGCATTACTGCTTTAAGAGCAGCGTAGAAGATAGTGATGCCTGCAACCCATGAGAGAGTGTACATGATTGCCGGCTGCGCCCAGTAACCGGATTTGCCTGCAAAGAATCCTGCACCGCCGATGATGAAGAAGAGCTTCATGAGGCCGAAAGGACCTGTTTTCAGCAGTACGGAGGAAATGTAACCGGAAACCGGAGTCGGTGCGGTTGCAGGGTGCATCCAGATATCGATTCGCAGCGGAAGCATTGCAGCTTTCATGGCAAAGCCAAGAGCGATGAATGCCATTGCGTACATGCCAGTGGAGCCTGGCAGAGTGCTCAGCGCCTGTGCTAGTTCACCGAATCCGAACACGCCGGATTTTGCAGTGAGCATTGCTACGCCGAAGAACATGAAGGATGCGCCAAGAATGTTAAATAAGAAGTACTTGAAGCCTTCTTTAAGAGCACTCTTGGATTCTTCATGAATAATGATGGAGTACAGCGGCCAACTGGACATGATCTCCCAGAAGAGGAAGAATGTGAAGATGTTGGAGCTGGTTGCTACACCTAGAAGACCGCCGATCATCAGCAGGAACAGGGTGAAGAAACGCCACTGGGTGTGGCTGTGGTCCATGTAGTTTGCAGAGTATACAACGTTGAGAATACCCATGAGGATAATAAGGAGGCTGTAGCTGATGCTAAGCGCGTCCAGAGAGCCCCATGAGAAACCAAGGCCGATAAAAGCAAGAACCAGAACTGCAACTGAACCCCATGCAGATTTTTCCAGATTGTCACGCATGATGTATGGAACAACTGCGCCGACCATTGGGATAGCTGCGTAGAGAGGCCAGCCTATCGCTAAGTCTGGCAAAGGCTGAACAGCAACTTTGCCTGCTGCAAGCAGAGATTGCATAACAGGAGCTACAATTGCCAGGTTAAGCTGTGGGAACACACCAAGCATGAGAGATGCTGTGGCAAGTACGCCCATAGGGATAAGGCAGGTAAGCGGAGCTTCTGCAACAGGCTCGCCTTCGTATTTTTCAAAGAAGAGGATACGGGCAAGACGAGTGTAGTATACAACAGCCATCAGTCCGCCTGCAAGGATCGTAGCTGCTAACAGCGGCTGGCCTGCTTCGATTGCTGCATAAACCATGAAGAATTTACTTACGAAACCTCCGAATGGCGGAAGTCCAATAATACCCATGATACCGACAAACATGCAAAGACCGGTAAGCGGCATTGCGCGTCCCATACCTTTGAGCTTGCTGATGGTGTATGTTCCAGAGCGCAGGATAAGCATACCGACGCCAAGGAACAGTAAGTTTTTCATGATTGCATGGTTCACGACGTGTGCCATGGAACCTGTAAGGGAAAGGTATGTGCCAAGACTGAGCACCATTGCAATCTCACCGACTTGCGCCATGGTGGAGTATGCGAGCATGCGCTTAACATTTTTCTGCATAAGTCCCATGACTTCTGCAAATAAAAAGGTTGTTGCGCCGAGTACGGTGATCAGTGTTGTGGTATCAAACGCGCCTTCCTGGTTAAAGTATCCGGCTCCGAACAGGGCAAAGCATACCATAAGCATGCCGTAGATACCGGTCTTGGTAAGAATACCGGAGAGCGGGCCGGAAATGGAGGAAGGTGCCACAGGGTGGGCAGCAGGCAGCCAGCTGTGGAATGGTACGAGACCAGCCTTAACAGCAAAGCCGAAGAAACAGAGTAAGGTAGCCATGCCTGCAAGAGCAGGGCTGATGTTTCCTGTTGCCTGAGCAAGGGTAGCAAATTCAAAACTACCGGTTGCGCTGTGGAGAAGGAAGATACCGAACAGTAGTGCATATGCACCGGCTGCACACATAAAGAAGTATTTAAAGCCTGCTTTAAACGCGTCTTCAGTTTCTTCGTGGATAACGAGGAAGTAAGAACTGAAGGTCATCAGTTCCCAGAAGCCGTACAGAGCGCCAAGATGCTGTGTAAGGGTGAGACCGATGAGGGAGCCCTGCATAAGAAGCAGGAAGAACCAGTAGCGGGTTGCGTTTTCCTTATGAATGTAGCCGCCGGAGTACACGGTAACAACAAGGCCGATGCCAGCCATAATGCAGGCAAAGAGCTTGGAGAGAGCCGGTACATCAGCAGAAGCGGTAAGTACAAATGCTACTACGGAAAGTGTAGTTGCGAGTACGAAACGCCAGTCGAAACGCTTAATTGCTTCTGGAACGTATTTAGACGGAATAAACAGCAGGAAGGCACCAACATATGGAAGAGTTGCTGCAAGCGGCCAGTGCACTTCGAACTGAGGAATAGCTGCCTCAGCTCCGAAGGTTGCAACGACTGCATGGATAAGCTGCTCCGGAAAAACGTGTGTAATAGCAACAACAGCGCCCAATAGGATGGTGATACCACCAAGGATGGTTGGGATAGCTGGTTTGCTATCTGCGTCTTCCGGTGCTTCGAAGCAGATGCCTTGAACAATTTTGATGGTGTACCACAGTGCAATACAGTTGCCGACGAGCATCATGATTACTGGGAGGTACATTTCTGCACTGACAAGTCCGTATGTCAGCGCCAGTTTGCTTACCGCACCTTTGAATGGAGTAAATCCAATTGCTGAAAACATGGCAAACCCGAACAAGCCTGCGAACAGCGGTGAACGTTTGAACGCACCTCGCAGGTTGGTAAGGTCGAGAGAGCCAAACTGCTTTGCAAGCCCGAAAAGTGCAAAGACAGCCAGAGCCCTGATAGAGATCTGGTAGAAAAGATGTAATGCAGCGCCTGCATTACCGGAGATTGTTCCTGTCCCAAAACCGGCAAGGACAGCCCCGATTTCCGCAATGCTGGAAAAAAGGAGAACAGTTGTTAATTTGTTGGACTGCTTACATGCCCAAAACTGAGCAAGCAGAAGAATTAAACACCCAATGTAGACTGAGAAGTGAGAAGTGGTAACTTCAAGTAACATGCAATTCTTGCTCCTTATGAAAGAAGACCATACCGATTGCCCGGACGCACCTATGGCAGGTACATCCACGGTATACTTCCAATACAACACAAGGGAACCCCATTTCCCTGTTCATAGCACAAGCTATGCTCTGGTAGTGTTGTTGTTTCTTTCAATCCGAATCCAGTTCGCCGTCGCAACACGGCGCAGCACTTCCTGTATATCGAACTGTTCATCGGCATGTTGCCCTTTATGCCTGGATGAAGCAGTCGGATGCATGACACTTTTTCAGATTGTACAGGTCGGCACTCCCGACAATTGAAATCGTGTGATGAAGTAGCTGACAGCTCGTCAGTTCTTTTGTTTGGTGACTACCTTCGAAGAAGGAAAAGAAAATTGAGCCCATAGGATGCGATTGTGAGAGATTTCATAAACACAAATCTAATTGGCAATATAGTTCTTTTACACTTCTTTACAACTGAATGAGTAATCAAATAAACAATTTAGTGGCTTTTAAGCTCTTTTTCTGAGCAATTTGGTACGCTTTTAAAAAGAGTGGTGTAGCACTTGTCTGGTTAACTTGCTGTAATCTATCGTTTTATATGCAAAAGCTCTGATTGCCATGTTGGAGTGCTTTTGTGAAACGATGTTTGTACCCATTTACTTAAGGGGGTTTGGTCTCATGGATTAGTGGATTGATGTATTCCCTTGTTTGATCACGCAGTGAGTCTATAGCTTTTTTTGAGTGATCGCACAATATTTCTTTTTTGCACGGATTTACGCTGTAAGTAGCTAAAAACAAGGGTTTTATCTTGTTAGTGTCTACTTATGCTTAAGAAGGGGAAATGGAAAAAGCTAATAATGTCTGATGGCTGAGGTGAGAAAAAAAGAATGTAAAAAAATTTCTCAGAGCAGCAGTTGTGTATAAAATTTTTTTATTGTGGAATGTGGTACATAGTAAAAAGAGTTCTATGAGATAAAAATAACTGTAGTACGAAGAAAAAGCGTTTTTCTTTTGAAAATTGCATTGAAAAAGTGATGCAATAAAAAAAATATATGAATAAAGATGCAAAAAAAAAATGTACAATTTGCCATTAAATTTGTTTGATCTTAAAAATAAAAAGAGAAAGAAGCCTATCTTGGTAAGGTTTGTTTATAGCGACTGGGTACAAATGATGAAAAGGTTGTAATTGTAAAGTATATGAATTTTGATGCATAGTGATAAATGTCACAATCTTAAGATTGTAATTAATAGCTCTTGATTTCAGTAGATTGTATTATTCTTGGTTGGTGTGTGTGGTCTGTGTGTGGGATTATCTATTTGAAATGTAAATAAAAAATATAATAAATAACAATTTTAAGAGTGGTATCCCACTAAAATTGTGGGAAAAAGGTTGCTATTCCAAGATGGTATGTGATACTTTTCACATGAAAGAAAAAATCTACGTTTTCGAACAAATATGCAAGGCACACCGCATAATATTTCATATGGTTAACGCCAAATTAATCATATACTCGAAAATGTCACCAATGGATTTATGTAATGTATGAGGCTGGCCTGTGGGCCGGCAGGAAAGCCTGATCATAGATGTGCGTGATCAGGCTTTTTGTTTGAGAGGTAGTGGGGAGAGCGCTGTCTTGATCAGTGTGCTTAAAGGTCTCTGTTTGATGTAGATGGTCGTTAAGTCGCGCAGTGTCTTGTTAAGTTTACTGAACTCACTGGGGGTTACTGCCAATACTTTCACTATTTTTTCGGATTCTTCTGTGGTTGCGCCTGTCTCTGTGGCAACTTCATTAATAGCCGGTACGCTTCCCAGAATGGTTAGCTGCTGGTCAGGTGAATTCTGGAGAATTGTGCGTTAGCTCTATGTGTTCCCCCATTGATGTGGACAGAGACGTGATGCCTTTAAGCGTGTGGATGAAGCGGCAGTAAGTTTTATGCTTTCTGCAACTGCTTCCACTGCAGCGTTTGTGTTGGTGATATTGCCTGTTGTCTGGCTGCGGAAAGCGTCAATGCTTCTGTTCACAGTTGGTGTCGCGTTCATTGTGCGTTCTGCAAGCCTACGTACTTTGTCAGCGACAATAGTAAAACCTCGTCTCGAATCTCCCGCCCGTGCAGCTTCAATTGCTGTGGTCAGTGCCAGCAGGTCTGTCTGATCTGCGATTTCGCTTATTCCCCCGATAAGGTTTTGATGTCGGCGGTCTGTACTCAAGCCTCTTGCGTGCTTTCTTTTGGTTCGCTTGAAAGGTTCTGCACTCTGCATGACTGACGTAGTCTGTTCCATCTACTGGGGGGGGCGATGAGTTGTTTGTCTATGTCGTACAGCGGAACGTAATTTATACGGACTATAGGTGTGGTACTTGATGGTGTTGTATACTTGTTCCATGTTCACGACAGCCTGCTGTTCACGCGGGCTATGTTGAGGGGGTTTTGCTGTTTTCAAGCAGGGCGGCTGCAGGTTTGCTTATAAAAAACTCAGGTTATTGTGTGGCCTTAAATAGAGTTGTGAACTGGGTGTTGGTAACTGCAATTCTCTTTTTTTATCTATGATGATGTGCGGAGTTGTGTAAACGAGCTTTCTTCGAGGCTGGCTGCTGCGGTGTGCATGCTGTATGTGCCATAGAGAGTAGAGGGAGAAGATCGGTACAGATGGGAAAAAGGGTGAGGTGGTGCGAAGCCGTATTTTTTCAGTCATGTTGTTTGCGTTATTAGTGTGGTGAGGTTGATAGGTCATCTATGTTGCAGGCTGGTTAACGTCCCGTGAAGGTATTGCTTTCTATGTTAGGCGTTCTTGAAAAAGAAAAAAGGGCAAAAAAAAAGATCATACTTTCGTATGATCTTTTGTAAGTGCATGGTGCCCAGGGGGAGACTCGAACTCCCACGGGCGTGGCCCACTACCCCCTCAAGATAGCGTGTCTACCAATTCCACCACCTGGGCACTTATATGAGCTTCGCTAGTGCGTCGCTCTGAGGTTGCGCTAAGCTGTTCTTCCTCAGCGCGGAAATGTGTTTATGTGGATTGAGGGTGTTTGGCAAGCTTTTTTTTTATTTTTTTTAAGAAAGTATAATCTCGCTCAAAATATCATGGAAGAAATCCCCTTGGATTAGGGTAGAATTATCTGTGTTTCGTGTCCTTACACGAAACAGATGGGGAAGAGACACACATAACAATCAGGAGATATTTCATGAAGTTGGTGCGAGTTTTGATGGTAGCGATTGCAATTACTTGTATTGCTTCATCATCAGTTTTTGCAATGCAGCAGGATATGATGATGGCGCAACCGATAATGACAGAAGGCATGGCCATCATGAAGGTGTCGTCGAACTGCTCTATGGAACCAATAAGGATGAAAGCAGGCCAGATGATGTCTATGAAGATGGACAATTGTTTAAAAATGAAAGGTCTTTGTATGCCGATGATGGTTATGCAAGGCTGTATGATGAAGATGCCGATGATCATGGAAGACGGTAAGCTGATGCCGATGGTAAGAACCATCTCTGATCAATACGTAGTAGACGGTATGTTGATGGAATGTTTGATGATGCCGGTTGTATTGGATAATTGCATGATAGCTATGGTGCCTGTGATGATGAAAAATGGCCTGTTGTATCCTATGATGATGAAAAAAGGCATGCTGACGCCGATGAGGAAACCGATAATGATGAATAATAGGTGCTCAAAGAGATAGGCTTTAGTTCCACACTTTTTTTGCTTTGAACACCCTGCTGTGGCGGGGTGTTTTTTCTTTGGGATTGAGTAGAGTCTAAATGTTCTTGAGGGACTTAGTATTGAATTGGGATGGGGGAGAGTAGCCGTTTGGATAAATGATCGGCAACTAGTTTAGGGACAGTATGAAGTTGCTTAGTTGGAAAACATCCGGTCAGTTGCCCACTATATTAGCTTTGACAAAAAATAAATTAAGTAGAGCAACTGGAAAGGTAGTATGAAAATTACTGGGGTTATCTAACTTGCTGCACACAAAAGTACGCCTGAGGTGCTTCAGCGAAATATCTTACGGGGTGTTTCTACCGTCGCCCGTTAGGTAGAAACAAAATTACTAGGAGATGCATGTGCAACGTTCAGAATCATTAGAAAGAATTGAAAGTCAGGATATATGGGATATTCTTATTGTCGGGGGTGGTGCAACCGGTCTTGGTACTGGTGTTGATGCAGCGTCACGAGGATATTCAACAGTTTTACTTGAGGCGGCGGACTTTTGTCAGGCCACCTCCAGCCGCAGTACTAAATTGGCGCACGGCGGCGTAAGGTATCTTGAGCAGATGAACTTCTCGTTAGTATATGATGCTCTGCATGAACGTGGACGGATGCGTCGCAATGCACCGCACCTTGTGGATGACCGGTCTCTCATTGTTCCGACATACAGCAGGTGGGAAACATTCTATTATGGAATTGGACTTGTTCTGTATGACCTTCTTTCAGGTCCGTTCAGTTTTGGACGTTCCTACCCGATGGTGCGTAACAGCGCCTTTCAACATGTGCCGGGGTTGAACCCTGTGGGCGTAAGGGCAGGTGTCCGGTACCATGATGGACAGTTTGACGACTCTCGTTATGCAATGACGCTTGCATTGACTATGCATGAGCTGGGCGGTTGTCCTGCAAACCATATGCAGGTTATATCACTTGTAAAAGAAAACGGTAAGGTTCGTGGTGTCGTTGCTGCCGATAAACTTACTGGCAAAGAATATACAATCCGTGCCCGTTCCGTTGTAAACGCAACGGGAATCTTTACAGATATATTACGACAGATGGATAGTCCGGCTGTAAAACCGATTTTGCAACCAAGTCAGGGTATCCATTTGATGCTCGATAAATCTTTCTGTCCGGGTGAAACTGGTATCCTTATTCCTAAAACAGATGATGGTCGCGTTGTATTTATTCTGCCGTGGCACGATAAGCTGATTGTCGGCACTACGGATACTGAGGTTTCCGGCCCTGAGATGGAGCCAAAAGCTACATCTGAAGAAGTAGACTTCCTTCTTGAACATGTAGGCCGGTACCTTGCTCGCAAGCCGCAGCGTAAAGATGTGCGAAGTGTGTTCAACGGTATACGCCCGTTGATCAAAGAAGGCGGTGCGGATGGAACGTCTGCTTTGTCCCGTGATCATCACCTTACGGTGTCTGATTCTGAACTGGTGACAATTGCAGGTGGTAAATGGACAACATACCGAAAAATGTCTGAAGATGTCGTCGATGTTTGTGCAAAAACTGCGCATCTTCCTGAAGTGAAATGTCGTACAAGCAATATGCCGTTGCATGGTTGGACACGCGACTTTGAAAAAGACGATCCATTCCGTGTTTACGGGAGTGATGTGCAGTACTTATATGATATGATGGATGAAGATGAGACTCTTGTGGAATTCCTGCATCCTCGTCTTCCATACCGTAAGGTGGAAGTTATATGGGCTGTGCGTTCAGAAATGGCTCAGACTCTGTATGGCGTGCTTGCGTTGCGCACGCGTGCGCTTCTCCTTGATGCCGCGGCAACGATGGAGGCTGCACCGGAAGTAGCACGACTTATGGCAGCTGAACTTGGGCTTACTGGAGATGAGGCTGAAAAATGGGTTGATACAGAGCTTGCTGAGTTTGATAAGATTGCATCACAATATGTTGTAGGCAGTTGTTGTGAGCTTTAAATAATAACGGATGAAGCCCCGCTTCTACTTGTAAGCGGGGCTTTTTTTATGGGGTCGTAATCAACAAATTATCGTTGGCTACAGAGATAGGCAGAGTTCCTACAATGATAATACGATAGGTTAGTTGTCGATGGTTTTGAGTAATGAGTCGTTGTTTAATTTGTTTTTATAAACCCATGCAGCATTCTGGTAGTACGATATGGCTTTTTGCACGAGCGGGTCTTTGATAGAGCCTTTCACGCTGCTGATAGCTGTTTCATCTTTAATGGTCTGAACCTCAATGCTTTTTTTAGGTCCCAGAATCGCCATGCGCTTTCCATCAAATAATCCGAGGAATTGGTAGTTTCCAATAAAAGCTCGGCCTTCGTCCGGGGCCATTCGGGCAATGTCTTTGCCATAGAAGAAAGAAGGGTATGACCAGTTGAGCAGGCCGAGGATTGTTGGTGCAACATCAATCTGGCTTGCAAGCGTATCTACCAGCTTAGGTTCAATAATTTTAGGTGCGTATATCCACATCGGGATTCTGTAGCGTCGAACGGGCAGGTTTTCGCGGCCTGCACTGCTTGCCTGATGATCCGCAACAAAGATGAAAATAGTGTTGTCGAACCATGTTTTTTTCTGCGCTTTTTTCAGGAAGTCGCCAATAGCCCAGTCGCTGTATTGAACAGCTCCTGATCTTCCGTAACCTGAAGGGATAGATACACGGTTGTCCGGATAAGTGTATGGACGGTGGTTTGATGTGGTCATTACATGAAGGAAGAAAGGCGTGTTCGCACTTACAGATTTGTCAGCAGTTTTGATTACCTGATCGTACAAGTATTCATCAGCCATGCCCCAAGCATTTTCGAAGCCGATTTCTTCTTTTGGTACAGAGGACTGGTCTACGATTGTGTAGCCGTTTCCGGAGAAGAACTCGTTCATATTATCAAAATATCCCCGACCACCATATATATAGTAGCTGTCGTATCCTTTGGATTTAAAAATACGTCCAAGCGAAAGGTAGCCTTTCTCGTTACCGATACGTTTCACAATGGAACGTCCCGGTGTCGGTGGAATGGAAAGTGCCAAAGCCTCTAGTCCACGGGTAGTACGAGTTCCAGTAGCGTAGAGTTGGGTGTAGAACTGCGCTTTTGAAACTAGAGCATTCAGGTTTGGAGTAATGTCTTCTTTCATTCCGTAGCGGGAAAGGTAGTTAGGAGTTAGGCTTTCAATCGTAACGAGAATCACGTTGTATTGTTTTTCTTTTTCAGCGTCTTTGATTGATCTGAATATGCTATGCTTGTTTTCTGATACAAAGTGGTTTGTGGTGTTAGAGAGATCGTTTCGAATTAAGCTGGTAGAAGTTTCTTCATCTATAGACGGGTAGAACTGATAGAAGTCCAGTTCGTTGTTTTTAAATGCAGAAACGAACTGATAAGGGCCGTTTGCTGCCAGTTCCTTTTGGTAGGTGTTGTCAGAAAAATCACGTAATCCACTGGTCAGGAACAGACCGCCTGTAGTTGCAATAAGTATGACTCCGGCAAAAGGAATCAAGTTGGATATAAATGAGTTGCGAGCTTCGAGCGCACTGTTGATTAAAGAACGGAAGTAATACGTCAGTGCGCCGGAGATAACAGCAAGTGCAGGAATGATGATAAAAACAGGATATGATTCAATGATGTTGTCGACAACTTCTTTGCGGTAAATAAGGTAGTCAACTGAGATGAAGTTGAAGCGTACACTGAATTCATCCCAGAAGAAAAACTCTGCTGTAGCTCCAAAAATCATAATAAAGATCGTGAGAAAGAATGCCCCGTACATAACGTATTTATTAGGCTTGGAGTGCCAAATGAGTTTGGGCGCAAAGGTGATGTACAAGCAGGGAAGAATTGTAGCGAATGAGAAGAAGCAAAGATCGAAAAGAAATCCGACAGAGAATATCTTAATGATTTCTAAAATAGATGGGGCTGCCTCATTCCAAGAATAAATGAGTAATCCCAGTCGCACCAGCGTCCAAAGGGATATTGAAATAATAAAGGCTAACAAAACGGCGCGATATCTGTGAGAGCCCGTTGTTGGTTGTGTGTCCATCTGATTTTTCCTTATAAAATAAGCTCTAACAGTTTGATGTAGTTACATGCATATTCATTATGCATTTATCTGGTCATGTTAGTATAACAAGGAAAAGGTCAACGCGAGGTTAAGGAGTTTAGCTGGGGGAAGGTGTATTGTGTTTAGGGGTTTTATGCAGATAACACGCTAAGTATCTGATGTAAAAAAAAGAGTTCACTAAATAATTAGTGAACTCTTTTTTAATCTAATGGGAATACCTACGCGGCTTCCGGCGCAATAGATTTCTGGTGTTCATGGTATCGGTCTATTGCTACGAAGTAGTCCGGATCTTCAAGAACGTTTACGATACATATTTCTTCAGCTTTTTCGATCAAGCGGACACAGTCTTTGCTCAAGTGCCAGAAGTATACAGTCTTGCCTGCACGTTGATATTGGGCTGCGAGCTTGTTGATGATTTCGATGGCGGATTGGTCCATAATTCGTGATTCTTCAAAGTCGATGACAACTTCCTGTGGATCATTTTTGACGTCAAACTTGCTCATAAAGAGTGTTGTGGAACCGAAGAATAGCGGACCGTAAATTTGGTAGTGCTTGATGCCGCGCTCATCTACGAACTTACGTGCACGGATTCGCAGAGCGTTTTCCCATGCAAAGATAAGTGCTGAAATTATAACGCCGCAAAGCACTGCAATGGCGAGGTCGTATTTCACTGTAAGAAAGGTAACAGTGATAATTACTATCACGTCCCATTTTGGTACCTTGTTCATGATTTTAAAGGTACTCCATGCAAAGGTTTTGATTACAACAATAAACATAACCCCTACGAGTGCAGCAATCGGTACAATTTCAATGTACTGGGAAGTGAAGAGAATAAAGAAAAGTAGTGCGCATGCGGCGGTGATGCCGGAAAGACGTCCGCGACCGCCGGAGGTGATATTAATGATGCTTTGACCGATCATAGCACAGCCGCCCATGCCGCCAAACAATCCGTTAGTGATGTTGGCGATGCCCTGCGCGACACATTCTTTGTTACCGCGACCATGGGTGTTGGTCAGTTCGTCAATAAGGTTCAGAGTCATGAGTGATTCAATAAGACCGATTGCTGCAAGAATGCATGCGTACGGTGCAATGAACATGAAAGTTTCTAGTGTAAGTGGAACTTGAGGGATTGCAAATGTTGGCAGTCCAGCTTTGATGCCAGTACCACCGTTTGATTGGATGAAAGAAAGTACTGTCTGGGTATCAATGTCAGCAAAGATAACTAACATAGATACGGAAAGAATAGCGATAAGTGCACCCGGTGCTTTGGGGCAGATACGAGGTACAGTAAGGAGAATAGCCATAGTGAGGGCAACAAGTCCGCACATGGTGAGCATGGCATCCCCTTGCAGAAGGTCGCCACCTACTTTGAACATTTTGAGCTGGGATAAGAAAATTACGATGGCGAGGCCGTTTACAAAGCCCATCATAACTGAACGCGGTACCATGCGGATGAGTTTGCCGAGTCTAAATGCTCCGGCAAGAGTCTGAAGAACACCAACGAGCAGAAGTGTGAAGAAAAGATACTGCAAGCCTGCATTTGAACCAGGTGTTCCAAGGGCGTTACCTTCTGCCACAAGGTGAACCATAACAACAGCCATTGCACCAGTCGCACCTGAGATCATTCCCGGTCTACCACCGAGGATAGAGGTGATAAGGCACATCATGAAGGCACCGTATAAACCGATAATTGGTGACACGCCTGCTACAAAAGAAAAAGCAACAGCTTCCGGAACCAGCGCTAACGCAACGGTGAGTCCGGAAAAGATATCTGCCTGAATGCTTCCTTGAGAGCTTGGTACCATAGAGTGGTTAGCGTCCATCAAAACTTCCTTTTATATGAGGCTGGTTGTCGATAGCTGAAGATGAACAGTATCGGAACGTAGCCGTAATCTAGTTGAAAAAATATGGATAGGTGAGCAGTCCGTTCTGTATCCAATAAAAAAGACAAGACATTGCGCCTTGTCTGAAATGCGACTGAACGGGGATGTATCAATACAAAAAAATAGCTGCCTAAGTATTGAGCGTGCGCTCAAATTGTGGCGGGAAAGGTGAATTAGGGAAGTTTGATCGAGAAGTCAATTGAATGTGTTGAAATTACAATCAATAATTTTGAAGAAGTGTGTAGGTAATTTTTAACTCGTGAACAGGCTCAACAGCTTGAACATAAAAAGCGCTTTAGTTCAAACGGTTGAGCCTGTCTCCGGGAACGCCTAGCTAGCACGAAGACATGCAGCATGGAGCGGGCTGTCTGTACCCGCATTCTCTGCACCTAAAACACTACGCTCTGTGCGCAGGGCTTCTTCGGCTGTGGCGTAGATGTTGTCTGTACCGATCTTTTCTAACAGATGAGCTTTCTGCAGTACGGTAAGAACCGTTTGGTTTGCAGAGCATATTGAAAATTCAATGTTGTTTGCATGAACTTTTTCAATAACAAGCTCCAATGCTTCCGCTCCAGAACAGTCTACATCGTTGATGCCGCCAGCAGCGAGAATGATGTGTTTCAGTGAATCATACTTCGCGATCTTTTCCGTAACGATATCCTCTAAGAAACTTGCGTTGGCGAAAAAGAGCGGGCCTTCAAACTGTATTACGGATGTGTCCTTACAGTTTTCGAGCTCCGTGATGGTTGCATCCCGTTGTGGCTGATCCTGGGGACGGGAAAGAAAAGAAACATTCGGGCGCATGCTTTTGTATAGGAACATAGCTAACGAAAGCGCAACGCCGAGCATGATGCCTTTGTCCAGATGTGGAGCGTAGGCGAGCGTTGTGATGAAGGAAATGACGGAGATTGCTCCATCGTACCACTTGATTTTCCATGCATGCACAAAGCTGGAGACGTCAATAAGCCCGAATACTGCCATCATGATGATTGCCGCTAAAACTGCCTGCGGCAAATGATAGAGCAGTGGCGTACAGAACTGGAGTGTGAGTATAACCATAATGGAGGTAAACACACTCGACATGCCGGTTACGGCACCTGCTTGAAGATTGACTGCCGAACGGGAGAACGAGCCGGAGACCGGATAGCTTTTGCCGAATGCTCCGATCATATTGGCAAGTCCCTGCCCGATAAGTTCCTGATCCGGATTAATTCGCTGCCCTGTTTTTGCTGCCATGGCTTTTGCGATGGAGATAGCCTCCATAAAGCCAAGCAGTGAAATGATGACGGCGAACGGGATAAGGTGAAGTACGACAGATAAGTCAAAGGATGGTGCTTTAAGGGTAGGAAGACCAGATGGAATTGTTCCTACAACTGCACCACCACCCATCATGGTAATAGCCGTTGGATTAATCCGCGTGTTGCCAACACGCAAGCGCCATGTCCTGCCGTCGGTATGCATGGCGGCTGGTGTCTCGTTTTGCAGATAAAACGCCATTGTTCCATCTGATAATTCAACACCGTTGAAAAGCATTTCTCGAAGTGAGCTACGAAGGTCGTGACTATAAGCTTTAACACCTGAAAGTTGTAATTCAATAGTGTTTAACCCATGTTGAATGTTCAGGGCGCGTAGCGACTCCCCAATCGCGTTGGCTTCTGAAAGTTCTTTACTGAGTTTTGTACGCTGCATAGCTAGTTCATCAGCAGCAAGCAGAGTGCTGTTGAACTCGGTGATGGTGTTTTGCACTCGCGGTGAAGCAATGGAGGCCACAGGTATATTTACGTCGTGGTTGAATCCAATTGCCCATGACAGGCAGGTAGTAATGAGTACTGCCGCCAGCACATTTGGAATCTTGGGTAGATACCGCTTACATCCGATCATGATAGCAAACGCGAGCAGTCCCATACCTAGTGTAGGGAGGTGTGTGTAGTTGAATGCACTTTCCGCTACTCTGATAAGGGTTTCGTAATGATGGCTTGCTTTGTCAACAGAAACGCCTGCTAATTTGGACACCTGAGAGGTGGCGATGATGATAGCAGCAGCGTTAGTGAAGCCGCTAATAACCGGATGAGAGAGGAAGTTAACAACAAGACCGAGTCTGAGTATGCCGAGTAAAAATTGGAACGCACCTACCATAAAAGCAAGAAGAATAGCATAGGCGATATAGCCTTCACTACCCATAGTGGCAAGTGGTTCAAGAGATGCTGCTGTCATTAGTGACACAACGGCAACAGGGCCAGTAGCCAGCTGGCGGCTGGAGCCGAAAAGAGCAGCGATTAAAGGAGTAAGAAACGATGCATAAAGCCCGTAGTACGCAGGGAGCCCCGCAAGCTGTGCGTATGCCATAGACTGCGGAATAAGAACCAGAGCTACCGTTAGCCCCGCGATAGTATCAGATCGGAGTGCCTCCGAATCATAGTCCTTAATCCAGTTCATAAATGGGAAAAGATTGGCTAGCATTCCAAAAACTTTCCTTCAGCAAACTGCATTATTCATTTTTCTTGACGAACAAAGAGGGCGCTGAGGTTCACAATACAGGTACCATGCTAGAATAGTGCAGCAGGCAATCAAGGGTCGAGAAAGCATGATGATCACATGTTTTTGGATTCGATTGTGAATAATTACTCAAGCGCGCAACTAAGGAATAGCACCATCAAACAGTGATGAAAAGTGCTTAGTTATCAGTCGCTAACGCTTATTTAAAGGTGTTTTTTGGAAAAACTCTTTTAAAACAATGTGATATGAATTTTTGTTATATTTTACATAAAAATATTTTGTGAAGAAAATAACGAAGAGATGGGTTGTGTGGTTAATCAAGTGTTTATAGTGGGTTAGTTTGGCAGATGTCTGTGGTTGAGGTTTTGACATTAAAGTTGCTTTAAAAGTTAGTAAGTTTTGTGATGAAGGGTGTTGTTACCATCTTGAATGATTGTTTTTTTAATTGTTCTTCGAGCGCTCTGGTTGACGGTGAGGGTCTACGCTGCTACTGGCGGCTTGGAGGGCTTTATGGATTTATCAGTCGCTCAATGGAGCTACGCTTTCGGAGTGTTGTTGTTGGCCTCGGTTGTCCGTGGATTAACCGGTTTTGGCTTTTCGGCGATAATTGTAACTGGACTAAGTCTTGTTGTTGCGCCGGCTCAAACAGTAATGCTTGCATTGTTTCTTGAGGTTGTTGCAAGTGTGCGTATGTTGCCATCCGCATGGAAGAGTGTTGATTGCAAATTGCTTACGGTTCTATGCGTGGGAACTGCTATTGGAACTCCGTTAGGGGTACGTTCGCTTTTACTATTGTCTCCAGATATCATCCGTCTTGCTATTTCTTGTATCGTTTTGTTCTTTGCTGTTCTGATATGGCGCGGAGTAAAGTATCGTGGAACACGAACTGTTCGTATTGACGGTGTGGTAGGTGTTATTTCCGGAGTCTGCAATGGTGCTGCTGCGTTGGGTGGACTGCCTGTTGTTACCTACATGCTTTCAACAGAAACTGCGGTTGTTGCAACGCGGGCAACATTGATTGCGGCATTTTTCTGTACAGATGTGTATACGCTTGTTGTTGCTGGTGGACACGGTATTATTTCTTCGCAAACATTAATAAACGTAGCGTATTCTGTACCGGTGTTGTTGATTGGTGTTGCGGTTGGAGAGAGGCTGTTTTCTGTTGCCTCACCGGCAGCATTTAAAAAGATAGCCGTATTGTTATTGATGGGGCTTTCGATTGTGGGGATTATCAAATCCCTCATGGTCTTTTTTGTCTGATTTGGTTGGATATTTTTTTGAGGTAGTTTGTTATATAAGCTCGTAATTTGTTGCGGGCTTTTTTGTGTTGTGAAAGATGGGGAAAAGGCAAAAAAAAAGATCATACTGTAGTATGATCTTTTATAAGTGCATGGTGCCCAGGGGGAGACTCGAACTCCCACGGGCGTGGCCCACTACCCCCTCAAGATAGCGTGTCTACCAATTCCACCACCTGGGCACTTATTGTGAGCTTCGCTAATGCGTCACTCTGAGGTTTGCGTTAAGTGTGTTTCCCTCAACGCGGAATCAGTATTTATGTGTATTGCGCGCGTTTGGCAAGTCTTTTTTTCAAAAAAAAAGGAAAAAACTGTCGTAACGCTCTGTGTCTTGAAGAGAAAATGTTGGGAGCTTTCTAATGTATTTGATTTGCAGTGATTTTTTTTAAGGGTGTGTGCAGTTTCTCAATGCAAAAAAAGCATACGTGCAAGAGGATAAAGAATGTAGAGGAGTTGCGGCAGAGAATTGTGGTCAGAAAAATCGATAGGCTGGTGTGTTGCCGGGAAGAGGTCTGAACTTCATGATTCTAAAAAAGATAGCAGGAAGGCTATGACTGGATTAGGCGAACATAAGTTGGAGTATGAGACTGTTGGGCCTTTTGTGACGCATGTGTGGTTGCATCATAAAGATGGTCATAACCACTATGCCGCACGGCCGGTTCGAAAAGGGGTGCGTTGGATTCGCCCAATGCAGCTTAGCAAGAAAGAGCAAACAGAGTATGTTGTTTGCGCAAAAAAGATAAATTATTGGGTCGCAGTATTGTTTATGGTTGGTTCTTCCCTGTTTGCGATTCCTGGTTTTTTACCTGCTTCATTGGCACCAGCTTTTAATGTGATATTTTTCTGTGGGTCTATTTTTTTCACATCCGCAGCATACCTGCAGCTAGTCGAATCAATTAATAAGGATATTACAAATCCAGCCTTGTTTCGGACACAGCGTTGTCATTGGATACGCTGGGCATGGCGTCCGAAAAATCTTGGTTACTTGTCTTCATTGGTGCAGTTTGTTGGAACATTGCTTTTTAATGTTAACTGCATCTCGCCGTTTTTTTTAGTTACGCCATTGCAAATGGATGTTGTTATCTGGGGCTCGGGGATGCTGGGAAGTATCTGCTTCCTTATTTCATGTGCTTTCGCATGGCTCGAAATATCTCGTGATCCGATGGTTAAGCCATTCCGGTCAGAGGAATGGTGGATTGTGTGGGTGAATATTGCTGGATCAATTGCATTTCAAGTCTCCAGTGCTGTCGCATTTTATTTGCCGCAGACAGGAGATGTTTTTGCTCCAGTACTGGCTAGTGTGGGACTGACCTTTGGCGCAATATGCTTTTTTATTGGTGCATTCCTGTTGCGAGTTGAGGATGCGATAGATTCTCAAAAATTTATTGGCGGAGATTATGCGCAGTAATTGAGATGAAGGCTCGATAGGCAGGAGGGCTGATGTGCTTTTGCGTGGCGGTCTTCTGAGCGTGTTTATATATAATGATAAGCCCTAATGGTGTAACGGTGAAGGAGAGGGGGGCTGCGGGATAGGGTATGTTGGTAGTAAGTAAAAAAGAAAACGGCAGAGTGAAGTATAGTTAGACTTCACTCTGCCGTTTGTTCTTTATTTTTGTGCTGCTACGATAGAAACTTCTACGAGAAGTTCTGGACGTGCAAGACGGGCTTCAACACAAGCGCGAGCAGGTGCGTGGCCTTCTGGAACCCATGCGTCCCATACTTCGTTCATCTGTGCGAAGTCTTTCATGTCACGAATGTATAAAGTAGCAGAAAGGATATGTTCAATATCACTGCCTGCTTCGGCTAACAGGGCTTCAACTTTAGCGAGCATGTTTTGGGTCTGCTCTTTAATGCCTTCGTCTGCATTATCAGCTACCTGACCGGCAAGGTAAACTACGCCGTTGTTGATAACGATTTTGCTCATGCGGGTGCCGATTTCCATGCGTTTGATATCGCTCATTATACATTCCTTTTTATGCCATGCTTAGTTGCAGGCATGTTATCGTATTTAGAAGAACAGAGGCGTGGACGTCACTGGCTTTTTAAGAGTGTCGAGTGCTGCCTCATAGATAAACTACCTAAAATTACTCCATATTCGGTTCGTGTGAACCGTATGGGAGTGTAACATCTACGGAATATGGTATCTATCTACTCCTCGTAATGAGAAGTAGCCAAGATAGGATGCCAGAAGAATATATTGTCAGTGGCGTTGTTTGCTTCGTTCAAGACAGAGAAGATGTCAACATGTGATTTGTCGACATTTCTTTATTTTTTATTTTCCTACAAGCGAACTTGAAAAAAATACATTGTTTTTTGAGTAGATACAACGTTCAGAATTGAAGAGCTGATGGTTGAGTTGGGTAGAGTGCTTTAAATAGAGAAAAAGAGGGGGCAGGTCAGGTGATAAAATTAAAAAATGGTTTGGGGTTGATCAAACCCCAAAAAAAAGCCCACCTAAAAGGTGGGCTTTGATCGTCGATGCTATAAACTAGTAGCGTGGGCGACGTTCACGAGGCTGAGCTTCGTTTACACGAAGGTCACGGCCCTGGAAGCTGGTACCGTTAAGTGCCTCAATAGCCTGAGTCGCACCGTCAGCATCCATTTCCACGAAGCCAAAACCACGGGAACGATCGGTTTCACGATCTTCGATTACACGAGCAGATGCAACTTCGCCGAATTCAGCAAAAAGGTTGCGAAGGTCTTGGTCAGTACAGCCCCAGGAAAGGTTGCCAACATAAATATTCTTATTCAAAACAAAAAACTCCAAAGAAAGGATTCTCCCCCGCCACAATGTATATTTTGTTCGGGGCGTGTGTGCTGCAACTTCGAGAGAAGCGGGAGCACGATGTAAATACGATTAAAGCACCGTATCCGCGTTAGAGGTATTGGTCAATCGTTTCCTCTCTTTTTTTAGCTTTTCTTGCGAGAAAAAATATAATGCATGGATAAAAAACACTTAAAAATAACCTTCTGTTTTGATTATGAAAAAAAGAACATGGCTTTTTATTGTGTTGGCTTCGTTGAAATAACGCCGAATCAATGTATGCGGTTACAGTGTGGTGGTGCTTGAAGAAAGTTAAGTGTGCCGCATCGTTTTGTTAAAAATAAGTAGTTTCTTATGTGGCAAATTAGATAAGAATTCTATTCGACGGACTAGGTATGATTGAGCTGAAAAAGCTACCGCATGGTGTAGGTGAGCTATTTCTTTTTTGAGTAGGATGGTCTGGTTGGGGTAATGATTCGGGTGGGGCTGCCAGCGATAAGGCAAAAAAAAAGATCATACTTTCGTATGATCTTTTATAAGTGCATGGTGCCCAGGGGGAGACTCGAACTCCCACGGGCGTGGCCCACTACCCCCTCAAGATAGCGTGTCTACCAATTCCACCACCTGGGCACTTAATATGAGCTTCGCTAGTGCGTCGCTCTGAGGCTGCGCTAAGCTGTTCTTCCTCAGCGCGGAAAAGTGTTTATGCGGAACGGCTGTGCTTGGCAAGGCTTTTTTTGCTTTTTTTTTGTTTTTTTTGGAGGTGTAGATAGCTTGAAAGCCGTTTTGTTTGTTTATCTATTTGATTAAATGAGTTTTTTATAGTTTTTGATTAAAATATGTTTTTTATGCTTCAACAAAACATCTAGCTTTTTGTGGTCCATAAAATTAGAGACTTGAGTGATCTTGTTTATTAATTCAAAAAAAGTAGTTTCTTATACGGCAAGATTCTCTATTAGACGTTACACAACTCCCTTGGAGCATTTATATGAAATCAACTCTCTTTCTTGATATTGGTAGCGGAACTCAAGATGTTTTGTATTACCGTGACGATGTGGAATTGGAAAATTGCAGCAAATTTGTGTTGCCTTCTCCCGCTAAGATGATTGCAAAGCGCATTATGGAGCTTACCGAAGCTAAGCGCGACATTTATATGTTCGGTTCAAATATGGGCGGCGGTTTCTTTGGTGCAATGAAAAAACATCTTGATGCCGGACTGCATGTTGCTATCCATCCTGACGCAGCCTACGCGTTGAATGATGATCCAAAGCGTGTAGCTGCTCTTGGTATTACGATCTGTGAAGACTGTCCTTCAGGTTTTGTTCCGATAGAGCTTTGTGACTACAATGCCGGTTGGTGGAGTGCATATCTTGGTATGGCTGGTCTGCCTAATCCTGATGAAGTGATTGTTGCAGCTCAGGATCATGGTGTGCATAAAGAGGAAAGTAATAGAATTGGCCGCTTCCGCATGTGGCAGGAGTTACTTTCCCGTCATGAGGGTGATCCGTATTCATTGTTATATAAGAAACCTGCAGACTCCCTTACTCGTCTGGCAACTATACAAAAGGCTACTGGGGGCGGTTGTGTAGCTGACAGTGCTTCTGCGGCTGTTCTTGGTGCATTGTATGTTCCGGAAGTGGCGCAGCGAAGCTGGCGTACAGGGGTTACCATTGTAAATGTCGGTAACAGCCATATTTCAGCTTTTCTTGTGTATCAGGAAAAGATTCGTGGTGTGTACGAGCATCATACCGGTATGTTGACTCAAGAAGAGTTGCTTCATGACCTTAAAGAGTTTCGTCGTGGCTGGCTTACTGATGACATGGTACGTGATGCTGGTGGTCACGGTTGCATGTACCTTGAATTGCCGGCTGAAGCTGAGGGCTTTTTCCCAACATACTTGCTTGGACCAAAGCGCAGTATTCTGGAAGGACAGGGTGTTTTAATTGCTCCTGGTGGTGATATGATGCTGGCCGGATGCTTTGGCCTGCTTAAAGCTTCGCAGAATATTGAATAAAAATTTAATTTCGACAATGCCGAAATTGACATCGTCTGCTAGGCACGTATAATCCCTCCTCACCTAGAGAATAAGGGGTTGTAGAATGATATACTTTGATCCGGCAGAAGGATGGTCACGGGAAGAAATCGAACAGGCACAGGTTGCCCGCTTACGCACAACTGTAGCTCAGGCTGCTAAGGCTCCAATTTATCGTGAAAGATTTGATGAAATGGGCATTACTCCTGATTCTATTCAGAGTGTTGAAGACGTACGCAAGTTGCCTGTGACAACAAAAGATGATCTTCGCGCCCAGTATCCGGATAAAATGAATACTGTTCCGCGAAAAGATATCGTGCGCATGCATGCATCCAGCGGAACAACAGGTTCTCCGACCGTTATTCATTATACCCAGAGCGATCTTGATAGTTGGTCAGATCTTGTGGCTCGCTGTCTCCATATGGTTGGTGTGCGCCCAGAGCATGTGTTCCAGAATATGACTGGCTACGGTCTGTTCACTGGTGGTCTGGGATTACACTACGGTGCTGAGCGTCTTGGTTGTCTTACCATGCCATCAGGACCGGGGAATACAAAGCGTCAGTTTATGTTAATGAAAGATTTCAACACATATGCTGCGCACATTATTCCTTCTTACGCCTTGTACTTGGGCGCTGCACTGCGCGACATGGGCATGTCGCCAGAAGATTTGCCGCTGGGCATCATCATTACAGGTGCGGAGCCGCATACGGAAGAAGCGCGTCAGCGCATTGAGGAACTTCTCGGTGCGAAGGCATATAACTCATACGGGTTGTCAGAAATGAATGGCCCTGGTGTTGCTTTTGAATGTACAGAACAATACGGAATGCACATTTGGGAAGATGCATTTCTCCCTGAAATCGTGAATCCGGAAACGTTGGAGCCTGTAGCAGAAGGCGAGGTTGGTGAGCTTATTATGACCACCTTATGCCGAACCGGTATGCCAATTATCCGTTACCGAACCAGAGACCTTACTCGATTTATTACCGACGAATGCCCTTGCGGCAGATTGCATAGACGCATTGATCGAATTTTAGGTCGCGCTGACGATATGCTTATTATTAAAGGGGTTAATATTTACCCTATGCAGATCGAACGTGTGCTTATGGAGTTCGATGAAGTAGGCGAGAACTATGTAATTGAGCTTGAGCGTGAGAATTTTATAGACCAGTTGCGGGTAAAAGTGGAAATTAAGGACGAACACTTTGTAGAGGACATGCGTGTCCTTCAGGGACTGCAACGCAAAATAGCTTCACGGCTTTGTAGTGAAATTCTTATCACGCCGCGTGTTGAAATCGTCCAGCACAACAGTCTTCCTAAGGCAGAAGGCAAAGCACAGCGAGTGGTAGATAAACGAGAATAAGGAAAACTGAGTGGAAACAGTTCTTGCAGTTGTTTTTACGGCTCTGATGGTCATGTTTCTTGGCCTTCACTTTTTGAGTATGCCAGCGAACTTCCTGATTATGGGGATGCTGGTTTTATGGAAATTCATGTATCCTGCGCAGTCCGCAGATATGAATACCATGTTCTTTGTGCTTACCGGTGGACTTGTGCTGCTCGGTGAGGCACTGGAATTTATCTCCCAGTTAATGGGCGCTAAAAAGTACGGTGGGACAAAGAAAGGTAATCTTGGCGGCATCATTGGTGCCATCTGTGGTGCTATTATCGGTGCGCCATTCTTTCTTGGGTTAGGTGCCTTGCTTGGTGCACTTGGTGGCGCGTATGCAGGTTGCCTTATCTTCGAGATAGCACACGGACGTGAGTTACATGGTGCTATGGTTGCGGCTAAAGGCGCGTTTTATGGCAAATTTCTTGGTATGAGCATCAAGTTTGGCGTGGGCGTATTTGTCGTTGTCTATGGTGCAAAGCACATTTGGACCTAGCTAGCTTTATTCTTAAAAGATACAAAACAGGCTGTGGAAATTTCACAGCCTGTTTTTTTATGCCTTCTACCGCGAGGTTACTTTGTTTTTTAGAGTCTAGGAGCTTACTTTCATCAAGGATTGCGGAAAGGTAATTTCCTTGTGGCTGCCAGCGAATAAACTACGAGCTGTTCTCGCTGACGCCGGAGGCAGAAAAAAAGAAAAGCACCCCTGCGTGTGTTAGGGGTGCTTATTATGCTGGGCTGGAATAGAGCCGGAACACAGGTGCATATCAGTGAAGAGACCGAGTTTATGGCACCTGTGGAACGTTCGGCTGGGGGCAAAGCCCAGCGTGGAAATCTGCTTGTGTTACATTATCAGGGTTGCTGCGGTAATTTGCAGTGCAACTACTGAGGATGCAAAGGCGATTGTTTCGATGATGTTTCGTTTGTTCATACTTTTCACCTCGCTAGTCGTTGGTAAGAGGAGGGAACAGGTACTGTATTACCTGTTCCCTTTTTTTATGGGCGTTGTTGGTTCTCATCATGCTGCGAGGGGGTGTCCGTATGAGGTGCATGGGGGGCATTTTTAAGTATCCGGGACTTGTTAAAGAACTTACGGATAGCTTGTGCGTGATGATGAGAGCTAATACTTAAGGACTTTTTCATAGGAAACCCCTTTGGATTATGCGTTTAATTTAGCAACAAGGTCTTGCGCCCATGCGTCAATGTCTGCTTGCTCGGCTTTAGGATCACCATCAATTTTGAGTGAGTCCGTGAAGATTGATGCACCTGCGTTTTTGCATGATTCTTCAATGGCATCTACAGCGCCGCAGTAGTATTCGTAGCTGCTGTCTCCGCAGCCGAAGCAAGCGATTTTTTTTCTTGAAAGATCAACATGTTCAATTTCTTCAAATACAGGGATGAAGTCATCCTGTAGTTCAATTTCGTCATCGCCCCAGGTGGAGCATCCAAGGCAGCAAAGATCATACGTTTTAGTAAGGTCAGTAACGTTGATGTCTGCAACATCTTTGATAGTAACTTGGTGACCGCTTTGTTCCAGTGTGCGCTGAATGCTTTCTGCAACGTATGCGGTGTTGCCTGTCGTGGAACCGTACGTAATGAATACTGATGCCATAATACTATCTCCTGTTTGGCTATGCTGTTGCACGTAACATGCAACAGCTATCTACAGTAGACAGAGTATGTTTCCCATGTCTGGAGGCCATACAGACCGGACCGCCGTTGGGGAGACGGTCCGGTAGGCTGCGAAGGAGTAATGATGGTGTGTAATTTCATGTTTTTTTAGCCAACTATGTTCGGGTTGAGTTTTTTATATTGAAATTGAAAGTCTTTTTCAATTAAAAAATACAGAAAATCACAAGTTTTGTTGTAACGTGCTGATTACTTGTTAGGAATTGAATTCTTCCACAGATCCCATGAGGGCCAGTTTGGAGGACACGTGGCAGCAAAGGTACCAAGTTCGATTTGGTAGTGGTGGAGGTACATGATCTGGGTTGGATGTGTTTCTGCAACGCCATAAAGCGGGTCACCGACAATAGGGAAGCCTTGCGACGCAATGTGGGCACGGATTTGATGGCGTGCACCTTTACTTATGGCCGCCATGAGGAGGGTTGCGGAGCTGGAAGGATCGCCAGGTACTGTGGTTTCCAGAAGTGGGAGGAATGTTGTGTGGCGTAGGGGATCAGGGTCTGCTTCTGGAAGTACTTTGGTTACCTTGCGTTTAGCCATATCAAGTTTGTTAGTGACTTGAAGTGGCGCAGGCACGGAACCATGGACAAGAAGAAGGTAGATTTTTTCTACAGCTCCTGCGTTTTCAATTTCTCTGAACAGGGCTGCGGCTTCTTCTGACTTTGCAGCCATAACCATGCCGGATGTCAGGTGGTCAAGTCTGTTTACTAGAATAGGCAGCGGCACATCTGCAAACAGCTTGGGTAGTTCAGTTTCAAGGCTAGATGTATCTTTTCCGGCTATAGTAGCGGTGTGCAGTCCGCCCGGTTTGTAGATTGCAGCAAAGAGGGCATCTTCGTGCACTATATATAGTTCTTTCTTCAGTTCAGAAGAGCTGTCCTGAATAGTATCTTTTGCATTCTCTTCATATTTTTCAGCTGTCTCTTGAGGAGCTGTTTTTTCTACAAGAAGAATTTGATCACCAGTAGATACCGTATGGCCTTTTGAGCGGGGAATGCCGTTAACCAGGACTGTATGAGTGTCAAAAATCCTTCTGCGTGTACGTATGCCAGCATCAGGAAGGAATAGAGAGAGTGCGCCGTCAAGGCGGGTGTTATTCATGTGTTCCGGAACAGTAGCTGTTGAGAGATTTGGTATCATGTGGCCTGGAGTGGAAAAAGTTATTTTGAAGCAGCCTGTAAAGGAAAGCTGACTGTAAATTGTGTGCCCTTACCTAATGTGCTCGCTACATCTACAACACAATTATGGGCGCTAGCAATACGCTTTACGATGTGTAATCCCAGACCATGACTGGATTCATCTCCGGTTGGAGTAGCTGTTCCCTTAGAGAAGGGGGTAAATAGTTGCTCAAGCTCGTTTTTAGCGATTCCCGGACCTTCGTCTTTTACAATAAGTTGGATTGCTAGGTCATCTTGTTTTGTGTTGATGTGGATAGTGGTTTCCGGCTCAGAAAACTTGATGGCATTAGAGAGAAGGTTGTCGATAAGTTGTGCAATTCGTTTTGGGTCTCCCTGAATGGTATCCA
The DNA here is from genome assembly GCF_900129975.1 of Halodesulfovibrio marinisediminis DSM 17456. NCBI lineage: Bacteria > Pseudomonadati > Thermodesulfobacteriota > Desulfovibrionia > Desulfovibrionales > Desulfovibrionaceae > Halodesulfovibrio > Halodesulfovibrio marinisediminis. Next base: position 528,254 of record NZ_FSRG01000005.1, read on the forward strand.
GTGGCTCCAGTTTTTGGTGGAGTGATAGAGATTTTCTTGCTGCAGAGAGTTCGGCAAGGGCGACTTGCTGGGATACTATCTCATTAAGATCTATAAGTTCTTTTTCAATGGACATATGGCCACTTTCAATAGTTGAAACGTCTAGAATGTCTGTAACGAGTGTGAGCATGTCACTACTTGCTGAGGAAATTGCAAGTGCGATTTCTTTTTGCTCTGGCGTAAGGCTGCCTGCATAGCCTTCTTCGAGAATGGATGCCAGTCCTTGAATGCTGGTGATTGGTGTTACGAGGTCATGAGCAGCCATTCCAAGCATCTTATTTTTCAAAACATTAAGTTGATCAAGATGGTGAAGCAGTTCTGTCATTTTTAAGTTTTGAATCATTCGGCAGTACAGTTCTTCTCGTTTGAATGGCTTGTTGAGAAAGTCACTGGCGCCACTTTTAAGAAACATGGCTGAAATATGCATGTCTGAGTTACCGGAAATACCGATAATTGATGTGTGTTCTGGCGGATGCTGCTTACGGATGAGTCGTGTGAGTTCAACTCCAGGCATGTCGTCAAGGTAGGCATCGATAAGTATCAAAGGAAAATTCTGCTTTTCCAGAAGGCGCAGAGCTTCTTTGCCGGATCGTGCTATTTGGGGGTTCAGCATATAGTTGGAGACAACATATGAGAGGAAATGTCGTATCGATGCTGAACTGTTGACGATGAGGACGTAAGTATTCTTGTTTTGATGAAGGCGTTGCACTACTTCGATAACGTTGGAAACAAGGTCGCTGTTTTTGAGTACGGCATCAATGATTGTAGGGGACATGGCGCAAGAAGTGCATGCTTCGGTATAGTCGTCACTAAGAAGCAGAGTGGGGATGCTTTGTTCTGCTGTTACGTAGAACAAACTTTCTGAAAGATCTGTCAGCGCTGTATCAAGAATTGCCAAGGCCAGTTGGTCGCTGTTTTGCGAGGCAAGGCTGAATGCTTCTGAAGAGGTTACGCCAATGAGGCATGGAGTGCCACATGATGACTCTATCCCTTCTTTAAGCTGGGATGCTATTTTTGAATCAGCTACAGCAATGAGTATATATTGCGTTTGTCCTGTATTCATAGCAGTTGGCTCTCGCGTTATAAGATACTCGTGATAGAAAAACTGTGGGTCAACGGGCAGTCAGGGAGCACTTCCTTAAAGAGGCGCTCAACGTCATGTTGTTTCGGACTGCGCAACATATCATCAATATATGTAATGCGTGGTAGGTTTTCAAAGAATGCTTTCACAATGCGAGGATCAAAATGCTTTCCGGAGCTTTGCTGGATAATGGTTGTAGTTTTTTCCAAAGAGTATGGCTTCTTATAAGGCCGTTCGGAGCGAAGAGCGTCATAAACGTCAACTAGTCCCACTATACGGCCTTCTATCGGAGTTCTCGAACCCTTAAGTCCGTTTGGATAACCTGTTCCATCCCAGCGCTCGTGGTGGTTTAGGGCAATAACCTGTCCCGTTTCAAGAAGACTGGATTTGGAGTTTGACAATATTTTTGCACCAACTGTTGTATGGGTCTTTATTATTTCAAATTCTTCTGCTGTCAGTGGTCCCGGTTTTAGAAGGATTGAATCAGGAATGCTTATTTTCCCGACATCATGCATGGCGGCAGAGTTGTATATGCGAAGTACCTTTTCATTCGACAGGCCAAGTGCATGGGCAAGGACTGCGCTAAAAAAACAAATACGCAGGACGTGGTCGCCAGTGGCTTCATCTTTATATTCCACAGCCTGTGCCAGCCTGTTTACGGTATCAACATAAGCCATCTCCAACTCAAGGTGTGAATTTTTTAGCATGGTTATGGTTTTATGGAGGTCTTCAGCATACTTGAAAAGCTGAGCGTGGGCTTCTTTGAGTTCAAGCTGGCAGGTTTTGTCGTTAGGCATAGCGTGTATCCTTCAAAGAAAATTTGCAGCAATACATGATTGCAGGGAGGCTTTGCATGAATGCAAGCCCTCTTGTAATCATATGCGTCTTGTTCGGATATGTACTATGAGAATAGAATGTATAGCGTGTATTTTACTGCACTGAGACTCAGGAAGGGAATAGTACTCAGCTGTTATGGTATTACTTATTGCGCGCAAATTGCTGAACGTTCTTTAATAGGTCTATAGGACTGAACGGCTTTGTGAGGTAGGCAGAAGCGCCGCTATCCAGACACTCTTTGGCTGCACCTTTTAATGCTGTGAGCATAATGATTGGGATATTGGCTGTTTGAGGGTCTGCTGTCAGCATGCTGGTTGCAGTGATGCCGTTATATTTACCAGGCATGTCGATATCCATGATGATAAGATGGGGGGCAAGTGTTTTGGCGAGGCTGACTGCCTCCTGAGCGTTTTTGCACTCAGCTACATTAAATCCGTCACTTGTAAGTGTAATGCGTACAAGTGTCCGTATTTCAGGGCGATCATCAGCAATAAGAATTGTTCTTTGCTTTTCCATAACTAGCCTTGATAAGTGGTGTCAGCGTGCCCATAAAAAGCAACTGCCAGACGATTGTATCAAATCGTCTGGCAGTGAACATGAAAAATATGTTGGTTACTCGTCGGTGAAAGGGTGATCCATTTCGAGCTGAACAGGGCTGAGTTCGTAACCAAGCTCTTTTGCCATAAATTCAAGGGCAGTAATGTCTTTGGTGGCACGCATGATGTCGAGTAGAGTATCCGCGCCAAGTTTTGCACTCTGGTCATACGGATTTAATTCACGCATCATAGTTGGGTAAGGTTTTCCGATTTGCTCTGCTACCCATTTTGACTGCCGTGCGCCTAGAACCATGTTTTGTGTCACGCGAGTTACAGTTTCTCTCATAAAAGCCATCCTTACTATCAAGGTTAGACGAATTACCATATATCCACAGTCGTTGTGAGGTCCTGTGGATACTCTCCTACTCTGATATAAAATAGACCATATAGTTCGTCGTGCGTGAATTAGGCTGATGCTGTATTTTTGTATTGGGATTGTCCGTATTTTTATGGTAGGGTATAGTCTGATTACTACTCCTATAAGGGTAGGAAAAGAGCATACTTAGCGTGTTAACTAGATAAACACATTGGCTATTTGTGTGGTTATATTGGGGGTAAATCTAACAGGCAGGCATTTTAATGGAAGATTTGTATCGTGTTGTTTTAGCTGAAGATCATGTTTTATTGCGTGAGGGGCTGAAATCATTATTACAAACTTTTGAAAACTTCGAAGTGGTGGGCGAAGCTGGCGACGGGTATCAGGCTGTAGAGTTGTGCGAAACCCGGAGCGTTGACTTGGTGTTGATGGACTTATCAATGCCAAAGCTTGATGGCTTGAAGGCGACGAAAATAATTAAACGTAGTTTTCCTGACATTAAAGTCCTCGTTATCACTCAGTATGATGCCAACGACTATGTTCATTCTGCATTATCTGCCGGAGCAGACGGCTACATTCTCAAAGATGCTACCAGTGAAGAATTTCTACTTGCAGTGACCAGCGTACTGGGCGGAAAAACATATATTTCTCCGAGCGTGGCAAATAATGTCATCAGGGGATACCTGAACGGAGGCGTGGCTTCAGGCACAGCCTCACCGTTGGCTGAATTGACTCCGCGTGAAGAAGAGATCTTTCAGCTTGTGGCAGAGGGATATAAAAGCAGGGAAATTGCGGACATGCTTGTGGTAAGTATTAAGACAGTTGAAAAACATCGTTCTAATCTGATGCATAAGCTTTGTGTGCATTCCGCAGCAGAACTCAGGGAGTTTGCTGCTCAGCAGGGCATAATCTTTAAAAAACCTGAATTGACTGCGTAATTGAATTTCAAAAACAAAAAGGGGAAGCATATGCTTCCCCTTTTCTCGTATTATTGTGCGGAGTCCGACTAGCTTTCCAACTGCTGGATACCGTCGAGAAGCCACATGGAGTCGTCCTTGTGGTTTTTCAGGAAATGCCACACTTCGCGTACCTGCTCAGGATGCTGTGCGGACTGGTCTTCGCGCATCAGCACATCAAAGTAGACAGTGGCAAGAATGCCGTCGCCTTCTTCTTTTACTTCAAGCAAGCGGGCATTGGACATAAGAATTTCAGTGCGTGAAGGCACAGGGTCTTCTTTAGCCTGTTGTTTAATAGACTCAAATACTTCATGAGTCGTAAACTCTTTAATGTCTTCAAGATCTCTGCTGTCCCAGCTTTGCTGCAGACGGTTAAATACCATCTTGGCACCCTTTAGGAAGTCTTCTGAGTCAAATCCTGCCGGAGTTGTTACCTCTGGCTGTACATCCTGTGCGTGGCTTCCGCCCGCAGGAGTACTGCGCAGGTTTGACCATGCATCATGCGACTGACGTTGCATGGTAGAATAATTGTCTTCAGGTGGTGCATATGATTGCTGGTTATAGTTCGCATGCCCCCCGCCTTGGTAGGCGGTTTGCTGCGTTTCCATTCTTCGAGAACGGAACATTTTGCGGAGAAAGAAAAACGCCAATACAAGTAGGATGATATCAAGGAAACCAATACCGCCGAACCCGCCACCGAAGAGTAAGGAACCAAGCAATGTTCCTGCGAGGAGACCGCCGAACATGCCGCCCATGCCACCGAAGAGGCCTTTGCGCGGTTGCTGAGTTTGAGTGGCAGTGGATTTGTTTTGGTTCAGCGGAGCCTTTTGTACGGGCTTAGAATAGCTCTTGCTGAACATCGGCTTGCTGCCGAATGACCTACCCCCGCCAAAACGTTTGGCGTCTGCAAAGTCAGCCATGCCGAGAACAAGTACGGCGGCAAGGACTGGCATTAGGAGTAAGGCAATAGGGCGAATCATTTTCATACAATTCTCCATGTAATAGGTATGCCCGTACCATGTAACTATAATTTGGTATGAGTCAAGACCCGAGACAGGTTAGTACCTGTTTATTTTTTAAAGTCTTCCACTTTAATCCATGTAACTGCGCCTAATTCAACAGGCTTTTCTTTGCCTGACGGTGCAGTAATAGTGTAGTCTGCAGTGGTGAGTGCTGCAAATCCCCACCAGCCAGCTTTTGGGCAGGTAATGGTGAACACGCCGTTGCTGTCTGCTTTTGTCACCATAGTGATGTGGTGCTCAGTTGGCGCAGTGAATCCTTCTTTGTTGTAAAATTCGTACTCAACTTCAGCATTTGGTACCGGATTACCGTTTCTCAGAACCTGACCGGTAAAGCTGCTACCTGCGTACAGACCGTATGGACGGGTAAGCGGAATAATTTCTGTTGGCAGTCCAGCCGGTGCATCCCAATCTTCTTCAGAGCCGAATGCTGCTACGTATGTTTTTGTGTAGTGAATGATGAAGCAGTCTTCTTCCGGTTCCCAGTACGGAGTTGGTTCCATAGCAAACTGGTAAACACCTGGACGTTTGAAACGGAATGTTGTTTTCCATGCTTTTTCATTCATTACTTTTGATTCAGAAAGAGTCGGGAGCAGGTCTGTTTTTTTACCGTTAACTACAGCAAAAAATTGTTTCGGTTTTTCAAGGGTCATACCTACCATTTCAAAAGGATGGGAGAATGACAGCTCAAGGTTGGAGCTACGTGTCTTTTGTGTGGCAACATTTGAATCAGGAATTACCATACCGAAATGAGCAAAGGCAGGGCTGGCAACAAGCATAAAGGCAATAAGGGTAAGAATGGTAGTACGCATAACTGCTCCTATTACTTATAAAATGAATAGAGTTGAACACCTATGCTGTGGTTACACGATTTGCATAATCGTGTCACCAATAAAATAAAAAGACTAAAAGTGTGTCACATATCCGACAGGCGCGAGAGATAGCAGGTGAGTTTTTTAATTTTTAGAGGGGATGTCAGGGAGGTCGTTGGTTTGAAAGAATGGGGAAAACTGTTTTGCTGGTCGGTTCGGGTGACGCCAACGTGGATAAATACGAGTGAGGAGCAATCTATAGACTAGGGTGCTTTTGTCTTCTCATTAAAGAAACGGAGGCAACTGAGGATGTATTGATGAACAGATATTCCCTGGTGTTCTTAGCGATATGTCATCTGATTAGCGGGGCGCAGCTGTTCGTACTTTGTCTTTATACTATTTGACATTTTCAGGTTCAGGGGTGCGTGCCATAAACGCAACTTCAACGGAACCAGCGCCGCCTTGCAGTAGTGTTTTAGTCGCCTGTCGTAAGGTGGATCCTGTGGTAGCAATATCATCAATAAGCAGGATATGGGCATTCTTAAGCTCTGGAGGAATAGTCGCAGTAAATGCTCCAGAAAGGTTCTGGTTGCGCTCCTTTTTGCTCAAGGTTGCTTGAGGCGTTGTTTCACGGTTTCTGCGGAGTAGCTCAGGCAGAAGCGGAACTTCGATTTTTTGTGCAATTAGCTTGGCGGAGAGCATACTTTGGTTATGTCCGCGTTGCAGAAGGCGGGAATTGTGCAACGGTATAGGTACGACAGCGGCGGGAGTGACTTCGTGAGGAGAGTAGATGGCTGCAAGCAGGCGGGCGAGCGTGAGTCCTGCATCCAGTCTGCCATGGAATTTATGTTTAAGGAGCAGTTCACGCAGGATGCCTTCGTAGGCACCATAAAATGTGAGGTATGTCCACGGTGGGGAGCTAACCATGCAGGCTGAACAGCGCGAAGGTTGTCCGACAGCTTTGGCGTATAGCATACCGCAGTCGGGACAATAGCCTTGTGTGCGTGGTGCCAGTTGCCGCAGGCAATCTGGGCAGAGTTGAGGTGAAAGGCTCCATTGATGATGGAGCCTTTTGGTGTATTCAGTTTTTTCAGGCAGGTTATTTTGTTCCTCGTACAAAGAACGAAACGACACATCCTTTACAGGACTGTAGGGGGCAAAGCATGAAACGCAACGAGTTTCATCTAATCCCAGAAACGCGGCAGTACTCTTGAGTAAGGCAAAAACACTATGCATGTTCTGGTGACCGTGCGTTATTTTCGGGTTGAATAAAGAGGCACTGTATCGTTGTGCGCAGCTTTTGCATATTCAACGATTTGCACTCTGGTTTCTGGGTCATTGGCGAGTTCATCTGGACCGTCTTTACCGTAAATAAGCAGTGGTTCAGCAAGCTTAATATTGAACGGAGACAGGAAATATTTGAGTGTCAGTAATGAGCCCTGAAAAAGTTGTTCACCGACTGGGCGGGCTGCAACAAGACAGATGTAGGCCTTCCTAGGTGGAAGAGAGAGAACAAATGGGTCGCGGTTAAACTCGCGGAACCAGAAACACTGACAGCGATCTATGAATGTTTTGAAGATGGATGGTAGATGGTAGAAGTAGATTGGCGAACTGATAAACAGAGCTGGTGCTTCTAACAACATAGAGTAGAGCTCTGTGCTGTCATCTTTTCCTTCCTGTACACATTTTGTGGTGCCGGGAACAGCACATGCTTCACAAGCGGTGCAGTGGCGGATTGTATAGTCGCGCATATAGCGAGTTTGAGTTTTTCCGCCCGCAGCTTCATATCCTTGGGCAAAGAGTTTGGCTGCGCTGTCAGTGTTGCCATTTTTACGGGCGCTGCATGCTAATATCTGGAGAGCATTGGTAAGTTGTTGTGTCTTCATAGTTTTATTCTCCAGCGGTTGCAGGTTGTTCTTTAGCAACGCGCTTGCACAGAGCAGAGAGCTCTGTCTCGTCATCTGTTTGGATTTCGCAATTCCATTGAGGGTATTTTTTTAATGCATACTCTAGAGGAGCATGTGCCTTAGCAGGAAGCAGAAGAAGTATTCTGTTCTTCTTCTGGAAGCCGAGATAGAAACTTATCTCGAGTCCTAACCCTCAACATTTATTTCGTAAATCTGCAACTGCAGTATCGTTGTCTTCAACATGTGTTGGCATGATAACTCCAGATTGATGACAAACCCGCTTTATGGTCGGAAATGCTACCGCTGGATGTGCAATCTTTTGTGTAGAATGCGCATCAATATTTGTTGTCATGATGTATTCAGGCATCAATTAGATGCCTGAATACATCATCTTAACGCTGGAAATCAGAAAAATACGGGTTGTTGATTTGTTCGTCTTTTACGGAAGAACTTGGTCCGTGACCTGAATATACTACGGTTTCCGGTGGGAGTGCGAAGATTTTTTCTGTTACAGATTTTTTTAGAACATCAAAATCACCGCCCGGTAGGTCGGTACGGCCAATAGCGCGGAAGAATAACAGGTCGCCTACAAAAACTACCTGTGCAGCAGGGAAGAAGAAGGAAAGGCTACCTGGGGAGTGCCCTGGAGTGGCAAATACTTTACACTCTAAGTCCATGAAAGCGTGGTCGCCTTCTTCGATAGAAGTAAAGGTGAATGGATCAACTTTTGGGAAGCCCCACATACCGCCCTGACCAACTTCAGTATCAAGAAGGAATACGTCGTCACTTCCACTGATAACTGTTGCACCAGTTGCTTCGTGCAATGCTTTGATTCCGTATAAGTGATCAAAGTGGAAGTGGGTAATGAGAATATGAGTAAGAGTGAGACCTTCTTCTTTGAGAAAATCGATAACAGCAGTCGGTTCACCGCCCGGGTCAACTGCAATAGCTTTTCCCTCGTTGGATAGAACGTAGCAATTTGTTTCAAGTGGACCTAAAGGAAATGTTTTTACTTGCATTAAAACGGCTCCAGCATAATATCTTCCAGCGGCTTGCGTGAGGATGTGCCTTCCTGTGCAGGTTCGCCGATGGCAATAAACGTGATGAATTCATATTTATCAGAATCTAAGGATAGAACATCAAGAACCTGTTCAGCATTATTCATCATTTGTCCCAGCCATACAGAGCCGAGACCGAGTGAATGTGCTGCGAGCATGATGTTCTGGACACAACCGCCAGCGGACTGATGATCTTTCAATTCATGGTACAGGCAGTCTTTATCGAGAAAGATACCAATCATCAGAGCTGCATTGTTTACGATATGTGAGTAAATCGTGCAATCTGCTAATCCGTCTATTCGCGGGTCATTGCGACGGATGGCAATAAAACGGAATGGCTGATTATTTTTTCCGCTCGGTGCCCAGCGTCCTGCTTCCAGCATGGCGGTAATTTCTTCTTTGGTTATTTCGCGATCAGTGAATTTTCGAATGCTGCGACGCTCTTGGATAGCAGCAAGAACAGGATTGGACATGCTGTTTCCTCTCTTTTTTATCTTATACTAGAGGTTGTTACGGTGTGTTTTTATTCTGGTTGCGTGTTTTTTTATTTAATACCACAAAACCGAGCAGTCCTGAAAGTAGGTGTAGGGTCTTGAAAAATTTGACGAAAGGCACGTCATACTTTTCTTTGTGGTGTAACCTATGTATAAAAAATGGTTATGAAAGCGCAAATAGATATTCTTAATTCAGAGCGGACACAGTTAAGCAGATATGATCTCATAACTTATGAGCATCTACTCGCTGAATCGATTAAATCTATTATCAATTTTTCATCATACAGTTTGTATTTCCCCCGAAAAATACAAAGTCTGGAAGCCGTATGGGATGCAACAGAAAAAAAGCTGTTGTTGCCGCTTGCGATGAACAACAAATTTTACGGGCAATTTGTAGCCAGAGGCGTAACTATTCGTGCGCCAAAGACTTTAATTGCTATACTTCCTGCCGTTGCAACACTGGCTCTTGAAAAAATTCAGGGTATAAAATCCAGTATCACAAATGCACAGAACGGCTTGTTCACTCGTGATTATTTGCTCCATGCGGCTAATCGCGAGCTGTGTATGATTCGCGAAGGCTTTCATCTTTCCGGGGAACCTCGCACTGCGGGTAGCGAAGAGTATCGAGCTTCTGTCGGGGTAGTGCTTCTCAACCTTTCCGGACTCCGTTCGGTTGAGATTGAGTTTGGTCATTTGTTTGCTGAAGAACTGGCAGTAGAATTTGCCGATGCGCTAATCTCTGTTGCTCCGGAGCAGGCTTTAGTGTGTAACAGCGGTGACTATGAATACGCTATTCTTGTTCCTGCCGGAACCTCCAGTGCATGTAGAAAAATTGCTGCAGAAGCTGTTCGTACTCTTCGATCTATCCAGAAAGTTCATGACATTACAGAACATCGTGTCGGTGTAGACATTGCCGCAGGCTATGCCGCGTTTCCTCAGGATTTTGAAGGGGCGCAGTTTGAGTTGAAAAGCAATGAGCAAGGTCGGTTATTACTACGTAAAGCACGTATAGGTGCTGGCGTGGCAAAGCGGCTTGGAGAATCACTTACTATTCCGCATGTACTTGGGTTCAACCGCTTGTTGCATGAGGGCGGTACTGTGCGCGAAGTGCTTCCGGTCAGCCGTGTAGTGGTTAATTTGGGGGGTGCTATGGGGGCGCGAGAAGGTCAGCGTTTTTCAGTCTGGTCATGTAACTATAATTCCAAGTATGCTGATGGCGTTTCTGCCACTTCTCTTATTAATAGGCATCCTCTCTACAAAGGGGAACTTGTATTAATGGAGGTTCGTGAAACAGAAGCTATTGCCGAGATTATGCACATGGGTGACCCAACATGGGCTGTAGAACCAACCGATGCCATTAAATTATTACCGGAAGAAAAAGGCGTTGGGGTCACAATAGACCGGAATGACGAAGCTGAGCATTTTGATTCACTCACTGGATTGTATAAGCACCGAGATTTTATTGCTCGTTTTACCCAAGAACGGGAAACAACCGACTCTTTTGCATTAGCGATTATCCGTCTCTCCCGTATTCCGAATATACATGGTGGTGCAGGGGAACAGATTTTAGCTGAAGCCACACAGCAGTGTCGCGATATACTCGGTACTGACATGATTGGGGGCAGATACGGCCTTAACTCTCTTATCTGCTTCTACCCCGAAGGGAAACCGGAGTTTGTACAGGTTCTCTTTAATGAATTGTGTGAGCGTCTGTTGACGAATCTTGGAATCGAAGCTGCGGTGGGCATCTTCTGTTATCCATATTTGGATTACCGGAAAGGTGATGCGTTGGAATGCTGTCTTAAGGCGCTTGAATACGCCATGCTGCTTCCGGCTCCACGTGTGGGAATTCTTGATTCACTTGCGCTTAATATCAGTGCAGACAAGCTCTATTCCAAGAATGATTCTTTTGGTGCCATTGAAGAATATAAGCGTGCATTGCTTGCTGATGAAGATAACACAATGGCATGGAACTCTCTTGGAGTATGTTACGCCGGATTAGGGCGTTCAGAAGAGGCTCGTAAACACTTCGAGGGTGCACTTGCCCGTGACGAAGATGATGTGATGGCGTTGTATAATCTTGGACATATTTCTCAGACGCTTGGTAACCTTAAAGCTGCTCGCAACTATTATGATACTTGCCTGCAGCATGATGAGAAACACTTTTTCTCTCTTATTCGCCTTGGGCAGGTGAATGAAATGGAGAGCGATTTTTCCACAGCACGCACGTTCTTTGAACGCGCTCGCGCTTTGGAAGAAAACAAACCGCTTGTGGAGCGTAACTTTGCACGTTTATGTATGAAAGAAAATGATCCGGATAAAGCTCGTGAGCATCTTCATCAGGCATTGCTGTACAATCCACAGGATGCGGTAGCGCTGGAACTTATGGCGCGTATTTATTTGGATGGGGGAGAAGATCCGGAGATCGCAGAAGTGCTTGCCAGACAAGCAGCTGCTCTGCGGCCGGACTTCAAGGGAGCATGGCTCCAGCTTGCCCGTGCGCTGGAGGCGTGCGGTAAGAAACAGGATGCGCATCAGGCGCTTGTGAAAGCAGGTGAATTATAGTGCTTCAGCAGTTGAAGGCGTTTTTTTCTTCGCCTTATATAGCGGTGCCAATGGGTGCCTTGATTATTAGTTTTTCACCAGTATTAGTTCGTCTTTCCAGTGTGTCTCCAGACAGTTCCGCGTTTTATCGGGTGTTGTTTGGTGGCATCACGCTCATGATCTTTTCTTTTGTTAGCCGTGAGCAGGTTTCTGTCCCTCTTAAAATATGGGGGCTAGTCGTATTAACCGGTCTTTTTTTTGCCGTAGATCTTCAGTGCTGGCACAGGTCAATTGGTTACGTAGGTCCTGGTTTGGCAACCATTCTAGGTAACCTGCAAGTCTTTGCAACAGCAGCATTTGGTGCACTTCTTTTTAAAGAAATTATCTCCAAGCGGCTCATTGCTGCGTTACCTCTTGCTGTGATTGGTCTGTTCCTGCTTATTGGGTTGGACATTAATGAAGTTTCGTCTGACATTCTTTGGGGACTTATCTTTGGTATCCTGACGGCAATTTCGTATTCTTGCTACATAATATGTCTGCGTCAGTCGCAGTCTACAGAAAAAAAACTGCCGCTGTTTGCCAATATGGGCATTATCTCTTTGGTTACAGCAGCGAGTGTCGGCATGGTTATGCAAACTAAAGGGGATTCGTTCTTAATTCCCACTGCCAGCGACTGGCTGTATCTCGTTACCTATGGCGTGTTTTGCCAGGGCATAGGCTGGGCGTTTATATCCAAAGGACTCCCGAACCTGCCAGCTGCAATTGCAGGGCTCCTCATGCTTTTGCAACCAGCTCTCGCATTTGTGTGGGATGTGGTACTCTTTAATCGGCCTACAGGCGCTTACGGTCTTTTCGGCGTCGCGCTTGTCCTCTTTGCCATCGGTATGGGCATTTATGGGCAGCAAGCTGTGGCGAAGAATCGTAACTAGCTCTGTGAGTATTTATTTTGTCTCCGACGGCTGGGGGAAACCTTGTTGAAACAAGATTCTCCCCCAGACCCCCTTCCAAAAACTTTTACCTGCGATGTCAGCACGTTTCTTACGAACACTCGTGGTTTATTCCTCATTATTTTTTACGAAATGAAAAAGGCTGTCCTCAAAATGTCGGGACAGCCTTTTTTTGTTGCAAAAAGCTACGAGTTCTTTGTTAGTTCGGGTTGTAGAAAGGTGATCCCCTTGCGGCTACCAATGTAATAACTAACGGGTTGTCTTCGCTTATAAAGGTTTCTGGAGATTCTTAAGAACCTCTTGCAAGAGGTTCTTAAGCCGCCGGAGGCAAGAAGCGTCGTAGACCTTTTAGCTCTGATTAATCAGTAACAAAGATCGGGAGATCAGGCATTGGCTTGCCTGCGATGTCGAATGCTTTTTCGAGCAAGAGCTGGATAGCGTATTCACCGTCTGTACCGAGTTCCATGGAGAATTCATTTACGAAGGTCGCAATGTGCTCTTTGATTACAGCGTCGTCCATTTCCTGCGCATGTTCTTTAATGTACGCAGTGGCTTCTTCTGGATTCTGCTGCACGTAGGAAAGACTGGCGCGGATAGCTTTTTCAAGCTGGCGTGCGGCATCCATGCCGAGGTCGCGACGAATTGCGATTGCACCGAGCGGGAGTGGGAGGTTGGTTGTATTTTCCCACCATTGGCCGAGGTCGAGAACTTTTTTGAGACCGAAGTTTTCGTAGGTGAAGCGGCCTTCGTGGATGACAACTCCTGCGTCAACTGTACCGGATTGTACTGCTGGCATGACTTCGTCGAAGATCATTTCTACTCGTTCACCTTTGAGTGAATTGTTGAGTGAGAGGAGCATGTTTGCAGTGGTGAGCTTGCCCGGAATGGCAACTTTTTTGTCTGCTTCTCTGGCGGACTGGAAGCATGTGTCTTGTTTGGTGACGACAATCGGGCCGCAGCCTCTGCCGAGTGCACCGCCGGTACGGAGCAGAATGTAGTCATCAAGGCAGTCTACCATTGCAGCTACGGAGAGTTTTGTTGCAGCGATGTCGCTTTTACGTGCTCGAATATTTAAATCTTCTACGTCGGCCATGTACATTGTGATGTCAAATGGCAGGTCTATTTTGTTGTTTGCTAGAGCGTAGAAAATCCATGTGTCGTTAGGGCAGGGAGAAATACCGAGTTCTAACTGCATAATAAACCTCCAATAGATAGGAGTTTGTTGTTTTTAAAGGTAACGCACTAAGTGCGGTTAGGTTGTACATATTCTTACGGTTGACATAGCGCGCATGCAAGCAGATACTCAGCCGGCCGAAGACCACACACATCAGTTACCGCTCGTTATTTATACGGTGCATTTATTGTTAGGTAAATTGGAACGTTTAGGTTTGCTTTTCATCCTGCGGTAGTAACAGTATGTCGGGATACTGTCTTTCGATAACGCATGGTGAGTGGTTGTTTTTAGTAGACATCTGGAGACCGTGATTATGTTAGATGCTGATTACTATGCCCGTCTGGGATTGGGCAGTGTATTTGAAAAGGTCATGAACGGTGAGCGCCTTTCCATTGAAGATGGTAGAAAGCTTTTCGCTTGTGAAGACATAAACGCCCTTGGCGCGTTGGCGCATCATGCGCGTACCCGTCTGCATGGAGATTCCACGTATTATGTTCTTAACCGTCACGTCAATTACACAAATGTTTGTGTAAATGCCTGCCTTTTCTGTGCCTACCAGAAAGAAGAAGATGAGCAGGAAGGTGCATTTCGTCTGAGCGTAGATGAGATTGTAGCTAAGCTTGATCCTAAAGACGGTCTTCCATACGATGAAGTACATATTGTTGGCGGCTGCCATCCAAAGTTACCACTGAGCTTTTTTGAAGAAGCCATTATACGCATCAAAGAAACTTACCCAGGTATTATTGTAAAAGCATTTACGGCTGTAGAGATTGCACACTTTGCTGAGCTTGAAAATATCTCTACTCAGGAAGTACTTGGGCGTTTGAAAGCTGCCGGCCTTGAAGCCATGCCGGGCGGTGGCGCAGAAATTTTTGCACCTGAAGTACGTGAAAAGATTTGTCCAAGAAAAGCAACAGGTGATGAATGGTTGAATGTTGCGCGTGAAGCACACAACCTTGGTATCACCTCAAATTGCACCATGTTATTTGGACATCTTGAATTAATTGATGATCGCTTGGATCACCTTGACAAGTTGCGCAGACTTCAAGACGAAACAAACGGCTTCTCCTGTTTTATTCCGCTTCCATTCCTTACTGAAAACAGCATGCTTGAGCTTCCAGAAGAACGCAAAGGCAAGCACACAGGGCTTGATAAGCTCCGCACCATCGCAGTTTCCCGACTCATGCTGGATAACATTCCGCACATCAAAGCATACTGGGTTATGCTTGGCGTAAAGCTTGCGCAGGCTGCACTACACTTTGGTGCTGATGATCTTGACGGAACTATTGTTGAAGAGAAAATCGGTCACGATGCAGGGGCACAGTCAGATCAGGCTATGACCATCCCGCAGCTCGAGGAGATGATTGTTCGTTCCGGTTTTAATCCGGTTCGTCGTAACAGCTTCTTTAAGCCAGTGAAAGTAGAGCAGGAGGCATAGCATGTTTGTTCATAGTCCATTTCATGAAAACGACGCTGTAATTGAAGTTTCTAAAAAAGTTCTTCGCGGTGATCGTATTGATCGTGGCGAGGCTCAGGTTTTGTATAATGAAGCAAGTCTGCATACGCTTGCCTACCTTGCAAACCACGTACGTTTTGCAAAGCATCCTGAGCGGATTGTAACATACGTTGCAGATCGTAATATCAACTATTCCAATATTTGTAGCTGTGCTTGTCGATTCTGTGCATTTTATGTTGCACCGGAAAAAGCTGACACCGAAGGCGGTTATGTTATTAGCCGTGAAGAGCTGGGGCAGAAGATAGAAGAAACCATCGCACTCGGTGGTACTCAGATTCTTATGCAGGGTGGTCATAACCCGAACCTGACCATGGAATTTTATGAGGATATGATCCGCTGGATTAAAAAAACATATCCTTCCATCCACGTTCATGCATTCTCCCCACCAGAAATTGTATTCTTTGCAGAGAACGAAAAGTTGCTCGTAAAAGACGTTATCGCGCGTCTTCGTGCAGCTGGTCTTGATTCTATTCCAGGTGGTGGTGCAGAGATTCTTGTGGATGAAGTCCGTAAACAGGTTTCTCCTAACAAATGCAGCGCAACACGCTGGCTTGCTGTTATGGAAGAAGCTCACTACCAAGGCTTGAATACAACCGCGACTATGATGTTCGGGCACGAAGAATCACTTGATGACCGCATTGAACATCTCTTTGCTGTGCGTGAAGTACAGGATAGAACAAACGGCTTCACTGCGTTCATCCCTTGGACATTCCAGCCGGGCAATACCAACATTACTTGTCGTCCTGAGCCAAGTGCCGGTTACCTGCGTGTGCTTGCCATGTCCCGTATCGTTCTTGATAACATCGAGAATATTCAGGCTTCATGGGTTACAATGGGTCCAGAGATTGCTCAGCTTTCTCTTTCTTACGGTGCAAACGACTTCGGTTCATTAATGATCGAAGAGAACGTTGTTGCGGCGGCAGGTACATCATTCCGTCTCACTCGCGAGGAAATTCATGACATTGTTGAAGCAGCCGGTTTTACTCCAAAGCAGCGTACAATGGATTACTCTCTTGTAGAGAACAAGGAAGCGTAACCCGTGCAGAAACCTGCAAAGAAACTGCGCGTTGGTCGCATTCGTTATCTGAACGTACTTCCTATCTATCATCCACTGGAAACGGGGCTGCTCGGTGAAAACTTTGACCTTGTTTATGGCACTCCAGCAGAATTAAATGAACAGATGGACGCGGGAAATCTAGACGTATCTTCTTGTTCTTCCTTTGAGTATGCACGGCATCCGGAGAAGTATTTCCTTTTACCGGACATCGCCATTGGTAGCGCCGGTCCTGTAATGAGTGTGTTACTCATCAGTCAGAAGCCTATCTCAGAGCTTGGTGGAGAAGAAATACTTACTACAGCTCAGTCGCATACATCAGCCGCGCTTTTGCGTATGCTTTTCCGTGATTGTCTGAAGCTTGATGTATCTTACAAAACTGGTTCTGTGTCTGACTACATTGATCGTGGTGAGCTTCCGACAGCAGCACTCTGCATCGGTGACGAAGCACTGCGTCTCAGAAATGACGACCGCTATCCGTATCGCCTTGATCTTGGTGAAGCATGGCGCGAATGGACAGGACTTCCGTTCATTTTCGGTGTCTGGATCGTGTCTCGTAAATCTGTCGAGTCCGGATGTTTTACACAGGATCCTGCAGAGCTTTTTCGGAATGCAAAGAACTGGGGTGATGAGAATATTCAGACCGTCATCGAGCTTGCAGAAAAAGCTGGCTACATGGACAAAGAAGGATTGACGCAATACTTCCAAAGTCTTGTCTATCATCTCGGCGAAGAAGAGCAGAAAGGCTTACGCTTGTTCTTCAAGCGGCTCGCCGAAGCAAATGAAATACCAGCAGCGCCGGAGCTTGAATTTTATTCGCACCAATGCTGATGCACGAAATGCCTCCGGCGGCCAGAGAACCTTTTTGAGAAAAGGCTTCTCTGGACTCTCCAAAAACTTTTAACTGCGAGGAACGTTCGTTAATGATGGTCTTCTCGCGGCTTATGCATCATTATCTTTCATATAATATAAAAGGTTGTCCTAATGAATTAGGGCAACCTTTTTTTTAAGAAAAACAAGTGCAATAAAGCCGTGTAAGGAAATGATGAACGAAATTCTTTCGCCTGATAAAAGTCTTTGGAAAGGGGTCTGGGGAAAACCTTTCCACAGAAAGGTTTTCCCCAGCCGTCGGAGACATAATGCTTGTCTTGACAGTCTACTTGAGCGGAATACGTAACTCTGTAAGCAACTCATCTTCTGGGGTGCTAGATGGACAATTGAGGTAGACTTCGAGCGGCGGGTGGTTTGTGAGCTCTTCACCGGAGTCGGGGAACCAGCTGCCGAGCATGGCTACGAAAGTTTCGGGTATTTTTGCGTATGATCCTTTGTGGATGCAGCATGCGTAGCGTCCACCGTGGATGGTGTACTTCTGTGCTTCGCCTGCGACTACGAAATCTTCTGGAATTTCCATGCATGCGTCATATCGGAGCTTTTCTGCTGGCGTTGTCCGTGGGTCATCATGCGATATGCCGAAGACTTGTCTGAAACTGCCATAGAGACCTTGTTCTCGAGCCCAGTTGCAGAGGGTGGAGAATGCGGTTTTGCATTCACTGTATGGGCCGATGTGGCGTGCCGCTGCTACGGTTATGGGTGCACATTTTTTTATTGTGACTTCGAGGTCAGTGTGCTGGGTGGGGGTATCCATTAATTTGCCTCCAGACAGAAAACTGTAGTCAGATTGCAGTCTTCTGAATTTGAGTGGTGAATAGGCGAATCGCTTTTTGAATGCGCGCGAGAATCCTTCCTGAGATTCGTACCCTGCGTCCAGAGCTATCTCTATGAGTGATGTTTCAGAAAAAAGTAGCTGAGTCGCGGCGCGTTGCAGACGCAGACGGCGTTGATATTCTTTTACTCCTTCACCGACTATTCCTGTAAAAATAGAGTGAAAATAGAGTGGAGAATATCCACATTGTTCCGCCAGTGATTCAAGGGGAACGGTTGTATTTAGATGTTCCTCTATGTATCGCTGCGACTGTGCTATCTGTTCGCGAATATGTACTTTCTTCGTGTTCATCTGATCCTATTTACCACGAAGCAAATTGTGTTTCTTGACCGTTTTTTAGAAAAAACTGCTTGAGGAATATTTTTTTGGGCAGGGTCCCCCCTGCCCGTTGTTTGTATTGCTAGTTTCTGAATCCGTGCAGGAATCCCGCATCGTAAAGCTTTGAGAAATGCTCTTCATTGTCTTCACCTGGGAGAACAAGGAAGACTGTCTGGCGCGTAAGGTTATGTTCTGCAACTGTTTCGCAGAGATTTCCAATTGTCGTACGCACGATTTTTTGTTCAGGCCAGCCTACTCGGTAGGCAACTACAACGACGATGTCGTCCTCAAGTCCACCAGCGCGCAGCTCTTCGACAAGGCGTTTCGGATGTGCTGCAGAAAGGTAGATTGCCATCGCGCAGCGGTGTTTTGCCATGTCGCGTAGTTTTTCGGTTTCCGGTACTGGCGTGCGTCCTTCGAGGCGGGTGATGATGACAGACTGTGACTCTTCCGGCACGGTGAGAGAGGTTGCAGAAGCTGCCGCGGCTGCAAAGCTTGCAGTTACACCAGGAATAGTGCCGTAGCCGATGTCTTCTTTGTCCAGTAGACGCATTTGTTCACGGATTGCACCGTACAGGCTAGGGTCGCCAGTGTGTACACGGGCAACAGTGCCACCCTTACGGACTGTTTCTACAACTGCGGCGTGTGTTTCTTCAAGACTCATTGGAGCAGAATCCATGATTGTTGCAGACTCTTTTGCACCTTCAATGATGACTGTCGGTACGAGTGAACCGGCATAGAGTACGAGATCCGCCTCTGCAATCATGCGGGCGCCTTTAACAGTGATGAGTTCGGGGTCACCGGGGCCTGCACCGATAAACCATACTGGTGCGCTCTTCCATTCAGGACGTGTGGTTGTCATATATATTCCGAGTAACGTTTTCTAATCTGATTGTTTTTCAGGCACTGGTTTGCGTGCGCTGATGATAAATATTGGGTTCATACTGTCGAGTCGGATGTCGTCGGCAAGCGGACGAGATGCGGCCGCTTGGATCATTGTAACATCGTACTCCCAGCCTATAGTTTTGAAGTGATTTTTAGCCGCTTCAAGACTTGAGAGCAGGGTACTGTTTACAACGATGATTCCGTTGCATTGGAGTCGTTCACAGAGTGGAGCGAGGAGAGTTGTGTTAGACCCTAGCCCGCCGCCGATAAAGATTCTGTCCGGAGTTGGCAGGTCTTTTATACATTCCAGAGCATCGCCGTGCAGTACATCCATATTGACGGCGCCAAAGCGTGCCCGATTCTGACGGATGAGCGCAACTCGTTTGCTTTTGCGTTCAACTGCATAAACGGCACCTTTCGATAGGAGATGGGCCGCTTCTATGCTGACAGAACCGCTTCCTGCCCCAATGTCCCACATGGTGTGATGTGGCTCCAATTCCAACACGCCGAGAGAGGCAGAACGTACAGGGCGTTTTGTAATGAGCTTGCGCTCGGTTGCAAATTGGGAATCTGGAATACCTATTCGCAATGGCTGTTCCGGTTGTCCGGTACGTTCAAGTAGTACGGCATTGAGTTTGGAAAAGCTGCGGTTGCTAGCTTCTTCCAATGTACAGTCGGAAATTTGTTCTTCATCTGTCCCCATGTTTTCAAATATACCGATGTTGAACCATGTAACCCCTCTGTCCAGCAGTCTCTGGGCGATGACTGCAGGAATGTTGGTGTCATCTGTGAGCACAGTAATATGATCATGCTGCATGAGTGCTGTATAGAGCGGGGTGTAGTCATTGCGCCCGTGTAGGGACAGCATGCGCATGTTTTGCCATGAGATGTTTGCTCTCGAAGCAATAGCTTGCACTGTGGCTGTGTTGGGATGCACTACTACGTTTTCAGAGCCGAACTCTTTAATGATTCGTTCACCGATGCCGAAGAACAACGGGTCACCGTCTGCAATAACAACAACTTCTTTTCGTGCGTTGTAGCTGGCAGCCATAGCTGCAAATACATCGGATAATGGTGCTGTAACGGGAATGGTTTCTACATCAAGATCGACAAATGCTTCCAGTTGGCGTTTTCCTCCAACAAGTACATCTGCAGTTGTAATAATCTGTTCGTGAATTTCAGGAAGCGTGTCGGGATCAATCCCAAGACCAACTACATGAATAGCCATAATCCCTCCAGCAGGTTTCCGGTTGCAACAATCTGGTACCACTAAACAACTGTAAGCAGTGTGCCATCAAAATCAAATAGATAGACAGTAATATTGACGCTGTTTTTTGCCCATGCATGTGCGGTGTCACGTGCAATGATAGCGATGTGTTGTAAAGCAGCTTCTTTTTGAGGATCATCGTTGATGATGTCCAACACTTGCCGTGCCGTGTTGGCTCCTTCAATTTCAGCAATCAATGTATCGTTGATACCTGCCTCGCGGCACCATTGTGCGAGTAGTATGAAATCAATGGGGGCTGTTTTCGCATGCGTATAGGCGTGTCCTTGTGCCAGCTTAACCAGTTTCCCGAAGAAGCAAGACCAAGCCGCGCACTTGAAGCCTTTATCTGCAGCTGATTCCAGAGAGAACTGTACAAAGTCTGCAGCCTGTATAAAGGCCAGCTCCTTCCATTCCGGTAGTCTTTCCATAAGCAACCGTTCGCTACGTCTGCCCGTGGAAAAACCAACGCATTCGGCACCAGCCGCAAGTGAGACATCCATTCCTTGCAGAATAGTCGCTTTCCAAGAACTGTGGCTGTATGGCTTTACTGTTCCGCGGGTTCCGAGAATGGATATGCCGCCAAGAATTCCGAGTCTGGAGTTCATGGTATTCTTTGCCCGTTCTTCTCCAAGGGGGACTTCTATACGAACACGCACGCCGCCAGTATATCCGGCTGCATTGCATGCTTCACGAACTGCTGCTTTTATTTGTTCCTGTGGTTCAGGATTAATTGCAGGGTTTCCTGCAGGTACGGGTAAACCTGGGAGTGTGACTTTCCCGACGCCTTTCCCGCCTTCGAGGATAATATTTTCTGTGTTAGGAAGTAACGATACGTGTGCTTCAATGTGTAAGCCATTTGTTGCATCAGGGTCGTCACCACCGTCTTTTATAACGCTGCCCATAGCACAATCTTCTTTAAGGCAGACGGTGTGGATCGGAATTTCCAGTCGCTGATTTGGCGCATCAGAAGCTCCGTTTTCCGGTAAAAACGGTGGAAGGGCAATTCCCAGCACGTTTACGGTCTGCTGCATAAGCAGCAGGCGGAGTGCTGCACCGGCTGCTGCCGATGCTGATGAGCCTGTTGTATAACCTTCTCGTAGTCTCTTTTTAGGCATGCCCAACCTATACTGCCGTGCGGTTTAAATTGCAAAAACATTAGTCGGCCAGTCATCTATAACTTTGACTGCAGTCATAGATAAATCTGATACAACGAAGTGATTGTAATGGGTATTATCGATTTGATTAAAAACATCAGGGTGATAAAAGGGTGATTATGAGTGTGCTCGATAATATTTCCTCACGTATTTTTCAACGCACTACAGTTGTGCTGGTAGTGCGCTTGCTGCTCGGCGCTGTGTTTGCGTATGCGGGAGCCGCAAAGCTTTGGGATATACGTGGATTTGGTATCATCATTGAAGAATTTGGCGTGGTCCCTTTGTGGTTGCTTCCGTATGTAGCCTTCGGACTTCCGTTTTTTGAAGTCCTCGCTGGCCTCGGCCTTATTCTGAATGTGCGTGGAAGTTTACCCGCTATTACTGCCATGACGTTGGCGTTTTTGGCAGTGCTTGGCTATGCCATGCATGAAGGACTTGTTATTGCTGACTGCGGCTGTTTTGCCGCAGGTGAAGTTCCTTCCGGATATGATGATGGTAGTGCGTTGCGCGAGGCATTCATTAGGGATGTAGGCTTATTGGCTGCTTGTTGTTTTTTATTTGTTTCTTCAATGCGAAGAAATCAGACTGCCCGAGTTTTGTAGTCGTTGTATACAAAAAGATATTTTGACTGGAGTGTGTTGTGCGTAAGATTTTAGTTTGTTGTGTGTTGCTGGTTGGGGTTGTTATGTTGAGTGGATTCATGGGCATTGGTGAATCCGAAGTGGAACTTGAAGGGAAATCTATCAAACTCGTTAAAGAAGTGCAGCGTGGTGATTATGACGTTATTTCCTCTAAGGATTTGAACGATGCGCTTGGTAAAAGTGACATGCTCATCATTGATACAATGCCTTACGAAGCTTCCTACAAAAAAAATCACATCCCTGGTGCAAAACAGTTTTTATTTCCTATTCCAGATATGAAGAGTTGGGACACCAACGAAACAGCAGGAAAAACTCAAGCAGATTTTGAAGCACTGCTTGGTCCAGACAAAGATCGTATGCTTGTATTCTACTGTGGTTTTGTAAAATGTACCCGTTCTCATAACGGTGCCATGTGGGCACGTAAACTTGGCTATACCAATGTATATCGTCACCCTGGTGGTATTAAGGCATGGAAAGAAGCCGGATACCCTGTAGATGAAGTTAAATAAGTATTCTGCGGTGTCGCTTGCTGACACTGAATTGTCTCCAGAAGCAGAAGCTATTGTTGAAAAGTTGAAGCTTCAAGCGGAGAATCTTTTTGAAACGCGGGCACTGCTATGTGCTGAGGCGGTTCTAGTTACTTTGAATGAAGCTTTTGACGGCTCTCTTTCTGAAGAGGAAGCCATAAACCTTGGTTCAACCTTCTGTATGGGAGTAGGCACAGCCGGTTGTATGTGCGGTGCACTTGCAGGCGGGCTTGCTTCAGTGGGGATGTTCACAGGAAAGGGGCGTCTCGCAACGAGTAATGCGTACGCCCGTGAATGTGGCAAGGATCTGCATGATGCGTTTGTAAGAAATCACAAATCCTCATGCTGTCGTACCCTGACTCGCCATGTTAAAGATGATTCAGCAAAGCATTTTGCGCAGTGTACTATGCTTACTGGGAATGCCACCGAACTTGCTGCACGTATTATTATTGCAGAGCGTGGCGGGAAGCTTTTTAAGCAACCGGCTCGTCCTCCACTTACTAAAGTACAGGTTCTGGGAATGCGGATAGGAAGCGTCTTTCGGAGCCTGTGTAGAAAATGTGCAGCTGTATATCGGTAGATTCACAGTAAGAGTAACGTAATAAAAAATGCCGTATGTGTTACATACGGCATTTTTTATTGTTCGTTGGGGAACGTTGGAGAAGAAAAGGGTTGGCGAACCGGCAAGGTGTGGGCAAGCCGGTTCGCCGACCGAGAGATCTTATATATGTTGCAGGCATATATTTAAAGACAGAGGAGAAGACCACTGTTCTCTCGGTGAGCAGTCTGTCAAACGCGGGCTAGTCGATGACAGACTGGAGTGGCAATGAGCGCACCCGAAGGTGCTGCAGAGAGAAAGTTGTAGCTACACCTTGTAGCTTGATTCGGTTGTATACTCAATCAACATCGGTGGCAAGTTAAAAATAACAGCATTGGTGGTGGAAAATATAGCAATGCCTATGTGATACTGAATTGTTACTGCTGGTTATAACAAAAATGGTAAAAAGTGCACGTGGGAAAAAACGTTGTTAGTTTTTGTAAAAAAAGAGTGTCGCTGCTTTTTAAATTAAACTTACTCCATATCTGCATGGGCAACTTTCAACTGTCGCTGCCTCGATTAAGCATCCCTTTTCCCAATGACTTATTCGGTCTGCTATAATTTTCAGGAATATTTTTGCACTTTCTGGATCTTTATCAAGTTCGCTTAGTCCTTTAGGGCGTGGAAGAATGAGACAGGTTGCAGGAGTAAGTGCTTTTACAGAGAAAAGGCGTTCTGTATCGGCAATAAGTGCCAGCGTACCGAATATTTTTCCCTGACTGATTGTTCCGTGTGTACTTGTTTTATCCATATAGCTGTGGGTGATAGAAAGTGATCCTTGAACAAGTAAGTATGCTTTATTGTCTACGTCGCCTTGATGAAAAACGTGTTCTCCAACTTGATAGTTCATGCGTTTTACCAGCAGGGCGTAAGAGCGAAGGCGTTCTACCGGTATTTTAGAGAAAATCTCTGCTTTAAGCAGTAGATCGAGGTTCTTATCGTATTCACAGGATGGAGCATTGGTGTCTGTATTCATGGTTACTCCTGAATTATTTGTAAGGTTGTGAGCGGTTATGATGCACCATGTACAAGTTCGTAGAGGGCCCCTTTTTGTTCTATGAGTTCGGTGTAGGTGCCTTGTTCAACAAGTTTACCGCTGCGTAGTACTGCCACTTTGTCATATCCCGGAAGTGTGTCGAGTCTATGTACAACAGACAAGATAGTGGCTTTGCCCTTGAGCATCTTCTCCATAACATTCTGAATGCGTGCTTGTGATGCATTATCAAGAGCGGATGTGGCTTCATCAAAGATATAAATTGGCGGTTGCTTGAGGAAGGCACGTGCGAGTGCAATCTTCTGGCGTTGACCGCCTGAAAGGTCTTCGCCCATATTGCCGACATTATGTTCCAGACCAATTTCAAGGATGGTTTCCAATACACCTTCAATAATGAGCAGCTGGTTCATATGTTGCTGCACACGGTCCTCAGCACCCGCGTTATCAAGCTTGATATGTCCATAAGCAATATTATCCATGATTGTGAGGGCATGCTCATAGCTTTCACGGCAGTAGGTGTTAAACGTATCTGGCATGTGATTATCCATATACGTTTTGAACGAGGTACGTATTTCACTTATTGAATTGAAGATTTTTTCAGGAATCGAAGCAATTGAATGCTGGCTTAAAGTAAAGTTGAGGCTCAGGTAGAGGAGTGCTCCGCGGTCTTCATCATCCAGTTTAACCAGCCCTTCTTCCAGTGATTGCGCTTTGTGTAACTGCTCTACAATGCGATTGTAGGCTGGAAGTTCTTCCAACGGGACTGGACTGCGTTGTAGCAGTTCCTGTTCGTCAGGGGCGTTGCGGATAAGTTCAATGGTTCGAGTGGCAATAAGACAGCCAAGCAGTTCAAGTTGTAGAAGCAGGTTAGCCTCTTTCAGGAAGGCTACAAACTGAGGTACCTTGTGCAGGTTTGACAGGGTGATGTTTTCATCACGTGAAGCACCGAAGATAATATTCTCTGCGATAGACGCGTATTGCAGGTAGTTTTCTGGATCGAAAAATTCAATATCGTTGCTGAGCTGAGCACCATGCAACTGCTGGAATTGTTCACGGGCACGAATGAGGCTTTCGATTAACTCAGGAGGGCTGTCCTTCTTCAATGTTGTGCGTAGACCAAAACCGAGCACATCAACAAAAAGACCAACCTGTTGGACGACCTCAATAAGTCTGTCTAGATCCGGCAGGTTCGGTTCTGTTTCACCCCGTTGTCGCATGAGCGCTTCACTGCTGTATACAAGGTTGTTTCGGATTGTGCCGTCAAAAATGAAAGGATGTTGGGCAACAATCCCCATGTTTTCTGCAATGTCTTGTTTGGACATTTGCGAAACTTCATGCCCGTCAACCTGCACACTGCCGCCGGTATATCGCAGCATCTGACTTACGGCACCTGCAAGGGTGGATTTGCCACTGCCTGAGAATCCTACAAGCGCTAGATGTTCACCGGCGTTAATTTGCATATTGATATTGTCCAGCAAGCGGATATTAGTCCCGATGGTGAATGACAAGTCTTTAATCAGAATATTTCCTTCCAATTTGTAGACATCGCGGTCAACAGGAACTGAAGGAAATTCTGCCATTAGATCAAAGTAGTCCATGACCTGTTTATAACGCACAACGCAGTCCTGATAGAGCTGGTAAAACTCCATAAGCTCTTTCCACGGGTCATAGAGCTTTTCGTATGCAGATAGAAAAGCAACCAGGGCACCTAATTCAAATCTTCCTTCAATTGCAAGGTAGCCACCGACAAGAAAAAGAAAGAATGGTCCCAGAGATTGGAACAGATTGTTTGTAAACTTGATGCCAAATTTAACTATGAGCAGTCGGTATGTGAGGTCATAGAGCCAGCGTGCAGCCTTACGGAATTTATTTTCTTCAAGCGAGAACGCACAGTTTCCTTGAATCTCATGAATCCCCGTTGTGGATTCGCTGATGATACTGCTTGTACTCCGTAAGCTGTTTGTTCTCTGGCGGTTCAGCTTGTTATATTTACGTTGTAAAATTGGAATAACAATCATTTCAACAGGGTATATTGAGATGGAGATTGTTGCGAGAATGGGGTCGAGGTAGAACATATATCCAGCAAATGCGAAGAATGTCAGAATATTTACCAGAGGTGCTGAGATAGCTGCTCCTGCAAATGTTGCCATCGGGAGTAGCTCTGTCATGAGTGTGGAAACGACAAGTCCAGGGGAAGTTCTGCGAAAGAACGGCATCGGTAGGGTTAGGATGTGGTCGTAGAGATGTTTTCTGATTCTGTAGAGAGTATTTTCCCCGACTTTTGATTGAAGAATATTGATAGCGTATTTAAGTACACCGGCTAAAAAAACCGCAGAGATATAAATCATACAGTAATAGATAAGTGCATCGATTTTTTTCAACTGAATAGCTTCAGAAACGATGCGCTTTTGCATTTCAATAGGAACAAGCCGCATGCCTACTGTTATGACAATGATCGTAATCATTGTTAGCTGCAGGGGTTTATTTTTATGTAATACCCAAAAGTACATGGAACGCTTTGTAATCGGGGGGAGTTTTTCAGCCATGCTTAGTATCCTTTGGAGTGTAAAAGGCACATCCCACGGGGATAT
Source organism: Halodesulfovibrio marinisediminis DSM 17456 (assembly GCF_900129975.1). NCBI lineage: Bacteria > Pseudomonadati > Thermodesulfobacteriota > Desulfovibrionia > Desulfovibrionales > Desulfovibrionaceae > Halodesulfovibrio > Halodesulfovibrio marinisediminis. Next base: position 555,302 of record NZ_FSRG01000005.1, read on the forward strand.
ATAAAAATATTAAGATGCAAGGTACGGTACAATGCGTAATGGAACTTAAGAGGTTGACCTTTATTCATAGATTGTCCCTACGTTGGAAATTGTTTCTCACGCTTGTACTGTTCAGCGTGCTGCCTATTTGCGGTGCAGTGCTCACTGTGCAGGAGTTACAGACAGATATTAAAGAGTATCTGTATGAGAGTACTCGTAATGACCTTGTCGAACAGGCCAGCCGCTCTATTGAAAATATCGCTGTTAATTCAGCAAAAAATTTAGAAAACAGTGAGCAGATGCGGGGGATAATTCTTGATGTTGTGGCATTCGCTGCACAGCATTTCCTCGATATGCTTCCACCTGTTGATGTGAAGCCCCTATATTCGGATGAGATTAAGCCGGATTTGCCTTATCCTGAAGATCTTGTTGTTGACCCCCTGCACGCACCAACTCGTCAGTATATGGTCAAATATGGCAGTGACATAAGCAAGTATATTTCCCTTGGTAATATTGCCTTTTTCCTGCCTCAGAATCAGTCCGAAAGAGCCGCCGCAAAGCTTGAAGCGAAAAAATTGATTCGGCTGCTTCCCTTATTTAAGGAATTAAAAAAATCATACGGCTCATTCATTTACAATCTTTACATTGGAACTAAATCCGGACTGTTAGCGTATTATCCTGCTCATGCGGGTATGCCTGAAGGATATGATCCGCGAGATCGTTTATGGTATCGGCTTGCAATGGCAGAAAAGAAGATTGTTTGGCGTGCCCCTCTTCGGGATATTTCGACAGGAAGACTGTTGTTTACGGTTTCCGCACCGTTATACAATATGAAAAAAGAAATTATTGGAGTAGTAGGGCTTGATATTCTTATGGAACAAGGGCTTTCCAGTGGGAGTATTACGGCAGCATGGTCAAATCAGACACGGCTGATCTTGGCTGAAGAGGCTGATGACAAAGTTACAGGCAGTGCCGGGCTTCGCATTATTGCAAGTGCACAGAGGAAGAGTAAGGAAGATAACGAGTATTCTTGGATTATGGGAACATCCAAAAAGCATTGGGTTGTATTTGAGGATAACGAAGTAAAGGCTAAGTTTATGAATGCAATTGCTTCCGGCACATCCGGCACGCTCTTGATGCCATGGGGGGGAGAGGATTGCCTTGTAGCGTGGGCACCATTTAAAGGTAATAATTACTTCATTACGGTGGTGCCGGAAGAAGACGTAATGCATTTGACGAACAAGGTCCTTGCCTATCTTCACTGGGCAAGCTCAGCTCAACAGCGTGTGGTTGAAATAGCTGTTGTTGTGGTCATTTTTTTAACATTTCTTTTTGCCGTGTATGCCAGTCGGGCTATTTCTAAGCCTATGAACATGATGGTGGCTTCATTTAAGGAGCTCGCACAAGGTAACTTTAGCGCGCGAGTTGATCTTAAAACCGGCGACGAACGCGATATACTTGTGGAGACCTTTAACCGGATAGGGCCGCAGTTAGAGCATCTGGTAGAGACGCAACAAGCGCTGGATGTGGCGCATGAGATTCAAGAGAACCTGCTTCCGGCCAGAGACCCGAGATTTCCGGGATGGCAGATTTCCGGTGCAATCCGTTACTGCGATCAGACGGGGGGCGATTATTATGATTACTACATGACAAATTGTGATAACCAGTCAATTCTGTCCATTGTCGTAGGGGATGTTTCAGGGCACGGAGTCGCCTCAGCTTTACTTATGACAACTGCTCGTGCGTTGTTGCGAGTCCATACTGAATGTGCACGTATCAGTGCGTCACGCAGAGTTTCTCAGGTAAACAATCTACTTACTCAGGACGTACATGGGACTGGGCGGTTTATGACGCTGTTCTATCTTGAGATGATTGGACATAGTGATCTTTTGCGATGGGTTAGAGCAGGACACGATCCAGCTATAGTTTATCTTCCGGAGCAGGATGAATTTACCGAATTGAAGGGTAAAGGCTTGCCGCTTGGGGTTATGGGAGGTGTTAACTATGAGGAAAGTGAAATAGAGCTTACACAGCAAGGTGCTATCATTTTATTAGGTACTGATGGAATATGGGAAGCTCGTAAAGGTGGGTATGGAGATTTGTATGGTAAGGAGCAGTTACGGGAGCTTATTCGTGAACATGCTTCAAAGACTGCAGAAGAAATACGTGATTGTATATTGGAAGCAGTCGAAAAATGGCAAAAGAATGTTCCTAATGTAGATGATGTGACCCTTGTTGTGCTTAAGAAGGATAAGAACGCGAATAAAGACTGTGAAAATGTGAGTATTTGTAATCTTGATTTCTTCATGGAAGAGAAGAATAACAATGAATAACACGCGTACCTGCTATAGAGTAATAATTCATTCTCGTGATGAATTTATTCAATTGGTATCTGCTATAGACAAAATGGCAGAAAAACATTCTATAGCGTCGTCTGTTGTGTTTAAGATTACTCTCGCACTTGATGAGCTGATAAGTAATATTTTTGATTATGCGTTTAATGATACTCAGAAGCCGGAAATAGATATTGTAGTGTGCATTGATCGGGGTGTGTTTTTCGCTAAGATTATTGATAGCGGTAAGGCATTTGATATTTCAAAAATACAGAAGCCGGAGCTGGATAAACCGATAGATAAAAGGCGTAAGCCTATAGGGGGAATGGGGGTCCATCTGGTGCGTAACCTTATGGATTCGTTTACCTATTATCGAGTTGATGGCAAAAATTACGTTCTTATTTGTACGAAAATAGATACTGAAACTCATTAGAAAGGAGCCTGATATGGCATTAACAACCATTGAATTACCAAATTGTACGGTTCTTGCCATGAGCAATCGTTTGGATGGTTCCCATACAAAAGAGCTTGAAACAAAAGTTGAAGAATTGATTGGTGGCGGAAATTCCCGCTTGCTATTTGACTTTGAAGAACTTGATTATATTAACAGCGCAGGGTTGCGTGTTCTTGTAATGGCGTATCAACAGCTTCATCCAGCCGGTGGAAAAGTAGCAGTATGTTGCGCACGTGATTACATTCAAGAAGTATTTGAAATTTCAGGGTATGATCAGTTGTTTGGCATGTATTCAACTCGCGATGCTGCCGTGAATGAATTTTAAAAAGGTTGCAGCATTCTATGCATTCGGACGTATCAGGCTGTATTGATAGTGCAGGACGAGTGTTGCCTATTATATGTACCATTCTGTAAAAATTCTATTGTGCTTATTACAAGTAGTATGTTCCTGCCAGAAATTTTTGGAAGGCATCTATTCTATTGCTTGTGTTTAAAAAAATCCGATCAGGGAATCCTGATCGGATTTTTTTATTTGGAAATTTTGATTTCAACGTCGCTACCCGGTGCATAGCCTTTCAAGGAACCAAGCATTCCTTCAATAGCGCCGCGGATGATATTCTCAACAAAGGGGTTCAAGCCGACAGGCGAGCCGTTGACCGTGATGGTCATTGCGGAATTATTAATGGATTTGCAGGCCTTCATGGTGGCTTTACCTGCAACAATTTTTTGAGAAATAATCTCACAGCTTTCTTCGCCGCAAGCCCCGCAGTCGAGTGCAGGAAGCATAAACGCCTTTTCTTCAATACAGTCCACAAGCTCTTCAAGCGTTGCATCGGAATAGTTTGGAAGTTCTTCTGCTTTAATTTCTCCAAATGAAGCAATGGCAAGTCCTCTATCCATTACTTTTTGTTCATCAGGACTACGAAGAAGGATGACGCGTGGCAGCCAGCTCATTGTCTTTCCGCCTTCAACAAGCAGATAGTCAGCCTGTGCTAACGGGAGTACATCCGGTAGCATTTTTTTCTCCCCCCAGTGAACAGTGCATTCGTTTCCACCAAGTCCGATAACAGTTCTGCCTTCCTTCATAAAGAGACCGGTGTCTGTATCTGGTTTGGCTAAACCGGTGTGTGTGAATTTGGCAATCGTCACGGTCTTGCCGCGTGCTTCAAGGGCATCTGCAAGTTTGCGGGTGAGGGTAGTTTTGCCTGATTTTTTGTATCCAACAATGCTGACTGCTTTCATAGCGCAAACCTCAATAGGTTGTTTAAAAAATCTATGTTCTCCTTCGGCAAAGGAAAAATCAAGTACTGTTCTTTCAAAACAGAACAGTTTTCTAGTGGAGCAATGTACGTGCGTATGCTCAAGGGAGTTTCGGTCTTTACAAAATAGCGGGCTACATTAGGTCGGTGGACTGTCGAACTAGTTTGAAAATGTAGTCTTTTCTTACTTAAAATGATTCTTTGCGGCCAAAAGGGCGGGGGCTTGTGAGGGCTGGGCAGACTCTTTGCCTGTTGGAGGATTGCCGATGGTTATGAGGTTATAAATTTAGCCAACCGCAGCAAAGAAGAGAGGCACGCAGCATCTGCTGCGTGCCTCATGTCTGAGGGGCTGAAGCTACTATGCTTTTGTTGTTCCGAGTAAGCGGGCAAACATCTGCTTACGGTTCATCATGGTTGGTGAAGCTGCTGCAATTGCCTTTTCAAAGTACTTGGTCGGGTCTTGCTGGAATAGATAGACAACGCGTACATCGTCCGGATCACCAAGAATAGCGCTGGGATAACGTTTCTTAGCAGCAGCAAGGCGTTCTTGTGCCAGAGCATCAATCTCTTCTTCTTCCCCGAAGGTCATTGCACCTGTCGGGCAGGAAAGCACGCAGGCTGGCTTCATGCCGTTCTGAATGCGGTCAATGCACATGTCACATTTGGAGAGTTGTCCGGTTGCAGGATCCTTACGTGGAATATCGTACGGACATGCTTCGCGGACACCATCTGCATCTACGTTTTTGGTGTATTCAGTAAATATGACAGCACCGGTTGCTTCATCCTGAATTACAGCGCGCTCGTCATCTAGTTCTGCCTGTCCGAGGCAAGGCGGCTCGTAACAGTGGCGGCATTGTTCCGGGAAGAACAGCCAGTCAACTTTGCCTTCATTTACCACTTCTTCAAAGCGGACGAGCCGCAATGTGTTGAAGCTTAAATCCTTAGGGTTTTGGTGGGAGCCCCAGTTGACTGTTTGTTCAGCTGGAAGCTTTTTCCATTGCTTGCACGCTACCTGACAGCCACGGCATGCTGTGCAGCGGGTAAGGTCGACAAGGAATTTTTTAGCCATGGCTTACGCTCTCTTTATCTTGCTCACGTTAACCATGAACGCCTTAGTTTCCGGAATACCGGTGTTAGGATCGCCCACAGAAGGTGTGAGGAGGTTTGCAGAATCGCCACCGTGTTTTGGTGTCACCCAGCCATAGTGCCAAGGGAGGCCGACGAGATGAACGTCTTGCCCGTGCACTTTATAAGGCTTGATGCGTTTGGTTACGATGGCAACACACTCGAGTTCGCCGCGTAGGCTGGCAACTTTAACGGTTTCGCCATTAGCGATATTTTCTTTTTTCGCCAGTTCTTCACTGATTTCACAGAACAGTTGTGGTTCTGCTTCAATCAACCACCCTTGATAACGGGTCATGAGACCAGTCTGCCAATGCTCGGTTACGCGGTAGGTAGTACCGACGTATGGGAAGTGAGGGTTGGCAACTGCTTTTTCTTCCGACTTAATCTGGAATGCAGTCGGGTTATGCAGCTGAGAAGAGAACGGGTTCTTGGCTATAGGACATTCGAGCGGTTCATAGTGCTCTGGGAATGGACCTTCTGCTCGACCTGGACCGTAAATTTGACCGAAGCCGTGCTTGCGCATGATGAAGGCATGTTTTGTGCCCGGTTTCCAGCCACCATCAGGAACGTCGCCTTGCCATTTGGTGTTGTCACCAGTCCACTCAATAACCGCTTTTTTAGGTGCGTATGGCTTACCGGTAAGATCAACAGATGCACGGTTATAGAGAATGCGGCGGTTTACAGGCCAGCACCATGCCCAGTTAGGGTACAGGCCGATATTTGCCTGTGCGCCATTTTGGGTTTTGTCACGGCGTGCAGCCATGTTGCCTTTGTCTGTATATGAGCCACAGTAGAGCCAGTTGCCTGAACAAGTGGAACCATCGTCTTTGAGGTACGCAAAGCTTGGAACCTGTTGGCCTTTTTTGAATTTTTTGCCCTTAACTTCGGTATCCTTTATGAAGTAACCGTTAATAAGTTTGGCAATGCCATGAGGGTTAAAGTGGCCGTGACTGTTCTGCCAGTCTTTTAATCCGAGGCCTACGATAGGATCAGGATATGCGCCGCCCTCTGTTTTGTAGATCTGCTGGAGTTTGTCGGTGAGTTTAAGGATGATGTCACCGTCAGGAAGTGTCTGACCATATGGCTTTGGCCCCTGATGACGCCACTGCATCCAGCGGCCGGAGTTAGTAACGGAGCCCTCTTTTTCAATAGAAACAGCACATGGCAAGAAGAATACTTCTGTCTTGATGTCCTTAGGATTCATGTTAGGACCGCGCCAGAAGGAGGCTGTTTCGTTGTCAAAGATGTTTACGTTAACAAGCCAGTCCAGCTTGGTCATTGCTTCACGGTTTTTGTTGGCGTTTGCCCCACCGCAGGCAGGGTTTTGTCCCCATGCAAAGAAACCTTCAAACTGGCCGTTGAGCATTTTTTCAAACATAGACAGCCAGTAATACTCAGTCATCGGCTTGTGCGCATCAAGCTTCGGAAGCATTTCATACCCTTTTTCAGGAGAAGCTTCCGGATACATTGCTTTCACAAAGCTGGCTACGTACTTTGGTTTGTTACCCCACCAGTTAGCTGACATAGGGTCTGCGGATTGTGGAGTACAATTCTTGTTGTAGGCTGCGAGGTCTGCCCATTTGGATTTTGGTGTGCCAAGGTAGCCCGGCAAAATGTGGACGAGCAGACAGTGGTCTGTGGAACCTTGTACGTTGGATTCTCCGCGCAGGGCGTTAACACCGCCACCTGCAACACCAATGTTACCGAGCAGAAGCTGAACAATTGCCATAGTGCGGATGTTCTGAACTCCAACTGTATGTTGCGTCCAACCCATTGCGTACATGATGGTTGCAGATTTATCCGGCGCACCGGATGCTGCATATGTTTCGTAAACCTTGAGAATATCTTCTTTAGGAGTGCCGGTAACGGTAGAAACTGTATCCACGTCGTACCGTGCGAAGTGCTTTTTAAGCAGGTTAAATACACAGCGCGGGTTCTTCAATGTATTATCTCGAACTGGAACGCCTTTTTCATCCAGTTCAAAAGCCCACTTGGACTTGTCGTAAGCACCTTTTTTAGGGTCAAAACCGGAGAACACTCCGTCATCAAAGTCAAAGTCTTTTCCGACAACGAAAGATGCGTTGGTGTAGTTTACTACGTAGTCGTGGAAGTATTTGTCGTTATCTAGAATGTATTTGACCATACCGCCAAGGAACGGAATATCAGCACCGGAACGGATAGGTGCGTAGACATCACATTTAGCGGAGGTACGGGTAAAGCGAGGGTCAACGTGGATTAGGGTTGCGCCCTTGTCTCTAGCCTTCATTACCCATTTAAAGGAAATAGGGTGGTTTTCGGCAGCGTTACTGCCCATGATTAATACACAGTCACTGTTCTTAAGGTCGATCCAGTGGTTAGTCATCGCACCGCGTCCAAACGACTCTGCCAGAGCCGCTACAGTTGCGCTGTGTCAGATACGTGCTTGGTGTTCTACGTACACCAAGCCAAGGGATCTGAGTAGTGACTGATAGGCCCAGCATTCTTCGTTATCCATGGCTGCTGAGCCTGCGGAGGCGATTGCTTCAGTGCGGTTAACTGATTCGCCTTTTTCGTTTTTAAGTTGGAAAGATTTGTCGCGGGTTTTTTTGACACGTTTAGCTATTTCGGTGAGTGCCCAGTCCCATGAGACTTGCTTCCATTCTGTGCTGTTAGGTGCACGGTATAATGGAGTTTGAGGACGGTTTGCGTTTTCTGCAAGCTGCCAGATGGAGGCACCTTTAGCGCAAAGAGCACCTTCGTTAATTGGGTGATCCGGATCACCTTCTACGTTGATAGCGCGACCCGCACCGTCTTTAGCAGTGTGCACGATAAGGCCGCAGCCTACTGCGCAGTAACAGCAGATAGAAGTTGTCTGCTTTGCCCACTTAAGCTTTTGGAGCTCAGCTTTCGCAACGGTCGGCTTTAAGGAGATGCCGAGTCCGCCAAATGCAGACGCGGTGGCAGCGCCTGCAGAAAGCTTGAGGAATTGCCTACGGGAGACTGTCATTGTTCCTCCTGATAATGAAGTGTTGTTATCTGCCTCTGATTTCTCGACCAAGCGCAATCAACAGCCTGAATCCGTATCCGTTACATATCGGCATGAAATCAGGTCGCAATGGTTGCTGGGGGGACTCTGCTTCAGCAGCAATGGGGACGAGCCTGCTGAACTCTGCACGTGCGTTAACGCAGGGCAGGGCTATTCCGAGTCCTGAAAAAGGAAGCAAATTCACTTCATTGTGTTGAGAACGAGTTCTACGTTCCATAACAAAAATCCTTTCCCAAATTGATCACTGTGTTGGAGACACGAGGTAATCGTAATGATGAGGATATGTTGCGATGAAAAAACTCATTCTACAAAAAAAAGGAACTTAGAATATCTATTGCACTCGGTAGGTGGTGTTTAGTTTTAAAATTCAATATATTAGTAGTTTTCAGAAGTTGATTGCGCATGATGTGACACTTTATATACGCACGGTTTGGCACCTGTTAGGCGTAATTATCTACCATGTGAAAGGCTGTAGTTTGTATTTACTTTTTAAATGGGTCGAAGTCAGGAACAAGGTCGCACAACTGGGACAACAACATGGAAAGTATATCTCCATCTCGGTTGTTATAGCGGAATTCAAGTTCCTTGAGATAAAGCGGGAAACGTTGAGGCGTAATGCCTTTAAAGCGTTTTAAGCGTGAGTGTGCGAATTCCCAGAAGGAACCTTCTTTGATCGGAAATTCGTGGTCGTATTTTCGTATATATTCATACGGAAGGGAGTCATCGCCGCACAGAATCAGTGCATCATACTGACGGTACTTACCTGTATATATAATGTTACCAGCACGGAAGAGGGAAAGATGGAAACTGTGGTTGAAGTGGAAGACGGTTTCCGCTTCAATACCACTGATAAGGTCAATAAAAACCCAGCCGTTGCGTTCCATAATGCCGAATACAGGAATGGCGCCTTTGGCTCGTGCTGGTGGTGCACCAGTGAGCTTTTTCCCTTTAATGTACTTACCTAGTCCTGTTTCCGGCCCGAGCAGTTGACGGGCGTCAGTTGCGTGCGCAAGCAGGGCGAAACGGATTGTGGTCACTGCCTTGTAGGCAGCGTTGTAGGAAAGGTTAACTTCCTGTGCCAGCTCGTGCACGGTATATTCCTGCAGGAACATGTGCGCCAGATGGAGCCATGTGGACGATGAAAGGCTGCCGTTGTTAATCCAACGGCCGCTGAAATCTTGAAAGGTATATTTGCAATTCGCACAACGGTATCGACCTCCCGAAAGCGTATAAAGTTTGTGTTGTCCGCATCTTGGACAAAACTGTACGCCGGAAGGCCAGCAAAAAGAAAGAAGGTATTCTAATGCGGCTTCTTCAGAATCAAGCATTGAGGTGTCGAAAACTGCTGTTTCTTGCATACAGGTTAATTACTGCTAAATTGACACTAGCGCAAGAACTACATTGTTTTTAGTTGGTTGCACAATCAAGTGTAGTTATATTTATGCGTTATAAATTTCTCAAAATACTGTATAGATCAGCATAGGATCTATGTAAGACATAGCATTTACTTACAAAGAACTTGCGAATAACTACCTGAGAGTATACATCTTTTAATAAGATAAACAGTGTTTTTTCTGCTTTTTCAGGGAGAGTGTATGCGAGGAGCATTCAAGTTTGCGGCTTGGGCAGTGCTTGTTTTTGCACTGTTAGGATGTGAGACAGAAGTAAAACAACTTGTGCAGCACACTACGGTGCCCGGTGTCTCTTCTACAGAAATCACCCTTGGTTCTTCGCTCGCTTTGGAGGGGCACGCAAGTTATCTTGGAACGCAGACCCTACGTGGGGCGTTGAGTTACCTGCGTAATGTAAATGCTCTTGGCGGGGTGCATGGTCGGCTGATTACCTTGCAGGCTATTGATGACGGATATGATCCCACCAGATGCCTTGCTAATACGCATCAGCTTATTAGCACAGGCAATGTTTTTTCTCTCTTCGGGTTCGTTGGAACCCCGACCACAGTTCGTGTCTTACCGCTTATAGAAGATGCACAAATCCCGCTTGTTGGAGCCTTTACTGGTGCCAATGCGTTACGTGTGCCTTTTAATCCTTTTGTTTTTAATATTCGGGCATCGTATTATCAGGAAACCAAAGCTGCTGTTGATCTGCTCGTTTCCCGCATGAAGCGTAAACGCATTGCAGTTTTTTATCAGTATGATGCTTATGGATTTGACGGACTTATGGGAACTGAACTTGCTTTGCGTGAAGTAGGGCTTGCACCAGTTGCTCGGGGCTCATATGTTCGGGGCGGAGTAGATATCGATGAAGCATTGCATCGTATAGTCGGCGCACAACCTGACGCAGTTGTTCTTGTCGGCACCTACGAGCCATGTGCTGAATTTATTAAGAAAGCGAACGCCCTCGGGCTTGACGCCGTTTTTTTTAATTTATCGTTCGTTGGTGCGGAAGAGCTTGCCAGACGTCTGCCGGACGACATAAAGGGAAACGTGCTTGTATCACAAGTTGTGCCCCCACCATCTGCACCTCAGGTTCATGATTTGATGGGAATTGCGGATGACTATCTACGCCATTTGAAAGAGTTTTATCCGGATGATGTTCCTAGCGCGGTTGGGCTAGAGGGCTATCTGAATGCACGGGTTCTCGTTGAAGGTCTGCGCAGAGCAGGCCGTAATTTAACCCGCGAAAGTTTTATGAAGGCTCTGGAGTCGATGAACGAGTTTCCGCTTGGCGGTTGCGCATCTGTAGCGTTTACTCCTGAAGACCATCAGGGGCTGGATATGGTGTATTTTACCGTGTTGGATGACGGCGAATTTAAATTGATTGATGATACTGACCGATTGTTGAAGCGTCGTGCTTTGGTCAAACTTGAGGAGCCTATTCAGTAATGATTCGCTCAAAATTTGCACAGCTCAGTCTGAAGAATAAATTTTTCTTTTCTATTCTGATAGTAATCCTGCTCATCAGCGGCACTATTGCTTTACTTGCTCGCTGGATTCTTATTTCCGGTCTGACTTCTGAGCTGGAGATGCGTGGCACTGCTATTGCGCATAGTGTTGCAACGCGCGGAACCGAATATATTTTAGAAAATGATACTGACCACCTGCTGAATGTTCTTTTTGATGAAAAACAACTAAACGAGCGCCGGAATCTTGTTGCGTACATTTATGTTGAAGGAAAGAACGGAAAAATACTCAGCCATACGTTTACGACACCTTTTCCGAAAAGGTTAAAGGGGGTTAACCCTGTTACCGAAAGAGTGGAGAAGAGCGTAGAGGTGGTGCCACTTGGAGAGCATGAAGCGTATGATATTGCTGTACCCATTAAAGAGGGTATTTACCAGATAGGTACGGTTCATGTGGGGTTATCTAAGGCGCATATAGATAGCCTTGTAGGTAAGTTGCGCGCAATGTTCTTGGGCTTTATCTCCGCGGTTATCATAATCACGTTTTGGGTCAGTCACAGACTGGCAAAGTATATTGCCGATCCTGTTATGACGTTGACTAAAATATCAGATGACTTGTCACGGGGGAATTTTAGTTCAGCCGATCTTGTAAATACTGAGGAGGATATCGCGTGTCCTGCCTTCCACGATACGGACCTGCCTTGCTGGCATTTTGATGAGCAACGGGCTGGTGCGAATAAAACGGGGGCGAGACCACATCGTTGTAAGAAATGCGCGTTTTATAATGAACCAAGTGATGGCGATGAAGTACAGCAGTTGACCACATCCTTCCGTAATATGGTGTGGTCTATCCGTCTGTATCGTCGCAGATTGCAGGAATCCGAAAGCACATACCGTTCTTTGTTCCGCAGTGGACCTGATCCTATTTTTGTTGTGGATGTGCATACACAGAAACTTGTGGATGCCAACCCGCGTACAGAAGAAATCTACGGGTATTCTCGCGAAGAACTGGTTGGTATGCGTTACTCAGTACTTGCTGAAGAACATGCTAAGGAGTGCTTTGAGTACTTCAGTAACGATGAGTTGTGTGCAGAGGCAATGAAGTCTGCGCGTATTGTGCATTTACGCAAAGGCAATATTCCTATGTATGTCAACCTTACGGCATGTCTAATCAGCTACCGTACTCGTCCTGCAATTATTGTTTCCACAACTGATGTTACTGATCTGGTAGAAAAAGATGCCCAACTTATTCAGGCATCTAAAATGAAGTCTCTTGGTGAGATGTCCACAGGGGTTGCACACGAGTTGAATCAGCCGTTGAACGCAATCCGCATGGGCAGTGATTTCTTAACCATGGTGCATGAACAGGATATTGAAATACCACAGGAACAATATGTTCAGGTTGTTACAGAAATCAGCACACAAGTAGACAGAGCTTCGGACATTATCAATACACTCAGGTCGTTCGGTCGTAAGGCTGACTTACTGCTTGAAGACGTAAACCTGAATGAGCCGGTAGGGTCTGTTGTGTCGTTACTCAGCAGGCAATTCCGCATTGAAGATGTTCATATTGTCACGGAACTTGATCCATCATTGCCGTACATTACTGCACAGCATAACAAGTTGCAGCAGGTACTATTGAATTTGGTTATTAATGCCCGTGACGCTATTGTAGAGAGACATGAAGAGGGGACGGAAGTCAGAGGCCGTATCCTGATTCGTACAGAATATGACGACGAAGGGGTATCTGTGTCTGTTGAAGATAACGGAACCGGTATCCCAGACCACGTGGCTGAGAAGGTATTTGAACCGTTCTTTACAACAAAAGCCACAGGGCAAGGAATGGGATTGGGCCTAGCTATTTCCTACGGCATTGTTCGCGAGTTTGGAGGAGAACTCAACATTCAAAGTGCAGTAGGTGACGGTACATGCTTTACTGTTCGTTTCCCGCGTCAAGAGGTGGCTCTTGTAGCCAATTAGGGAAAGGTAATTTGTATGAAGATATTAGTTGTTGATGACGAGCAACCTACACTAACAATGTTTGAATTGTTATTGAGTACGTTAGGGCATGAAGTGCTTTTGGCGGACTCTGGGGAACGCGGGTTTGAGGTTTTTGCAGAGCATCGCCCGCCGTTGGTGCTGACCGATATTAAAATGCCGGGTATGGATGGTATTGAGTTGCTCGGTCGTCTTAAAGAAGAAGAGCCTAATGTTGAAGTAGTGGTAATTACAGGGCACGGCGATATGGATGTTGCTATTCAAGCGCTTAACCTTGATGCTACTGACTTTATCAACAAGCCTCTTCGTCTTGAAGTGCTTGAAAAAGCTCTTGAACGTGTGCAAGAGCGTATAAAATTGAACACAGAGAAATTTGTAACGCTGTCCACACGATTTACAAATGATACAATGGTAATAACCGTTTGTGGTACCCTTGGTACTGCAGATGAAGCAGAAATAAAGCATGCATTTAAGGGCGCTGGACAGGCGCAACGGGTAGTCTTGGATTTTGCGGAAAACACTTCTATCAACGGTGCTGCAATAGCCTTGCTGACTGACTCTATTCGCTCATTCTATAACAATGGTGGTAAGGTTGTTATTTCCGGTCTGTCAGAAAACTTCCGTAATGTTTTTGAAATAATGGGTGTGACCAGATTTGCATCGTTTGTAGAGAATATACATGAGGTAGCTTTTTAGGATATTGCCCACAATACTTGATAGTTAGAGCGCGTTGATTGTTTCATATCCTTGAATTGAGAGGGGATGATGAAAAAAATCGTGTCCGGGCAGGTGACTTTTTTGTATTTTTTTACGAGGTACCTAACTATCAGGAGGTGAGACATGACCTGGTCAACAACAAAACGGTATCAACTACTTCTGGTATTGCTTGCGCTGGCTGTTCTTGCAGGTTGTACAAATAAATATAATCCTAATGTGTACAGCGGCGATCAGGCGATGCAGGCTGATAAGATCAGCTATGGAACAATTACCCGCATGCACGCGGTGACTATTAAAGACGAGAATACAGGTGTTGGCCTGGTTGGCGGCGGTATTGCCGGTGGCGTTCTTGGTAGTCAGATCGGTGGTGGTTCCGGACAAGTGGTAGGTGCTGTCGGTGGCGCACTGTTAGGCGCAGCTGCTGGTGCACTTGCTGAAGATGAATTCCAGAAAACAGACGGTGTACAGATTACTGTAAGATTAGACTCTGGAGGCTCTGTATCTATAGTACAGGCTGCTGAAGGATCAAACTTTAGCGTAGGACAACGCGTCCGTGTGATAACTTCACCGAACGGACGGGCAAGAGTCCTTCCATATTAGTTTATGAGTACGACATAAAAAAAGCGACCTTAGGGTCGCTTTTTTTATGTCCACTTTTGAATCAAACTAATTAAATTGATAACAACTTATTCATAGTTACTTTAAGTGAGTCAGAGACAGAATTAACATTACGTACGGCGGACTCAGCTTCTGCCATTTTTTCTGTCGTCATAGAAGAAATACGGCTTATCTCTTCAATAGCCTGAGTTATTTCTTCACTGGCAGAGGACTGTTGTTCAGCTGCTGTTGCAATTGCTCTTACTTGATCTGTTGCAGGTGTGACTTTGGCTACTATATGTTCAAAAGCAATTCCAGACTTGGTGGCCAATGCTGTAGCATTTTCAACAGCATTGGCGGTGTTGGTCATTGCTTCAATGTTTTTTTGGGTTCCGGCTTGAATAGTCTGTATAGCTGTTCCTACTTGTCTTGTTGCTTCCATTGTGTTTTCAGCAAGTTTACGCACCTCATCTGCAACAACGGCAAAACCGCGTCCTGCCTCACCTGCCCGTGCTGCTTCAATGGCTGCGTTAAGTGCAAGCAAGTTGGTCTGATCAGCAATATCACTGATTACATTAAGTATTTCTCCAATGGATTCAACCTGTACTCCAAGTTCACTCATTTCCTTAGTTAGCTGTTCTGTAAGAGCGGATACATTTTGAATTGTAGAAACTGATTCATTCACCACAGTAAGGCCGGACTCTGCCTCATGAAAAACAACGTCTACACTTGCAGCCGCTTCTGAAGCATTTCGAGCAACTTCAAGAATAGTGCTGTTCATTTCCTCCATAGCTGTGGCAGTCTCACTGTTGCGGGCATCTTGCTGGTTTACGCCTTCTGCAGTGCTCAGAATTTGTGCATTAAGTTCTGATGAGGTCGAGGTGAGATTCAGGACAAGTTTATCAAGTTCTTTAGCTGCCCCTTGGCTTTGTTTGTAAGCTTGTAGCGCATTCTCTTCAGCTGTTTTTGCTTGATTTGTAGCTCGTTCAGCTTCTTCTGAACGGGTACGGGCTTCTTTCATGTTAAATTCTATTTCATGAATATTTTGCTGAAGCGTTTCTGCCATGGCATTTACGGCGTGCTGCATTGCTGCAATTTCATCGCGTCCTTCTGGATTACAACGGGCAGATAGATTGCCTTGTGCGATTTCAGCAATAACGTCAGAGCTTTGGATTATTGGACGGGCGATAAATCCGGCAAGATAGAACGTGATACCAAGTGCACCGAGAATGCAGAGAATACCGATTAGAATCATTTTTATAGTCAGATCATTAGCGCAGGCCAGAGCAGTATCTTTAGAGACGGAAAGGCTTGCGATCCATTTGTTTTTTGTTTTTCCTAGCTGTACTGGTATGAAAACACGGAGGAAATTTTCATCTTGTATTTGAGTAAAGTTGTTTTGCTGTGCATGTTGGAACAGTGATTGGCCATTGGGAATTATTGTTTCAATCGGTGCACCCAGTGCATTGGGATTGCCTGTGTGAGCTTGAATTTTACCGCTTGAAGCGATCAACGTTAAACTGCAATTTCCGTTATACGCGGAAAGTGTATTCACAAGGTCTTTGAGGAAATTTGTCGCAACATCAACGCCGACGACTCCGATGGCTTTTCCGTTTTTAATAATCGGGATAGATATGCTGGAAATGGTAAATGGGATTCCACTTGAGCTTGTGTATGTTGTGACTTCAGTCGCATATTCTTCTAGGGTATCGCGGCTATTGGTATACCATGAACCTGTGGTTGAATTGCATGGTGCAAGTTTAAGAGAGCCTCCAATACGACTCCAATATGGGCCAAATCGGCCATTGCTTGTGTTGAAATTTTTTTCATTTAGGTAGGCAGAGTCATCATCAAAAGCATTAGGTTCAAAGAGTAGCCAGATTCCGAATAATTGTGGGTTGTTGATTGCGACATCTTTCAACATATTAACAACTTGTTGTCTGCTACGCGGGGACTCGGAGCTGAGTATCCCTGTGATTGTTTGTGAAAGAGTGCGAGCAATGACAAAGCCATGGTTGAATTCTTTTTCAATAACAAGCTTATGTTCTTGTATAACTTCTTTGGATAAAAGATGTGCAGACTCAAACGCTTCTTCACGTATGGAGTTGATAGAAATCGTAAGGAGAAGACCTAAAAAAACAATGAAGCAAGCGGAAATTTGTACAAGCAGCTTCATCTTTAACGATTTGAAGTTCATGTGTAGCTCCAGAGTAGATGGGGTGAGAGTGTGAATACATGTTAAGATGATTGTTTTCCGAGTAACGTTTGATGTGTTGATTGTTTTTTTAGATCGGGTTGTTGGGGTAATACTTTAGGATATCTTTTTGGTATTCTTGACAAAAACGGTGTTTATGCTTGTGTAATTCTTTTTTTACAATGTGTTACATATTTAAAATTAATTCCTGCTGGTCAGATAAAAAAAGAGCAGATGCTTAGGCACCTGCTCTTTTTTTATCTGACCAGCAATAGGTCGAGGTAATGAGTTTCTTGTGGCTATATGTTAGCTAATCTAACCGCCAATGGCATTCATACGTTTTAACGCCACTTCATTTTGTTTTTTGGCGTTAAGTAACTCTACGCCAAGTGGTTTGTTAACGTTTGCTTCGCGCATCACGTTAGCAATGTCAGTGTCAGTGATAGACGGTTTGCGCAGCATTGTGCGCAAGTCAATTTCACTGTCTGAAAACAGGCAGGTACGCAGCATTCCGTTAGCAGTAATGCGCAATCTGTTACAGGAGGAACAGAAGTGGTTAGACATCGGCGTAATCAAGCCGAGGCGTCCTTTGCCGCCTTCTATGCCGAATAGCTTTGCAGGGCCAGAGCGTCGCTCGCCTTTTTCAAGCTTGGTGAGAACCACCAATTTGGATGCTTCTTTCAGAATATCATCAGCAGACCAGAAGTTACTTTCATTCCAAGCGCTACAGCTTCCCATAGGCATGAATTCAATAAAGCGGACGTCTACAGGGTTGCTTTTTGCAAAGTTAACGAAGACAGGCAACTCGTCATCGTTAATACCTTTCAGGGCTACTGTATTAATTTTAACTTTGAGTCCGTGAGCCAAACAGTCATCAATAGAACGAGTCACGTTACGCAACATGTCGCGGCCTGTGATGTTCTGGAACTTGTTTCGGTCAAAGGTGTCCAAAGAAATGTTTATGTGGCGGACACCTAGGGCAGCCAGTTCTTTGGCCTTACCATTCATCATGGTTGCGTTTGTGGTGAGACGCAGATCCAGATCGGGATGTCTGGAGAGCAGCATTTTTACAAGATCAAGAAAATTGCGTCGGGCAAATGGTTCACCACCCGTAAGACGCACTTTACTTACTCCCATGTCTACAGAAAGATCGACGAGCCTTGCAATTTCTTCATAGCTAATAATGTTTTCATGAGGGATAAATTTCATCCCATCTGCAGACCAGCAGTACATGCAACGCAGGTTACAGCGGTCAGTAACGGACACTCGCAGGTAGTTGACAGTTCGTCCATGGCTATCAGTAAGAGCAATGGGTGACTTTGTCTGAGGACTAATAGTTGTATGTGTCATATGGCAGCAATGATCCGGCGGGCCATTTCAAGGTCTGCGGGATAGTTTACGTTAAAGAACGGCAGTGATTCTTGCTGGGTGTAGGGTAAACAGTGTTGCTGTTCTTTAGGAACAACGCGACTTAACTTATACATCCCGTCATCAACAGCTTGTTCAAAAAGGGGCAGTGCTTCAAACTCATAGATTGAGACAAGGGCTTCGATAAAGCCAGTCTCTTCCTGAATAAATGTGGTATGCAACGTACCTTCAGGTTTATGTTTCCAGAAATCAATGAGCTTTTGCAACATTTCCGCATTCATAAACGGCAGATCACAGGACAGAACAAGCACAGGGCCCTGCGCAGCGCGCAAGGAGGTCATGACACCTCCTATAGGCCCTTTGCCTTCAATTTCATCTTTTACCCATAGATAGCCGTCAGCGTGCGGTCTGACATCCCTGCTGGAAATCCAGACTTCCGAACACACAGATTCCAGAAGTCTACATGTGTACACAAGCAGATCAGGTTTGGAATCTCCATGCACATGGATGCGGGTTTTATCATGCCCCATGCGGGAGCTTAACCCACCGGCAAGAACAATTCCGGTGAGATGGTCAGAACCATTTGCATGCATTAGGTCAGAACCCTCGGTGTCTGCAGGTCATGGAAGACGGTGAAACGTTTTTCTTGATCTCTGGCAAAACCGACAAGAGTAATGCCGTGTTCTTGTGCCATTCCAATGGATGCACTTGTTACTGCTGAGCGACTGACGATGAATTTAAATCCAGCACGGGTTGCCTTAGCGCACAGACTTGCTGTTACACGTGCAGAAATCATCAGAACAAGGCCGGATAAAGGCGTTCCTGTTCGGCTTGCCCATCCGGCGAGGCGGTCAACACAGTTATGCCGTCCAATATCTTCTGTTCGGTGAAGCATGGTGTGAGAGTTTGCATCGTACACACCGGCACGGTGGAAACACCCTGTGCCATGCCACATCCCTTCTTCATCTATAAACTTTGCCATTGCTTCGAGCATTTCAGAACCATGTAATTTGCCAGGTTCAAGAGTATTTTCGATAGCATCACCAACAGTTACAGTAAATTCGTCATCACTGACTTTTTCAACCGTGGTTTCAGTACTGCCACCACCGAGATCGAGCAATGCGTGGCCGGCTACCAGATCTTCAAGGTGTTCAGGCCATGCCCAAAGTGTGTATGATTCATCATTGAAGTTCAGTTTGATCGGTACTTCAATACTTACAACGTCAGGATGCACAGCCCACTGGCCGTCTTTATACTGTGTAACCGTAACAGGTTTCGGTTCACAGCTGCAACGAGTTTCATTTTTCGGCATTAGAACCCCCA
Organism: Halodesulfovibrio marinisediminis DSM 17456; assembly: GCF_900129975.1. Classification (NCBI taxonomy): domain Bacteria; kingdom Pseudomonadati; phylum Thermodesulfobacteriota; class Desulfovibrionia; order Desulfovibrionales; family Desulfovibrionaceae; genus Halodesulfovibrio; species Halodesulfovibrio marinisediminis. Next base: position 574,534 of record NZ_FSRG01000005.1, read on the forward strand.
TGCTGAGAGTGTAGGGCGAGCGTATCCTTGCTTACGTGCTAGAATGTCGAGAGTGAGAGATTCAAGATCATCAAGTACTGGGATGCTCACCCGGTCAAATTCACGGAAATCGCTGACTTTAATGTAACAGCTGCATGTCTTACAAACATGGACTTCGTACCCCGGTTCACCATCTGCCTTAAAGTACTCGAGTTTATTGTGGTCTTCTTCTCCACAGAAAGCGCACTGCAAACGTTTTGCACGGTACTCAAGGCGACAGAAAGAGCAGGTAAGATGCTTGAATCCTTCTTTTTCTTTTAAAGTAGCAATAAGAGGCTGGGAACCGCAGTGCGGACAGTGTCCGTAAGGCCATGGTTCTTCGTCACTTCTGTGTTCTTTTAAACTTTCTGTCTGTACTTCTAATGACGGGGTGAGGCTGCCTTGAGCCAGGAAGCGAACGAGGCTCGGAGATTCTGGGATTCGGGCAGCCCAGTCAGCGTAGAACATGTTGTCTTCAGCAATAAATGCTTCACATGCTTCCTGAATGCTTAATTCATTTCTTTCAATTGCTTCACGGACTTTGATTGCAGAAGATGCCAGTGGTTCCTCTGCTTTGTCTAACATAGCCAGAAGCTTACCAAAGAGAATAGCGGTTTCTTTAGGGTCGTATGTAAATGCAGCTCTGTTTACAAGCGGCGCGCCTTGAATGTGCATGTCAGCTGTGACCTGAGGGCGTAATGGCTGTATAGATACATTGACGCGGCTTGCAAGCTGTAGCGCCGCAGTGTTGCTTACGATTTGTAAAAGAGCTTGAGGCAGGAAACCTTTTTCAGCGATTTGGGCTAGTTTACGTTCAAGTCTTTTAGTTTCTAATTCCAGATTGAATTCCATGCTATCTCCTCAGGAAGATTTATATCTGAACATTCAGGTGTCCGTACTGTATCGTGACTACGATTGAGGACAACGCTTTTATTTCCTGCTCATAGTGTTACACAACGAGAATTTTTGCGAAAACTACAGATGACTTTGTGTGACAAAAGAGAACCAGAAATGACCAGAATGAACATTGTTTTTGAATGTAAAAGCACAACAAATGTTATGTATTGAAATGATGAAGAAATACGTAACGAGGTTCCGGTGTTGTTGCGGCACTTCTGTTTACAGGACGAATGCCGTTCTGTGAAGGAAGCACTATGTACCGGATGTAGGTAAAGAAGACGAAGTCATTTACATAGATATAAATGATAAAGTAAGGTTTGATTATGTTATGTCAACAACAGGGCATGGAGTAAAATAAGCCGGAAAATCGAATGTAGATTTTCCGGCTTGTCTGTTTTGTATTGTAAAATGAGTAGGTATGTTGTGTGTTAATAGGCTAGTTGGCTTAACGATTTTAAAATTAAGGTACAGCCCATGGCAAGCATGCCTGTGAGGCCCATTCCGCAGGAGAATCCCGCCAGCAATACAGGAGCGTAGTGCCGCCATTCTTTTCCATATTTTTTTAGGAAGAAATAGCGTCCCAACAGGGCTCCGACTACTTCTAAAATAATGCCGTGTGGTGTGGATTGCCCGAGTCCGCGTACGACACCGTAGATGAGCATGACAGGAAGTCCAAATACAGAAAGAAGAGCGTACATAATCAGTCCCAGCCCGATTCCTGAGCTTACATAGGAGAAACTTAATGCCTGGTAGAACAGTGAGTTTCCTTCAAGTGTTGATGATTGTAGTAAAAGTGAGTTCAGAGCCTGCAAGTGCCATATTTTTTGTGCATAGGGATAGCTTGCTGACGGTATTGGAGCCAGTTTCCATAGGAATTGGGAGAATAGGAGTGAGGCGATAATAACAATCGGGAATACAAAGAATTCAGCTTTTATGATGCCGCGTAGATTTGTACCGGTAAGTTCAATTTCACGGAATTTCACAGTTGCTTCCCCGTAGTTATGCAGTGGGATTGGGGCATACCAGATTTCTATTCCGCTGTAGCCGAAGTATTTTGCTCCGGCAATAAAACTTGCTTCGCGCACAAAGGGCAAGGAGACGAATTGTCCTACAATACCCTCCATACGGGCGCTGATGTATGACACGATTGGTGTGTAGACAAAACCGTAGATCAGGAAGAATACCCATGGGAAGCTTGGAACAAGCCAGCGGCAAATGAGGATGTACGCAAGGGTTGAGAAGAAATAGATGCCGATGGAAAGCCAGAAATTAATGTCACCACGTCCGGCTGGCGGATTGAACAGCTTGGAAAAGTCCAACTCACCAGTTTTTGATCTGAAAGAGCGTATGACCTGCCAGATACCAATAATCGCAATTGCAAGTCCAAGCCCGATACCGAAGGACATATAAAAGTCGAAGTTGTTCGCAAAGACTGTTTCAACGGTTTCCATTCCTGGCTTCCAGCGGTGAAGAATTCCTAAATCGAAAAGGATGGGGTTTGCGGCAATAGTTACAACTAATCCTATAAGACCGCCAATAACTGCCCAGAAGGGTAACACCATGCCAACAAAGACCAATGTTAGGTCGAACTGCAAACCAGTCGCAACCGCAGGAAGAACAGACTCGGTGTGGCGTGTCAGTTCAATCCATGGGATCGGAATCAGACGTATCGGTTCCTCGAAAAGTAAGTCAGAAAGTGCCGGAAGTAATATGTAGAAGAAGCCGAAAGCAAGACCGATGACCCCGCCTATGGAGAATATTCTCCACTTCCAGCCGGATTTCCTGTCCTCTGTTGATTCTGCAAGAGCCATTGTACCTAATGCACCAACTGGTGCCATCGGGAACGGTAGTTGTTCTACATCGGATGTGAGTCGGTACAGGGCGTATCCTAGCCCGAAGTGGTCAATGCGCTGTACAAGTTGAGCTCCTACAAGGAGCAGTATTGGAATAAGCCAGTCTTGATGCAAGAAGGTTCTTTCTGTCAGGGCTTCTGACCCTGGTTGTGGCGCAATCCACGTAGGAATAAATTCTGTGAGACCAAGCATCTTGGCTGCATCTGATTGAACCAGATATTGATTCCATAATAGGCCGGAGAATGGCGATGCAAGCGCCGCACCCGCCATGTAGAATAGAAGGAATACTTCCTGTTGTTTTAATTCGGTATAAGAACGTTTTGCTACTTCAGCAAAGAGGATGATGGTTACCCAGCGCGCAGCAGGACCGATTCCCTGACCGATGACAAGCTGCAAGTACATGCTGCCCGGCATCATAAGGAAACCGATAAATATGGCACCAATGATGGTTTTCCAGTCAAACCCTTGTTCAAACTCGGTAGGTGGCTGGAGTAGGTCTCGATATTCCTGTAATTCTTTATCTTGATACATAACCTAGCCCCCCAGTTCCGGAAATACTGGATACACAATTCCAGAGAACAAGCTCACAATGGCCCAGATACCTCCCATAAGCATGTCACCTATGATGAGTCCTACAAAGACCATCTGGATTTTTCGATACAGTGATGTCCCTCCGTAGTGCAGTACCAGATAGTTGCAGAGCCATCCCAGGAAGAAACAAACCCACAGAATGCGCATACTTTTACTATAGGCTGCTATAAATCCAATTGGATGAAGCGGCCACCATGGGAATTTATAGAAACAGAATACAAGGGTGCCCATGATGATTACACCGAGAAGTGCGAAGGAGGTAATCCATGAGTTCGCGCTGAGTGGTGCATCGATTAACCTGCCTGCATTCTCGTAGATTGAAAGTACGGACTGTGTTTCAACTTCTAGCTTGAGATCGCGAAGACCGGTTTTGTATCCAAGAATAAGCATAGAGCAAAAAGCCGTGCAGACGCATAGAGCAAGGAGAATTGTTAGAGCAATGAAGAAGCGGCGTTTGTTTTTTGCCTGTTCTGAAATTTTACTGCCGTGTACAAGGTTCGGCATGAGTGATTCCTGGACGTCGAGGAACATCATTTTCTGTATAACGGCAGTAAGCGCAATGCCAGCGGGACCGAGGAAACGGGTTCCCATCAAGCCAACAACACCGTCTGATGGTGCAGCTGTAAGCATAAATTGCGGTAGACCGCCCTGTGTAATAACACGGGATACAACCAGTAGAATAATAAAAAATAGTACAGGCATGACAACAGCGCTGCCTATGGACATACCGAACCAGCGGCACCAGACCATCATTGCTATGGTTCCAAAAATTGCCCCCCATAATGACCATGCTGCAGGAATAATTTCACCATTGTGCACTTCCGTATTCTTCAAGCCGGACTTAAAAACTTTGTAGAGATGCTCTCTGGAGAGCCAGAGGATGAACAGGAAGAACACAAGGGTTGAACCGATGACGGTCGCCTCTGCGGGGCGGGCAAGGTTAGGACCGAAATTGATCCCCATAGCTGCCTGAGGAATATTAAAGCCCATCACGTAGAGAACACCCATGAAGAATGCACCAAAAATGTAAAAGAACCAAAAACTGAAGGCGATTTGGCGTGTCGCAAGAAAGGCAAAGCCAATATATGCGGGAACTAAGTATAGTTGCAGTTTGTTGAAGCCCGAAAAAAGTCCATATTTGGGGAAGTATTGTCCAGCGAGTACAATCAGTGGAAATTGTGGAATCGATGGGTAGTGATAACTTAACCCGTTAATCGTATGCAGGAATACGGGGATAGCGATGCCCCATAGTAAAAATTTATTGGTAAGGAACTCCTGCATGCGTCCTGCATCCAGCGCTTCACTCAAAAAACGTGGGACTCGCAGCAGTGGGAAGTTTACGCGTTCGTTTTCTACCCATTGTCTGCCAAACAGATTTACGAGGCAGAGCATAGTGAGGTAGGCGATCATGATAAACAGTCCCCATAGCAAAAGAACGCCTGTCCATGCTGCCCAAGGAATTTGTTGTACGACTTGCATGATGCTCATCTCATGCCCGCCAGTAAATCCTTCATACAAGGGCTTCACTACAGCAGGATCATTCATGTACCAAGATTCTGGCAGGTACGGGCTGAGGGTTTGTACCCAGCTATAGCCACCGCTCTCGTAGTAAATTGGTGCCGTAATATTGAGGAAAAATGATTCAGCAAGACCTGAGTAGCCAATGCCTATTCCTATGACCATAAATAGCCAGGCAACAAGTTGTTCTGTCCCGTTAAGAATAGGTTTTGAATTTGTTGACGACGCAATTGTTGCCGTAACAATAAATAAAATGAAAGAAATAAAGAACGGCGCAAGAGGGAAATGACCGCCACCTAGGGGAGTCCCTTCCAGCCATGCTGTGTTAAAGGGACCTGCCGCGCACATGAGCAAGCCAAGAAGAATGGCGAAAACTAGAGCTGGGAGTCGTAACGTGTTCATGCGCTGTCTCCTTTATCTTCCATAGCTGTATGCGGAATATCTTTTCCTTTTGCAGCAAGAGCATTTTTGAAGTCCGTTTCGTACTCTTCTCTGGCGCTTTTTTCGATGGAACGCCATATCAGGAGCTGTTTGCGCAGTCCGTGGAGGAACGGCTTGTTAAGATTTTGCCATACTCGTTTCTCTCCAGCCTCGCGAGTAATCACCACATGAATTTCCTTGAAACCGTGGTGCGATTCGGATGGGCACATAATAAGCTGCACGTGTTGGCGCACACCAAAATCAAACGGGGAAAGCCATGCTTTAAAATCAAAAGCCAGGCAGGCGTCTCCGGCAGTATCTTGTTGCACTGCATCTGGAATAAGTCCTTTTTCCACCAGATCTTCAGGAGGCAGGAAACTGCATGTGAGCTTTTCTGTTGAGAAGTCCCCATGCGAGATATCTGCATGTCCGTGGTAGTATTCAAATAGGAATCCACCGGCGAATGCTTGTTCAGAGGCTCGAACAAGGAACGGTAGTTGGATGCGCATGACATCACCTTCCGGTTCTGGAAGTTTCCACGCGCGGGTTACATCTGGGATGGCAATTTCAGATGCCATCTTTGAAGGGTAGATTGAGGATATAAGCACAACAACAATAATGAGAAGCATTGCCATGACACCGGCGGTGGATGAGTAGTTGGCAGTCATGCCTGCCCAGAGCGCTGTTCCTGCCATAAATCCGGAAATCGTCTGTGCAATGAGATAGCCGAATACCGCACTGATAACGGCAAAGGCCAATGATTCTGCCACAAAAAGGAAGGCAACATGGGATGGTGCAAGCCCTACTGAGGTATAGACACCGATTTCGCTGCGTCGTTCATACACAGAACCGATCATCGTATTCAGAACAATCAATATCGCAATGCCTATCGGAATAAGAATAGTGGAGAGCCCACTATAGCTTATGAAATTGGTAGCATAGTACAGGTACGTTCCGGAAGTTGTACCACTGAATATGAGCATGCCAAATCGATAGCCAATATTCAGGAGGCCGTGGTTTACATCGTCAGGCTTGTTCTGTCCTGTTTTAATGGCAATAGCCTTGAGTGCGCCGCCTTCAGCAAGAAGTGTGCGGGCGGGGATAATAACAGTTCGCGCACCACTTATGTGTTCATACCTGCTTTCATAGCGGAGCAAGTCTTCTCCGCGGGTTAATGCTTCAGCTTCTGTATCGCTTAAGTCAGAAGCAGCCATGTTCGGGTAGATGATCGGTGTTATAGGTTCACCATCAAGGTCTTTGCTTTTTGCTAATGCCTTGTTTTTTATGATTCCTCGTACTGTGTAAGGAATGCCCCAGAAGGTGATTTTGGGTGCAATTGCCCCTATGTGTGTTATGCCGAGTTGTTTCGCAATGTCTTCTGGAAGGATAATGGCGTGTTGGTCATTTTCTTCAAACCATGAGCCGGATACGAGATGCTTGCATAGCGAACTCATGTCGGGTTCCGTTGGAGCCAGACCTATGAGGGCGCGCGCTGATGATTGTTTGTCCTTGTATTCCATCGGCAGGAATGGAGCACGTGTCTTGTCCTCAATTTCAAACCATACACGCGGAGCAATAAGACCCTCAGCTCCGAAAAGATCATTTGTAATCTGCAGTGCTTCAACCGGCATATCCCGCCAGTTTGGATTTTTTAGAAGCAGACCGTGGTAGGGAGCAGTTTTGCTGAACTCTACCCATCCGGCAGTGCGGATACTTTTGGTAGAGGTAAAGTTCATAATAGTGAACGTCAGGATCGTGAGTGTTATGATGGTCAACGCTGTACGTAATGGTCTGCGGCGTAAGTTGCTTACTCCAATGGCCATGGCGGCTGCAAATGCTGCACTTTTTTTTGCTTCAGAAACGCGGATGTTGTGCGCCTGCTGCTGGAAACTTTTAACCTCCCGTTCGAAACGCAGGAAGATCAGTGCCGATACAAGGAAGGATAGCCCAATGATGAAAAATGCCAGAATTACCACAAGTGGACTATACGTTAATTGGAACGCAGGGTGGACAAGGTAGACAATAAGAATGGTAAGAATGAGCAGGCCAAGAAACGCTGAGATGCGTTTGTAGATGGAAGCAAAGCCGAAGAGTAGTCTTTCAAGACAATATGCAAACGGAATAAACAGCGCAATATAAAAGAGTACGCCTGTTAGAACGTCACGTTGGGTTCCTTCGATATCGTTGTAGACAAGTGACGCAGTTGCAAGAGAAGCACGCGAGACGTTGAGCAGACCAACCCAGTCTTTTTGGGTGTAGTATTCTTTTGCTTGTTTTCCGTATGCTTGTGCTTGTCGGTAAAGGTCGGCTATCCGTTCGTTGCGAATTCCTTTTTCTTCCAAGTTCTTGATGCGGGGAACAAGAAGCGTCCACATATCTTTGGCTGCGTGGTATTCAGTAAATGGAATTACCGGCCATTTGCTGGTCAGGTACCCTTTCCCAAGGGGGTCTTCAGGGCTGTTGTTAAGGAGCAATACCTTTTTGCCTAGGACGGTATCCGAAAGGGTCAGTTTGTAAGGGACATCCGGCTCAAGAAAGAATGTACCCAGCGTGGAACTGCGGGTGTCCAGTCTTGAATACCAGTAACGCAATGGACTGGTTTCCGTTCGTGCATCAATAATCTCTGTTCGGTAGAGGTATGCAAGAGTACGGGCATCAAGCAGGTTGAACAGAGTAGACTGGGCGCAGTCAAACATGGTGAGCTGTGTCCCCATAGTGTTGCGGCGCATTTTTACACGGTAATTGCGTTTACCAGTGCTTGGTTTGTCCACTGCCCATACTGCGAGACCTGTTTGAGGATTAATTTTGAAGGCCTCAATTACGGCTTTATGGATAGTTTGCTGCGATGTGGCAAGTCCCGGTAGTTCGAAGCTACCATCAGTGTTCACCATGGAATAGAATCGTGATGGTCCCTGATATGCAAGAATAAGGGTGCCTACAGCAGGTTTGTCAGGAAATGGTTCGCCCTGCCGTTGTAAGTTTACGCTGCCACCAAGAGTGGCAAATCCGTTTCTACCGCGGGTAATAGCAGGGAGAGACGTGTTGGATAAATTTGCAATCAGCGAGGTGACAAATTCATTCTGCTCAAGTGCGTAGTTTTGATCCATTGCATCTAAAACATCATACGGGGTTCCCCACAATGGACGGAAGTCATGTAACGAGGCCAGAGTGAGCACGGGGAAGCCTGCGAGAGCCAGCACTTCACCACTGAATGTGGGAATATCTGGTAGATAACTTTGCCATGGTTTTGTTGGAGTCGGATGAAGTGAATCTTGCCATAGTTCGTCATAGTTCGGCAGTTTTTTAGCCTGTTCTGTAATGAGTTCTGATAATGGAGCAAAGAATGATGTTCGTTTAACGCTTTGCTTCAATTCATAGAGATATCCACGGGTAAATCCACCTATACCTGTACCGTGTGTAGAGAGGTACAGACCAAAGCCCGCTTGTAATGTTCGCTTGCCAATAGTCTCTTTTAATAAGCGCTTGCTTTCTACACTACGCAATCTGACGACAAGGTCTGCAAAACGTTCCTGCTGTTCTGCAAGGGCAAGTGCAACAAGACTGCGTAATAGATTGAGTTCGTTAGGGGGGATAGGACGTTGTGCCTGTTGTTTAGAACTTAGCCAGACGAGATTGCGGAGCTCTAATCGCTTAGCAGCCAATTCTTTAATACGGTCACTGTCTTCTTTAGATCCTGTTGCCGCAAGACGCAGTCGGGTAACTTCACGAGTGAACAAGTCTACCTGAGTTTTGGACACTGATTCCAGAGCAAGGCGAAGCAGTTCACATTCTCGTGGGGAGTAGATACTCAATGACTCTGGTGTGGACAGCAGGTCTGGATTATTAAGTATTGCAACAGTCTCGCGTGTGTCGGAAGCTTTTTGTTTAAGAGTGACAGAGAGTTTTTTTATGTCATCAAGTGGTTGTGTTAAAAGTGATGCAAAGGATCGCATTCCGGCATTGCTTTGGGCATGCCCTGATGTCGCGAGCAGTAATACGGAGTTTTTAGGCGGATTTTTTTCCAGCCGTTCTGCAATAGAGAGCAGGGTGGCAATAGACGTTGATTCGTCAGCACCGGGAGCATGTTCAGGAACAAATGATTCTGTGTCGTAGAATGCTTCTATGAGCATGAAGTTGTCGTCTGCATTTTCTCCTGTACCGGGAATGAATGCCCATACGTTTTCCCCTTCTGCCTGAACCCACTGCACATTAGCAGAGACAGTAACCATAATGTCTCTGTCTTGAGCCATGGTTTGGCTGTATAGCGTATTAAGATCGCCAAACAGTTTCACAGCCTTCTCGCGTGAAATCCAGAAACGGGGGAAGTTTATTGGAGTAAGTTCGAACTTGTCGTTAAAAAGTGCTTTAGTGGGCGGTTTATTATTTATGTGGTCTACGTAGATAAGTGCTGATGCACCCAGCTGGGCTGCATTTATCCAGTTCTTTCCTGAGTCCAAGTCCATAATAACAATGGCACCCTGAACATCTTTACCGTTAAATTCAGAAAGGTCGCCACCTTTTACGTATATGATCTGGCCAGTAATACCTTTAGCAGGAGTCGTTGGCGGGGTGACGGCATTAAGCCGAAGAGGTGGTAATACAACGGTTTGCTGAGGAATGGTGTCGTTTTTTTTCAGTGTACCTATTTTGAAATGTGTTACTGGAATAAGAAAAGACTGAATGCCTGTTTTCACTTTGTCATTATTAGTGAAATCGGCTTTGAAGTGTTCGTGGATAAAGCGGGCGGCTTCTTTTGCTCCCTGTGAACCAGTATATCTGTCATGGAGAAGAGAGAGCGCATAGGTGGTCTTTCTGAATTTACTTGCACTGTCAGAAGATATTTTTGCAGCGCTGTTTTGAACTGCACAGCAGAACAGAAGACAGAGCACAAGGAACAATGCCAAACATTGCTTTGTGTTTTTTCGGGGTGCTATGGCAAAGATGGAGTTCATTAATGCTCCTTCTCTCCGATTGTTCCAAGAGAAATATCTAACTCGTCACGGCGTTCTATTTTATCAACTCGACCATCTTTAACCCAGACAACACGGTCTGAGACGTTGATCATTTTGTAGTCGTGTGTTGCTGTAATGATGGTCACGCCGCGTTCTCTGCACAAGGTGCGTAGTAATTCAATAGCTTCTTCACCAGTTCGTTGGTCAAGGTTGCCTGTGGGTTCGTCAGCAAGAATGATTGCAGGATCGTTTGCTAATGCACGCGCGATGGCGACACGTTGCTGCTGGCCACCGGATAACTCTAAAGGTTTATGCTGGTGTCGGGCGCCAAGACCGACCAAGTCCAGTAGCTGAAGTCCTTTCTCTGTTGCCGCATCGCTATGCAGTCCGGCAAACGTCATAGGCAGGGTGACATTTTCCAGCGCGGTCAATGTTGGGATGATGTTAAATGTCTGGAAGATATATCCAATTTTACGGTTTCGTAGCCATGCCAATTCATACGCATCCAGCTGGGAGATATCGACTTCATCGATGAAAACTTTCCCTTCCGTCGGCTTGTCCAGTCCGCCGACCATATTGAACAGCGTTGTTTTACCACTGCCGGAAGCCCCCATGATAGAGAGGTATTCACCAGAATAAATTTCCAGGTTGATACCACGCAGAGCATGGACGAGCTGCTTACCCATTTTAAAGGTCTTTTTTACACCTTCCACACGGACAATTATTTGCTTCTCTTCCATCGAGCCTCTCCCTGGCTATGCCCGATTGCCGGAGCTTCCAGCCTATGGGCGCGGATGGTTACTTCAAAAAATTTATCCGGAGTTATGGCAAACTCCTGATACGTAGCTGACAACGGTTTGCGTGTGTAGACAGCACAAAGGGTATTTGAGGCGTGATAGAGGTTTTTGTGTTCTTCTGGCGGTAGTCCATCCAGAATACCCGCCAGAACTGCCCAGCGGATTTTTTCGGGTGAGTTGGCATAGTCGTGCCATACAATCATGGAGTCATCGTCTTTTAAGAGCGGGAAAATGTTTTTTGTATCGCTGGTAACCGCTGCTGCGTGATGGTCGCCGTCGATAAAGACGAGATCAAATTTTTTATTCAGTCTTGAAAAATCGAACGAGAGAGTATCACAGTTAATGCATGTAATATTTGGGTACTGTGTTGCATTAATAAAGAATCCATCCTGTCGGATCATGGAGCTACTGAATCCAGCTTGTGCTTGTTGCTCTGGAGATAAGCTCAGTGAATAGCAATTGTTAGTGTGTGGAGCCACGTTGGTGATGGATTCGCCGCGCCATCTGCCTATTTCAAGATAGTCACAGTCCTCAAAGGAACGGGCAAGACCTTTAAGCAGGGCGATGTCCATAGGCGTTGCGGCGGCTTCCAGCATGGCATAGGGCGAAATAGTTTCTTCAAACTCTGGAATAAGGTCGAGCAGGTTTATCTGCGGTAGTCCGAGTTCAAGACCGTAATTTTGGGTCACATATTGTTGCCACCATATAGCATCATATCTATCGCGATAAATTGCTTTCAGTGCCTTATGCGGCTTGCGCAACATATACCAAAGTGCCTTAAGTAAGCGGGTGCGTTTTGATTGTGAAAGCGTGCGTGTCATGGGTACTTCCTAATGTTGCGCATTGAGTGCTTTTACTGGGTCCATACGTGCTGCAAGGATAGCTGGATACAAGACGCCGATGATGCTCAGGGTAAAACCCGTGGCTGTGGCAATAAGAAAAGAGATAAACACATCGACCAATGATACAAGAATTAATGATGCTACACCGAAGTTGACCAGGCCATTAAGGAACGCAAAGGCAATGCCTGCCGCTGCGCCGATGGCTGCTCCGATAATGCCGAGAATTGCTGCTTCGATAAGAAATAATCTCAGGATAATGGAATCAAGGGCACCGAGGCATTTAAATATGCCGATAATGCGGAAGCGCTCGGTGACGGACATAAGCTGTGCATTAACGATGCCTACAGTGCAGACAAGAAGGGATAGTATGACAATCCAGCGTTCTTTTGGGCCGGTTGTTACCGTGCCGAGTGTCGTGTCTACATCGAATCCCATTTCTGAAAGGAGTGACGCAAACTGGGTGCCGCCAAACTGGACAAGGCCGGTTGCGATATTCAAGTTAGTTAGAATAAATGCCAGAAATGCAACAGCAAGAATAAGGCTGCTCATAGTGATGAGCGAGCGGGTGAATCGATTCCGTAAACTTTGAACCGCAAAATCGAACGATTTGCTCCACGGAAAGCCGATACGCTGGCTGTCACCATGGGCAAAAAAATCGGTGTGTGTTGTTTTTTCCGGCATAGATGTTCCTATGGTACGCAGCGTACTATAGTATGTCAGTCTGCTGGGGAGCGGCTTCCTTCTTCATGGCGTTATGCAGCGAAGGTAACATGCTCTGACCGCATACTATACAGCGCTGGTCTATGTTCGAGCAAAATCATGAGTAATCGCCATCATAGCATATAGGCATATATGGGAACAGGTTGTACGGGGTAGCTTTGCAAGATTATCAGAAGTCGTTTCAAAAAGTCTTCGGCAGCTTTGTTCATTCTGTCGTGATGGAGCATGACCCCACATCGACCGGAGGCAATGCCTGCGCTTAGTTCTGATAGCAGGCCGTTCCAGGCGCTTTCTGCTGTCAGTTCATTACGAGTATGGAGATCTACATTAACTGGAATGTCCGGCAGGATGTTTTGATGTGGGGCAGATGTTGTCCGCGAGATAGCTTTGCAGCCTATTTCTTTTAAAGTTTGTATGTTGGAATATGAAATTCTGTTCCATGGTGGTGTGAAGAGCGGATAGAAAGTATCACCTAACAAGGAAGCTAGCGTCTCAAAGCCTTTCTGAAGCTCCTCAGCACATTCGTCATAAGGTCTGTCGGTGCTAAATTCGCATTTGCGGCCTTGTTTGACGTGATTCACGTGCGACCACCCGTGTTGATGCCAGCACCATAAGTGGTTTTTTTCAGGTGCGATTGAAAGTAGAGCATCAACGTGAGACTTAGTACTCCATGCAGGCACAGTGGCAAGTGCCAGCGGCGTGTCGTGCTCTGCAAAGATTTGAAGCATTGTTCGGCAAGGTGTTGATGGAATGGCAATGTCGTCCGCACGGAAAAAGATTGTCGGCATTTCTCCCATGGGGCGTCCGTATTTTATATAGGTATCAATGCCTGCTTGAATACTTTGTGCAAGCCTTGCCTGAATATTGGAAGGAACTGCGTGCCATAGAGCGGAAATGTATGGTCGTTGTTTTGCCATAGGTCACTGCCTCCAATTATCTAAAAATAAAAATTAATATTCTGCCGTATTCTTCCTTTGAAGCTTGAGCCTTATGATGTTTGTAGATCTATTTCTTATTGGTTCAGCTTATTATAGGTTTTCTAAGATTCGGACAGACTCTGCCGCTCCTTGCAGATCAACTTGATGTTGCGGTGGGGGAGCCGGGTGGTTGAGGTACTGGTTGAGCATGGAGCTAAGGTTGTCAGGAATCATATCATCCTGCTCAAGAATTTTTAGTGCTCCAAGCTGTTCCAGGTTTGTTGAGCGCATCCTTTGTTCACGGTTTTGATCAAAAGGATGGACGAGGCCGAATGTGTTCACTGCCAGCAGGTTCATGGTGGTGTTGTACCCAGCCATGCTTAAGGAGAGGTCTGCTGCGCTGAGATAGCTGATAAAATCGGGGATGAAGTCCGTGACTGTAATATGCGGATGAGGTGCACAACTTTCTCGAATACGTTTTTGGACTTCGGGCTGCATGAAAGGCCCTGTTGAGATCAGTAATGCGTGCGGCGTGGATGTATTAAGCTGAATTGAGGCTGCAGCAAGATTTTCTATAATTTCTGGATGGACAGAACCGCTGCCGATGCTACCGAGTATAAAAGGCATATCGGAGGCGATAGACAGTGACTTGCGTACGGCTTCAGGATTGATGTCATGCGGTAGCGGGGTGATATAGCCTGTGTTGAAGACAGGAATTTTGATTTCGTTAATACGCGGGAAGGTTGCTTCCAGTGTGATTACCTCTGGATCTGTGTGCACAAGGACAGCATCGAAGTACGTGTTAAGAATGTTCAAAACCCGCTCTTCAAATTTTTTCTGATTTGTTTTTTCAACAAGAATATCACGCACACTACACACAATCTGCATGTTGGGAAAAGCGTGTTGTTTGGCAAGCTCAAGCACGGGCATAAGTTCAAAGCTGAATTGTTTGCGCCCGAAAGGGAAAAGTTCAACAAGAAAAATGTCAGGCTGCAACTTCTTGATTGTTTCAATAAGAATTGCGGTGCGTTGTTTTTTTATACTTTCAAGCTCTTGCTCTGTGAGTACTTGTTTGTTCCCTTTGGTATCTTTACGGATAAACGTACCGAACTCTTCATCCATCGAGAGGGAAGGCAACTCAACAACCTGCACATGATCAGGGTAAGATATGGATACAGGGGTGCCGCCTGTAATGAGCGTAACATCATGTCCCGCAAGGGCCTTGTCTATTTCAAGACTGCGGAAAAAATGCCCCATGCCCAGTACATGCTGACAGTAGTGGACAACACGCATTACAGCACCTCGTTAAGAGCAATCACCGAAAACTGTGTTGTTTCAGGTGGTATTGTTTCAGCAGAGATACGATGAAGAGTATACTTTTTGATAAGTTTTCCTTCTTCAGGGAGAAATTTTTTTTGCAGCAGGTGGTTAGCAACAGTCGAAATATTCCCCTGATGGGTTACGACTAGAATGTTTTCTCCTTCCCAACGGCGGGTTGCTTCATGCAATGCCTCAAGGGTCCTGCTAAGTACTTCTTTTCTGCTTTCACCGTTCGGAGGGGTGAAGTCCCAGCCCGCTGCTTCCTGACGATCAACTTCTTCAGAGTCGATCTCACGCAGGCGACTGATAGAATCACCTGTCCATATGCCCCAGTCCTGTTCCCGCAGGCGCGAATCAAGTTCAACCGGAACATGCAGGTATCTGTTTAAGGCAAGTGCGGTGAGGTGGGCGCGTGAAAGATCACTGGTAACAATTCGTGTCCAAGAGTGTCTTTTGATTGAGGAAGCCCAGCTGTTGATATGTTCAAAACTATCTTCTTGAAGCGGAACATCATACTGCCCCTGAATTCGTTTAATGGCATTCCATGCTGTGGGGGCGTGACGCAGGAGACCTATCTGTGTTTGTTTCATGATAATCTCTTGTGCAGGCGTTGGCTTATGTTTTTACAAGGGCGCGAAGCTGTGCGTCCAACTCTCTATAATTTTTTTCTATGTTGTGATGAGTTTCAACGTAGCTGGTTGCAGCTGATCCCATTTTTTTTCGAAGTCTTGATGATGCCGCCAGAGAACCTATGGCCTGTGCAAATGCGGTATCATTATATGACGGGGTGATAATTCCCGTTTTTCCGTTATGCACTACCTGTGGGGCACCATCATGATCCCATGCAACAACTGGCAGTCCACAGCTTTGTGCTTCTAAATATACCATGCCAAGTCCTTCGTTTATTCCAGGGAAGGCAAAGATGTCGCAACTGGAATAAATTTGAGGTAGGTTCTCAGGGGGAATTAAGCCTAAGAACTGATGCTTGTTTGGTAATAATTTCTGTGCTTTTTTTTCTAAATGAGAACGCATGACGCCTTTTCCGGCAATCACAAGTTTAATGTCGTGTCCTTGTTCTAAGAGGCTGTGACAAGCTGTGATGACGTGTTCCACGCCTTTTGATTTTGTACCTTCTCTCAGCATGGCTACTGTTAAGATAACAATGCTGTTTGTTGCTTTCCATGCAGCGCGATACTCTGCACGTTTTGTTTCATCCCGTTTGAACTTTTTAGTTTGGATTCCGGGAGGAATGAACGTGATACGGCTGGGGGGGACAATCATTTTTAGTCCATCTATGTCACGAAGTTTGTTTGTAAAAAGATGCGTTGCCTTTTGAAGAGCCCTTTTGTTGAGGTAGTATCCGGGTTTTGTCTCCCAGCTTTTTTTCCGTTTAGCAGCGTACGAAGGCGCAAACACGGTGTAGGGAATGCCTTCTTTTGCAGCCAACGAACCGAGAATGTCTGGCGCCTTGTAGTAGGAGTGGTAGGTAAACCATACATCTGGTCTTCTGTTTTTTTGTAATTTTTTTTTAATATGATGAATGGTTGTGAATGCTTCACCCCATTTCCGAGGCTTTTTCCAAAGATATTGGGTTGTTAGTTGTGGAACTATCCACACGTCGTGTCCTTGCGTCCGGAAAAAGGTCGCTAAATTGTCTGCAATGGTCACATCACCGGATATGCGAGAATGTGTTAGTGGTTTAAACGGAGTGCAAAACGCTATTCTCATGATGACGACCATTCTAATTCTGACAGGGGGTCTATTTCTTCTCTTACAACACCATTCTTTTCAAAAATGTGTCCAAGTTGAATAATAAGTTGTCTGTTGTTGAATACTCTATGCACCTTACGTTCAGCTTCGGTAATAATGGTCTGCCGAAGTGCTTCGTTTGTGAGCAGCTGTTCTGTGGCATCAGCAAGGGCTTCCGCGTCATCACATGGAGCGAGCAGCCCTGATTTGTTGTGTTCTACAAGCTCTGGGATTCCAGATACGCGAGTTGCCACAACAGGAACGCCCATTGCCATTGCTTCAGCAAGGACATTAGGAATGCCATCTCTGTCGCCATCTTGAGCTGTCGTGCATCCAAGCAGGAATAGATCGGCCTTGCGGTAATGGTTTAACACTTCTTCATGTGTCAATGTGCCTGTGAATTCTACAAATTCTGTAAGCCCGTATTGGTAAATGAGGCCTTCTAACTTCTCCTGTAGCGGACCTTCACCAATAAGTGTGTACCGGAAAGGAATGTCTCGTAATAAGAGAAGGCGTAGGCTTTCTAGGATGGTATCCAGCCCTTTTTTTTCTACCAACCGTGCCACTGTGAGAATGGAGTATGGAGGATCGGCTGTAAGGCTGCCTTGCTGCGTGGAGAATAGAGAGAGGTCTATTCCATGGTAGATTGTGTGCACAGGGCAGTAGCCCGGTTGAGGAGTTCGAACCGGAGAGCCGTCTTTAATAGGAGCCAATGCATAAAGAGGAGGAGCCTTAGGGGATGGGAATGTGCGTGCAATGGTTTCCAGTGCAAGTTTATTGTATTTGGTACAGGTTACTGCAAAAAGCGCATGTTGCATTTTCTGGGCAACGCGTTCCGGTTTTTGGGTGTAGATATCTTTTGCGTGGGCAGTAAAACTGAACGGAATATTAGTAAGCTTGGCTGCATACATGGCTACGGATGTCGGTGTATGCACAAAGTGGCTGTGAAGGTGGGTAATGTTGAATGGCTCCACAGCGTTGGCAACGACGCATGCCTGCATGAAGTGTTTTATCCATGTATGTACCTTTGGGGTTTCCTTAAAGCGGGAGAGAAAGAATCTGAACGTCTTCCAGAAGGTACGGGTGTGTAGCAGGGCACATAAAATTGTGTTCCATAGCAGACGTGGAAAACCTAGAGAAATATGTTCAGGAAGATAGGTAACCTTTGCATTGATGGATTTTACGGACTTATGTGAGAAATTTTCACGTGGTTTTCTCATTGAGAAAATATGAATAGCAAAGCCTTGCTCTTCCAGCAGTTTTATTTCGTTTGAAATAAATGTTTCTGAGATACGGGGGTATCCTTTCAGGATCATACCGAGTGTGGGAGTATTATGCATCGATAGAGTCTCCTTTGAACGCGGATAATCGGGAGCGAATGATATCAAGTCCAGTCATGGAGAAGGCGTTAATGCTTTGTTCATATTGTGAAGTGTCTTCCAGCATGGTGGTTACTTTTTCTCGCAGTGAAGATGTGGTGAGGCAATCCCACTTAATATAGTCTGCCAGTTTGGCGGACTGTAATACGCGTGCACGGATGAGTTGTTCCAGCCGCGGGCTTTCACGCGGAATGATAAGTGATGTTTTTTTAAGTGATAAAATTTCACAGATTGTATTGTACCCGCCCATGCTGACAATGAGATCTGCTGCAGCCATGATTTTTTCTAGTCGCTTATGGAACGTGGCGAAAATAACCCCAGCTTTTTTGGCTCGTTTTGCGAGAGAATCTTGTAGGTCCTGCGGGACAAAGGGACCTGAAACCATATAGGTTTTAAATGGAAGGTCAGGAGTTTCTTCTACCATGGATAGGTAGGTATCCAGCATGTGGTAGCCGTCGCCTCCTCCACCTGCCGTAACAACAACCAGCTTGGTGGAGTCATCGCTTCCATTTCCATTTCCATTCAGAAGTTGTTTAAGCGTGACTTTTCTGTTGGGTGTCTGGCGGGGAATGTACCCTGTGAAAATACATTTATTGCTGATAGATACCGGAAGACCGTACTCAACGATGGGATTGTAAAAATCTTCCTGACCGTAAATCCAAATCTCAGAATACAGATTGTCCAGTACATTGAAGTAGTTTTTTTCATTCCATTCTGCACGTGTGGAGGCAGAATCATCGAGAATATCGCGCAGTCCCAGTACTACTTTGGTATTGGGGCGTGAGGTTCTAAACCATTGAAGCACGGGAAGTACCTCACCTTTGAGCCCTACAGGGACCTTGTCCACTATGAACAGATCAGGATCAAACGATTTTGCGGTAGCAGTAATGATTTCCTGACGGATATCCAATGCCTTTTGCGGATTTACTTTAATGGAGTGCGGTACGTAGACCGTGTTGCTTTGTTTAATCATTCCCGGAATGCGTACGAAATCGACACCGGAAGGAATGGGAAAGCGACCGGCTATAGGGGAACCTGTCAGAATAAGAATGTTAACCCCAGGAGCACTTAAGTGTCGTGCAATAGCCATTGTTCGTCGAATATGCCCAAGTCCGTAGGTATCATGTGAGTACATGAGGATGTTGTATGTAGAACTCATGAGTATTTACTGCACCTTGGTAAGAATTTCACAGTCGCATGCGCAAGTATTTAAGTGTGTGAATCATTACGGGGAAAAATAGTATTATAGTTTTTGTAATGCGTTGTGTTGAATTGTTATTTCCCCTCATTCAGTGCTTTGCTCAGGTGTTACAGAGTACTCGTAATTTACGACGCTGGGGCGCACAATTTCACTGATTTCAGGATGGATAGATAACTGTTTGTCTCCTTCAAGGGTGTTTTTCACGATTTCAAGATTTTGTTTAAATAGTGGGACTTGTGGGTGGAAGTTATGCGCTTGTTCAAAAAGTCGTTTTGCATGCGCATAGTTTTTGTTCTCGTATGCAAAGACTCCAATGTTATTTAGCGCACTGGAATGTTCGCTGTCATAGAGGAGAGTTTGGCGGAATGCGTTGGCTGCATTTTTTTCTGCGCCTGTGAGGAATAAACGCATTCCCTCAATAAACCAGCCTTCAGCTGGATTGAGTTTTACGTAGTTAATTCCCTGACATGGACATCTGTTGACGTTGCATGGGGTAGCGCAGGCATAAAGATTAACGTTTTCATGAATGTTACCAAGAACGGTTCTGTCTCCAGGACAGCGGAAGATGGTTCCGTCTGGTTCCATGCGTATAAATGTTTGCCCGCTCTTGCAGTCAACACCGCGGAAGTTGAAAACCATCTTGGTTCCTGCCGTCGGATGGTCGGCGAAGATGTTTTTGATTTCAGACGAGTAATTTTGCGGATATTTTAAATTATTGTAGATGCCTTTGAATGGACGCGGGGTAATGGGAATGCCGTTGTCTTTAAAGAATGCAACGTCTTTTGGGTATCGGGCTTCCATTGTGGGATGCAATACGTAGTTAACTTTAATAGTGAACCCTGCATCTGCAAGCGTATGGTAATTGTCAATAAAATTTTGAACTGCATTTCTTTTTTCTCGTTCTTCAATATGTAATGATGCATAAATATCATTAACTCGTGAAGGAGATATTTTTTCTGCAAATGCTTTAATTTCTTTTGATAAACTGAGGTTGGTATCAACACCTATGAAGTGTTTTTTTGTAAGTTGCTCACAAAGAGAAACAAAATTCGGATAAATAAAAGGTTCTCCACCGGTCATGCCAACTAACCAGACGTCATCATTTTTGTTAAGGAAGTTTAATAGTGATTCAAAAGTGATAGGATTTGTTATTTTTTCATTTTTATGCGGGAAATAACAGTATGAGCATTGAAAATTACAATTCCTTGTCATGTTCCATATCATTGATTTGTTGTAATTTAACATGGTTAAAGTTCCTTGATGTGGTTTGCAAATAATGAGGTGAAGTGGTAATGAACCTCTGCTTTTTTTCTAGAAAAATTTTTATTTGTAATACGTCAGATTGCTTCTGATGCGAGCGTGTCGCAGGAGATATGGTATAATGGATTTACGGGTTTTAGCAGAATTAAAAGAGTACCTTACGGTAAAACAACATACGCCGGGAAGATTGAAGGTTAAAGTTGATTTAGCCATTCGTAATCACCCTAAGCTGCCGCAATTGCAGAACGCAGCTAAAAGTGGAAGTTCTGCTATCAAAAAGACAAACCTGAACATATTTACGCAAACGCTAACTGTTGACTATGATGTCAACATGCTTCCGTTTGAATCGTTACAGGAATTGCTTTCCTGTGATGATCCTGACCGTATTGCTTCATTAGCTACAGAACTTATGGAGAGCGTGAGCGTGTAGAGGTGGTATAAAACACTACTGCTTATGATTCCCTTTTCTTTTAGGGAAACTTGATATGTTTTCTAAAGCAGATAACACCCTGCAGAGAGTACTCTCTGTAGGGTGTTTTTGTTATTATAAGTATGAATAATAGTGAGTTACCGATTGTGAGAGGCTTTGCGATGGTGCTTTGTTTAATTATAAAAGAAATAATTATGGAGAACTATTTTAGAAAGTAGCGCAACGTGTTGCAATTAACCAAATTTTTCGTATGAGTATAAGTAGCTAAAGTATTTATATCAGTATGGGAGAATTGCATGGCAGGTGTTTCAGAAAAAAATGGGCGAGTGAGACATGGTCTTGACGAGCAGCCGTCTGCTAATGACTTTGAAACATTGGTTGCGGAGCATGTTTGCGATGCTGAAGCCGCCTATTGTTCGGCGGGGCGCCCCTCTGCGCAGGCAGTTCTTCCATACAATTTGTTGCTCAAGGTTCTTGATACAGGACCAATAGCAGTTGCATTGTTTTCAGAAGATTGTTCTCCCCTGTACTGGAATGAGTGCTTTGAGGACAATTTTGGTACACTGGAAGGGGCCGGAGCTGAAAAGCTGAGGCAGAAATCAACCAGTTTGTGGCGTTGTGTTGGAGAAAGCCTTTTTACAGTAAGAGGGTCTCAGGAGGAAATACGCGGAGAGTGCTGTAAGTTAAGTGAGCACGGTACGTATATTTGGTTTGAGACTCGAACACAGGTCGTGCAAGCTGATGAGGCTCGGCGTATATATTTTTTCGTGGCTACAGATATAACCCATCAGAAGACTGCCCAGATTAGTCTGAAGCAAACACGTGACGAGCTTGAAGAACGAGTAAAAGAGCGTACGACTGTTCTTGCTAGACTAAACAACATGCTCGAAGAGCAGGTTGAGCGAAGCAGGCTGCAGCAACAGGCTCTTGTTGAAAGTGAAGAGCGTTTCCGAAATATTTTTCTTAATAAGCACGGCATACGTTTTATCTGGGATTCGGTGACATTTGAAATTGAAGAAATAAATATCGGGGCGGCAGAGTTTTACGGATATGAACAGGATGATATGGTTGGACAGTCGTTACAAGATATTACGGGGATGTCTGTTGCGGCTATTGAAGACAGAATCGAAGAAGTTAAACGCTCTGGACATGTTTCTTTTACTGCTCTGCATCGTCAGTCAAATGGTGAGATGAAATATGTAGAAGTTCACTTTGCCGGGGTTAAAAATAAAGGGCGCAGGCTTATTTACGCCTTCATTATTGATATTAGTGAACGAATTGAAGCTGAGCGTAAGGTTCATGAGCATCAAAATAACTTAAAGGCGTTAATGAACTCAATGAGCGACTGCGCTCTGCTAGTTGATACGCAGGGGCAGGTTATTACGATGAACCACGCAGCTGAATTGGAATTTCATTCTGTAGGGCAGCCTGCCGACAGTGTGAATGTGTTTGCGAGATTGGACAAGCAGGTTGTGAATGTATGGCGTAGCGCATTTGAAGCTGTTTTGCTTATGGGAGTTGCTGAACACATTGAGACGGACGTGAATCGGTGCTGGAATGTGTCTTTTTATCCTGTATTTACAGAGAGTCTGGATATCAGTGCCGTTGCGATCTATGCAGAAGATATTACTTTTGAAAAACGCACGGCAGAGCAGATGAAGCTGCTTTCCAAGCGTGTTCTTTCTGCACAGGAAGATGAGCGTAAGCGGATTGGCAGGGAGTTGCATGACAGCACCGCACAGACAATTTCCGGCATTAAGTATTTGTTGGAAAGTGAAGTTGCGCGCATGGAGCGTGGAGCGGAAGTGGCTCCTGAAAAACTGAGTAAAATGATAGAGTTGTTACAAGGAGCAATTGTAGAACTGCGGCACATCATTATGGCATTGCGTCCAACAATTCTTGATGATTTGGGACTCATTGCAGCATTACGTTGGTTGCTCAATGAGATATCGATAATGCATCCTGCCTTTATGTTTTCCAGCACGTTTGATCTTTCGGAACACGTTTTCAGTGAATTGCAGAAGACCGTCCTTTTTCGTGTCGCTCAAGAAGCACTTTCCAATGCAGCAAAGCATAGCCGAGGAAGTAATATATCGCTTCATATCAAGCAGGAAGGTCATAGTTGTGTGTTGTATATTCAGGATGACGGCGAGGGCTTTTCTGTAGAGAACTGTTCAAGAGCCGGTGTTGGGCTTGGCAGTATGCGTGAACGCGTTGAACTTGCAAATGGTACACTGGATATTTTATCGCTTGAGGGGCAGGGGACATTGGTTCGGGTGGCTGTCCCTCTAGGCGCTGTTAATGTGACTGACTAGCTCTGTTTTTTTTGAATCTGCCGAAATAGACTTTCTAGATATACTGCAGTATCGTTACCGATAAGCAGAATTACTCTGTTGGTATATTAACTTTGCAGGAGGAGCGGGTGGCAGAAATTACACCTGTTTGCCAGATAACATGTGTTCATGATGAAGCAGTGGCAGAAGTACGAAAGGCCATGCTCTCTGCTGAACATATGAGCAGTCTTTCAGAATTATTCAAGATTTTAGGCGATGGAACTCGTGTGCGTATTCTTAATGCATTGTCGCATCATGAACTGTGCGTATGTGATCTTGTGACGATTATCGGAATGAGTCAGCCGGCTGTTTCACACCAGCTACGATTGTTACGGGCAGCAAAGCTTGTCCGGTATAGGAAAGTTGGAAAAAACGTATATTATTCCCTTGCTGATGATCATGTGACTGTACTTCTTTCTACAGCTCTCGAACATATTCTTGAAGGGTAATGTTCTCCCCAGTCAACACTGACATACTAAAAAAATGGCCAAGCTCCAGCAGCGCATTGCGCAGGTAGAGCTTGGCTTTTTTGTGGTGTAGTATCTTTATGTCAACAAAAAGTAGCATTATATCAATGTACTACTTGCATGAGATACACATGGAGCTGGATGTGCGTGGTCTTTTGGGTTTACAGATAATTTTGCACTTGCTATCAAGTCGATATTGGTCTGACCAATATGTGTAGCTCTGGTAAACCGACCATGGTAGAGTGAGTTACATATGTAAGGAGTACGTATGCCGTCGTCTGGAAAAGAAACAAACAGTCAGAGTGCTAAGCAGCGTCGGGTGCATGAAAGCATAGCCGAACAGTTGCGAGATCTCATTACCCGTGGAGAATTTCCTGCGGGTAAACGTCTTCCGTCAGAACGTAAGCTTGCAGAAATTTTTTCGGTATCCCGCCATGGAGTGCGTGAGGCATTGCGTAAGCTGGAAGAGCAGGGGCTTGTTTTTTCACGACAAGGGGATGGAACCTATGTGCGCAAAATAGAAGAAGCACAGGGGAGAAAACCCGTTTCTGCGGCACTGGATAGAAATAAGTGTCGTTACGTCGAAGTGCTCGAATTACGAAAGGTTATTGAGCCGCAGATAGCTGCTATTGCGGCACAGTATATTACAGAAGAAGAGCTGCAGGAGTTGCGGCGTATTCTGGATGAACAAATTGAAGAAATCAGTCAGGGGCGTAATGGCTCCGAAGCAGACTGTGCATTTCATAAGTTAATTGCTGCTGGAACCAGAAACAGCGTTATGCTGGAAATGGTGACGCGTATTCACGATATTGTAGCGCAAAGTTTAGAATTTACCTTGGAGAACAGTCATCGCAGACACTGGGCTATTGAGACGCACGAACGTATCTTACGCGCGCTTGAAAATAGAGATCCTGAGACGGCGCGCAAGGAGATGTATGAACACATAGCGTATGTTGAGTCGCTGGCGCTTTCCGAATTGGAAGGGGAATAGCAATCCGCCCCTTATTTGTTGTAATGAGAATGGAGAATTTCTATGATTTCAGTGGTGCTTTTGTATCTGGCTGTTGGGGCATTTGCAGGTGTGCTGGCAGGGCTGCTGGGTATCGGCGGCGGTTTGGTTATTGTTCCGTTGTTGGTGTTTAGTTATACATTGCAGGGAATTCCACCTGAAGTGTTGATGCATCTGGCGCTGGGTACTTCCCTTGCTTCGATTATGTTCACCTCAGTGGCAAGTTTTAGAGCGCATAATAAGCGTGGTGCAGTTCGGTGGGATGTATTTCGTCTGATTACACCGGGCATTATTATCGGTAGCTTGCTTGGGGCAGAAGTTGCTTCACGTATGTCTTCCGGATTTTTGAAAGGCCTTTTTGTTTGCTTTCTCTATTACGTGGGTTCACAGATGCTGCTTGGCATCAAACCTAAATCCAGCCGTGAGCTTCCGGGAACAGTGGGTATTACCGGTGTTGGCGGTGTAATCGGTATGGTGTCCAGTATCGTTGGTATCGGCGGTGGTACTATGTCTGTTCCGTTCCTTTCTTTCTGTAATGTACCGATGCATGTCGCTATTGGGACTGCTTCTGCTATCGGGTTCCCAATCGCTGTTGCCTCAACTATTGGATATGTGGCTACAGGGCTTTCTGATCCGATAACTCCGGCGTATTCTTTTGGATATGTGTATATTCCGGCTTTGCTCGGAATTATTAGTGCTAGTTGGTTTACAGCTCCCCTCGGAGCGAAACTGGCGCACTCCTTACCTGTCGTAAAGCTTAAGAAAATTTTTGCGATATTGTTGTTTGTCGT